>NZ_QOVX01000012.1:0-156705 GCF_008365395.1 Neorhizobium sp. P12A | reverse complement strand
AAATCATGATCACACGTCGTTTCTTCGCTACGAGTGTCCTCGCTGGTTCAGCAGCCGTGATTGCTGCCAGCGCCACCTCCGGCCTCGCCAAGTCCAACACCCCTGAAACGAAGGCGGCGCTTCTGGGCAAAGCCGCTCATCAGGTCCACTACAAGACCGTCGATATCGACGGTGTCTCCGCAATCGAGCGCGCTTCCGATCGGTTTCTCGCGCACCTGCTCTATCGCTTTTTCCGGAGATTTCCACGGCTCGCCCTTGAGGATAGGGTGCACGTCCTTCCAAATGAGACCGAAAGCACTAATAGCGTCGTCGTCGCTGAGCCGCGCGAAACTCGTCGCGGACTTCCCGGCGATCCCGACGACAGCCACAGTCGCTACATCGAAGCGGCGATCGGCGGAATGGTGATCGGCTGCCTCTATCTCCCGAACGGTAATCCAGCGCCGGGTCCGAAATTCGATTACAAACTTCGCAGGTTTGAGCGGCTGCGGTCCTATTCTGCCGAGCTGTTCGAACTTGAGTTCCCGGTCGCCCCTGTCGCCGACTTCAACGGCATGCCGACGGATCTCGACGTCTACGCTCCGGATCGGTGGCGGGACGATGCCCTGTTCCGTCCAGAGGTGCGCGCGGCCTACGCCGAGCTGATTGCCATGGGCTGGACCGATGCCATCCGCCTGCTGCATCCCGAGGAGCATGTCTATACGTTCTGGAAGTATTTCCGGAATGCCTTCGCGCGCGACGCCGGCCTGCGCATCGATCATTTCCTGCTCAGCCCTTCCCTGCGGGAACGGCTTGAGGCTGGTGGTGTCGATAAGTTCGCCCGCGCCTGGGAGCACGCCAGCGACCATGCCCCTGTCTGGATTGAACTGGACGACGGCTAGGCCGTTATCCCTGTGAGCATGTTTGCATTTGAGGAGCGTCATGGCCGAGGAACACGATTTCGATGCGGGGGACTTCGCGGACGACCTTGCAGCCATGACCGATGATGAGCTGTTTGCTCTTATGCAAACGCTCGAACAGGAGAGCGAGAACGTCGCGGTCGAGGCCGGCGAGACAAGCGACGTGTTCGCCAGGATCGCACTCGTCGAAACCGCGATCGAGGATCGCTTTCCCGGTCAGTTGCTGGCACCCTACAAGGAATGGCAGCAACGGCGAACCACGGTTTGAAAGGCGCGGCCCATGACAAACGATGCTGAAAACTCCGCGCGACTGGTCCAACAACTCGACGATCTCGTGGCCGATGTCATCGATCGGTTCGCCAGCGAGGGACACGGGACTGCCGTGGTGATCGAGACCCTTCAGGACGTGCTGACAAAACGTCGCCTTGGTTATGATCGAGACCCCGACCTGGCAGAAGATGTTTTCAACGAGCCCTCCAATGACTGGCCCGCCGCAGATGAACCACGTCACAACCAGAAGGGATGATCGCTTGCTTGACACCGAACACCCGAACACGAGCGAAACCGTCAAAACCCTCACCCGGGCGCAACGGGAAGCGATTGCAGCGATCGCATTTTTCCGCCGCCAACGCAAAGCCGGCCGAGGTTGGATAGTGGGCGACAAGCGGCTCTCCGAAAGGGTTATCGAGCGCCTTGAGCAGATGCAGCTTGTCGAAGAAAGCTTTCTCAAAGGCGAACCGAGGTTGCAGCTCACGATCGTCGGTCAGGCGATTGAAGCGAAGCTGCAGTAATTTTCCCCCTCGCCTCGCACTCCGCCCGCGGTAAAGACGACATTCCGAGAAAACAGGATCTCCGATATGTCAAAACCAAGAGTTCGCGTTGTTGATCTCGAGACCGGCGGCAACGGGCCGAACGATGTCTGCGAGATCGGTTGGCAGGACGTCGTACTCGGTGGCGACCGAACATGGCGCGTCACAGAAGAACGAGGCTCTCTCCTCGTCAATCCCGGTCGACCGATGTCACCGGACACCATGGCCGTTCATCATATTCTCGACGCCCAGGTCGCTGATGCCCCGTTTTGGAAGCAAGTCGCGTCAGACATTCTTCGACCAGCCGGGCACATCGATGCGCTGGCCGCCCATCGTGCGGCCTTTGAGCAGCGATATTGCACACCGCCTTTCACCGGAGGTACGCCCTGGATCTGCACGTGGAAATGCGCCTTGCGGGTCTGGCCGGAACTACCACGGTTCTCCAACCAGATGCTCCGCTACGAGCGAATGCCGGAAGGATTGGTGCATGAGATCGGTTTGCCGGCACACCGGGCAATGCCGGACGCGTATGTCACAGGTCATCATCTTCGCGATCTTTTGAACGCGGCGTCGCTCGAACAGTGTCTCATCTGGAGTGCTGAGCCCGGCCTTTTGCCGCGTGTGCCATCTGGACCGGATCGGGGCAAGAGTTGGGATCGACTGAGTACCGAGGCGCTCAACGAATTCTTGAGTGATCGGGATATCGATATCCGTTTCAGCGCACAGACCGAACTGGCGAGGCGTGGCGATATCTCAGAGCCCGAAGTTGCCGTGCCAGCACAACGGACATTGCTATGACGCCAGGCACCACGGCGCCCGCGTATCCTGACACGCCGGACGGCGGCTACTTCGTCGTCCGAGGCCGCCTCTGGCGTAAAAGCAATCCGGCCATTGCAGAAGGGGCTAGACAGCAGCTGGTCAAGGCGTTGATGTCAGCGCGGCGGGCGGTGCGGGATACGAAAGACGATCCCGGCGCCATGGCCGACGCACGCCGAAGGGTGGATGATGCCAAGGTCGCGCTCGGCGAACGAGGTCCCGTCTGGTGGACTGACGGGAAACCGGACCTCAACCGGCATCTCGTTAAGAATACGTCGTATGCTGCTTGGTTTGCAAAGCTGCGATATGAGTGAGCCTTGTGATCGATCAGATTTCGGCGCCGGCAGTAGCATCTCCTCAGTCATCCGATACTATCTTGGCAGAGCGGACCGCCTCATCATATTGCTGGGTATCGAGTGAGCTTGTTTAACATCGCAATCATCGTCGTCATAGCATTGGCGGCACTATGCGCTTTGGCCATGTCCAGCTACGCCCGGTTTCTGCTGCGCGTCGAGAAAGTTCAATCGCACGTCCTTGAGATTGCCCCGGCTGACACCGAGCTTGATCGATATGGGTCCAAACTTTGCCGGGAGCGCGAGGCTGCAAGCGGTATGGTCCTGATCACCTCCAGCCTGGAGGCTTTCGCAGCCCGCGTTTTAGCGGCTCGTTCGGCCGGACGCAGCCTCGATCTCATGTACTACATGTGGAATGCGGATCTGACCGGACTGCTGATCATGCGGGAGGTGGTGGCTGCGGCCGACCGCGGCGTGCGCGTGAGGATCCTTCTTGACGATCTCGGCGTCTCCATGTCCGACAAGATTTTTCATGCGATCGACTGCCACCCAAATATTGAGCTGCGGCTGTTTAATCCCACGAAGGCGCGGGAAAATATCCTGCGGCGCGGCCTCGAAATGGCGCTGCGGTTCCGAAGCGTCAATCGTCGCATGCACAACAAGGCCTGGATTGCCGATGGACGCGTTGCGATCGTCGGGGGACGCAATATTGGCGACGCTTATTTTGATGCCGGCGAGAAAGCGAACTTCAGGGACTTCGATCTCATAATGGTCGGCAAAGCCGTCGCAAAGACGGAAAATCTGTTCGACGATTACTGGAACAGTTCGGTTGCCGTGCCGGTGCGCGCATTGCTTTCCCGCCGAGCCAACAAGCTGAAGAAGCTTCGACGCAACATGGACCGCCTCGACTTCGAACAGCGTGCCCAGCCATATCTTGATCGTGTTCGTGACGGAATCTTCCTGAAGGACGCTGTTTCGGAGGACGATTACATCTGGGTCGAAAAACTCGACGTTCTGGCTGATCCGCCCGAGAAAGCCGGCGGCAAGATGCACAGTGGGCAAAACATCATGATGGAAACGCTGTTGCCGGTGATCACCGGCACAACCGAGTTTATCCATATCACGTCGCCCTACTTCATTCCTGGCCAGCGCGGCGTCGAGGCTCTGACGAAGCTCACCGGCAAAGGGGTAAGGGTTTCCGTCCTGACGAACTCGCTTGCAGCCACTGACGTTGCGGCAGTTCACGCCGGATATTCGCCCTATCGACGGCCATTGCTGAAAGGCGGGATCGCGCTCTACGAACTAAAATCAATGGCTGACGTCGGATCGTTCTCCCTGCGCGGCTCCAAACAGGCAAGCCTTCACACGAAGGCCTTTTCCAGGGATAGCAAGTTTGGCTTTATCGGATCTCTCAACCTTGATCCGAGATCGGTCTCTCTGAACACCGAAATGGGTGTCCTATTCGAGTCGCCCGACCTCGTCGAACGAATGGACGCGGTCTTTGCGCAAGAGACCAAGACGGAGCTGAGTTATCCCGTAAGGCTTGAAAAAGGAACCTTGCGCTGGCTCAAGGTTGTCGACGGAAAAGATACGCTCCTCAAAGAAGAGCCAGATGCTGGGATGGCTCGGCGCGCGATAGTCTGGCTGATCAAGTGGCTGCCGCTCGAATCGCAGCTTTAGATGCCGGAAAGCAACGCGTTCCAAGCGTTGCTTTTGGCAAGCCTACCTCGATTGGACTGATCGCATGCTGGCGACGCGCCGCCTGATGGGGGCTGGCGCCGACGCGACGTTCCGAACCCTGAGCATGCCTGGTTTCGCGGCCTGATAATCGATCTTTTGCGGCCGCAGGATGAGCTGACAAGATCGGGCTAAATGGCCCCATTAGTAGGTTCTCGATCGAGCGGCGGAGCTAGGGCTACATTTGCCCCTGCGACTTGAAGGGACTGTTAATACGATAACAATATATACGCTTGAGTAACGTTAACAGTTGCTTGCTGATAGGGATGTAGGGAAACCTTCAAGCGAGCATCGGAACGAAAAGTATAGCCGGGTGTCTGATAGCTTCGAAAATCAAACTCAGCTCGCACGCATTCGACGGCTAAGGCCTTGTCCTGACGCGTGGCAATCAGCGACAATAGATAGCAGAGCGCTGTTAAAGCGCGTCCCTTTCGGTAGATCGCGATTTTCGGAACTTCTGCTTTCGGTCTTGGGCGGAACGGCCTTCTCACTTGTCTCAATGTCAGCGGCCATCGCAGCGTCAGCCCCAGTGATACTTCCAAATGGGATTCTGCGCGGCACGAGTGACGACGGTTCGAGCATCCTCGTCCGTCGGGGCAATAGCGGCTATATCGGCACGATCACGGGAGACGTAAATACGATCCCGGCATCGACAGGCACGACAGTTGATACAATGGGTCTCAGCGGAGGTGGCAATGTCGCGGTGGGCGACATCCAGTCAGGCGGCGACCAGGACGCGTTTGCCTGGAGCCAGGCAGGAGGATTCATCTCGCTGGCGATATCGGGGCAGTCGACATACGCCGTCGGAGCAAATTTCGATGGGACAAGCATTGCCGGAAATGAATCCGATTCCAATGGCTCTCATGCAGTCTATTGGACCGCGGCGAATGGCTGGCGAGCTCAAAGCCTTGGCACATTCGCGACGGGTACTGAGTCTCTTGCGAATGCAATCAGCGAGGACGGTAGCACGGTCGTCGGATGGGGCGATACGGCTACGTCCTTAACTCATGCCTTTGTCTGGAATGCAACTGACCAGGTTCTGCAGGATATCAATAACAATGGGGTCTTCACGACTTCATCTGCCACGCTGGTTAGCGCCGACGGTTCGGTGGTCGCTGGTTCGGGCACCGTCTCTTCGCAAACTCACGGGTTTCGTTGGACCACGGCCGACGGCATGATCGACGTCGGTGTTTTGAATGGCTCCAACGGCACCAGTCTCAATGGGATAAGCCGCGATGGTCAAGTGCTCATCGGCACATCGCTGGGTGGCGTCGCTCATGCCGTGAGATATGTCGCGTCATCAGCGAGCCTCGATGATCTTGGAACACTCGGAGGAAGTTATTCCTCTGCGCTTGGCGTCAACTCCGACGGCTCAGTCGTGGTCGGATACTCCGCGGACAACGCCGGGGTTGACCAGGGTTTTCGATGGACCAGCGCCGGTGGCATGACATCGGTGCAGCAGTGGCTTCGAGCGGCTGGCGTGGATCTTGGAAGTGATGCACCTGGAGTTGCTGAGGCAGTTTCCGCGGATGGCAACACGGTGATCGGCACTTCGTCCTCGGGTAACCAGTACATCGCCCGTGTGGTACCGGACTCAAGCGGAAATCCCGGCGATTCCGGTTCTCAGCCTGGCTCAGGAGGCTCTGAGCCAGGCACGGGAGGTTCTCAGCCAGACACGGGCTCAGGAATCATCGAGACATCCGAATTTCTTCCGACAATTTCGCAAGCGAGCACGGTAATGCTGCGGAGCGGCGTCCAGGCTGCTGACACGGTTATGTTCGGTGCGCAAGGTGAACCAATGCGAGACCGCCTTTCGCTTGGCCAGATGTCGTTGAAGGGTACAATCGACGGCGGGCGAGACAGCGACGCGGCAAACGATGGCTTCGGCCTTGGCCAGATCGAAATGGGCTATGGTGTCGCTCAAGGTGTCACCGCACGTTTTTCACTCGGCGGCATCAAGGCTCGCGACGAGCTCGGCCTCGATGGAGATCTGAGGCAAACTGGTGTCTACCTCTCGCCGGAGGTTACGGCTGATATCGGCAACGACCTGTATGTGACCGTCGGTGGCTACTGGCTCCGGAGCTCGATCGATAGCCGCCGGGCATATCTCAACGGGGTAAGTTCCGATTATTCCGACGGCAGTACGGATGCGGAGACGTGGGGAGCGAAGCTGCGGCTTGACTGGCTAAACGCGGCAACAATTCAGAACACGGAAATCACGCCATACGCCGCCATTTCCTACGCAAGGACGACCGTAGACGGATATTCGGAGACGAACGGTGCGTTCCCGGTTAGCTACGATGACAGCGGCAGCCATTCGACGGTTGTGCGTCTGGGAGCTGATTTCGTGCACCCGCTAAACGATCGCGTTAGGTTGCTCGCGAAAGCCGAAGCCGATTATCAGTTTGAAAACAAAACCGGATCGACGAACGGGACAATCATTGGTATCGGCCGATTTGCGCTGCCAGGCAAGGATCTTGATCAGTTTTGGTTCCGGGGTGGCCTCGGCGCTGAATACGATATTGGAGGAGGCACTGGATCACTCATGGCGAACGCGACGACCGAGGGGCCAGAACCAGACTTTTGGGTCCGCAGCGATTGGGGCGTCAAATTTTGATTGAATCAAACTGATCGTCAATTGAGAGACCCCCAAACGGGCAAATTGATCCGCGAAGACGTATAGCTATCTTGCCCTGTCGGTCCTTCCATCCCTTTGCCCGTACTCCCGAAGAAGTCTCGAGACTTCCGTCGGCGGCGCCGGATTCGCGTACGGATAGCCTTGACCTTTGATTTTCGCGGTCCGCCGACCTGATCGGTGGATTCACCGGAAATCAGAGCTTTTCGCCACTGTTCACCAGGTTCCGCAGATTCTTTTTGCTCGATTGAGTGCTGACACCTGCTCATCGTGCCGGATTGCCCCTCTCCCGCGCCTTCCCTGCTCTCGATGGGGGCGGCTCCGAAATGGCACCATAAGCATGCAAGTGGTCGTTCCGATTGAACCTTTAGGAATTTTGATGCCTGAGGGCCAAAACTTTCAGGTGGTGACTGTTGTCCGGAGGCGACTATCGTCGAAATCGTACGACCATGACCTTGACATCTTCTCTCGACTGAATATCCGGGGAAGACGCTAACAAAACCAGATCTGAAAGGACAACTCCCTTTGAAACGCATGTTCAGGTCGCTTGTCGCGCTCTCCATCTTGTCGGGCTGTACTTCTACCGCTGCTACCGCGCCTGCCAAACTCGCAGGCCCGCCCTCGAGCGCGTCCGCCGAAAGTTCAGACCTTGCTCAATTCAAGTCCGATCCGAAGACACTGAAAGCCACCCGGTCGTTTCCAGAGAGCTTTGATGTGATGTATAAACGTGTCGCAGGTCAAGCCGACCGTTGTTTCAATGGAGCTAGTGATCTTTATGCCGAACAAGGTATTGGAGTTGCGTTCAATACCTATGATCTCAGCGGCGCCTATGTGTATTGGGTAAAAATCGAAAAGGCAGGCACAGGTTCAAAGGTTACGGTCTATACCGGCAATAATATAGCGAAACAAGGATACGTTGACGACATGTTCCGGTGGGCGTCCGGCGATACAAAATGCACCAAAGGTTGGATTATCTAAGGACGCCCCCTCCGGCCCGTTCTACATCGGATAGATTGGCAGGCCTTCGGGTGTCATTTCGCCCCCTACCGAAATTGACCCCTCAATGCCTGCCTTAAACCGTAACGCCTTCCCAGTCGCCTTCCGAAACACCCGGGTTTGTGGCGTTTCCGCCAAGGGAAGGCCGCTGACGCGCCTTCGGTTCCGCGTGTCGGTCGTGCTCGATCGCCGGAAACAGCGCGTTTTTACGCTCTTAGCGAGATTTCCGCCGGGTTTGGCCGCAGAATGCTGTCGACGCTTTCATATCGGGGCAGGCGACAGAGCGGCGGCGCCACAGACGAAGCATAGTGAGCCCTTCCGGCCAGATAGCTGGCCGAACGAAAATCAGTCAATCAGAGCCACAAACACCGCTTGTAATAGGCCGCTGTTGACGCTTCGTTTCAGCCTCAGTTTCCCTGGGGTGTCTCGTTGACTGGAAAAATTCCGCCTGTATTCCACATGTAAACGGAGTAACTTGGCGGTATCCTGTTTCCGATCGCTATCTCGTTGACAGCGGCATAGGAACGGAATGTCAGGTCTTCAACCGAAATCTCACGCGCCTTAAGTGCTGTGCGCGCGCCTTCTAAATCGGTGGTCAGCGTTTCGCGAGGAGCGTCGGTGGATATGGTGCCATCAGCTGCCTTTTGAGCAGAGGTTCGGTGATTGACGTTCGATAAGGCATCGCCGCCGATGAGCTGCGCGTTAACGGAAATTTCCCGCAGTTGCTGAACAAGTATGGCAAGTCCCGGATAGTGTCCCCGAAATAAATGACCTGCACCCCTGCCTGTTTCAGCTTTTCCGCGTTCTGCTTTGCTGCCTCATGGCTAGGGTCGTATGCACGAGGGTCGACGGAGATCGTGAGCGCTTCGGTCACGCCGCCTTGGTTGAGGGTCGCCTTGAAGGCTTCCACCAAGGGGTTGCTATAATTCGATCTCTCATCAATGACCGCGATTTTTTTGCCCTTGAGATTTTTCAGCACATAGTTGGCGGCTATTACACCTTCGCGGGGGTCTGCGCGGTAGCACTCGGTGGCGAGATTGCTGGTCCGTCCACCGTCGATGAGTTCGGGCAGCGAAGACGTCTTCGTCAAATATAAGAGGTTGCTACCCGCGGGTGCCAAAATATCGGATGGCGCGGCTTCGCGTATCTGAGTAGGGGGCGGAGGATCAAAAACCGCCGCCTCGATGACAAAATTGATTTTCGTCGAGAAGATCCTTGGCGACGGATGAACTCTTCAGCGGATCGCTAGCATCGTCGCCAAATTCTAAGACGAGTTTGTCGCCAAGGATGCCATCGTTCTTGTCGATTTCATCGGCCGCCGCTTGCCTTGCGTACTTGACCTTATCGCCGTCTGCAGAGCCAGGACCAGTCAACGGAGCTATAACGCCGATCGTGAAATCGGCATACGCGGGTGCAACGAAGGCGAGCGAGGCCGCGAAGGTCGTGGCCAACGAAAGATGGTTTCGCATGAGATCTTCTCAAGCATCGTTCCAAAGTGATGATCATAATGCGTCGTCATGAACGGCCACTGAATAAGAGTGGCGGCTAATTTTAGATTGTAGCGGTTGTGGTTCCCTGCTCCGCTCCGCAAATTCAACAGAAACCCTAAGTTCCAGGTTGAGCTGCAGACTGAAAACACAACTATAATATCGGCACAAGCATCGCGCTTGAAGTCAACCCGAACGCAACGGAAGTTCGCGCAGCCATTGTTCTCACCACAGGTTCATTTTCAGCCCCATCTCGGCGTAGAATTTTGAACCACTCTCGCGCTGGCCACTGCGAAGCGGCGCCTAATTCGTTATCGGAAGTTATAGGTACAAGCTGGTTGTACGCGAAGATTGGCCATGCTATCGTCCGCAGATCAAGGCCGGAGATCGCGATGCCGCAGACAAGCTACAAGATCAGCGAGGCGCGCAAGAATTTCGCCGAGGTGCTGGAACGCGCCAACCAGGGCGAGGAAATTGTCATCATGCGCGGCAACGAAGTCTATGCCCGTATCGGTCCTGGATCGCCTGGCAACAAGCGGCCATTCGGCTTACTGCGCCACCGCGCCTTGCCCGATGATCTCTTCGACGACAAGGATCTGACCCAGGAAGCGATCGATGCCGGCGACTGGAATGACGACGTCGGCGTGTTTCAAGGCAAGCATGCTGGCGATGGAAACCGCCGTTGAAGGTGCTGCTCGACAGCCATGCCGTCTATTGGTGGACGATCGGCAGTGACCGGCTTTCGGCGACGGCACGATCCCTGATCGAGGACAAGGGCAACATCGTCCTCGTCAGCGCCGTGACCTTCTACGAACTCGACAACAAGATGCGCCTGAAGAAACTCGATCTGAAACCCCAGGAAATGCGCGCCGCCGTCGCTGACAGCGGCTTGCAGACGCTGGCGATCACCGATCTTCATGCCGAATTGGCAGCGGAATTCGACTGGGAACATCGTGATCCCTGGGATCGAATTCTTGCAGCGCAGACAAGGCTGGAGCATTGCGCCTTGGTCTCGACAGACGTGGTGTTCGACGCCGTTCTGCACGAGCGGGTATGGTGAGGGCGCGGGATGAGAGTTTTCGTGGAGATTGCCGAAGCGGCAGAGCGGCTTGAGGAATTGATCGAGTTGGCGGCTCATAGCAACGAGATCACGATCTGTCGCGATGAGAGGCCGATAGCGACTTTGAGCTATATAGCAAAAACAGCAGGGGCGATGGAGGAGTTCCTGAAAGTGGCGGCCGGGGGCCGGACCACCGTACCGCCCGGCACCACTTCCGACCACGACGATCTCTATGACGAGCATGTGCGGTTTTGCCGATCGAGCGCCGCGACGAACTTGCGGAGCTGCTCACCGACCAGGACGTCGAAACCCTACGTCACCTCGTCAATGAAGGGATGGGGGACAATACCCTACGGGCGCTGACGTCCGATCTTGCTTACCTCTCGATCTCCATTCACCTTGGCCGCACCAAGCCCAGCGACGGCATGCATGACGAAGTTATCTATCTCACCGGGCGGCCGGTTGAGGTCCTGAGTGAGTGGTCAAAGGCATCTAAAATCACCAAAGGCAGCATGTTCCGGGCAATCGATCGCTGGGGCAACGTTTTCCCGTCGCGCCATCGACGCAAAATCAATAAACGACATCGTCAAGCAGCGAGTCGTCATGGCGGGATTGGAGCCGAATGAGTTTTCCGCGCATGGGCTTCGATCGGGCTATTTGACCGAGGCGGCAAACCGCGGGATTCCCCTACCCGAAGCGATGGAGCAGTCGCGCCATCGGTCAGTGCAACAGGCGTCCGGTTACTACAACGGAACTGTGCGCCGAAGTGGCCGCGCAGCGCGCAGGCTTTGATAGCAGCTTAGACAACATTTGGACGATTGACCTGGGTAACGTTTTGGAGCCCTCGCAGGCGCTCCACGCGGACCGACCGCGATCGCAGACCTTCTCTTTCAGGAGGGTTCCAAGACGGCTCGACTTTATCCCTCTGTTCGCGAGGCCTATCGCCAATTCGAGCGTGGATTGTCACAGCGCGCCATGTCGGTGGAAGGCAGTTCCTGACCGGGCGTAACAAGCTGAAGGTCGGACAGGTGTATGAATTTCAGCATCTTACACCTGCCGAGCGCTGGGCAGACGTTTGCTCAGGATCACACTTCGATAATTCGTATGCGACCATTGCGCATGTTCGATGAACCGATATCCGAGACGAGTATACCATTCCACGAGGTGCGTGGCGGGCTCGGCGGTATCCAATGCGAGTTCTGCGGCTCCACTCGCGATTGCGAGCTCATCGGCCTTGCGGAGAAGCTGGCGGCCGATCCCCCGCGCCTGTATCTCCCCGCGAACTGTCCGAGCGAGGCAACGTCAAATCGGTCGTACCAAGGGCATCCATGTGTACCCACTGGATCTCGGAAAAGGATCGTCCCGCAGAGCCTGCCGTCGAGCTCGGCGACGAGGCAGGTCCCCTGCTCGACGCGCTCGCGGGTCACGGCTTCGCTCTGATGGGTCGCCATGTAGCGTAAACCCATATCTGCAAGTCGACGATAGGCGGCATGAAGAAGGTTTGTGAGGTCTAACAGGGAATCGGACGGTAGAAGAACGCGAATGAGGGGGCGTTCGATTTCAGGCAAGAGAAGCATCGTGGTGACCCATTTTGTTTCTCTTTGGTGCCGCTCTTTACGGTGGAGGACAATCGAATTAGTTTCCGCAATATGTCAGGAAATCTCACGAATGAGCCGTAATATTCCTCCTTTGAACGCGATCAAGGCATTCGAAAGCGCCGGCAGATTGGGGAACCTAAGCGGTGCTGCAATAGAGCTCGGAGTCACTCACGGCGCGGTAAGTCGGCAAATCGCCATTCTCGAAGAATGGCTTGGGGTGCGCCTGTTCGCCAAGAGCGGGCGCGGTGTCGCTCTGACAGCGGAAGGCCGGGACTTTCTTGCCGAGACAACGAAGCTCATGGATGGACTGAGCATCGCGACCGACAACCTCATCAAACAGGACAGGCCACTCCTGCTCAGAGTGAACGCACCACAAACATTCGCAATGCGATGGCTGATCCCTCGCCTGCCAGCCTTTTCGGCTCTCCATCCAAATGTCGAGGTTCGCTTAGCCGCTTCCATCCAGCCGGTTGAGACGATTACTGATCCATTCGACGTTGCGATCCGACGGGGTTCGATCAGTGCCGCCAGTACGCCATTTCTGGCTGAAACGTGCATTCCGGTGGCCAGCCCGTCTCTTCTCGCTCGCCAACCGGTTGAGGAGGTTCGTGATTTCGAAGCCCACACGCTCCTTCACGCGGAATCCGTCGCGCATCTCTGGTTGGATTGGCTTAAACTGGCAGGCTGCCCCGGCTTGCGCGGTCGCGCTCAGCTGAGGTTCGAACCTCTTTATCATTCGCTCCAGGCGGCGATCGATGGTGTAGGCATTGCTATGGGACCGAGTGCGCTGGTTGCGGCGGATATTGCGGCAGGAAGACTGGTCCCCCTGTTTCCGGCGATCCCGCTCGCGATGAACGATTTTCACCTATTGATCGTGCCAGGCCGTGACCCGGGGAGAAACAGACAGATGTTTCGCAGATGGATCGAGGAAGAAGGAGCGCGCAACGATTGACCTCGCGGGAGCTGTTGCATTTGTTCTCTGCTCCATTGCTTTTCCCTTTCAAAGCAGCGTGCCGGCAATTTGCGACACGACGTTCATCGTAATTTATTCGGAGCCTGATGCCATGACCATGACCGCTGACGGCGAATTCCGGTCAATCCGAAAAATT
Source organism: Neorhizobium sp. P12A (assembly GCF_008365395.1). Lineage (NCBI taxonomy): Bacteria > Pseudomonadati > Pseudomonadota > Alphaproteobacteria > Hyphomicrobiales > Rhizobiaceae > Neorhizobium > Neorhizobium sp. P12A. The sequence goes on along the minus strand of NZ_QOVX01000012.1, from coordinate 143,269 downwards.
CCACTGATCCCGGCAGCGAAGAAACTATATCATTACAAGGAAATCGATTCCCCTTAATCAAGCTGATCGACACTGCGAGATTCGCATCGATTGCCCGGTGCCAGCGTCTGGTGCGGTGCTTTAGCCCTGCTCAACATTGGAAGCGCTATGGAAATTGCCGTTGAGCTTACAACCTATCCCGGCCTCGACGACCGCATCACCATCCTGCGCGCCGGCGACGAGGTCGATGCGGTCTTTGTCCGCACGCTGCGCTACAACGTGCTTGTCGACACGCTCGCGACACCGTCCCTGTGCCGGCAGGCACTTGCCCTGATTTCGGACCGGATGGGGGACCGCCCGCTGCTGGTCGTCAACTCGCATATGGACTGGGATCATTTCTGGGGAAATGTGGCGCTTCGCCGGGATGTACCGATCATTGCACATAGCGTAGCGCTCGAGCGATTGCGTGATCCCTCGTCTCTGAAAATTCTCAGCGAGAAAAAACACGAGCCGCGGTTTGGCGAGGTCGAAATCGTTGCGCCCACGATCACCTTTTCCGGGGAGACCATGACACTCCAGGGCGGTGATCTGACCCTGGAACTGATCCACACGCCCGGGCACACGCCTGACCATATTGCCGTATGGATACCGGAAATCCGCATCTGTCTGGCGGTCGACGCGGTCGAATTCCCCATTCCGGAAGTCTGGAGCAAAGACCCTGCCGACCTACAGGCGCTATGCAAGTCGCTAAAGCGGATCCGCGATCTTCAGGCACAGCATGTGGTTCTCGCTCACGGCCAGAGCGCTTCTCCCGCAATCATCGATGCGAACCTGCGTTACTTTTCGGCGCTGCGTGACCGTGTGGCGGGTCTCTCCGAACATGAAAGCGCCGTTGCCGCGTTGACTGAGGGAAGCAGGCTACCGTTGCAGGATTTCGTGGGCATGCCGAGGGACATGCCGAGCGAGACCCTGGCTTTCTACGAAAGATGCCACCGGTCGAACCTTCTGGCAGCCCTCGAAGCGAGAAACGCAGGTGTAGCGTTCATCTAGGAAGGGTCCGATGGCCAAGAAACTTTCCGGCGTCGAAGCCCGCGCGGAAGAGCTCGACACGATCGCCGCCGTGCTGCCGATGGAGCGTCGCGACGAATTGGCCGAACTCTTGACCGACCAGGACGTCGAAACGGCTGTGCCATCTTATCAATCAGGGCATGGGTGATAACACGCTGCGAGCGCTCACCTCCGATCTTGCCTATTCCTAGCAACGACCGGAAAACCCTTACCCTGCCCCGCCCCAAAGCTCTGCCGCTCAAATTCGTCGCCCATCACCTATGGGACCCGCAACGCCGCGACACCGATCCGGATCACGGCATGCCGGCCGACGTCGGCGACAACCTCCGGCGCCGGGGCTTCCTCAAATCCGTCGACCCGCATACGCCAGCAACGGTGCGTCGGCGGTTGGCCAATTGGTCGACACTGACCAAGTGGCGCGGTCTCGATGGCGGCTTCGCTTCCCCCTCCCTCAAGTCTGCCATTCGCCTTGCCGTGCGCGCTGTCCCGCAGACGCGTCGCCGCAAGAGCGCCAAGGCGCTGACTCGTGACGTGCTGGCAAAGCTGCTCGCCACCTGCGCCACCGACAGTCTTCGCGATCTCCGCGACCGGGCGACGCCGCAGCGCGGCCCGTTTATGTCAATCTGAGTCGCCTGCTATATAGGCCCTATTCTGCTAACATGCGTGCGAGCATATGTCTGATGTGCTCCTGGCCACCGTAAAAAATTGCCGGGACGATCATTGTGCGGTTATCTTCTATCGGCAGAAACCAAATAGCCGCCTTGTCCCGCCGAAGAAACCGGATCCCAGGATGAATGTCGGGCCGAAGAGTCCCTATATGAGGTGTACTGATGAGGCGGTCGATTTCGGTACCGCAATTTGCGGATACTTTCAGCGCTACGCTCCACTGCCTCGGCAAGCGCGTCCCCAAGTTCGACATAAGCCTCGAACAGATGATCGAAGATCAACTCAAAATCGCGTTCGGCATCCCCAGAATATCCAAGAGTCCACAAGAACAGCCCGTCGCTTCCGCTCAATCATTGTCGCGACGCGGTTTCCCATTTCGGTGGCGGAAATCGCCGGTCCCCGCTATCGTCGCTGGATCAGTTCGCGAAGAGCGACCGTTTCGACGGTCTCAATTTCCGTCTTTTGCCGGAGCAGTTCCAGACCTTGCTGAAGAACGGAACTCATGCTGGAATACCGGCCGCTATCCACCAGGGAACGGGCAAATGCATCTTGCTGGTCGGTCAGCGAGATCGACGATTTGACACTCATAGGTTTATCTCCTTTGAGTTTAATTTGCTACTCAGTAGCAAATTTGTCAAAGCGTTGCGATGATTCCAAGGGGTGTCTCGCGCATTGCGGCTCGGTCGACGTAGCCCTGACCGCACGCAGGAAGAATACAGCGAAGCGATCTCCATGACCAAGATTACGACCTAGGAAACCGGAGCAACCGATTCCCTATTCCCGTATTCAGAATTGTCTTGGAAGGGACGACCGAGATTGAGAGCTCCTACGAGAGCTAGGAAACGACAGTCTGCGAAGGGCTAACGCAAGACGGTATGAATTCACCGCCAATGTTCATAAGAGCCCGGGGAATGTCCTATGCAGCAGTGCAACAAGTTCGGTTTGGCGTGTGACACCGATCTTGCTGAATATTGATTTGAGGTGCGATCTGGCAGTTTCGTAGGAAACGCCCTGGCGCTGAGCAGCGATGGGCATTGAAACACCTTGACTGAGGAGCATGCAGATTCTCGCCTCAGCGGGCGTAAGTCCATACAATTGCCGGAGGCGCTTCAATTGATCGTCACCGGAGAGAGCAAACGGGTTCAAGGTTAAGAGTATGACAGATTCAGTTGCCCATTGCTCTCCGACTCCCCAAAAATGCGATATGCTTGCTGCCATCGGCGTCCAAGCCAATTGATAGCTGCCGGAAGCCGTTTTCAACGTCGGAGGCAGACGGGTTTGCGGTTGCGAAGCTCCGCGAGAGCTACTTAGATGTGCCGTCATATCGGCGAGCGCAGTTTTTAAGTGTCCGTCCGCGAATTCGAGCCGGCCATCCCGCCCGATTTTTATCGTTGCCACGCCATCAAGCAGTGTTTCCATTGCCCTATTAGCGGCTTTGACACGACCAAATTTGTCAAGCACGAGCGCCGGATAGCGAAGGCGCTGCAGAAAGCCCCCGAGATATGCGTGCTCGATGCCGGTCAGATTTACCCTTAATGCTTCAAGCGATCTTCGCATCGTTGGGGCGAGAATACGAATTAGAGGCTCGATCCGAGAGTGCGTTCGCTCGGCCTGTGCAGAATCATAGTGAAACGAAAGCTGAGCAAAGCGCTCGTGATCTTGAAGAAGCTTGATGCCGGTCGCGGAATCACTTTCACCCAGATGGCGAAGAAAGTCTTCATAGAACTCAGAGCCCCTTAAGGTCGACGCCGGCACATTTTGCTCCGTCCACATCGGCGTCATCAGCGGCGCGAGAACATTGGTAGCCGTCCAGGGGTTGAGCTCCTGATAATACGAGATAAACGAAGCTAAAAAATCATCACCTATGCCCTCGGCGAGCGCCGGCTGCATTCTTTCGCTTACGGAATCAGTTACGTGCATGAAGACTTTTACTTCAGGCAAGATTTCGCGCACTCTTCTGGCAAAGGTCTGCCATTGTGAAGGATCTATTGCTGCAGCGCCGACAATTTCTTCCAGCTCAGCGATATCTGATTGCGGCAACATTGTACGCGAGATGCCTTTATTTCTATGGGAATGGCCCCTTATACCCGTTTGAACCGTCGACAGCACAAGGGTTTTGATGCGTCATTGCAGCGCATCCGCTGAAAACGCAAGTTCAGGGGACCGTTCCCTCTTCCGGCCACGTCTTCGTGCTCGCGAGATAGATCCCGCGCTCTACCACTGCGCAGCGGCGCTACTTCTCTTTCGAGAAAAATTGTCTGAACAGTGTTCTGCGTGGAAACCAACACTTAGTACCTCCGAGTGCCAACTAAAAGCCAGCGCAGAGCTTTAGCACTCGATCAATCTCGTCACTCTGAAGTGGCGGATAAAGAATGGATCCTCAGGGTCGGGCACGCAGGACGCCAACCTGGAGAGCGTGTCGCTCTCTCAGATCGAACGAAAGGAAAATTACCCTCGGGATTTGACTCCCCGGGCAGATAGCGGGCGTCCTTGGATGCAAAGCCTCTCTATTGCCTGTCGGGGCTGCTCAACGAGAGAAACCTCCCGCAAATTTGCGGCCTGGACGCCGCGCTTAAACTGGGGCGGTCGCAGCTAGGCCGTTCATTGCCCTGTGTTTGGGCAATTAAGACCACGTCATCGTTCAAGCGGCAAATTTGAGGCCTACCACGCCACCAAGGATCAGGATAATGCAGAGAAGCCTTGATCCAGATGCGGGATCCCCAAGCATGATCATGCCGAAGATGGCCGTTCCCGCCGCCCCGATGCCGGTCCAGACCGCATAGCCGGTGCCGACAGGCAGCGAGCGCAGCGAGAAGGACAGGAGCACGACGCTGGACAGGCCGGAAACAACTGTCAGCAGCGACGGAACGAGGCGCGTGAACCCTTGTGACGATTTCATGCCGAGGGCGAAGCCGATCTCGAGAATTCCGGCGACGACGAGCAGTAACCAGGCCATGATGATTCCCTCAGAAAATACGGACGTGTGATGGCAGAGGGGCGCTCGCGCGCAGATCTTGCCGCGAGCGCCTGGCATCGGTTGTCAGAGATTGGCCGCGGCTGCAGGCGTCGAGCGGAAGGCGATGCCGAAGCGATTGAAGGCGTTCATCAGGCCGATCGCATAGGTTAGGTCGGCAAGCGCCTTATCGCCGAAAGCAGCAGCTGCCGCTGCATAATCGGCATCGGGAACACCGGTCTCGGAAACGCGGGTGACGCTTTCCGCCCAGGCGAGCGCTGCCCGCTCTTCGGCAGAGAAAAGACCGCCGGCATCGTGCCAGACGGCGACCAGCGTCAGTTTCTTCACCGTCACACCGGACTTGAGCAGATCGCGCGTATGCATGTCGATGCAGAAGGCGCAGCCGTTGATCTGCGAAATGCGCAGATAGACGAGATCGACCAGCACTTTTGGCAGGCCGCTTTTCTGCAGAGTGACATAGACGCCGCCAAAGGCCTTGTAGCCTTCGGGCGAGATTTTTGCGTAGTCGATGCGATTGCTCATGATAGGACACCTTTCTGGTTGGAAGGGCCCAATGGTCTCGCATCTTGGTCTAGTGGTGAAGGTCCATAGAGAGGTTTCCCTTATAGGCCATGATTGCCGGCTTATAGGAGTTCGGCAATGCGGCGCCCGTAACTTTCGGCGATGGCCCGCGAGCGTATATTAGTGAAATTAAGAAGTAGGGCGGAAACGTCTTCGCCTTTCCCCTCACCCTCTCCTTCACCTGGAAACATCCAGTCCGACAAGGCCTCGGCATAAAGCCCGGCGCGTCTCATGCGGGCGACAATCTCCCGATCCCGGCGGCTCCCGAGCCGCAGGATCAGATGCATTCCGCCCGGCTGCGCATCGATATTGACCTGCTCGCCAAGCGCAGCTTTCAGGCCCGACGCCGTCGCCTCGCGGCGCTCGGCATAAAGTTTTCGCATGCGCTGGATGTGGCGGGCGAAATGCCCCTCGGCGATGAAATCGCTGACGATAGCCTGGGTCAATGCAGGGCTGGCGCCGGCAAAGGCGCCGGCAAACTCGGAAAATCGCTCCACCTGGCTATCCGGCACGACGAGATAGGCAAGCCGCAGGCTCGGAAACAGCACCTTGGTGAACGTGCCGGCATAGAGCACGCGCCCGTTCCGATCCAGGCTCTTCAGCGCCGGCAGCGGACGGCTGACATAGCGGTACTCGCCGTCGTAGTCATCCTCGATGATCCAGGCGTCGTTCTGCCCCGCCCAATCCAGCAGGGCCTGACGCCGCGGCAGCGACAGCGAGACGCAGAGCGGACTTTGATGCGCCGGCGTCACCACCGCTGCCCGCGCCTTCGCCGCCATTCGCAACCCCTCGGAAACGACCATGCCATCCCGGTCGACCGGAACGGCGACCGGCTTAAAGCCCATATGGGCAAGCAGCGTCCGCGTCGGCGGATAGCCGGGATCTTCCAACCAGACCCTGTCGCCTCCTTTCAGCAGCGCCTGGGAAATCAGTCCGATCGTCTGGCGATAGCCAGAGGTGACGAAGACCTGCGCCGGCGAACAATCGATGCCGCGCGACACCCTGAGATATCCGGCGATCTGCGTCCTGAGTTCCGGCAGGCCTTCGATATCGGGATGCACCATGTCCGATGGCTGCATGGCGCGAACGCGGCGCGCGCCGAGCCGCGCCCAGATCTTGCGAGGGAAGACATCGAGCGCCGGCAAACCCATCTGGAATGGCAAGATGGTGTCAGGCCGATAGCTGGTGACGAGAGGATCGCTCCCGACCGGGCGAATGGGCATCGGCTCGGCGGTCCCCGGCGTGAGATCGGGCGAGATGATGCTGCCGGCCTGCCCCCGCGCCTGAATATAACCTTCGGCCGCCAGCAGCGAATAGGCCGTTTCGATCGTGCCCCTCGCGAGGCCAAGTTCCTTCGCCAATGCTCTAGCCGATTGTATGCGGTCGCCCGGCTTCAGCACCCCCTCGGCTATGGCGCTGCGAAACCGGTCGTAGATCTGCCGGTAATAGGGTGTCTCCGTTGCCGGGTCCGGACGGGGGATATGGCTGGTCTTCTTCGCCGTCATGGCCTTCCCCGATATCGGATTTTTGCTGAAAATATCTGGTGCATGATGGAGCGCCCCGCCGAGCTGCGCAAGGCCGCCCATGGCAATCATGGCTCACCTTCAAACTCCATTCATGGATCTGTGGCCTGGGCCATTGCAGCGCTAGAACCATCGCAATTACAGATCGGGAATGGACAGATGAAAAACATCCTGCATGTCAGCGCCAGCCCTCGCGGCAAGGCGGCCGAGAGCTACCGGCTCTCGCTGGAAATCATCGCCGCACTTCGGCAGCGCAACCCCGCCATTGAGGTGATCGACAGGCCCATCGGCAACGACAGCCCGCCGCATGTCGACGAAGACTATGCGATCTCGCAGGCCTCGGTGAAGGATGTCTCCGACGCCGGCTCGATGGCCCGTTCGGAAGAGCTGGTTCGCGAGCTTGAAAGCGCCGATTGCCTTGTCATCAGCACGCCGATGCACAATCTCTCGCTGCCATCGGCACTGAAGGCATGGATCGATCACGTCGTGCGGGCGCGGCGGACATTTTCGATCGGCCCCGCCGGCAAGGTCGGCTTGCTGGAAGACCGCTCGGTCTTCATCGCCATCGCCTCCGGCGGGCGCTTTTCCGGCGACCAGGCTCGTCAGCCGGATTTCCTGACACCTTACCTGAAAACCATCCTCGCCATGATCGGCCTCAGGGACGTGACCTTCTTCACCGTTCAGGGAACAGCCGCCGGTGGCGAGGCGTTGGAGCGAACGAGGCAGGCGGCGGCGCACGAGATTGCCGCGCATTTTGCCGAGCGCGACGAGATCACGACGAGGGAAAAACACCGTGTCGGATGAAATTGTTAACTTGAACCCACGCTCCATCAAGTTCATCGCAGTATTCTGTGGATCGAATTTTGGCGGAACGGATGATTTTGCCAATGGTGCAAGGGCGCTCGGCCGGACGCTTGGCCAAGAAGGCATCGGCCTCGTCTATGGCGGCACGACCAAGGGCCTGATGGGCGTGGTCGCCGATGCTGTACTTGGTGCCGGCGGCATGGCGCATGGTGTCATCACCGAAAGCCTGCACCGACGCGGCCATTCTCACCCCGGCCTGGCCTCGCATGAGATCGCTCCGACATTGCGCATTCGCAAGCAGCGCATGGCCGAACTCGCTGATGCGTTCATCGCGCTGCCCGGCGGCATCGGCACGATCGAGGAACTGATGGAGGTCTGGGCCATGAACCAGCTCTCGGAGATCGACAAACCGCTCGGACTGCTCAACACGGCAGGTTTCTACGACACGTTCCTGCAGTTCATCGACAACATGGTCGAGACGAAGTTCCTGCCATCGGCCCATCGCCATTCGATCGCGGTCAGCGCTCATGCCGTCCCGCTGATCGAGACACTCCGCAATTTTGAGCGAGTGACCGTCCCCAAATGGATTTAGCGGACGGTTAGGATACGTGCTCAGCTGCTTGCGCAAAATAATCTGCGATAAATTCGTTCAAATTAATGGAATGAAACGGTGCTGGCGTCCGTATACTTCGAAATGGACCCTTGGTGCCTACGATCCGAAACGACCTCTCGCTTTGCCACCCGCTTCGGAAGGCACTTAGCGATGATTTTATCATTGAGCCGCGTGCAGCACCGCCCGCCCTCAAACGCGGCGCTCTCCAAAGGTAACCTGAGCTATGCCCAGGTCCATAGACGGACTCGGTGGGCGACCACTTGCAAGTGGTTAACGCCAAAATTGAAAACACGCAGAAGCTGCTCGAGAGCGTATTCGCGCCGAGCGTCAATCCCGCACAGATCAGTGAGACACAAAAGCTATGGACACCCAAGATGCCAAATCTCGGGACAACGTCTTCAAGCCGGAAGCGAGTGCGGGAAAATCGCAAGCAGATGGGCAGGACACCGGGCGCACGAATGTCGACACGAAGACAGCCACTCAAGACCGGAAAACGAGAAAATGGGGTGCGAGTGAGATGCCAGCTGACACAGATGAACAGGAGACATGCAAGAATATGACAGATTCCGAACTGACCCACGAAACCGGCATGGACAACATCCGCGCTCGCCGCAATCACCTCGTTGCCCATTGGGCGGCGGCGAAAATGGGAATGGATGACGACGCGAAGAAACATTATGGACCGGCGCTGCACAAGGCCGATCACGAAGAACCCGGGGACGCCGACATATTGCGAAAACTTGCCGCCGACATGACCGCGCGTGGAACGAGGGTCGACCAGGACGAGATCGCCCGCGTCATCTGCGAATGCCACAAGCGGGCGCTGCGGGAAACGCATTCGACTGACTGACCCGCGATCTCGATGCGCTTCGGACTTTGAATATTGCGAATGGGGTAGGTCATGAAGAAGTTCGCCGTCGGAACGCTCGTCATTGTCGCGGTGGTTGCGGCGCTCGGTGCATCGATCCACTGGCACTGGATTGACGTGTCCTACCTCGGCCCCAGGCAATCGACGGCGACTCAGCCTGGGGCCGTAGCGGCCGTCCCGGCCGAGGTGGCAACCGCCACGGAAACGGTGGCTACGACCGACATCAATGCCATCGGCACGCTCCAGTCCGATGAGTCGGTGCAGCTAGCGCCGGAAATCGCCGGCCGCATTGCATCAATCCGGTTCGACGAAGGTCAACCGGTCAAGGCCGGCGACACGCTCTTCCGTCTCGACGATACGCTGGCTAAGGCTTCCGAGGAGGAGGCACGGGTCCGGCTCAACCTCGCGACAAGCAACTACCAGCGTACCAGCAACATGGCCAGGAACGGCACGGGCACCGGCCGCGATCTCGATGTCGCGCTTGCCGAACGCAATACTGCGGCGGCTCTCCTGAACTCGCAGCAGGCGCAGCTCGCCAAGCTCGACATCATGGCGCCCTTCGATGGCGTGGTCGGGCTCCGGCGCGTTTCGACCGGCAGCTATGTCGGCATCGGCACCGCACTGGTCAATATCGAGAAGATCGACATGCTCAAGCTCGACTTCAAGGTTCCCGAGGCAAACCTGCAGAACGTCCTGGTCGGCCAGACTGTGGAAATCACCGTCGACGCCATTCCCGGCCGGCAGTTCACAGGCACAATCTATGCCATCGATCCCATGCTCGATGTCAACGGACGCGCGATCAGCATTCGCGCCCGACTGGCCAACGATGATCTAACCCTGAGGCCGGGCCTTTTCGCGCGCATCAGCGTAAAGGGACTGCACGAGCGGAAGGTGGTGACCGTTCCCGAAGCCGCGGTCATCGCGCGCGGGCAGGATCGTTTCATCTGGACTGTCGTCGACGGCAAGGCGCGGGAAACGCGAGTGAAGGTCGGTGCCCGAAAAGTGGGTGTGGTGGAACTTGAAGGCATAGCCGGCGGCACCACCGTTGTAACGGCCGGCCACGCGCGCTTGCGCAATGGAGCGGCTGTGGATGTGGTGAAAAGCAAAATCCCCGAGCAAGCTATATAAGGAGCTGCCAATGGGATTCTCTGAACTTTGTATCCGGCGGCCGGTGTTTGCGACCGTACTCAGCCTCCTGATGCTGCTGGTCGGTGTGGTCTCCTATGATCGGCTAGCAGTTCGCGAGTATCCAAGCATTGACGAGCCCGTGGTCTCTGTCGTCACCTCCTATCCCGGTGCCTCCGCCAGCATCATCGAAAGCCAGGTAACGCAGATCCTTGAAGGGTCGATCGCCGGTATCGAAGGCATCGATGTGCTGGAATCGACCAGTCGCGCGGAATCGAGCCGGATCACCGTCCGCTTCCGCCTCGAGATCAATCCGGACGCTGCCGCAAGCGACGTGCGTGATCGGGTCAGCCGGGTACGACAGCGGTTGCCGGACGAGATTACCGAACCTGTCATTTCCAAGGTGGAGGCGGATGCCCAGCCGGTGATCTTCGTCGTGTTCCGCAATGACCGCATGAGCCCGCTCGAGCTGACCGACTATGTCGACCGCAACATTGTCGATCGCTTCAAGAACGTCACCGGGGTCGCCGACGTGCAGATCTACGGCGAGCGTCGCTATGCGATGCGCATATGGATCGACCGCCAGAGGCTGGCTGCACTCGGGCTGACCGTGCAGGAAATCGAGGATGCGCTCCGGGCGCAGAATGTCGAGATTCCGGCCGGTCGGCTGGAGAGCAGTGACCGTGAGTTCACGGTTCTGTCGAAGACGGCTATCGGCACGGTTGGCGAATTCGAGAATGTAGTCGTCAAGCGCGGCAACGGCTCGCTGGTACGCTTGAGCGAGGTGGCGAGGGTCGAACTGGGCGCGGCCGACGAGCGCCGTGCCGGTCGCTTCAACGGCGACAACGCCATCGTGGTCGGCATCATCAAGCAGGCTGTCGCCAATCCCCTCGACGTGTCAGCAGGCATCAACTCCATACTCCCGGGTATCAACGCCAACCTCCCCGAGGGCATGACCGGCGCTGTGGGCAACGACAATTCGGTGTTCATCGACCAGGCCCTGGGTGCGGTCTATTCGACAATCATCGAGGCCACCGTGCTGGTGGTGATCGTGATCGTCATCTTTCTGCGGTCGCTGCGGGCGTCGATCATCCCGATCGTCACCATTCCGATCTCGCTGATAGCCACCTTCGCTGTCATGTATGCCCTGGGTTTCAGCGTCAACACGCTGACCCTGCTCGCGATCGTCCTTGCCATCGGGCTCGTCGTAGATGATGCCATCGTTGTGCTTGAGAACATCTTCCGGCACATGGAGACGGGCATGAAGCCCATACCGGCCGCGATCAAGGGAACACGGGAGATCGGCTTTGCCGTCATCGCCATGACCCTGACGCTTGCTGCCGTCTACGCACCGGTCGCCTTTGCCGCCGGGCGGACGGGCCGGCTGTTTCTAGAGTTTTCCCTGACGCTCGCCGGCGCGGTCATCGTTTCCGGCTTCGTTGCCCTGACGTTGACACCTATGATGTGCTCGCGACTGCTGAAGCATGAGCAAGCACCTGGGCGCATCTCCTCGTTCATCGAGGACTGGCTGAGCGGCCTCGAGCGCGGTTACCGCCGCTTGCTGGCCGCGTCGCTGAAGGTTCGCACGATCGTTGCCACCGTCGCCATTGTCGTTGCGGCCGGCAGTGCATACTTCTACGCGAATTTGCCCCAGGAACTGGCGCCGGTCGAGGACCGCGGCATCATCCGCATCGTTGGAACGGCACCCGAGGGATCCACGCTTTCCTACACGGAACGCTATTCGAAGCGGGTAGAAGAGCTGCTGAAGCCGATCACCGAGGTCGGCAGTATCCAGACGATTAACGGAATGCCGGAGGTCAACCGCTTCCAGGTCATTGCCCGCCTCAAGGATTGGGACGCGCGTGACAGGCGCCAGCAGGAGCTTGTCGCCGAAATTCTGCCCGCGCTTCGTCGGATCGCCGGCGTCAACGCGTTCGCGAACAATCCTGCCTCGCTCGGCACGTCTAACAATGCGCGCCCGATTGAATTCGTACTGCAGAGTTCCGGTAGCTATGAAGAGCTTGACCAGGTGAGCCGCCGGTTCATGGAGAGTATCACAGAATATCCCGGCCTGACGAATGTCGACAGTGATCTGAAGCTCAACAAACCGGAAATTGCTGTCAACATCGACCGGGAGAAGACTTCGGACCTCGGCATCGATATCTCCGTTGTTGGACGTACCCTCGAGACGCTGCTTGGCGGCCGGCAGGTGACCCGCTTTGAGAACGACGGCGAGCAATACGATGTCTATGTGCAGCTCGCGGCCGAGGACCGCACCTCTCCATCGTCGCTCTCTACGATCTTCCTGAAGTCGCCGAATGGACAGATGATCCAGCTTTCCAACCTCGTCAGTGTCACCGAAACGGTAGCGCCCCAGGAACTGAAGCGCTTCAACCAACTCCGATCGGTAACTGTTTCAGCAAATCTGGCAGCAGGTGTCTCAACCGGCGAAGCGCTGGATTTCATGGAGCGGGCCGCAAGGGAAGTGCTACCCGATACGGTTCAGACCGATATATCCGGTCCAAGCCGCGAATTCCGCGCCTCAGGCCAGAGCCTGACAGTGGTGTTCGTGCTTGCGCTCGGCTTTATCTACCTGGTGCTTGCCGCGCAGTTCGAAAGCTTCAGGGACCCACTCATCATAATGGTGACGGTGCCGCTCTCCATGACCGGAGCACTCGCCGCCCTTTATCTTGCGGGCGGATCGCTGAATGTTTACTCGCAGATCGGGCTGGTCACGCTCGTCGGGCTGATCACCAAGCATGGCATTCTCATCGTTGAGTTTGCAAACAAGCGGCAGGAGGCGGGGTACGATCGGCTCTCCGCGATTGTCGATGCGGCCGCAATGCGACTTCGGCCCATCCTCATGACAACGGGCGCCATGGTGCTTGGCGCCGTTCCACTGGCAATTGCCGAAGGTGCCGGTGCCGAAAGCCGGCAGCAGATCGGTCTGGTCATCGTTGGCGGCATGACGCTCGGCACGCTACTCACCCTGTTCGTCGTTCCAATGGTCTATAGTGTCGCCGGACGCCGGCTTACTGAAGGACAAGTGGTAGCAACGGGGTCGCCTCTTCAACCGCTAGTTTATGAGAAAGTGGCAACAGATCCAGCATCGTCATGGGTGCGCGACTTGCGGAAAAAGTTCTGACCGATTGACTGCTCTTGATGAGATCCGAACGCTGAGCCGCTCTTCAGGCTCGCCAAGCGATTGGAAACGCGACAAGTTGGTTCGGCATCATTGTTTGCGTGTGCTATTCCCGGTTGGACGATGGCAACGAGGGCGTCATTTGCGGCTGACCGTATTCCTGAGTGATTTGCCCGATAGGAAGGCGCCGATATTGTAGGCAATATCACCAGCACGAGCGCGAAAGTTTTCCTCGGCCTGACCGGAATGATGTGGCGTCATGATGATATTGTCGAGTTCCCGAAACGGAAAGCTGCTCGGTTCTCTGACACCATCGACCTTATCGGGATAGTTGTACCAGACATCAACTGCCGCCCCGGCGATGACCCGGGTCAAGAGCGACTGGAAAAGTGCCTCTTCATTAACGATTTCGGCACGACCGACATTGATCAGGAAACCGTCAGGACCGATCAATCGCAGTTGCGCTGGTCCGAGAAGGTCGCGTGTTTCCGACGTCAGTGGGGCGCAGACGACGACGAAACGTGCCTCCTGCAGCAGCCAGGCGAGTTGGTCGGAGCCCCGCACCTCGTCCACGGCCTCAGATACCTCCCCCGCCGCGGCGTTTCGTCTGGTCGCTATGACCCGCATGCCGAACGCTTTTGCCAGCTTCGCGACGGCTGTTCCCATATGTCCAAGTCCAATCAGGCCAATGGTTTGCCCGGCGAGGACGTGATGGGGACGCCGGCTGCTGTCATAAAAGACGGACCGCCAGCGCCCTTGCCGCAGCGCGCTGTCGGCTTGCAGCAAACCTCGGGAGAGTGCAACGACCGACATCATCACATATTCGGAGATCGATTGTTCGTGATGATATGTATTGGTGACGGCAACGTGTTCAGGCAGCGCGTCGATCGCGATCCCGTTCGTCCCCGATGCCGAGCAGACAACCAATTTCAGCGCCTTGGCGCCGGCAACGAGGGAGGCCGGGAGTTTGGAGCCCACGAAAATGTCGGCGTCCGCGATCTCCTGCTCGAGTGCGAGCGGATCACTTGGCGAGGCCACGCACCACTCGGCATCCTCGGCGACGGCCTTGCGGATTTCCGGCATGTATTGTGCGTAGAGAGTATCGGCAAACAATATCTTCATGGTCGGCCTCCGGTACCGGGTCAATCATTGTTCTGGGTTGTCCTCGCCGTTGGCGGCGGGTCAGGGTTGATGCGCGAAAGCAGGTCGTATTTCGCCTTCACGCCGTGCGCACCTGCAATGACGGCCGCTCCCTCGCCGTCATGCATCCGCAGCGACCGGATGAGATTCTTGTGATCGCTGGCAACCCCTGCAAAACGCTCCGGCCCATATTCGTAGCGATGCCATAGTGCAGCGACGAGAACCCAAGTCTGTTCCAGAATGGCGTTGGCCTCGGGATTGCGCCCGATGGCGTTGATCGCCTGGTGGAACTCGTGGTTGACCTGCAGCGCGGAGGCGTAGTCGCGAGCGTCCACATGGGCGATCCGGATGTCCTCTATTTCCGTCAGCCTCGCGACGTCGTCGGCGGTGCAATGGCGGGCGGCAGCTCTCGCCAGAACGGTCTCGATCGCGTTGCGCGTCTCAAAGAGATTCTGCACGAAATCGATGTCCATCCGTCGGACGCGCGTTCCCTGGCCGCGCTGCTTTTCGATGAGACCTTCGCCCAGAAGCCGGCGCAGCGCCTCGCGCACTGGCATATGGCTTGCGCCGTATCGGCTCGCCAAATCATCGATCGTAATGCGCGCGCCGAGCTCCAGGCGTCCGCCGGCGATATCGTCACGCATCAACACGGCAATGTCGGTCAATCGCTTCATGTAAGCGCCTGCGCCTTCTCGCTGCCCGGAAAGAAGCAGGCGACGGGATGGTCGATCCCGCCCCGAGTGACAAGCGTCGGCACCTCTTGTCCGCACTCCGGCTTTGCACGAAAGCATCGCGTTGCAAAGCCGCAGGCTTTCAAGGAGGTTGCAGTATCCGGCGGGTCACCCCTGAGGATGACGGGTTGGCGCTTCGATCTCTCCCAGGGATTTTCCGACGGCACAGCCGATAGCAGCGCTTGAGTATAGGGATGCGCCGGCGCGTTAAAAAGCGCGTCACGCGTGGCCGTCTCGACGATCTTGCCGCGATACATCACCGCCACCCGATCCGCCATATAGCGCACGACGGAGAGATCATGGGAAATGAACAGATAGGACAGTCCGAACTGCTGCTGCAACCTCTTCAGCAGATTGAGCACCTGGGCCTGAACCGAGACATCGAGCGCTGAGACGGGTTCGTCGAGCACGATCAGTTTCGGTTCAAGCGCCAAAGCGCGCGCGATCCCAATTCTCTGGCGTTGCCCCCCGGAAAACTGTGCGGGAAAGCGCTCGGCATGTTGGGCACCGAGCCCGACGCAGGCCAGCAACTCGTGGACGCGCGCCTTCAGGGCCGCTCCGCCGCCTGTCACGCCGTGAATGATCAATGGCTCGGCGATAATATCGAAGATCCGCATGCGTCGATCCAAAGAAGAATAAGGATCCTGAAAGACGATCTGGATATCGCGACAGAGATCTCGCCGGCGCTGATGCGAAATGCCCGCAATGTCCTCCCCCGCCCATACGATCCGGCCCTGCGAGGGCTTGGAGAGTCCAAGCAACATGGCACCGGTCGTCGATTTCCCGCAGCCGGATTCGCCGACGAGCGCCAGCGTCTCACCGCGACCGATCTCGAAATCTACGCCGTCGACTGAACGCACGGTTTTGGTTACGCGGTTCAAGATGCCGCCGCGTGTGATGAAATGCTTCTTCAGCGCCTGAACCGATAAAAGCGGCTCTCTCGGTTGAGGGGAAACGCCACCCTGTTTTAAAGGCTGCCTCGGCGCGATCGTCATACGGCCTGCTCCTGCGGATGGAAGAGTTCGGTGGTCAGCGCCGCCGCGAAATGGCAGGCGCTCGCATGCGATGGCGCAATCTCCGTGAGCGTGGGTTTCGTCTGGGAACAGAGTGATCTGCCCCGCGTCAGCCAACAGCGCGGATGGAAGGCACAGCCGAAAGGCAACCTGGCAAAGTCCGGAGGTTCGCCATCAATCGCCTTCAGTTCCTCGTCCGGCGTCATGCCTGCATGTGGGATACTTTCGAGCAACGAGCGCGTATAGGGATGGCGAGGTTGCCGGAAAACAGCGTCGACGCGCCCGCTCTCCACGATGCGACCTGCATAAAAGACCAGAACCCGGTCGGCATTCTGCGCCACGAGCCCCATGTCATGGGTGATGAGCAGGACTGCCGCGCCGGTCCTGCCGCGGACCTCACGCAGCACGTCCATAACCTGTGCCTGGACTGTGACGTCGAGAGCTGTCGTCGGCTCATCGGCGACGATGATGCGCGGTTTGTTCGCCAGCGCCATGGCGATCAGCACCCGCTGGCGCATACCGCCCGACATCTGATGTGGAAAGGATGACAGACAGTCGCGCGGGGCCGGCACGCCGACCAGGGTCAGCAATTCGGCCGCACGCTGCAGCATGACCGACTTCGACAAGCGGCCCTGGTGGGCGGCAATCGCTTCGACAATCTGTCTTCCGATTGTCACGACCGGATTTAAGGACGACATAGGGTCCTGAAAAATCATGGAGATCTTGTCGCCGCGCAGGCCGCGCTTCTCCGCCTCCGGCAGCGCCGCCATATCCACGCCTTCAAGCAGGATGCTGCCTCGCTTGAGGACGACGGACGGACTCGGCATGAGCGAAAGAAGCGACAGGGCCAGCAGCGACTTGCCGGAGCCCGACTCCCCGACGATCGCGACGGTCTCTCCCGCTTCGACGTCGAAACTGACGTCGTCGACGATGGTGATGGCTTCGGCCTTGGCGGCAATCTCGATCGACAGATCGCGGACGGACAGCACGCTGTTGGGATGCGGGGTCATGCTCGCTATCGCCTCCGCTCGGCAGGATTGAGCAGACGCTGCAAGGCATCGCTCAGTAGATTCAGACCAAGCACGAACAGGAAGAGCATGATACCGGGCGCAAGCGCGTAGAGAGGCGAACTGGACAGATAGTCGCGGCTCTTGCTGAGCATCGATCCCCACGAAGCGGCGGGCGGCTGAACGCCAAGACCGAGAAAGGAAAGCGACGCTTCCATCAGGACGGCCTGGCCAGTCGCCGCGGAAAACTGCGTGATCACTCCGCTCACACTGTTTGGAAGGATGTGGCGCAGGAGAATGCGGGCAGTACTGGCGCCCTGGACGATCGACGCGCGGACATAGTCGAGCTCCCGCTCCTTCAAGACCGCGGCGCGCATCAACCGGGCAAAGACCGGGACGTTGACGATCGCGACAGCAATGCACACCTGGAGGAGGCCGGGCCCGAGAACCGCCACGATGACGATGCCGAGCAATATCCCCGGAACTGCCAGGAGAAAGTCGCAGCTGCGCATGATAAATGCGTCGACGCTTCCGCGCAGAATGCCGCCGATCATTCCCAATGCGATGCCGATACAAGCGCCGGCCGCCACGCTTAGAAAGCCCGCGGCTATAGACACGCGCGTGCCAAAAACAACGCGGCTCAATATGTCGCGTGACAGTTCATCGGTACCAAGCAAATGTCCCATCACGCCCGGTGGCGAAAGCTGGAGATTGGCGAATTGCTCGTTGGGATCGAAGGGGGCGATCCACGTAGCCGCCGCAGCGATAGCGAGCACGAAGACAATCAGCGCAAATCCCGCCGCGCCGGCCGGCTGCGTCAGAAGCTCCCCAAGCCAAGCGATGCGCGCAGCTACCCGCGAGCTTTCGTTTCCGCTCACGTCCATCGTCATTCCGCCGCCTCCCCTTTGACGCGGATGCGTGGATCCAGAAGCCCGTAGATCAGGTCGACAACCAGGTTGAGAACGAGGAAGGCGAAAACGAGCAACACCAGGATCGCCTGCACGACGCCATAGTCGCGATTGGCGATCGATTGGATCAGCAGTCGCCCGATACCGGGCCAGGCAAAGACGGATTCGATCACGACCGCGCCGCCCAGCATCCGCCCCAGAAGAATCCCCAAGATCGTCACGATCGGCACCAGCGAATTTCTGAGGATGTGGCGCCGCAAGAGCTGGAAAGGTCCGATCCCTTTCGCCCTGGCGGTCCGCACATAATCCTCGCCAAGCGTCTCGATGACGGCATTGCGGGTAAACCTTGCAAGTACCGCCGCCCCGTGCAGGGCAAGCGTCAGGCTCGGCATGATCAGGCTCAGTAGGAACTGGATCGGATCATCGAAACCACTGACGAAGCCGCCGGGCGGCAACCAATTCAACGCGACCGCGAAGACCAGGATCGCCACGATGCCGAACCAGAAGTCAGGCGTGGCAATGGCCGCTGCCGTGGCGATGGAAACGACGAGATCGCCGATCTTTCCGCCGTGCATCCCCGCATAGAGGCCAGCCGGCAGACCGATCAGCACCGCAAGCACAAGAGCCGTCGCCGCAATCAGGAGCGAGCAAGGTATTCGGCTGAAGATCAGTTCGGCATTGTCCGTATGATAAATGTAGGACGTGCCAAAATCCCCTTGGACGAAATGTGAAATCCAGGCGACGTATTGAACGGGCAGCGAGCGGTCGAGGCCGTACTCGCTGCGGATGGCGGCGACAACGTCGGGTGTGGCATCAGGGCCTGCTATGACGTCCGCAGCATCGCCCGGCATGGCGCGGACGATCGCGAACATCAGGACGCTGGAGACAAGCAGCATCGGAATCCATTGCAGGATTCGCCGCAATATATAGCCGATCATGACCGTCTCTCCTCGAACCGAGGCAAACCCGCCTTCGACACGGGGACCTAATTCAAAATGGCCTTGTCGAAGACGGGAGAGCCATCGAGCGTAAACTGCAAGCCGTCGAGCTTCGGCGAGGATGCCCAACGCAACGGTTGGGTCGCGAGCGGCAGCACCCAATTGTCGGAAAGCATGAACTCGTCGATGCGTTTCCACGCGGCCGCAGTATCGGCATTCGCGACGGGGCTGGAAACGACGGTTTTGACGTCGTCGGCATATGAGGTCGATTTGACGCCCATCACATTGCCATTCGACCAGAACACGACTGCCGAAAGCAGCAGTGCTGCTGGGCTGCGCCCCGCCCGTCCATAGGAGTGCGACGTCAGCTGGAACTGGCTTTTGCGGAACTGCGCGACGAAAGCCGTGCCCGACAGGTCGGTGATTTTGGCATTGAGCCCGATCTGTGCAAACGAAGACTGCATGATCTGCGCCAGCGTGCCAAGTTCCGGCGCAGACTGGCCGGAGCTTAAGATTTCGGCGGTCGCGCCGTTCGCCCCTGCCTTGTCGATCAGCGCCTTGGCAGCAGTCGGGTCATATTTGCAGCTGTCCTGAAGGCCGGCCGATTCAGCGGTGTCGCGAACCGTCCAGGGAAGGCACTTCACGATCGAGCCGTCACCACCGATTTCGGTCGCGATACGTTGACGATCCAATGAGAGGCTGATGGCCTTGCGGACCTCGGGATTGTCGAAAGGTGGCTTGGCCACGTTGATGCCGACATCGAACGCATAGGCCTCGGCCGATGCGATACCGGTCTTGAAGGTCGATCCGGCAAGCTGTTGGCTGTCCTGGCGGCTGATGCTCGGAAGGAAGTCTATGGCGCCTGCCCGCAGCTGCGCAATGGCCGATTGCGCGTCCGGCAGAACCTTGACCTCGATACGCGGGATTGCCGGCTTCTCGCCCCAGTAATTTTCATTGCGAACGAAGGTCGCGCTCTGGCCCGGCTCATAGGATGCCAGCTTGTAGGGACCCGTACCCGTTCCCTTGGTGTGGATATCCTTGGGGTGTTCGGAATCCAGGACGTAGAGAAGGTCGAGCAGGTCGTAAAGGGCGCGCTGTGACCCGTTGACGTGCAAGACGACCGTTCTGTCATCGGGCGTCTCGACTTTTTCCACCAGCTTCGTGAACGGAAGAATATTGGCCCCGACAGCCGGCGTGCCGGCGTAATCAAGGCTGAAGGCGACGTCCTTGGAGGTCATCTTGCGCCCGTCGGCAAAGGTGGCGTTATCGACGAGATTGAGCGTCAGCGTCTTGCCGTCGGGCGAGAACGTCCACGACTTCGCGAGCTCCGCATGCGGCGTTCCCTTTTCGTCGAGATAGATCAGCGTATTAAACAAGAGGCCATTTGTTACCGCCGTCCCGAGATTAAGGCGCGTCGGATCGAAAGATGAAATGTCCGCCTGCAGGCCGACCCGAAGTACGCTGGCTGCTGCGTGCGCGTTAGTCGGATGGATAAGCAAACCGGCGGAAGCCGCACAGGCGGCCACGACGATTGCGCTACGGAAGAGATTTGCAAAGGACATGTGTGAACTTTCCGATTTTTGGGGAGCCTTACGAGCCGGTCGACGGAGCAAAACAATGGTCATTTCGACGTAAGCCTGTCGACACTGCTGTCGAGCGCGACGCCAAAGCCTGTGCGTCCCGACGCCAGTTGCACATAGCCGTCGCGATCCCTTGGGAGGGTGCCGGCAACAAGCTGGAAAAAGAGCGGCGTTTCGTCGAATTGCTGTTCGAGGAAGTCCGTTTCGCCGGCTGCGGCGCAGATCTCCAAGCTGGCGGCGTGAGCGATCGGTCCGGTCGGATTGTGGGGAGAGAAAGCGATACCGGCGTTGTTCTGCATGTCCGCCATGCGTAACATCTCGACAAGACCACCGGCATATTTCACGTCAGGCATCATGATGTCGTAGGCATCTGCCGCAACAAAAGGCGCAAGTCCATCAAGTCCGAAGATCTTCTCGCCGCCCGCCAGAAGCATTCCTTTCGAATGCGCATAGTCGCGTAGCGACCGAATTGCCGGCAAATATTTGATGTCCTCGTCGATCGGACACTCGAACCAATGCAGCGAAAATTCGGCGCAGGCATCAATCGCCTGGCGCGCCGTTGCTTCGGTGAACCGCCAGTGACAATCGACCATCAGGCGCCGGTCCGGGCCTATGGCATCGCGTACAGCGGCAATGCGCTGAAGACCGCTCTCCAACTTATGAACGAAATCCAAGCCGGCGCAGATCACAGGCGTCATCTCGTCGAAAGGAGCAATCTTGATGGCGTGATGGCCGGCCGCTATGGCCACGCGTGCGCTGTCTGCGAAGCCTTGCGGCGTGCGATCCAGGGTGCGGCGGTTGATATTGGCATAAAGGCCGACCCGATCACGCTTTTCCCCGCCTAAGAGTGCTGCGACGGAGATCCCCTTCCGCCGCGCCAATATGTCGTGAAGCGCCTGGTCTACGGCTGAAATCGCCGCAGCCTCGACGAGGGTTCGCGGCTTGCCCAGCACGCTCAGCGCTTTTACAGGATCAACACGCTCTCGAGCCAGGAAGGCAAGCCGCGATTGCAGCGCCTCCACCACCTGAGCGGACGCTTCGCCCAGCGTTCCCTCGCCATATCCTTCTATTCCGTCTGCATCGGCGATCCGGACGAAGATCCAGCGCGTCTTGGGCGTTACGTCTGCCGTCGTAACCTGGAAGGAAGAAATCAACGCGCCTGTCTCGAATGCCATGGTCTGCCTGCCGCTATGTCGTTAGCGAGAAGCATAAAAACCATGGATTTAATGGTCAACATGACCGTGTTTCGTTTTGTGATCAAAACCAGAAAAGCAGTCCGGTATTAGGGGCGGATAATAGCACCAAATACTCGCATAGGCCCGCAACTCCGAAACTCTATCGAGAGTAGTGGGAAAAAATTTGATCAAAAAAGCCAGTATCACTGAATTCCTGCTATCGCCTGAAATCCTCTTTCAAGGTCAGCCTTGAGATCGGCAACATCCTCAAGGCCGATTTGCAGGCGTACGACGGGACCTTCACTGGGCGCCTCCAATATCCGACGGTCGTCCAGCTCGACGTGGAGCGCAAGGCTTTGAAAGCCACCCCAGGAATATCCAAGGCCAAATAGCGACAGGCCGTCGAGAAAGGCCTGCGCCTTCATTTTGAAATCATCTTTCCGCGAACCTTTTAGAACGAGGGAAAATACGCCGCTCGCGCCCTTGAAGTCGCGTTTCCAGATATCGTGTCCGGGAAAGCTTGGAAGAGCCGGATGAAGAACGCGCGCCACATCCGGCTGCTCCTGAAGCCATTCCGCCAGCGCCAAGGCGCTTCGCTGGTGACGCTCCAGGCGTACGCCCATCGTTCGCAATCCGCGCAGGACCTGATAGGCGTCATCAGGCGTCCCGCACAGGCCGAGCTGCCCGTTCGCCTGCTTCAACCGCCGCCAGTGGCTTTCGTTGGCAGACACGGTTCCCATCAGAATGTCCGCATGCCCGGCCGGATATTTCGTCGAAGCCTGGATCGAGATATCGACTCCGAAGTCCAGCGGCCTGAAATAGAGCGGCGTCGCCCATGTGTTGTCCATGGTCACGACGGCTCTGTGGCGATGCGCTACGGACGTGATAGCCGGTATGTCCTGAATTTCGAACGTATTCGATCCGGGAGCCTCGGTGTGAACGAGCCGCGTGTTGGGCTTGAACAGCTCCTCGATCGCCGCACCGATCGATGGGTCGTAGTAATCAACCTCGACGCCGAAGCGCGCCAGCATCGTGTCGCAGAAATGCCGGACATTGCCGTAAACGGAATCGACGATCAGGGCGTGATCGCCCTTCGCCAGATAAGCGAGAAGCGGCACCGTCACGGCGGCAAGCCCGGAGGGCAGCAGGATGGTGCCCGCGGCTCCTTCTAGCTCATTGATGGCGTCGCAAAGCGCATCCGTCGTCGGCGTACCTCGCGTTGCGTAGGTATATTGCTGCCCATGCTGTTCCATTGTCCCGGCATCGGGGAAGAGCACCGTCGACGCGTGAACGGTCGGCGGATTGATGAAACCGTGATACTCGAACGGATCGTAACCGGCCCTCACCAATTGCGTGTTGGGCCCAATGTTCCGCGGAGATTTGTCGTGGTCGCGCATCCGCTGCTCCTTGTGATCGCGCTGCAACTGAATTGCTCTTAAGGACCCCTAAGGACACTAAGGGCGATCGCCCTGGAAATGCCGCTCTAGAAAAGGCAGATTGTCCTGACCCCAGTAGATCTCATTGTCGTAAATGTAGGTCGGAAAGCCGAAGACGCCGCTTTTACGGGCGCGCACGCGGTCTTCCTGCCATTTGGTCTGCACATCCTGATCCCCCTGGCGTCGGAGAAACGAGGATCCGTCGAAGCCGGCGGCCTCCACGATCGCCCTTCTCACCTCCGGCTTGCCGATGTCCTGCGCCTCGGCCCAGAGCGCATGCTGAAGCAGCCGCACCACCTTAATCCAATCCTCTCCGTCGAGATAAGCGGCGATCACGAATAGCGACGCCGGCGTGGGGTCGCCGATCTGCGGACGATGATCGAGCAGCAATTCCTTGCCTCGCACGCGCGCCCAGCGCCTCAGATCACGCGTCCAGTCGGCGCGGCGGATTTCCGGGCGATTGCGAGAGAAGATGCCACCGTTCTCCTCGAGAACGGTCGTCTGAAACGGCGTGATCTTGGCGTCGTGCTGATAGGACAAATCGACGAACGCATCGAAGCCGATATAGGACCAGGGAGATCCGATCGAGAAAAAGTAGTCAACGGATTTGGTCACGAATGAAGGTCCACCTTGTCCCTGATCGCCGCGGTATCGACAGAGACCGCAGGTTCACCTGCCGCCGTCAGATATCGCTCGCCTGTGTCAGGCAGAACGGCAACGATGATCTTGCCGGCATTTTCCGGCCTTAATGCAAGCTGCGTTGCGGCAAACAGAACCGCCCCCGCCGAGGTGCCGGCGAATATCCCCTCTTCAGCGACGAGCGACTGCGCGGTCTTCCGGGCGTCGGATGTGTTGAGCGCAATCACCTCGTCTGCGATCGTGCTGTCGAAATTGCGGGGCAATTGTTCCCGCGGCACCTCGCTCACCTTGTGAACACCGTCAATTTCGTCGGGATAGGGGTTCACGTCCGTCGGCAACGACGCCTCGGCCGGCTCGGCGATCACCACCTTCAAGCCCGGCTTTTTCGATTTCAGGAAGCCACCGGCACCTGAGATCGTCCCGCCGGTGCCCACGCCGGCGACGAAGATATCCACGGCGCCATCGGTATCGCGCCAGATTTCCGGACCCGTCGTCTCGAAATGGGTTCTCGGATTTGCCGGGTTGGCGAGCTGGTCGGTAAAGAAAGCACCTGGATTTTCCTCCTGAACGCGCAGGCTGATCTTGTCCAATGCTTGCGGGTCGAGGAAGAATTCGTTCTTGACGGTCACGATCTCCGCACCGAAGAGGCGCAGAAGCTTGACCTTGTCCGGGCTGATGTTGTCGCTCAGGTAGAACTTCGTCCGGTAGCCGCGAGAGGCCGCGACGGCGGCAAGGCCGATGCCGGTGTTGCCGCTTGTGACATCGACCAGAAGATCGCCGGGACGGATCTTGCCGGCCTCTTCCGCGTGTTTGACGATCCCCCAGGCGATACGGTCTTTCACACTGCCGGCCGGATTGAAATATTCGATCTTGGCGAGGATCCTCGCGCCCAGCTGCCGGTTTCTGCGATAGTTGTGCAGCTCCAGCAGCGGGGTGTTGCCGATAAGGTCCGAGAAACTGTTGAATATCCTTGTCATCCAGCACTCCGTTCCTTGCGATGTTGGGAATTTGTTGGAGATGATTTCGATACGTCTGCTGCGATTGCCAGCTTCTTCCAGCCAAGTTCGGGGGCGATCAGCGTGGCAAAGTCGTGCAGGATCTGGCGGTATTCCTCCTCTTGGAACTCATAGGGGAGTTCCAGGCGAAACTCCCGGACCTCAGGAAGGATCGGATCGGCAGAAAGCTGCTCCAGGATTTCGTCGGCGGTGCCAACCAGATCGCGGGCAAAAAGCGTGCGCCGCTCGCCTTGTGGCGACAGCGTACGTTGGTGTCGGGCGGCGGCATAGTCGCTGTAGCGACGGCGTGTCGTCTGATCGGCGCTGTCGAACGGGACGATGACGCGGCCAAGCGCGACCCGCCTGCCCGCCCCGCCCGAAGCACGATAGCGCTGCAGCTGCCGCGCCTGGGCAACGAAGAATTCATCAGTCTCTTCGCCCGTCGTCACATTGCCGATCAGGAGGTTGAAACCGTTGGTCCCCGCCCAGCCCGCGGAACGCAGCGAACCGCCGCCATACCAGATGCGGTCGATCAGCCCCGGCGCGTGTGGCTGCAGGCGCGGTCGCTGTGGCCCGAACGGTGTCTTGATGAACGTCGTTTCGTCGCCGAGCGGCCGCCCCTTGAGATTGTCGGCGAAGCGCAGGACACGCTCATGCGAAAAATCGTTCTTCTCCCAATCGCCATCAAAGACGAATGAGCCGATGAGATCGGCGTGAAGCGGCCGTCCGGCGCTCAGGCCCACATTCAGCCGACCCCTCGACAGGACATCGACGGTCGAGAGATCCTCGGCCAGCCGGTAGGGGCTTTCATAGCCGATCGGGATGACGGCGGTCCCGAGCTCGATCTTGGATGTCCGCTGCGAGGCCGCCGCCAGAAAGGCGGCTGCCGAGGAAATTCCGGGCTCAAGATGACGTTGCCGCACCCAGGCGCTGTCAAAGCCGAGCGCCTCGCCATGGGAAAACAACTCAAGCGTCTTTTCCAGTCCGGAGAGCGGGTCGGCCTCGGGATAGTTTCCCGGCGAAAGGAAGCCGATATGTTGGATCGACAGGGGGCTGTTGCTCATTGGCCTCGTCTCGTCAGTATTTCGGAAGGCCAGGCGGATTGGTTTCCGACGCGGGAAGCGCCTCCTCAGCCAGGTGCCACTGGTCAAGAATCTTGGCGTATGTCCCGTCCTTGATCAGACCATTGGTGGCGACGGTGAGGGCACCCGCGAGTCCGCTGCCCTTGCGGGTGGTGATCGCGACGTCCGAGCGATCGGGCCAACCCGCGCTCAGCGTGCCGACTTGCTTGATGTTCTTGTCGCGCGCCGCGATGTAGACGAGCTGGGCATGCGGCTGGACGATGACGTCGGCGCGTCCCGACTGTAGGGCAAGCAGGCCTTCGGCCTCGTCGTCGTAATATTGCAGCTCGATAGGCTTCAATCCGGCCGCGACGTCCTCTTCGCTCCATTTGAGCAGAATCCGCTCCTGGTTCGTCCCGGCGCCAACGATGATCCTGAGCCCGGCGGCATCCTTCGGCTCCTTGATGGATACAACCTTGCTACCGGACGGGACGAAGAAGCCATGCAGACCCTGGCGATAGGTTGAGAAATCGAACTTCTCCTTGCGCTGCTCTGTGACCCCGACATTCGAGATGACCGCGTCGTATTTTCCAGAGGTCAGCCCGAGCGGCCAGTCGGCCCAGGCAACGGGAACAAGCTCGAGCGTCAGGCCCAGGCTTCCGGCAACAGCGGCCGCATAGTCAGGATCGGCGCCGACCACCGTCCTGGCATCCGTGGCATAGGTGGCGAGCGGCGGCCCACCGGGACTGACGGCAACGGTGAATTTGCCCGGGGTCACG
The DNA here is from genome assembly GCF_008365395.1 of Neorhizobium sp. P12A. Classification (NCBI taxonomy): domain Bacteria; kingdom Pseudomonadati; phylum Pseudomonadota; class Alphaproteobacteria; order Hyphomicrobiales; family Rhizobiaceae; genus Neorhizobium; species Neorhizobium sp. P12A. The sequence goes on along the minus strand of NZ_QOVX01000012.1, from coordinate 116,544 downwards.
AACTTGAAGCTCTTTGGAACGGCCAATACCGCCTGCTCGTTCCTGGCCGCGAGCACGCGGTTCGTTTGTTCGGGACTAAGGTCAAAATCATCTGCGGCGCTCGCAAGGCATCCCGTGGACGCCATGGCCATCGCTGCGATAAAAAGCATGCGCGCGGTCGAAAAAAGAGACACGATCAACCATCCTTGTTGAGGTCAAGCATTGAATTTCAGGCGGACCGGCGACCCCGTTTGCCGGTCCGCCCGACCCGCCTTACGAGCCGCTTTTCGGCAGTCCCAGCGGGTTGGTGCGGGACTGGTCGATCGCTTCCGATGTGAGGTTCCAGTGTTTCAACGCCTCGCCATATTTGCCGTTCTTGATCAGATCGTTGATAGCGATGGTCAGCGCGTCGGCGATGCCGGCGCCTTTCTTGGTGGTCACGGCGATCTCGGCGGTGACGGGCCAGCCACCACTGACGGTGCCGACGAGCTTGGTGCCACCCTTGACGCCGGCGCTATAGGCCAGCGTTGCGTTCGGATTGAACTCGACATCAGCACGACCGGACTGGATGGCGAGGTCAGCCGCCGCCCGATCGTCGTAGTACTGCACCTCGATCGGCTTCAGTCCGGCAGCGACATTTTCGCGGTCCCATTCGAGGATGATCTTTTCCTGATTGGTGCCGGCGCCGGTGATCACCTTGAGGCCGGCAACATCCTTGGGTTCCTTGATCGCGGTGATCTTGCTGTCGGCCTTGACGTAGAAGCCGAGCACGTCGCGACGATAGGTCGAGAAGTCGAACTTCTCCTTGCGCTCCTCCGTCACAGTAACGTTGGAGATGACGGCATCATACTTGCCTGAGGAAACGCCGAGCGGCCAATCCTCCCAGGCGACCGGAACGAGTTCAAGTTGAAGCCCCAAGGAATCCGCCAGCAATTGTGCGAGATCGGGATCCGTACCGACGACGGTCTTTGCATCGGTCGCATAGGTGGCGACCGGCGGATCCCACGGATTGATCGCGACGGTAAACTTGCCCGGATGAACGAACGTGAAGCCGGGCGAGATCGCCTTGATCGCCGCCTCGTCCTTATCCGCGTGAATGCGATAGGACGTGTCCGGGCTGAGGTTGAATTTCTCGGCGGCCTGCGCCGAAATCCCACCCATGGCTGCCAGCGCGAGAATGCCGGCTATGACGTGGCCAATACCGCTTCTAATCTTCATGCCCCTACTCCATTTCCTCTTTAGGTTGCTATTGGACCCAAATCTTCCGGACGCCCGTCGCGGCCGGGAGCTTTCACCTCGCCGGATAAGTTCAAAGAACCTTGGCGAGGAATTCTCGTGTGCGGGGATGCTCTGCTGCGTTGAATATGCGGGCCGGCGAACCGGCTTCGAGGATCTGGCCACCCTCCATGAAGACGACGGTGTCGGCGACTTCGCGGGCAAAGCCGATCTCATGCGTGACGATGACAAGGGTGGTGCCGGTACGCGCGAGCTCCTTGATGACGTCGAGGACCTCGCCGACGAGTTCCGGATCGAGTGCCGAGGTCGGCTCGTCGAACAGGAGCACCTTCGGACGCAGCGCCAGAGCCCGGGCGATGGCGACGCGCTGCTGCTGGCCGCCTGAAAGCTGGCGCGGATAGGCGTTGATCTTTTCGCTCAGCCCAACGCGGTCCAGAAGCTCCTGCGCAAGACGGACGGCGTCCTCGCGGCTCAACCCGCGTACCTGGATCGGCGCCTCGATCAGATTTTCAAGCACGGTCAGATGCGGGAAGAGATTGAAATTCTGGAAGACCATGCCGATGTCGGCGCGGCGCTTCAGAATGTCCTTCTCCTTGAGTTCGTAGAGCGTGTCCGCTTTCTGCTCGTAACCGACGAGATCGCCATCGACCGAAATGAAGCCGCTGTCGACGCGCTCGAGGTGATTGATGGCGCGCAGTAGCGTCGATTTGCCGGAGCCTGACGGCCCGAGGATCGCCGTGACGCTGCCGCCGGGCAGGTCGAGATCGATATCGTCAAGGACCTTCAGCGACCCGAAGCTCTTTGAAATGCCATGGATCCGAACAACGCCACCGGCACGAAACGCCGCCGCATCCTCAAAGCCGGTGGTCCCGACCCTATCGTCCGGCGCAATCCCAGCAATTGCGGAGGCGCTGAGGCGCCGGAAGAAAGCCTGGAACGGCAGCGGCCGCGGATTGCGCAACGCACCCTTGGCGAAATGGCGCTCGATATAATGCTGCACGATCGACAGCACCGTCATGATGACGAGATACCACACGGTCGCCACCATCAGCAGCGGGATAACTTCGAGATTTCGGCGGTAGATCACCTGGACCGTGTAGAAGAGTTCCGGCAGCGCCAGCACGTAAACCATCGATGTCGACTTGGCGAGGCCGATGATCTCGTTGAAACCGGTCGGCAGGATGGACCGCATGGCCTGCGGCAGCACGATGCGGAAAGCCTGGCGCCGGCGCGGCAGGCCAAGGGCGGCCGCTGCTTCAAACTGTCCCTGATCGACGGAGAGAATGCCGCCCCGGACGATTTCGGCGAAGAAGGCCGACTGGTTCAGTGTCAGGCCGAGGAAGGCGGCGGCAAAGGGCGTCAGCAGCTGCGTCGTCGGATAATTGAAGAAGACCGTATCGGTGAACGGAATGCCGATCGTGATCGTCTCGTAGAGATAGCCGAGATTGTTCAGAACCAGCAGAAGAACGATGACCGGGATCGAGCGCAGCAGCCAAATGTAGCCCCATGAAAGGCTAGACAGAAGCGGCGAGCCTGAGACGCGGGCAAGCGCAAGCGCCGTCCCGAGGATCGAGCCCGACACCGTCCCGAGCAATGTCAAAAGAAGCGTCCGCCCCAGGCCGGCCAGAACGGGCGCGGAGAAGAACCACTCAGCGAAGACGTCCCAGCCCCAGCGCGGATTGGTGAATGTCGAATAGAGGACCGCGGCAATCACTACGGCGGCGAAGATTGTCCCTGCGACCCGGCCCGGATGCCTGGCCGGGACGATCCTGTACTGAGAGTAATCCTGCCGCCTCCGATCGCCGGCAATGCCTCCGGACGCAATACCGGCATAGTCGCTTGTCAGTGCCATCGTGTTTCCCCGCTTTTTGATAGTCTTGGCTGGTCTTCAGTGGCTCGCGGCTGCGACCCGCAGCGGCGGGCGCGCATCGATGGTCGGAACGACCGGTGCGAGATGGCGGATATCCTTCTCGAACGGCAGCGTCTTGTAGACCTCGGGATCGACGCTGACGTCGAACAGCGCCGTATAGCCGTAGTTCAGATAGAGCCCCACGGCCTCCGGCTGGCGGAATCCTGTCGTCAGATAGATGCGGGAATAGCCCTGCCTTGCGGCCTGCGCCTCGAGCTCGACCAGGAGCTTGCGAGCCAGGCCCTGCCTGCGCAGATCGGCGCGCGTCCAGATGCGTTTGAACTCCGCAGTCTGCGCGTCATAGTGCTTGAAGGCGCCACCACCGATGGTCTCGCCATCGCGCAACAGCAGGAGAAAATTGCCGACAGGCGGTGCAAAGGCTTCGGCGGGATAGCGGTTGAGTTCGGCCGCAGCGCCCTCGGCATTGAAAAAAGTCCCGTAGCGGCTGTCATATTCTTGGATCAACTCGTCGATCAGTGGCTTGGCGCGCGGATCGTTGGGCGTAGTGTAGAGAAACGTATCGCTCATATCGTTCGTTACCCGTTGTCATCCATCAGGAAAGTTTCGGTGAGCCGCACCCAGTAGCGCGCGGCCGGCGCAATGATCGCGTCGTTGAAGTCGTATCTCGCGCTGTGAAGCGGCGCGCTCTCGCCATTGCCGACGAAGAGATAGCTGCCCGGCTTCTTCTGCAGCAGGAAGGCAAAGTCCTCGCTTGCTGTGCGCGGACGAAAATCCGGCACGATGCGATCCGGCTCGAAGGAAGACAGCGCGACCTTGCGGGCAAATGCCGTTTCCTTGCGATGGTTGATCAGGGCCGGAAAGCCGAGCCGGTAGTCGACCTCGGCAATTGCTCCGAAGCTTTCGGCCTGCGCGCGGGCAAGCGCCGGCACACGCTGCTGCAACTGATCGCGCACGGCCTGGCTGAAGGCGCGCATCGTCAGCTTCAATTCGATACTCTCCGGAATGACGTTGGAAGCCGATCCGCCATGGATGGAGCCGACGGTGACCACGGCCATATCCTGCGGGTCGACATTGCGCGAGACGATACTTTGCAGCGCCGTGATGAAGGAGGCGGAGGCCAACACAGGATCCACACCCCGATGCGGTTCGGCGCCATGACCGCCCTTGCCGACAATCCGGATCGCGGCCTGATCGACGGATGCCATGGCGGCATCGGCGACGAAGCCGAAATGGCCGGCGGGAACAGCGGGCCAGTTGTGGAGACCGAAGACGGCATCGACCGGAAAGCGTTCGAAAAGTCCTTCGGACAGCATCTTTCGCGCACCGGCGCCGATCTCCTCGGCCGGCTGGAAGATCAGCCGCAGCGTGCCGTCGAAATTGCCCCGTTCGGCAAGATAGCGTGCCGCCGCCAGAAGGATCGTCGTATGGCCATCGTGCCCACAGGCATGCATGACCCCGGGATTGCTGCTGGCATAGGCAAGGCCGGTTGCCTCCTCGATCGGAAGCGCATCCATGTCGGCACGGATGGCGAGAGCCTTCCTGCCGTTTCCGCGGGCCAGGGTGGCGACGATGCCGGTGCCGGCAATGTCCGTCGCCACCTCATAGCCCCAGGAGGAAAGTCGCGAGGCGACGAGCTTGCTGGTGCGTCGCTCCTGGAACGCAAGCTCGGGATATTGATGCAGGTCGCGCCGAAGCGCGATGAAGTCTTCGATATGCGCCGCGATACCCTCCTCGATCGGATCGGGCTTGCGCGGGACAGGAGCAAATGCGTTCATCGGAAATCCCGCAGCGCCTCAGGCGCTCGCGACCTTTCCATGTTCGATTTCCCCAAGGTCTCGAGCATAACGGCTCTCCCGGAACGGCAGGCCGAGATGATCGCGCAGGGTTTGGCCCCGCAGGACCGGATCAAAATAGCCGCGCGTCTCAAGGATCGGCAGGACGTGGCGCGAGAAATCGTCGAAGCCTTCGGCGATGACGGGGAATCCGAGAATGAAACCGTCCGCCGCTTCGCTGTCGATCCAGCGGATGATTTCAGTCGCGATGTGGTCTGCCGTCCCGATGAAGGCGGTGCGCGGCGTTGCGGCATCGAGAGCAACCTCGCGAAGGGTCAGTCCCTTTTCGCGCGCGGTCTTCTTGATACGATCCGTCGTGGCGCGGAAATTGTTGCGACCGATGTCGCCGATGTCAGGAAACGCCTCGTCGAGCGGATAGATGCTGAAATCGTGGTGATCGAAAAAGCGGCCGAGATAGAGCAGCGCTTCTTCAATCGTCACAAGATTGCGGATCGCCTGGTACTTCGTCTCGGCCTCCTCGGCCGTTGAGCCGACAATCGGTCCGATGCCCGGGTAGATGCCCACGTCGGCAGCGCGGCGGCCCTGCGCGACAGCGCTCTGTTTCAGCTGCTTGTAGAAGGCTCTCGCATCCTCGATCGGTCCGCCATTGGTGAAAACGGCATCGGCATGTTTGCCGGCAAGCCGCACGCCGGAGTCGGAGGCGCCCGCCTGGAAAACCACGGGCTGGCCTTGCTTTGAACGGCCGATGTTCAGCGGTCCCTCGATGCGGAAGAAGCGGCCCTTGTGATCGAGCCGGTGCATCTTGGCCTTGTCGGCATAAATGTCGGCCTCGCGATCGCGCACGAAGGCATCGTCGTCCCAGGAATCCCACAGCCCCTTGGCGGTGTCGATATATTCCTCGGCGATTTCATATCGCAGTTCGTGCTCGGGATGCTCGCGACCGTAATTGCGTCCGGATCCTTCGAGAGGAGACGTCACCGCATTCCAGCCGGCGCGGCCGCCGCTGATGAGATCAAGTGACGCAAACTGACGAGCAATGGTGAAAGGATCGCTATAGGACGTGGACACGGTGCCCACCAGTCCGATCTTCGAGGTCGAGGTCGCCAGCGCCGAAAGGATCGTCAGCGGCTCGAAGCGATTGAGGAAATGGGGGATGGACTGCTCATTGATGTAAAGTCCGTCGGCAACAAAGGCGAAGGCAATGCCGGAGTTCTCGGCCTTTCGGGCCGTCTTGACGAAAAAGTCGAGATTGGTACTGGCGTCGGCCGGACCGCTCGGGTGCTTCCAGGCATTCATGTGACCGCCAGGCCCCTGCAGCATGATGCCGAAGGTGATGTTTTTCTGGACCATGGAAATCTCCTTGTTTGATCAGGCGACGAGGGAAAGCCGTTCCTTGGCTAGCAACTCGATGGAAGCGAAGCGTTCGGCAGCCGTCAGAGCGGGCGTATCGAGCACGAACTCGTTGACGCCGTAGCGGCGGTGAAGCTCGTCGAGCTGCTGGCGAATCTGTGCGGCCGTGCCGTGTAGAACGTTCGGAACCTTTTCCTCGGTTCGGAACTCGGAGAAGCCGGCCTGGCGGGCAAATTCCGCCGCCTGCTCCTCGTTGCCGACATTGGCCGTGCGACCGTCAGGCAAGAATACCTTACAGATACGGAGATCACCGACGCGTGCGCGGGCATGCGCCTCGCTTTCGGCCGCGAAGGCGGCCAGTGCCAGCAGCGGGATCTTTCCGCCGCTATCGTGCTTGTAGGTTTCAAAGGTCAGGCGCATATTCTCTGCATCGCCGTTCAGATGGCCGGCAAAGACCAGTTGCCAGCCCTTTTCCGCAGCAAGCCGGGCACTCTCGACGCTGGCGCCGAGCAGAAATCGTTCGGGCGCCACCGGCGGGAACGGCGTGGCATGCGCGCCCTCTGCTCCAGGTTCGGCGGCGAGATAAGTGTTGAGTGCGGAAAGTTGCTCTGAAAAGCTCGGTTTTCGCGCGGGATCGACACCGATCTGCAGTGCCTCAGTCGACAGCGGAAAGCCTCCCGGCGCCTTTCCGACCCCGAGATCGACGCGGCCGGGAGCGAGAGCCGACAAGAGATTGAAGGTCTCCGCGACCTTGTAGGCGCTATAGTGCTGCAACATGACGCCGCCGGATCCCACTCGAATCCTCGACGTCTTTGCCAGCAGATAGGCGATCAATGCTTCCGGCGCTGAACTCGCCAGATTGGACATGTTGTGGTGCTCGGCGACCCAGAAGCGATGATAGCCAAGCTCCTCCGCAGCAGCTGCGAAACGGACGGAGGCGCGCAGCGCATCTGCTGCGGTCAGTCCCTGTTCGATCGGGCTTTTGTCCAGGAGGCTCAACAGGTAGGTCATCACGCTGCTCGCTGTTATATAGTAAATCTATAAAAACAGTAGACTAAATCGAATGTAAGGAATGTCATGCTCTTTCGGCTGCGTCGGGAGAAAAAAGCTTCCGCCTAAAGCGACGGTTGCAAATCCCGCCTGATCAAGACCTATGCAGCATGCTCAGGACCGTAAGCCGCCGCTGTTCTGGAGAACAATATCGGGTTCGCCTGTTGGTTCGTCACGCAGACGCCTGAGCTCCCTCGCCACCAGATCCTGAAGAATCCAGAGATTGCGATCACGAATGCCCTTTTCCTCAAGGTGCTTCACCGTCAGGTAAAGATACTCGGCACACGAGCCCATATGTCCGCAGGCCCCGGCCAGAATCCGTGCGACCTCCATCAAAGGCACGCGATAACGCACGCGGCTCCCTTTCGGGCCAGCCCAAAAGACCAATGCGCTGAGCGGTCCGGATTCGGTTTTAAGGGTGATCCAGCGGATCGACGACGCGTCTTCCAGCGCTCCGACTTCGCGACGGATCATACGTCTGATTTGTCCCGGGCGATCCTCTTCGGACAGCCTGAAGGCAACCCCCTTGCATCGCCCTCCCCTGGCAAGAGCCATCATCAATCCCGGCCGCGCCTCAGTTGCCCGCCAGCGTGTCATATGCAGGCAGAACGAGCGATGCCAGCCGTTTACGCTTGCCAGCCGCCAATCTACCGCCTCGAAATCCGGCTTCCAGATCAATGAGCCGTAGGCAAAAACCCACAATGGCGCGCCTGAGGACTGACGATGCAATTTATCAGCCAGCTCTTCGACCTCGTCGTCACTCAGCGGAACGCGTGTCGGATCAGGTCCCGGATCCTCCTCCAGGCGGAGGCTAAGCGAGACCAGTTCGTCGGTGAGCGACATGACGTCATTTCGTCTCAAAGACGCGCCATGCTTCTCGGGAAGCTTGGCACGAAGTCGGCTTGCCGCGATGAATTGCATTCAGACCTTATCCACATCGGAGAGACAGGAACGATTCACGACAGGGCGGAGCGCCGTCCATACAGGACGATGTTCAATCCACCACAGCATCGTCTCAATACCAGACGCTGAAAGCAGCTTTCCAGAAGGAAAGCTCATACTCACGATCGTATATGTCATGACGAAAGCCCGAAGAAATCGACTTGAGGTCAACAATCAGGGATGGCGAAGATGCGGCGCGCATCTGCGCATACAGCTGGTGTAGAAACGAAAGACGCGATTTCATCAATCACTCCACTCCGTTGGTGCAACCCGGTTCCGGACGCTTCAAATTCCAGGGAAACGAGTTGCTTTGGCTTTGATCTTGGAACCAATCCCTACTCGGCCGCCGCCAATGCGGGATTGACGCCTGGAAAGAAAGCGGCGATCTCGCCCACCACATCCTCGATCCGCTTTAAGACCGGTTCGGAGGACACGGCATAGTCGGTAAAATCACGATCGGCGGCGTAGACTGCGGTCGGCAGCGTATGCGCCATGAAGAAGCCGAAAAGTGGTCGAAGCTGATGCTCGACCATCAACGCATGACGATCGCCGCCGCCTGTTGCCGTGATAATGATCGGCTTGGCGCGCAATTCCTGAGGTTCGATCAGATCGATCAGATGCTTGAACAAGCCGGGATAGGATCCCTTGTAGGTCGGCGAGCCAATGACGAGAACGTCAGCAGCCACAATATCGGCGACAACACGCTCCGCCTGCTGATCCAAGTCCCTGCGCCACAGGGCGTTGCCCAGGGATGGCCCGACGTCAAGCAAATCATAGGCGCTCGTCGCAAAGCCATATCGAGCATTCGCCAGGGCGGCGACGTGCCGGACGAGCGAAAGCGTTTTCGATGGACGATTGAAACTGCCGGCAATGCCGACCAGACGGGGAGCTGTCATCGGAAATCCTCTCAACTTCCCGAAAAGTATTGTCTATAAAAATACTAGATTAAAGAAACGAGCATTCATATCTTCTCGAACACGAAGAAAATCGTGCCCGTCTTTGCACCACGCCTTAGCGACTTACGACATGGCGCAGTCTGGCCATGCCGGCTGTCGACCGCTGGCGAGCTCCAGCAACACTGAGAAGCTCTTTGTCGCGCCGCGCCGCTCCTACTCGTCGTCTGCCGCTCAACCAGCTTTCGGGAGAACGCCGTCCTTAACGAGGAGCAGCCGGCAGGAAGAAAATTTTTGCCGAAAACACAAAAAAGCTAGTCGAAACTTGGCTGCCCAAAAGATAGGCGTTCGTCTAGTTTTCCGCCATATCCAATCGGAGACATCAACGTCGCAAAGCGTTGAAGCCCGTCCTGTTGGCGCCTTGCCATTCCGCCCATTTCGCACAAAAGGAGTTTTCAATGTCTCTCACCATAGCACGCTCACGCTTGCTCGGCGCCGTCTTCGGCGCTGCCATCGCGGTCACGACCCTGCAAGCACGTGCGGAAACGCCGCCGAACGTGCTTGTGGTTGCCCAGTCGATCGACGACGCCGTCAGCTTCGATCCGGCGGAGGGTTTCGAGCTCACAACCGTTCAGTCGTTCAACAATATCTATCAGCGCCTCGTGCAATCCGATCGCGCCGATGGCACGAAGATCGAGCCGGCGCTTGCTTCCTCCTGGCAGGCAGGCGCCGACGGCAAGAGTTTGGTTTTCGAACTTGCCGATGCCAAGTTCAGCTCCGGCAATGCGGTGCGGCCCGAGGACGTGATCTTTTCGCTGGCGCGGGCCGTGAAGCTCAACAAGGCGCCTGCCTTCATTCTGAACGAACTCGGCTGGAAGGCCGATAACGTCGATGGCGCGGTGACGAAGGTCGACGAGAAGCACGTCAAGCTTTCCTGGACGGCCGATGTCGGCGCCGGTTTTGCGCTTTCGCTGCTGACGGCGCCCATCGCGTCGATTGTCGACGAGAAGACCATTGAGGGTGAGGCAAAGGACGGCGATTTCGGCAACAATTGGCTGAAGACCAATTCCGCCGGCAGTGGCGCCTATGCGATTGCGAGCTATACGCCGCATGACGCGCTCGTCCTGCAGGCGAATGCCAATTCGTCCGACAAAGCAAAGCTCGAGAACATTATCGTCAAGAATGTGCCCGACGTCAGCGCGCGCCAGCTGCTCGTCGAACAAGGCGACGCGGACATCGCCCGCGGCCTCTCTGCTGACCAGATCACGTCGCTCCAAGGCAAGAATGGCGTCAAGGTTCTTTCCATACCGTCGGCGCGCACCGACTACATTCTCCTGAATTCCAAGGCGAACCCGACGCTCGGTAATCCGGCTTTCTGGGAAGCCGCGCGCTATCTTGTGGACTATGACGGAATTTCCAAGAACCTGTTGCGCGGCCAAAGCAGCGTGCACCAGTCGTTCCTTCCGATCGGATTTCCTGGCGCTCTCACCGATACGCCATTCAAGCTTGACGTCGACAAGGCCAAGAAGATCCTGGCCGATGCGGGCATCAAGACACCCCTGAAGATCGAGTTCATCGTTTTTAACGATCAGCCTTTCCTGGCGATCGCCCAATCTCTGCAGTCGACGTTCGCACAGGCCGGCATCACCCTCGACATCCAGCCGGGTGTCGCAAGCGACATCTATGCCCGCGGCCGATCGGGCAAATACGAGATGACTCTGCGCTATTGGATCCCCGACTATTTTGATCCGCACTCGAATGCCAGCGCCTTTGCGCTGAACAAGGACAACTCCGCCAACACCGTCGCCAAGCAGGCCGGCTGGGTTATCCCCGAGTTGAGCGATGAGACGCTTTCAGCCGTCAAGGAGCAGGATCCGGCCAAGCGGGTTGCGCTCTATCAGGATCTACAAAAGAAGATCCAGGTAAGTTCGCCCTACATCTTTACGCTTCAGGGCAACGATCAGGTCGTGCTAAGCGACAAAATCAAGAACTATGCCCAGGGCCTGAATGCAGACCAGGTCTATTACGACAAGGTGGAAAAATAGGTGCCGCAGACGGCGAAAACGCCCGGCAACGAAATGACCCGCTCCCGCCAGACGAAAACCTGGTGGGAGTTGTCTTTCGTGTCGGCACTCTTCAAGTTCGCTTGGTCCTTCGTGCTGACCATGTTGGGGCTAGCACTCGTGACGTTCGCGATGACGCGGCTGTCGCCGATCGATCCGGCGCAGCAGCTAGTGGGAGACCACGCCAGCCAATCGAGCTATGAACAGGCGCGGGCCGAACTCGGCCTCGACAGACCGCTGCCTTTGCAGTTTCTGCGGTACGTCGGCACGGCGCTTTCAGGAGAACTCGGGCAGTCGACCTCCACCGGCCAGCCGGTCGCAAAGGATATCGCGCTGACGTTTCCGGCCACCGTCGAGCTTGCGACGACAGCCATTATCTTCGGCGCCTTGATCGGCCTGGCGCTCGGGATCGTTGCCGCCATGCGTCAGGGCACGTGGGTGGACATGATTGCCCGCTTCATATCTCTGTTCGGCTATTCGGTTCCGATTTTCTGGCTCGGCCTTTTATTGCTTCTCTTCTTTTATGCACGTCTACATTGGGTGCCTGGTCCAGGCAGGGCGGGGGTCGTCTTCCAATACACCGTGAAGCCCGTCACCGGCTTTGCGCTGATCGACACCTGGATTTCCGGCAAGCCCGGCGCGTTCAAGGATGCCGTCGCTCACCTCATCCTTCCGGCGACCGTGCTTGCCATATATTCCCTCGCCGCGATCTCGCGTCTGACGCGTGCCGCCGTGGTGACCGAGCTTGGCCATGAGTACGTGACGACCGCGCGAGCCAAGGGCGCCAGCCTTGCGCGGATCGTCTTCGTGCATATCTTGCCCAATGTCTCCGGCACGCTGCTGACGGTCGTCGCCCTCTCCTATGCGAGCCTCCTCGAGGGTGCCGTATTGACGGAAACGGTCTTCGCCTGGCCGGGAATTGGCCGTTATCTCACGACTGCCATGTTTGCCGGCGATATGCCGGCGATCCTTGGCGCGACGCTCGTCGTCGGCACATCTTTCGTGCTGCTCAACGCGTTGACCGATCTTGGCGTGACGCGCCTCCAAGGCAGCATGAAGCGATGACAATGACCCTGGAAGCGCCGCTCTGCGGCAAGACATTCTTAAGGCGCGTGCTGCGTTCGCCTGCGGGCCTCGCCGGCGGCGCTGTCGTCATCGCCATTCTGGTGCTGGCGCTTCTCGCGCCCATGATCTCACCCTACGATCCGAACCTGCAGGAGACAGCCAACCGGCTGATGCCGCCAGGTGTATCTCATGTCCTTGGGACCGACGGCTTTGGCCGCGACATCCTTTCCAGGCTAATCTACGGCGCGCGACCGACGTTGCTGCTTGTTCTCATCGTCGTGCTGCTGATGGCGCCCCTCGGCATCTTGATCGGTATTCTGGCGGGCTTTTTTGGTGGGCTGACGGAACGTGCCCTGATGCGCGTGACGGATATCGTCATGTCGTTTCCGCGCCTGCTCCTGGCTTTTGCCTTCGTCGCCATCATGGGTCCCGGCTTGATCAACGGCGCGCTCGCGCTGGCGCTGACGAGCTGGCCGGCCTATGCCCGTCAGGCGCGGGTCGAAACGGCCGCGCTGCGGCACAGCGATTACCTCGCCGCCGCCGAGATGGTTGGCATAAGGGGAATGCGCCTGCTTTGGGGCCACGTTCTGCCGCTGGTTCTGCCGTCGGCCGTCATTCGGCTGGCACTCGATCTCTCCGGGATCATTTTGGCGGCCGCAGGGCTGGGTTTTCTGGGGCTTGGCGTTCGCCCGCCGACGGCCGAATGGGGCTCCATGGTCTCGGAAGGCACGCAAGTGATCTTCGATCAGTGGTGGGTTGCCGCCGCGCCGGGTTTTGCCATCTTGGTCGCCTCCTTTGCCTTCAACCTTCTCGCGGACGGCCTGCGCGATATTTTGGATCCGCGCCATGATTGAACCGATTCTCTCGGTAGACGACTTGTCGGTCTCCTTTCCGTCCGAGACGGGTATCGTCAGGGTCGTGAAGGAGATTTCATTTTCCGTCGGACGTGAAATCTTGGCGCTCGTCGGCGAATCCGGTTCAGGAAAGTCGCTGACGGGCCGTGCGATCATGGGCCTCCTGCCCCGGCAGGCGATGGTTGAGGCAAAGCGGCTGAGCTTCGGGGAGCGAGATCTAAGAGGGCTTTCGCCCGCAAGCTGGAGCAGGATCCGGGGGCAAGACATCGCGCTTGTTTTGCAAGACCCGAAATATTCGCTGAACCCCGCCCATAGGGTCGGTCGCCAGGTTGAAGAGACACTTCTGCTGCATGGCAAGCTTTCATCGGCGGAGCGGCGCCGGCAGGCGCTTGATATGCTTTCGCGTGTCGGCCTCGCCGACCCCGAACGTGTCTATGCCAGCTATCCCGCCGCCCTTTCCGGCGGCATGGGCCAACGCGTCATGATCGCTGCCATGCTGATCAATCGGCCGAGATTGCTGATAGCTGACGAACCGACGTCTGCCCTCGACCGCGGAATGCAGGATCAGATCCTGACATTGCTGCGCTCCCTGACAGTGGAGCTTGGCATGGGGCTTTTGCTGATCAGTCACGACCTCCAGCAGGTCTCACGCTACGCCGACCGTGTCATGGTCATGCGCGGTGGACGCATCGAGGAACAGATGGAGGTGGCCGACCTCGCTCAGGCAAGCTCGCCTTACACGCGTGCGCTCTGGGCGGCGCGACCATCCGCGGCAACCTACGGCAGCCTCCTGCCCACCTATGGAGAAGAGGTTTGAGTGCTGTCGCCGTCCGTGATCTCTCGGTGGAATTCGCAACCCGCGGGCGGGCACTTACGGCCGTGCACAACGCGAGCTTCAAGATCGAACGGGGCGAAACCTTCGGGCTTATCGGTCCGTCGGGCTGCGGCAAGACAACCGTGCTTCGGACGCTCGCCGGCCTCAATCACAATTGGCAGGGCGCGATCTCGGTTTTGGGCGACGCACTTCAGCCGGGTCAGCGCTTGACGGGCACATTGCGGAGCGACATCCAGATGGTCTTCCAAGACCCATACTCGTCTTTGCATCCCCGCCATCGCATCCTGCGTATTCTTGGCGAACCGCTTTCGATCCGCGGCGTTGCCAATGTCCAGGATGAGGTCCGTGGCGTGCTTTCCAAAGTCGGGCTTTCCGCAGACGTGGCCGGGCGCTATCCGCATCAGTTGTCCGGCGGTCAACGTCAGCGCATCGCCATTGCCCGCGCCTTGCTGCTGAAGCCGAAACTGCTGTTGCTTGACGAGCCGACCTCGGCGCTCGACGTCTCGGTCCAAGCCGGCATCTTGAATCTGCTGAGCGAACTGAAGGTCTTGTATGGCATGACCTTCGTCCTTGTCAGTCACGATCCCGGCGTGCTGGCGCATATGTGCGACCGGGCAGTGGTCATGCGTGCCGGTCGCACGGAAGAAGAACTCGATCGCGCGGCGCTGGCCGACGAGCGATGGCTTGGTTGACGAGCGGCTGCAAGCTCAACTCTCCGGCCAGACTATCGCCGCGGCCGTTCTTGCAAGCCGGATGTGCAGGGCAATGATCCACACGACGGATGACGCGGGTCGTCGTGTTGCCTGGTCAGGAAGCGGCGGACAATGTCGAGATAGCCGTCATAGACAAGGCCGAAGGCGATTTTGCTCTTCGCATGACGGGCGGCGGTCCGAGGGCGTACGAAGAGCCGACGGCTAAGTCGAAAATCTGGCGGCGATTTCGCCGGCAACCTCGGCGGCCTGCCGCCGTATGTCGGGAACGGCAGTGATTTCCCAAAACCGGCTGGCGGTCAGCGCACCAACCGCATAGATGCGATCGTCGACCGTACCATTAGCCTTTATAATCCGCGATCGATGGTCGACGACGATCCCAAGCCCCAGCGGATCCTGCTGGACAAGGCCCAGCCGGCGCATTTCCTCCAAGAGGGGTGAATGGCCGATCCCCGCACGCTCCATCCCGGTGGAATTCACGATCCAGTCGACATGCAAAGCCCTGGTATTTTGGGAACCGCGAAGGACCCTATCGTGCGCCCCCACTCCTTTCAGCCAGGCCAATCGCCAGGGATTTTCGACGATCCGGCTCTTGGCGATCGGAGACAGCGCCGCGACAGATAGTGGAAGACGCGCGTTTCCGACACCGAGACAAAGGACTACGTTTTTGGCGGCAAGCATATCCGTGTTGTTCAGATGGAACACGACGGCGCCTGGATACATCTCGACGCAGGCCATGGCCTTGGCCTTGATGAAGTCCACCTTCGCGCGATGACTGCGATCTCTCAGAAGGTCGGCCAGCCGGTCGCGCAGGTAAAGGCCATAGTCGTTACGCGACGCGAAATCGTCGCCGGGGAGGTCTCTACCCTTTTGTTTCAGCCAATCCAGGAAGTCGTCCGGCCGATCCGCGAAAACACTCATGCGGGCGGCTGGGACATTCAGGCGGTGGACGTAAAATTCGGTTCGGTATGCGGCACCGCGACCGAAACCGGGATCGTCTCCGACGACGGCGACGCGGCCCGACGGCGGCAGCTTGAGAAGTGCATTGATGGTGACTGCAATCGCCGAAAATCCGGCACCGACCACGGCAAGATCGTAGGACACTATTCACCCCGTCTGCACCAACATGATCATCGGCAGTATCAGTATAGTGCAGTCGCCAGATTCAACCAGTGTACCGGACCAAGCGGCCATGGGATATTGCAGGGAAGGCGCATCTCCGACCAAGACGCGGAGGTATGCCTGAGGTTATCGAGCCCATGAAGACAATTGTTTAATCACCCAGTTCCGCCGTCGTCTGAGATTTGTCGGTAAGATCGGCAAAACGCAAATCAAACTCGTCTTCGGCTTTCAGCGTCTTTCCCTTGAACTGCCCGGCTTTCTGCAACAGGTCGATTGTGTCCTGTTGGGTCGGGATCAACTCGTTCTTCCAATTCGGAATGCGCGTCGATGTTCCGTCACTGTCGGCGACAGCCTGGGCGTCAGCCTTTACAAGGCGTTGGTCCTTGACGAGGTATTGGTCGATCCATGTCGCCTGATTGAAATTTCGCCACAGGTGAGCGCGATACCAGTGAATAACGAGATCGCGGATGGCGGCGGCTTGCGCTGGGTCCTTGAGTGCCGTCTTGCTCGCATAGAGATATTTGAGGTTTGTGCTGCCGCCCGGCACATCGGGTATCTCCTTGGCGCTGGTGCCCGCCACCGACTTGAGATAGCGATAGCGATCCGGCTGCTTGAGCACGGCGGCGTCGATCTGGTTCGATCGCAACGCATCGGCAAATTCCGCCAGTCCGAGATTGATCGGCTTGATATCGTCTATCGTCAGTCCGGAACCGCGCAGATCGCGATATACGGTGGCCTGCTGAGAGGTTCCGGCGTTGATACCGACCTTCTTGCCCTTGAGATCTTTCAGATCGTTTATTCCCGATCCCGGCGCGGTCGCAAAGATCGTTGCCGGACCGGCGGTAATCACCGCGCCGACAATCACGACGTCCGCGTCGGAGAACTGCGCGAGAATTGGCGGAACATCGCCGACGGCGCCCACTTGCGCAGCCCCTGCCCTGATCGCCTCCAGCCGGAGAGGACCGCTCGTGAAATTCGCGAAAGAGACGTCTTCGGCGAGTCTATCTTTTTCTCCGGATAGCTTCAGCAGGCTCGCGGCATTGTTTGCGTCATCCGCGACAACAAGCTTGACGCCGGCAGGCACATGCGTCGGAAGCGTCGGGCTGTCGGCCCTTGCAAACGGGACGACGGTTGCCGAAAGCAGCAAAGCCAGGCTCAAGCGAATTATGGATTTATGACCGATTGCCATGCGGCGCCTCTCCTTCAATAGGCGGGTACATTTTTTGGAACGCCAAGCCGTTCCAGGATGTCGTCTCGTGCGGCCTCGAAGCGGACCGGTGAGTCCGCCGCGCCAGAAATTTTCTCGTCGTAGAAGATTTTACCCTCCGCGATGATCACCACGCGATCGGCAAGGCGCAGAGCCTCCTCGACATCGTGGGTGACAAAAAGGACGGCCGGACGAAGGCGCTGACAGAGCCTTACGAGCAGACGCTGCATGCGAATCCGGGTGAGCGCGTCCAACGCGCTGAACGGTTCATCCGCCAGTAAAAGGTCTGGGCTACGAACAAGCGATCGCGCGAGCGCAACCCGCTGCTGCTCGCCCCCGGACAAAGTCTTGGGCCAGACGTTTTCCTTTCCAGGCAGCTCGACCTCTGTGAGGGCAGCCCGTGCACGGTCATGAATGTCCGCGTCATAGATCCCGAGGCTGACATTGTCGATCACGCTTGCCCAGGGCAGCAGGCGCGAATCCTGGAACAGAACGGAGTGACGCTCCGGGATCTCGATCTGACCCGTGCCTGCGGCATCCACATCGAGCCCCGCGACCGCCCGCAGGAGCGTGCTCTTGCCGGAGCCGCTGCGTCCGAGCAGCGCAACGAATTCACCTTTCTCGATTTCCAGGTCGATCCCGCTGATAACAGCATGTCCGGCAAAGCTACGCGTAAGATTGCTGATCCGCACCAGAGGCGCGCGTCGATGGACGTTTAGATTGATTGCCGCCATGCCAGCACTCTCCTTTCTATCAGTCGCACGATCGCGTCGGATGCAAAGCCGAAGGCGCCATAGATGACGAGGCCGACCAGAACCACATCCGTCTGCCCATAGGTTCGTGCCTGGGTGATCATATAGCCGATGCCGCTCGTCGCATTGACGGTCTCGACGACCACGAGCGCGGTCCAGGCATTCGTGACCGCCAGTCTTAGTCCGGTGAAGAAGCCAGGCAGAGAGGCTGGAAGAACGATGTGCCTGAGGAATCGAATGCGGGACAGACCGACAGTCTGCCCGAGCTCGACATAGCGCCGATCGATGCCCTTAAGCGCAGCATGCGTATTGATGTAGATCGGGATCGAGACGCCCAGCGCAATGATCGTGACCTTCATCGCCTCGCCGATGCCGAGCCAGATAATGAAAAGCGGAATAAGTGCGAGATTGGGTATGGAGCGCTTGATCTGGACATTGCCATCGATCATGGCGTCTCCCAAGCGGGTCAGCCCCGCGATAACGGCCAGGCAAAAGCCAGCCGTCACGCCCGCGATCAATGCGATCGACACGCGCTGGAGCGACATGGTCACGTCGGAGGCAAGTGTGCCGCTGTCGACCATGTCAAGGAAGGAAGATACGACGACGCCCGGGCCTGGCATCTTTGCGGGCGAAATCCATCCAGCGCTCGACGCCAGATACCACATCAGCAGCACCAGAGCCGGCCCGAGCAGCGTTTGGCCGGGGATCGGCTTCTTGGGAAGAAGCGACAGCCCGGCAGGCGTCGTCTTACCAGGCATTCGCTGCAGAAAGTCCGATGGCGTTGAGAATGACAGCAAGCTCATCTCGTAACTCCGACGTTCCGCTGGTTCACTCGGCAGCCGCCGTATAACGCGTGTCTCGATTGACCGCGGGTCTATCGAGACCGAGATGGTCCCGCAGTGTCACTCCCTCATATTCGGTGCGGAAAAGTCCCCTGCCTTGCAGAATTGGCACAACTTCGTCGACGAATGTTACCAGGGAGGTTGGCAGTGCCGGCGGGATAAGATTGAAGCCGTCGGCCGCTCCGTTCCCGAACCACTCGATGATCGTTCCGGCGATCTGCTCGGGCGTTCCGGTCGCAATCCTGTGGCCACGACCCGCGCTTAGGCGACGCAGAAGTTGGCGAAGGGTCAGGTCTTCGGTCGATGTCAGGCGATAGACGAGGTCATGCCTGCTCTTCTGATTGCCCTCCGTCTCCTGGCGTGCCGGAATTTTCACGGGCTGATCGAGTTCATGGCCGGAGAAATCGATCCCGGTAATCCTCGACAGCTGTGCCAGCCCATAGGTCGGAAGCGTCAGGTTCTCGAAGGTCTCACGCAGCGCCCAGGCTTCCTCCTCGGTTCCGCCGATAAAGAAGGAGAGGCCGGGCAGAATCAGAACGCGATCGGGGTCGCGTCCATATTTCCGCACGCGAGCTTTGACGTCCGCGTAGAAAGCTTGCGCGTCCTCGATGATCGGCTGTGCGGTAAAAATCGCCTCGGCATATCGTGCGGCGAGGTCCTTTCCGGGCTCCGAGGAGCCTGCCTGAAAGATGACGGGACGTCCCTGCGGCGATCGCGGGATTTCGAGCGGACCGGCCACATCGAAGTATTTGCCGTGGTGATCGATGCGATGGATGCGATCGGGATCGACGAACACGCCTTCCTGCTTGTCACCCTTGATGGCATCGTCGTCCCAGCTGTCCCAAAGACCGATGGCAATATCGAGGAACTCTGCGGCGCGCTCGTATCGGGTGTTGGGATCCGGGTGGTGGTCGAAGCCGAAATTGGCAGCGGCCTCCGCATTGGCCGTCGTCACGACATTCCACGCCGCCCTGCCCTTGCTGACGTGATCCAGCGTCGCGAAACGCCGCGCAATGCCATAGGGGTCGTTGTAGGTGGTCGATGCGGTCGCCACCAACCCGATGTGGGTTGTCACGCCCGACAGCGCCGAAATCAACGTGAAGGGATCCAGCGAATCCCACGGCCGATCCTGAGAGCGATCTTTCAAAACCGGGTGATCGGCGAAGAAGATCGCATCGAGCCTTCCGCGCTCGGCGACGCGCGCCAGGTTTCGATAGTGTTCGATATCCGTGACGGATGCGACCCGCGTTTCGGGAAGTCTCCAGGCGGCCTCGTGCTGACCCACGTTGCGGAGAAACGCGTTAAGGTGAATTCTTCTACTATCGGCCATCTGGAACTCCTCGCTCGTTCCGACCAATGTCGATAGATTTAGATGATTATTAAAGCGCTAAAATTCTCAATTTCAGCACAGCAGCGGAAAAGCGTTCCCAGCCAGGACAGTCCGTCGACGCATAAGGACCGAGGGAAAGCGTGCTTTAACCTATGCCTCAAGCTCGGCGAGAGCTGAAACATCCGATTCCGTTTGTAAATTCAGACAAAAATCGAGCAATGACTGTCCGTACTGAGGCGAAGCCGCCCCGTAAGCGACATTCCCGTGGAATTTGGCGATCAGCTCATCGCGGGTCAGCGGCTCTCGAACGCCGCCGCGGAAATGTGGCTGACGCAATTCCACAACCGAACCATCGTTGAGGCTTACCCGGATGTGGCCGGTATAGTTCCTCGGATAGCCGGGATCTTCCAGCCAAACCCTGTCACCGGCCTTGAGGAGCGCATGGGAAATCATGCCAATCGTCTGGCGATAACCCGAGGTGACGAAGACCTGCCTCGGCGAACAATCGATGCCGCGCGACACCCTGAGATATCCGGCGATCTGCGCTCTGAGTTCAGGCAGACCTTCGATATCGGGATGCATCATGTCCGATGGCTGCATGGCGCGCACACGGCGCGCGCCGAGCCGCGCCCAGATCTTGCGGGGGAAGGCATCGAGCGCCGGCAAATCCATCTGGAATGGCAGGATGGTGTCAGGCCGATAGCTGGTGACGAGAGGATCGCTCCCGACCGGGCGAATGGGCATCGGCTCGGCGGTCCCCGGCGTGAGATCGGGCGAGATGATGCTGCCGGCCTGCCCCCGCGCCTGAATATAACCTTCGGCCGCCAGCAGCGAATAGGCCGTTTCGATCGTGCCCCTCGCGAGGCCAAGTTCCTTCGCCAATGCTCTAGCCGATTGTATGCGGTCGCTCGGCTTAAGCACCCCCTCGGCTATGGCGCTGCGAAACCGGTCGTAGATCTGCCGGTAATAGGGTGTCTCCGTTGCCGGGTCCGGACGGGGGATATGGCTGGTCTTCTTCGCCGTCATGGCCTTCCCCGATATCGGATTTTTGCTGAAAATATCTGGTGCATGATGGAGCGCCACGCCGAGCTGCGCAAGGCCACCCATGGCAATCATGGCTCACCTTCAAACTCCATTCATGGATCTGTGGCCTGCGCCATTGCAGCGATAGAACCATCGAGATTACAGATCGGGAATGGACAGATGAAAAACATCCTGCATGTCAGTGCCAGCCCTCGCGGCAAGGCGGCCGAGAGCTACCGGCTCTCGCTGGAAATCATCGCCGCACTTCGGCAGCGCAGCCCGGCCATCGAGGTGATCGACAGGCCCATCGGCAACGACAGCCTGCCGCATATCGATGAAGACTATGCGATCTCGCAGGCTTCGGCAGGCGATGTCTCGGACGCCGGCTCGATGGCCCGTTCGGAAGAGCTGGTCCGCGAGCTTGAAAGCGCCGATTGCGTCGTCATCAGCACGCCGATGCACAATCTCTCGCTGCCCTCGGCGCTGAAGGCTTGGATCGATCATGTCGTGCGGGCGCGGCGAACATTCTCGATCGGCCCCGCCGGCAAGGTCGGCCTGCTGGAAGATCGCCCGGTCTTCATCGCGATAGCCTCCGGCGGGCGCTTTTCCGGTGAGCAAGCCCGCCAGCCGGATTTCCTCACGCCTTACCTGAAAACCATCCTCGCCATGATCGGCCTTAGGGACGTGACCTTCTTCACCGTTCAGGGAACAGGCGCCGGCGGCGAGGCCCTGGAGCGAACGCGGCAAGCGACGGCGCGCGAGCTTGCGGCGCATTTTGCCGAAGCCAGAGATGTGCTGGCACAATGAGTATCCGTACCATCAAGACCATCGCCGTGTTCTGCGGATCGAATCTCGGCGCGACGGAAGATTTCGCCAATGGTGCAAGGGCGCTCGGCAAGGCGCTTGGCCGCGAAGGCATCGGTCTCGTCTATGGCGGCACGACAAGGGGCCTGATGGGCGTCGTGGCCGATGCCGTGCTCGAAGCTGGCGGCACAGCCCACGGCGTCATCACCAAGAGCCTGCATCAGCGCGGCCATTCGCACCCGCGCCTGACGACGGGCGAGATCACTCCAACATTGCGCATCCGCAAGCAGCGCATGGTGGATCTGGCAGATGCCTTCATCGCTTTGCCCGGCGGCATCGGCACGATCGAGGAACTGATGGAGGTCTGGACCATGAACCAGCTCTCGGAGATCGTCAAACCGCTCGGACTGCTCAACACGGCAGGTTTCTACGACACGTTCCTGCAGTTCATCGAACACATGGTCGAGACGCAGTTCCTGCCACCGGCCCATCGCCATTCGATCGCGGTCAGTGCTGATGCTGCCCCGCTGATCGAGACACTCCGCAATTTCGAGGGAGTGACCGTCTCAAAATGGATCTAGCCATCGGCTCTTCATCCGGTCACAGACAGAACAAGAGGAGCTTGCAATAAGCACCATCGTGCCGCTGTAGAGATCAGCCCGGTTCTTTTACTGCCGTCGCGGCACGGTCGATAAGATCGTCGCCAGAGTGCATGGCGGAGAGCTTTCCGTGAAATCGGACGAGACTGAGACGCGGTTCACATTGACGATGCCCCTATAGTCGACCGACGCAGGTCTTACGGCGCCCTATCCCACAAATTCCGCTTTCTGCCGCCCGAAGTCCTGTGCGTCCTGCTAGGCGATCGGTTTTTCGAAGGCGCCCTTCGGTGCCCTGGCTGATCGTCGCCGCCGACGGCCGAGAGTGAGGAAAGGCAACAATGCCTGCTGCCCAGATCCGGCTTCAACAGGCCAATCAATTGCTGTATGTTGCTGAATGGTCTCTGGCTCTGTTGACCTGCGATTGCTGGTCTGGGGGGAAGGCCGTCATGACAAGATTTCTGGTTTCCGAGACTGCAGAAAGCTATCAGGTTGGGGCCAATCTCAAGCTCATCGAAGCCCTCGCCTGCGTCAGCATATTTCTCACCGCTCTGTTGCTTTCAACTGGTTCCAATTTCGCAGCGGATTCGACTGTCATCGCTCCTGGCGCGCATTTGGAAAAGTTGGCGGAGGGTTATGCACACACCGAAGGGCCAGCGGCAGATAGTCAAGGCAACGTGTATTTCACCGATTATGGCAATAACCTGATCGTCAAATGGCATGCGGCAGACGGGAAACTCTCCGACTGGCTCAAGCCATCAGGAAGCGCGATTGGGATTTCCTTCGATCACGTTGGCAACCTCATCGCAGCCGCTTCCGAAAAAGGCGAATTATGGTCTATTGCACCTGACAAGACGGTGACGGTGTTACTCGCGGCCTTCGACGGCAAAGTGTTTAACGGCCCGGATGACGTATGGATTCGTCCAGACGGCGGCATCTATTTTACCGATCCCGATTTTCACTCGACTCACGATCAAAAGACGCGCGTGGAAGGGCAAAACGTCTACTTTATGACGCCCGACCGCAAGACGGTCAGGCGTGTGACGATGGACATTTTTAAGCCTAGCGGCATCACTGGCACAGGCGACGGAAAGGTCCTCTACGTCGCTGATTACGGCGCGGCCCAGACTTATGCTTACGACATCAATCCGAACGGCGACCTCACGAACAAACGTCTGTTCTGCAATCTCGGTTCAGAGGGCATGACCATCGACAATGAGGGGAACGTCTATCTCGCCCAGAGTGGAGGGACTGTATTTGGAGTGACTGTATTTGATAAGGCTGGCAAGAAAATTGAATATATCGAGTTGCCGGAAATGCCGACAAATCTCGCTTTTGGCGGCAAAGATAAAGACATGCTCTTCATCACTGCCGCGGGTAGCGTTTACGGCCTCAAGATGCGAGTGAACGGCTTGCATTGAGCACTGCCTCTGATTATCGTTCGCGGTCCGATCGATCTTCCACTGAAGCTCTAGCGCCTCATCGGCGCGGCAGCGTTGGCCGTGCTCGGAAGTTCCTGTACTTGGCTTCGTAGCATCACCGATGATGGAAGATGGGAGACGGGCGTTCAGCCGACGGCGATCGATGAATACGTCCAGATGCTCTCCGCTTCCGGTGCGGCTCGCACGGACTTCGAACGACGTTGCGGGGCTTTCAGCCCCGAGGTGTTGGGCGAGACGAGGGACGCCAAGTTCCTGGCAAAGCCTGGCACGGGGCTGTCTATGGCTGCTGGATTGGATTCACCTCCCCAGCCTCGCATTCCGGCAGTCGCGCAGGATTGGCGAGTTTCGCCAACGCCTCGGGCTTGGCGCACGCCGGGAAGCCAGCTAGTGGCATCGTCTCTATAAACCGACTGCGCTCCACTGTGCTTAGGCCAGGTTCATTGATCATGCTCTCTACAGTCAGGTCCGGGTGATGCTTGAGAGCTTCTATAGCCGAAGCATTCGCTTCATCGGTTCGACCCAGTGCCGCGAGGGAGCTGCTGCGCACTACCCAAGTCCACTTTTGGTAGCTGTTGGGCGCCATGCGCTCCAGCATCTTTACCGCGTCGTCATACCGGCCCGCCATAAAATAGGCAGGTGCGAAGAAGTTGGACGCCCACATCGGATAGTTCGGGTCGAGCCTCATCACCTTGTCGACCATTTGGGCGCCACGATCGGGTTCGCCGAAGCGTGCTGCAAAGCCGGTATAGAAGGTCAGGATTTCGGACGAACCCGGAGCTAGACGAAGGGCCGTGTCCAGCTCAGACTTGGCGCGGCCCATGTCGCCCTTATTGGCAAGGCTCATACCAAATACCGCATGCGCTTCAGCGTCGCTCGGATCGATCCGCACCGCGCGTTCGGCCACATCGTCAGCCGCCTTGCGGTTGCTCTCGGGATTGACACCAAACAACTCCAATAGTTCATGCGCATGGTAAAGTTCTACCCAGGCCCGTGCCAGCCCCGGGTCGAGCTCGACGGCGCGGTCGAGAAACATGACGGCCTCCGACTCATCCGCTTTGGTCAGTTTTTCAATCTTCTCGGATCCAAGAAGATAATAATCATAGGCATTGAGGTTTTCAGGCCGCTTGCGTTTGGCTGCCGCGCGCCCGGCCTCTTGAATCAGTCCCACTCCACCGCCGAGGCGGTTGGCGACCTGCTCTGCGATTTCGGTCTGAACGGCGAACACGTCCTCAGCGGGCCGGTCCCAATTCTCAGACCAAAGATGGTGGCCGGTTTTTGCATCGATCAACTGTGCTGTGATCCGTACCCGGTCCTCCTGCCGCTGGATCGAGCCTTCCAGTACAAAGCCGACATTGAGCGCACCAGCGACCAGGCGGGCATCCATCGGCTTGTCTTTATAAACTTCCGTCGAATTTCGCGCCATCACCTCGAATTCGGGAAACCGCGCAAGGTCGGTGATGATGTCCTCAGTCAGGCCATCAGCCAGACGGCCGCTAGCCTCGTCGCCGCCATAATTGCCGAAGGGAAGCACCGCCACCGACGGCTTGCCGCTCAATGGTTCAGGCTGCAAGAACCACCAGACCCCGCCGCACGCCAGAGCAAGGGGCACGACCGCCACCGCAGCCGTCTTGGTCCAGCGCGGGATCATTCCGAGAAGCGGGCGACGCGCCCGTTTGCCGTCGAGTCTGAGCCGATATATCCGCACCGGGCGGCTGATGTTCTTGACCTGCTGCTCCCCGGCGAAATCGAGCGGCCAGTCGAGTTTGCCCTGGAGATGGTCGTATGCCGTCCCCGACACCATCACGCCGCCCGGCTCGGCCAACTGTTCCAGCCGCGCGGCGACATTCACGCCATCGCCGTAGACATCGCCATCCACCAAGGCCACATCGCCCAGATTGACCCCGACGCGGAATATGATGCGCTCAGGGTCCGGCAGGTCGGCGTTTCTTACCGCCACGGTATTCTGAAACTCCGCGGCGCAGGCAACTGCATCAACCACGCTGTCGAAGACGACGAGCGCGCCGTCGCCCATCAGCTTGACAACGGTGCCATGGCGTTGGGAGATGGCGGGATTGATCAGGTCGGCGCGAATGGCCTTCAGCCGCTTGATGGTGCCGATCTCATCGGCCTCCATCGCCTTCGAGTAACCTACCATATCCGCCGCTAGGATCGCGAGCAGCTTCCGGTCGAGCGCGAGCGTACCCATCATCGTTGCCTTGCATGAGCATGCAATAGTGCCGGCAGTCTACACCCATCGAAGCACGGCAACTAGCACACCACCAAAAACGACATGTCGATCCGCAAATCGAGGTTCGCAAATTGCAGCATCGGATGGGTGGGCTTTGTGGAGCGGGCATGCCTATATCTTCTTGAGCGCGCGGCGCAATGAACCAAAGCGCAGCCGATAGTGCGCAGGCGTCAGGCCTGTCTCGCGGCGAAACAGGCGGCCAAAGAAGCTTGTGTCCTCGTATCCGACTTCGTCGGCGATGGCTTCAATCGGCAGATCGGTCGTTTCCAGGATCTGCTTGGCCTCCTCAAGACGCAGTGCTTGCACATAGTTCAGCGGTGTCATGCCTGCGACCTTGGTGAAGCGGCGGATGAACGAGCGCTGCGGAAGACCGGAAAGTGCGACCATGGCAGCGACCGGGCTTTGAACCTTATAGTTCGTCGCCAACCACTCCTGACATCTATTGATCACCCCATCCGTCGTCTGCTGGAGGCTCATGAGCGACGCGAAGGGCTGCTGCCCCATGTCATGCCATTGCAGCATGTAGACCTTGGCAACCTCCATCGCTTCCTTCAGCCCGACAAACCGCGCGATGAGATAGAGCGCGAGATCCTGCCAGCTCGATCCGCCTCCCGCCATGACGATGCGTTGCGCCTCGCCACTCAGCACGAGGGACCGATCCACCCTGACCTTGACGCCTGGATAGTTGTTGGTCAGTGTTGCGACATAGCCCCAATGGATTGTCGCCTCGCAGTTGACCAGCAATCCGGCCTCGCCGAGCAACACGGCACCTGAACAGGCACTGGCCAGCATCGCGCCATCCTCGTGAGATCGCTTCAGCCAACTTGCCTCAGGTTCGTACATCCCGGCGACGCTTTCGCCCGGATTGACGAAGAAATCCGGGATGCACACGATATCGGGTGAAGGGCAATCGCAGAAATCAAAGTCCGGCTTCACCCAGATTCCATTCGCAGCCGCGAAGCCGTCAGTTGAACGGGCAACGACATACGGATGCATGCGCTGTTCGCCCGCTATGCCAGTTATGATGAATGGCCAGTCGCGCCCAGGTGAGGAGAACAGGTCAAACATGCCGAACAACGCGGAGGCCGTGACTTCCGGCACCGCGAGGATGGCAATATTAATGCGATTGTCTCGACCGAGCATGGCAGAAATGACCGCCTTTCAGCATTTTCGACTTTAGTCCCAATCGTCCGGACGTACTAGGCTTGCGGCGAACCAAGGGGAGACCTCGATATGGCTCATGAAGCGCTCCGCAGCACACTGCATGGTGAACTCCTCGAACCGGGAAGCGCTGCTTACGACGCCGCGCGGATAGTGTGGAACGGCATGATCGACCGGCGACCCGCGCTGATCGCCCGATGCCGCAATGCCGCAGATGTCATGGCGTCGATAAACCACGCCCGCGCGCACGGGCTCGCCATTGCCGTTCGCAGTGGCGGACACAATGTCGCCGGATACGCAGTCTGCGATGGCGGACTGATGATTGACATGTCACTGATGAACGCTGTTCACATCGCACCCTTACTTGATCGGGCCAACGTCGAGGGAGGTGCCACCTGGGGCGACGTCGATGCTGCAACCACGCCATTTGCACGCGCCACGCCCGGCGGACTGATTTCGATGACGGGCGTCGCTGGACTGACCCTATCGGGAGGTATCGGCTGGCTGCGGGGCACTCACGGTCTGAGCTGCGACAATCTGATTGCCGCTGACTTGGTCACCGCAAGAGGCGACCTCATCCGTGCGAGCGATACCGAGAATACCGATCTGCTCTGGGCGCTGAAGGGCGGTGGCGGGAATTTCGGCGTGGTCGTGAACTTCGAGTTCCGCCTGCATCCGATCGCGGACGAAATCATGTTCTGTGCGCCCGTATACCCGGAAGACCGTGCCAGAGATATCCTCCCGCAATGGCGGGACTACATGACCACGGCACCGGACGAAGTCAGCGGTCTTGCGGAATTCTCGACTATACCCAGTGATCCGGCCTATCCCGAAGAGACCTGGGGCAGGCGCGTGCTTTCCCTTGCCACGGTCTTCGATGGCCCGGCCAAGAAGGGGGAGCGCGCCACGCAGCCGCTGCGCGACTTTGGTGAACCGCTTTTGGACTTCAGCGACCGGATGCCGTATTGCATCCTCCAGAGCATCTACGACGGACTTTTTCCGAAGGGCCGGGATCGCTGCTACTGGAAATCGACCTATCTTTCCCGTCTTGATGACCATGTCATCAGCGAGATCGTCGAGAAGTTGTCAAAACGGCCGTCCGAGATGACTTACGCGTCGATCTGGAAATTTGGCGGTGCAGTCCAGCGTGTCCCAGCCGACGCCACCGCCTTTGGCGATCGCTCCATGCCGTTCATGCTGAGCCTTGATGCAATCTGGTCCGATCCAGTAGACGATGATGCCAACATCGATTGGGTGCGCAATTCCTGGCGCAGCATGCAGGCCCATTCCACTGGCCGACTCTATCTCAACTTCCCTGGCCTTGGAGAAGGTGACAGCCTGGTTCGAGACGCTTTCGGTGCTGAAACTTACACACGGCTTAAGCAGATCAAACGTGCCTACGACCCGGACAACATCTTCCATCTGAACCAGAATATTTTGCCGCATTGATGTTCGGCGGGGCCGCTCATAGCGGCCGAGGCGGCCTGAGCCCGAGGCTCGCATTCGCTTAAATTGCTCAATCCGTGTCTGCGGACGCGCAGACTTGAGATCCGCTGGACGCAATGTGCTTGTTGGCGAATTGGATGGGAGGTTGTGGTTGTCGTCAAATTCAAGCCGCTGGATCCCAAGCCTATCCTTGATCTCGACGCACCCCCACAAGGAAAGCAGACTATTATGGAGATGAGATTCTTTCCAAGCCGTCCTCTTAACGATCACGACGAAGACTCGACCAAAATGATCCGTTCCGACCAAGATACTCGCAAGGCCTACAGGATGCCGGTCTGCGCGTGGAGGCGCGGGTATTTATGGTGTGCGCAATCAATTGGAAGTCGTCGCCGCGACCTAATCGGTGCACAGCCTTGTGCATGTCAACTTCGCAACTCCCTCGCTTATCTGTTTCCTGCTCTCACTTTTCATCCTTTCACTTGGCAGCGCGTCGCGGTACAATTAGAGATTTCTAAAATACAAAAATGGAAGGCGTCAAAACAGGGAACCTTCTCGTCTTTGGACCGGGAATCAACTATGGGAGGTCGAACATGCTTAGCGGCTTTAGCAGGGCCTGCGCGCTAATCCTCTTGTCAGGGAATTTTGCACTCGCCCAATCGGATCAGATAGAGCCAAATGCTGGAACGTGGAAGACGTGGGTAATCAGCTCGGGCAAAGACTTCCGAGTCCCGCCCCCACCGGGTACTTCCGCAACCGAGTTGGGGCAGGTTCGCGAACTTGTCGCAAAGAGCGATGCCCAGGTCGCCGTCAAAATCACATTCTGGGACGCTGGCTCGCCCGGCTATCGATGGATCGAGTTGGTCAACAAGCGTCTTCTCGCAAACCAGACGATCCCCAATGCGCATCGCGTCTATACCTATTTGACGATGGCGATCTACGACGCCACTGTCGCGGCTTGGGAGTCAAAATACTTCTACAATCGCCCCCGCCCGAGCGAGGTGGATGCGACGCTGCCGACTGCGCTGCCGACGCCTCGCAGTCCCGCTTATCCATCTGAACACGCGGCAGCCGCCGGAGCCGCCGCGACTGTTCTTGCCTACTTCTTTCCGGACGAGGCGTCGTCGCTCCAGGCGATGGCCGAAGAAGCCGCGCAGTCGCGTGTCCTTGCCGGTGTCCAGTTCCCAAGCGACTCCTCCGCCGGCCTGCAACTGGGGCGACGCGTGGGAGAGCAAGTGATTGCAAAGGCAAAGGCCGACGGCTCCGATGCGGTCTGGACCGGCACGGTGCCGACCGGGCCGTGCAAGTGGGTCGGAGAGAAACCCGCCAATGTAACCATGCCAAACTGGAAGCCGATCCTGCTCGAGGCAGCCGATGAATTCCGACCGCCGCCTCCGCCCGACTGCAAGTCTGCGGCCGTGAGGGCCGAGACGGATGCGGTCAAGCAGTTTGATCGAAAATTCCCCAACAATTACAAAGCGTTCTACTGGCAAAGCCCATCCGGCCTGTACACCGACTGGTATGACTATGCCAGCAGGTGGATGTTCGAGGACAAGACGGATTCGAACCCGCCCCGCGCCGCACGAGCGTACGCGTTGCTCGCAGCCGTCCACTACGACGCCTTCATTGCAAGCAACGACGGGAAATACGCTTACTGGTACCTGCGGCCGAACATGCTTGACCCGAGCATCACTCCCCTGTTCGCAGTGCCGGCCCATCCCAGTTATCCGTCGAACCACTCCACGTTGTCGACTGCCCGATCCGAGGTCCTTGCCTACCTGTTCCCCAACCACGCGGAGTTCATCCGCACGGTCGGCAAGGAGGCGGGCGATTCCCGCATCTGGGCCGGCATTCACTATGAAATGGACAACCGGGCCGGTGTCGCACTTGGCAAGTCGGTCGCCGGTAAGTTCATCGAGCGGGCAAAAAAAGACGGGGCCGAGTAGCGAACGGGAGGAGGCTTGTTTGATCCGCGCTCAGAGGATGACCGCCGGTGCAACCCACGGCTTCTTGTGAAGAGGACAACATCGCATCCACCTTCGCCAAAGCCGCCGCCAATGCCCGCAAGGCCGGTTTCGATGGTGTAGAGATCCACGCGGCTAACGGTTATCTGATCGAGCAGTTCATGAACTCGGTGCTCAACACGCGCACCGACCGCTACGGCGGTGGCAGCGGGGAAGATCGGACGCGCTTCCTGATGGAAGTCGTCGGTGGATTGATGGCTGAATTCGCTCCGGGGCGCGTGGGCGTTCGGCTGCCTCCCTTCGGCAAATACGGCTCCATACCGATTGACCCTCTCGTGGAGGAAACGTTCCTATATGTTGTCGAGCAATTGGGGCGCCACGGCGTCGCATATGTCCATCTGCTCTACGAACTGTTTCCGGCCGGGAATATGGAATCGGCAGCGCTTGAGCGCCGGCATCTCCACCATGCCCTGTTGACCAAGGCTCGGGCGGTGTTTCCTGGGGCCTTCATCTGATGTGGCGGCTTTACGGATCTCAAGCATGCCCAGGCTGCACCCGACACCGGGTTGGTGGACCTGATCACCTATGGTAGGCCGCATATCGCGAACCCGAACCTCGTTGAGCGCCTCAAGAATGGTTGGCCGTTGGCCGTCGCTGACCGGTCCACCTATTATACCCGCGACGGCGAGGGGAGTTACACGGACTTCCCCACATATTCTAACGATACTGCTGTAAGTGGCGCCGCCTTACGCGGCGATGGGCCGAGCAGGGTTCTGGGCGGATGTTTCCCAGAATCCTGCTGGTTGACTTCGAACTTCGTTTAACCGCTTCACCCGTGCCGGGACGCTGGACCTGGCCGAGACCGGCATCACTGTCAACCCTGTGGCGCCCGCCCGGTAGAAACAGAGAGGTTCCGCCCGCGTCACCTCCCATTTTCGGCCGTCAACGGCGTCTCTAGGGTCAGGCCCGAGCTGTCTAGCAAGGCCTCGGTGAGAAGTGCCACCAACGGCTGCACGATATGCTGTAGAGCTGGATTTTTGCCGATGACGGAGACTTCGGCGACAGGGAGCGCCGGCCAGCGCTCGGAGGTGGGCAGGATCTTCATGCCGTTCTGGACGAATGACTTCCCGAGGACGGTGACCCCGAGGCCGCCGAGGACAGCGGCCTCGATGCCTAAGAGATTGCTTGCGGTGCAGGCCGTCATCCATTCGCGACCGATCACATCAAGCGCCTCTGTCATGACGGCGCGATAGATGCACGGCGGCCGCCTCATCACCAGGCGGACGGGCCTGCGGTCGTCGGCGCGATAGTCTGAGTTGGCGGTCCAGACCAGCTGCTCGCGCCAGATGACGCGGCCAGGATGGGGGGACCCGTCCTGCCGCCTCTTGGCGATGATGATGTCGAGGCGCCTAGCCTCGTATTCGACAAGCAATTCCTCAGTCGCCGTCGTCGTCAGCTCCAATTGCACGTCCGGATGGAGGTGGCTGAAGCGGGAGAGCAACCGGGGGAGTTGCGTCTGGACCAAGTTTTCGGAGATACCGAGCCTGAGGAGCGAGACCTTTGGCGGATCGCGCAGCTCGTGCATGAAGCTTTGATAGTGGGCGAGTAATCGCTTGCCCGCCACCAGAACCCGCTCGCCGTCACATGTCAGGCGCAGCGACCGGCTAGTCCTGTCAAAAACGCGCATCTGCAGGATGTCCTCAAGGCGGAGCACCTTCTGGCTGACTGCCGATTGCGAGCGGCCGACCACTTCGGCTGCTGCGGTGAAGCTGCCGGTCTCGGCGACCGCGACGAAGGCGCGGAGCAGATCAGGTTCCACATCGGGTAATATCGTCATCAATTCGATTTCCAACTAGATGCTAGTTACATTATTCGTTTGTCTTCTTTTAAGCAATCTCCAACATTGACGCCAGAAACGAACGTGCAACGCATGCTGTTTCAGAAGTGATCAAGCGTCCTTGCACATCCTGTCGGGCGCGCAGCGCTCCAAGGAGGTATGGACATGGCAAAGAGAAATTCGGTCGAGATCGTCAATAATTTCTGGCGGGAAGTGTGGCAATCGAAGAACCCTGAGGCCGTCGACCGGCTGGTGGCAAAAGACTTCGTCATCACCACGGGCGGGGTCGAGGTCCGCTCAAGGGAAACCTTCAAAAAGTGGATCGCGGCCTTTCTTGCGAGCGTTGACGACTTCCGGTTCGATGTCGTCGAAATCTTTCAGAACGAGACGGGCGACCGCGTCGTCTCCCGCTGGATCGTCACGGGCAGAAACAACGGGTTTATGGGCTCGCCGGCTTGCGGTTCCCCGATCAAAATGACCGGCACCGCCGTAATGCATGTGCGCGAGGACGGGCTCCTGCAGCACAACTGGGTGGAGCGCAATGCGCTCGAGGTGCATCGCGGCCTAGCCGGAGTAAAGCACGTCGCCTGAACTCCACGTGACGCGGCGGCCGATGGAAGAACAGTGATGCCTAGAATTCCCAGAAAGTACAACCACTTCGTCTTCGGCGTCATCCAGTCGGGGATAACCTGTGCCATCGCGGCGGCAATCGCGAGCTTTCCTTTCTACGCGGAGGGAAATTTTGCCGCCCACTGGTTACGAGCCTATCTGCTCTCTTGGATGGTCATGCTGCCGGTTGTGGTGATCGCGGCGCCTGTCATCCGCAGGCTTGCGGATGCGCTCAGCGACTGAAGGTCAAGCCGCTCGCGGGTCGATGGTCGAAAATTCGCGGTGAAAATACGGAAATATTTCATATCGAAATCACCGCGGTTCAAATTGAAAGAAGCGACCAAGGTTCAAAAGGCTAAACCTTGGTCGCAATACTAATGCGCGCGCACCACCGTAGGTGTGGTTTTATGGCTGCTAAAGGCCCTGTTCAAAAGGGCGATGCCGAGAGCAGGGATCAGAAGGACCAGCAGGGACCACGGCAACGCCGACGCGCCAAAATTCTGCAAGATCAGGCCGCCGCCAAATGCCCCACCAGCAATGGCGATGTTCCAGACTGTCACGATGATAGCTGCCGCCGTGTCTGCAGCCGGGCCGGCCGCGCGGATTAGGGCGGTCTGGAAAATCGTACTTGCTCCGCCAAAGGCAAGACCCCAGATCGCAGCCGCCCCATAAACAACCAGAGGGGAGACGGCACCGAACGCCAATAGCAGCGTAGCAACAATAAAGAGACCGATGTCGGCCACGATGAGCAGCCTCAGTGCCCGGTCGACTGTGGCGCCGACGATCGCGATGCCAGCCAGTGAAACAATGCCAAAGGTCAGCAGAACGCGATCCGTCTGACCGCTCGCTCCGACGGTATCCAGAAGCGGCGCGATATAGGTGTAGAGCATGTTCTGCGCCAATATATAGGCCAGGATGGTAACGAGCACAGGCAGGATGCCGGGCATCAAGATGACCTTCCACAGCGAAAGCTGCTGCCCGCCTTTCTGTTCTCCGGCAAAGTCTGGCACTTTCACGAGCACCCAGCCGATGAGCAGGAGGGCGATAAGGGTCATGAGACCGAACACGGTTCTCCAGCCAAATGCAATTCCGATGAAGGTGCCAGCCGGAATCCCGATCGACATAGCCACCGGAATTCCGGCAAGTGCAATGGCCATGGCCCGTCCGCTCAACTGCGCCGGCGCCATGCGCACGGCATAGGGTGTCATGAGGGCCCAAAGCAGCCCTGCCGAAACACCTCCCAGGAAGCGAGCAACCAGAATGATGCCAAAGTTGCCGAAAACTGCCGTAACGGAGTTGGCGACGGCGAAACCGACGAGCGTCATGATGAGAAGCCGGCGTCTGCGCCAGCTGCGCGTCGCCGTCGTCAGCGGGATAGCCGCAAGAAGGGAGCCGATCGCGTAGACCGAAATGAGCTGTCCCGCCCAGGAATCACTGACGCCAAGATCGGCACCCATCTGGGGCAAGAGGCCGGCAGGCAGGGCCTCGGTGAGGGTTACCAAAAAGCTTGTCGTTGCGAGAGCCAGCAGGGCAAGAAGTGGCAGGCCTGAGCGTGTATCCTCAGCGGCTGTGGCGGCTTGGATCGTCATAGCTGTGCTTCTCCCACCATATGTTCTGCGCAGCGGGGACTGCCGATTGTCAAAAGGGATGTGGAACGCGCCGCCGTGGCCCCGCCTGCATCGTGAGCGGGTTGAAGCTCGCTGATCGAGATGCCGACGCTCTCAAAATGATCCAAAGGCCGGAAGACTTGAGTTGGGCCGTATTGGGCCCATCCGCTTCTTCCGATTATTCCGTTTCTCATCGTTATTTCTTTCCTTGGTTTCCGGTCCGCTTTCGCGACCAACCAAAAAATAGCGAAGCAACTAATCAAGAAAAACGGCCCGGCATTCCGATGACTACGGAATAAAATTCCGCTATGCCGGCATGATGGAACATCTGGGCACCATGAGTTTGTTTGTACGCGCGGCAGAAACTGGGAGCTTCGTTGCCGCCGGCCGGCAGGCAGGGTTGTCAGCGTCAGCCGTAGGCAAAGCTGTCGCGCGCCTCGAACAGCGCCTGGGGGTGCGCCTCTTTCATCGCAACACACGCAATATGACCCTGACGGAAGAAGGCCGGCTGTTTCTCGATCGCTGCCACCGGATTTTTGAGGAAATCGAGGCGGCGGAGATGGAGCTGACCCAGACGGTGGCCGCGCCGAACGGCAGGTTGCGGGTCAGTTTACCGATGGTGGGCATGCTGCTGATGCCGGTTATTGCCGACTTCATGACGGCCTATCCGGCCGTCACGCTCGACCTCGACTTCACCGACCGCCTGGTCGACGTGATCGAGGAGGGTTTCGACGTGGTGATCAGGACGGGAGTTGCAAACGACAGCCGCCTGATGCGCAAGAGCCTGGGCAGGTTTCGCTCCAAGCTGGTGGCGTCGCCCGCTTATATCGGCCGACGTGGCATGCCGACCTCACCGGCTGATCTGGCGCGCCATGATTGTCTTCGGCAACGATCCCAATCGACGCGCAAGATTATCGACTGGCCGTTGAAAGCCGATGATGGCGTCATTGCGATCCCGGAGACGATGAGCGCCAACACGATAGAGCCGCTCGTTCATCTGGCTGAAAGGGGCTTTGGGATCGCCGCTATGCCGCCGTTTGCCGTCGCCGCCCAGATTGAAGCCAGATCGCTGGTGTCCTTTTTGGACGACCATATCCTCACGACTGGCGAGCTTGCGGCCCTGTGGCCGACCAGCAGGCAGCTTTCCCCCCGCATACGCGCTTTTGTGAACTTTCTGACCGAGCATCTCCAAATCGGTGCTGGAGAGTAGGGTCGTAAAGCGATGATAGCGGCACGGCAATTTGTCTCACGAACCGTCATCCAGCAATGGACGCGGGATGGCGGCAAAGCGCAATCACCTCAATACTCATGTATGGAAACAAGGGC
Source organism: Neorhizobium sp. P12A (assembly GCF_008365395.1). Taxonomy (NCBI): domain Bacteria; kingdom Pseudomonadati; phylum Pseudomonadota; class Alphaproteobacteria; order Hyphomicrobiales; family Rhizobiaceae; genus Neorhizobium; species Neorhizobium sp. P12A. The sequence continues at coordinate 80,591 of NZ_QOVX01000012.1, read as the reverse complement.
AACGAGCTCAGGATTTGGTGAAGCTCTTCGGCATCATTCACATCGAATATGCTGATGTTTGCCCATTTTCCAGCAATCCGCCAAATGTGCAGCCACTTGCCCTTGCGCTGCAATTCCTTGGCATATTCGATCTCGGTCGCAGAAAGCGCCTCGATCTCTTTCCTGTCCGATCCGTGCGGGACCTGGATCGTGATCTGAACCTGGAAAAGCATGCCGATCTCCTCTGTATCTCTCAGAAGGCGTCTGCGTTTTTGCTGTGATGCCGCCTGTTCCCGGCGTGCGCCAAACGGGGTGCCGACCACCCCGCTAGTGGCGTGGGAACGGGATTGCATCCGATTGGCTCGCAAACCGGAAGCCGATGGATTAAATCGCGGATACCGTGACCTGATAGCGATCGAGCGCCGGCACGAATAGATCGGCGATGGCATGATCGGAGGGCGGATTCTGCCCGGTAATGAGCTCTCGATCCTCAACCACATTGGTCTGGAAGACGCCCTTGGTCTCAACACTTCCGCCGGCAATTTTCAGGGCGTTAGCAACATAGAACGGCACCTTGCTGCCATTCATCATGTTTTCTTCTACCCAATGCTCCTCGTCATCGGAAAAGATGGTCATCCGATAACCTGCATACTGCCAACCTTCCGCTGCCGCCTTTGCCGCTTGCAAGTTGCCGTCGACCATTGCCCGCCGGAACTCTTTCGCTTTCGGCATTGCGGCGGTCACAGCGATCGGGCCATGGCAGAGAAGCGCGGTCGGTTTGGAGTTTGAGTGGAAATATCTGAGAACCTCACCCAGATCGGAATCCTGCATCAGATCGATCATCGGCGGATGGCCACCCGGCAGGAAGACGCCGACATAGTTGCCAAGACCTTCATCGATCACCGAACGGATCGAGCGCGGATTTTGCATGCCGGGATAGTTAGCGACAAAATCCAGGGCTTTCTGCAGCTCCTGTTCGCTGCCGCCGAAGTGACTTGCGGCAACGGAGTGTTGATCGACCACGGGCTGATCTCCCTTCGGAGTGACCAGGACGATCTCATATCCCGCTGCGGCGATTGCTTGGCCAGGAATGGCAAGCTCGTTCAGATAGTAGCCTGCCGGCTCCCTTCGACCATCCGCAAGTTCGAACGTGTCAGCACTGGATCCGACGATAAGGACTTTTCCCTTGGTGCTCATGATCCTATCCTTCGTATTGAGGGTGACAACTGAGCCGCCTTGGGCGGTAAACTCATCCAGACGGCCGCATCGGCGATTGCCAATATCGAGGCAGCTGACGAACACACCTTAAGTCACGGCTGGCCGCAGCGGCTGCGAAGTGATGCTTGAGAGCGTTTAAAGATACGAAGGCGAACGGCTCGCGCCTTTTGCGCGGCCGGTGGCTCTCAAGACTTCACAGCGTTTCACTCGAAAAATGCGCGCAGCAAATCCAGTTTGAGGCTCGAATAGAGCAACGAACGGACACCCTATGACGCCCTCAGCACCTACACCCAGCTTCATGCGCAATGCCGCACTCGGGATAACTCAAATCCTGCTCTGGGGCGGATCTTACTTCTTTATGGCCGTCATCGCAAACCCGGTGGCTGCATCGACGAACTGGTCGAAGGCCTGGGTTGTCGGTGCCCTCTCCATCGCAATCCTTGTATCCGGACTGCCGGCGCCGTTCGTCGGACGGTTGATCCGGCGGCATGGCGGGAGACCGGTTCTCATCGCCGGATCGCTGATCCTCGCGATCGGCCTGGTCATCGCGGCTGAAGCCTATTCGCTTCCGATTTTTCTGCTGGGCTGGGCCGTTATCGGGGCCGGCATGGCGGCCTGTCTTTATGATCCGCTCTTCTCTGCGGTCGGACAGGCCTATGGCAAGGAAGCGCGTGGCGCATTGACCCAGATTACCCTGACCTCGGGCTTTGCCATCACGCTATGTTGGCCCGCCAGCAATTTTCTCGTCCAGACAATCGGCTGGAGAGGGGCTTGCCTCTCCTATGCGGCAGTTTCAGTTCTGGTCGTCATTCCACTCTTTGCCTGGGCACTCCCCTCTCACGTCGGGATCACTGAGGCGGCAACACCAGTTGACGAAAAGCACGCAGCCGCGGTCACGCCCAAAGGCCTGCACCGCCTTACGGCATCGTTTACCGTGGCGTCGATGATCATGACGGCCGTCTCCGTCGAACTTCTGATGCTGCTAGAGCAACGAGGTGTAAGCACGGATCATGCCGTCGCGCTTGGCGCGCTGATCGGTCCGGCACAGGTTATCGCCCGCGGTCTGGAAGGCGTGTTCGGAAAACGCGCTCACCCCTATTGGAGCCATTTGGCCTCCGCCGTCTGCGCGCTCGTGGGGCTATTGGTCCTGGCTCTAGCGCCGAGCTTCGCATGGCTGGCAATCGTCTTCTACGGCGCCGGCAACGGAATGCGCACCATCGTCCGAGGGACCCTTCCCTTGGCGCTGTACGGACGGGACGAATACGCAACCGTCATGGGACGGCTGGCAAGGTCACCATTGATCGGGCAAGCCGTCACGCCGCTGGTCGCAGGGCTGGTCATCGAGCATCTGGGCAATTCGGCACTCCTGCCCGGCCTGCTGGCGATCGCCGCGGTCAATCTGCTCCTGTCCTTTGCCGTCTTTCCGCTGCTCGGTGGCGGGAAGACCATAGCGGCAGCCGAACCCGAAACAGTTCCTAGCCCAAGCACTGAGGAGACATCACCGGGCAGGCAGCCATCGCAGTGCGAAGCTGCAAACGCCTGATCGGTCTCGCATCTGGAGAATGTGTCATGTCTCACAATACGCTCATTATCGCGGCCCATCCCGATATCGCCAATTCGACCGTGCATGCCGCCTGGCTTCGGGCGGTGCGCAATGCGGGAGTGGCGGATGTCCATGATATTGTCGCAACTTACCCGGACGGCGTTATAGACGTGCCCAAAGAGCAGAAGCTGATCGAGGCGCATGCTCGCATCATCCTTCAGTTCCCGATTTTCTGGTATTCGGTCCCCGTCGTTCTCAAGAGCTGGATCGATGAGGTGCTGAGCCACGGCCGGGCTTATGGGCCTGGGGGTGAAGTCTTTATCGGCAAGGAGCTTGGGCTCGCCTATTCGACGGGGACCGTCGCATGCCTACAGGGCGGGAGGGCGCAATCATTTCTCAATGCGCGAACTGACAAAGCCGCTCGAAGTGACCGCATTGTTTATCAAGGCCCGTTTCTTGCCGAGCTTCATCCTGCATGGTGCCAATGCCGGCTTCAGCAGTCAGGAACTGGAAGAGAGCACGAAAGCCTTCCTCGCCTATCTGGCAACTGACTTCTGATCATTTTCGCAAGCATTTCCTCATTACAAGGGCGGGCCTTCAATTTCGCCCTTTTTCTGCAAGCGCTTTGTGCAGCAGCTCGCCGCTCTGGTTCACAGCGCAGGCCGCAGCCGCGGTGCTCGACAGGGGGGCGAGCACCGCGAAGTCGTGGATGGTGCCCACATATCGGACGGCGGCGACGTCGACGCCGGCCTGGAGGAGCTTAAGGGCGTACATCTCGGCTCCTGGCCGTGTGACGTCATAATCCGCCGTGATGATGAGCGCGGGTGGCATAGCTTCCAAACGGGTGTAGCTGACATTGTCGGGGAATATGCCGTGCTGGTCGATCGCGACGCCAAAATGGCGCGCGCAGAGCCTGCGGTAGACCGGACCCGATAGCCATGCGATGTCGGCATCGTCGCAGTTCGATCGACCAAACCCTACCCAGGGACAAAACAGCGCCTGAAAGAGCAATTGCGGTCCCCTCTCCTGCAATGCTCGCCAAGCGACGCCAGTTGCAATGCAGGCACCGGCCCCGTCGCCGGCAACGGCCAAACGCGTTCCGTCAAGGCCGAACTCACCTCCCCGGGATGAGATCAGGCTCGCCAGCCGAAATCCCTGGTTCTCGGGCTCGGGATAATGCGTGTCGCCGATGAGATCATAATCGAGAAACGCAACGGCAGCCTGAGCTCGGGTAGCAAGCGCGGCTACGAGCCGACTATGGGTGGACCAGCTGCCGGCGACGAAGCCGCCGCCGTGAAAATAGAGAATGACCGGCGGACTACTCTTGAGGCCCGGTGGTCGGACAAGATGAAAGTCGAGAACGGTACCATCCTCCGTGCGGACCTGATGGAAGGTTACATCGATGCCCAATGCCGAATGACCATTTGACTGCAGCTCTTCGAAGGCCGGCTTCATTTCGGGCGGAGAAAGTCCGTAAATTGAAGGTTTGCCGGCCGCGGCGCGGGTGTCGAGAAAGTCGCGAATGGCGGGATCAAGCACGGCATGCGAGCCGCCGGGGCTTATCAAACAGTTTGGACGTGACTTCATTTTGGCGTCTTGGGGTGACATTTTGAGATCTCGGCTTGGAGGCGTTATGAGATCGGCAAAATGCCTGCAATTCATCCCGAACACCCGCGAAGGCTTGTGAAATGTTGAAGCCCGGGCCATAATTTCGGGCATTCGCTCAGGCAATGGTTGTCGCCCGTTGGGCACGAGACCGGGGCCTGGGAGCTCTCGAATAGAGGCCTAAACCACGGATACCGCCCTAACTTTTGGCCCTTATGTCATCGTCCCATCGCAACGGCTTCTGACCCGTGACGACAAGCCGGTGCAACTGGGCAGTCGCGCCTTCGATCTCCTGGTCGCCCTGGTTGAAGCCAACGGGGAACTTGTCAGTAAAAGGGACTTGACCGAGAAGGTTTGGCCGAACGGATTTATCGACGAAAGCGCCTTGCGCGTTCATATCGGTACGCTTCGCAAGGCCTTGGGAGAGGGTAAGGACGGCCAGCGATTTATTCTCAATGAAGCCGGACGCGGTTATCGATTTGTGGCCGCGCTCAACAAGGTGCGACAGCCTGCCAGTGAGAGCTCGACCGGAAGTAAAAACCGGACCCTTGTCCTGTCCCGACCCCTTGGGCGAATTGTCGGACGCGACGACGTCGTCGCAGTCCTCTGCGATCAAGTGCCGGACCGCCGTTTTCTGACGATTGTCGGACCGGGCGGAATGGGCAAGACGACCGTGGCGGTTGCCATCGCCGACCGACTGGCCAGCCACTATGAATACGATCCCCTGTTCGTCGATTTTGCCTCGGTCGCAGATGCATCATTCGTGTCTTCCACCCTGGCTGCTCTGTTGGGTGTCGTCGTTGCCGAGGAGGATGGTCTTCCGACAATCCTGCATGCGTTGTCCGAACGGCGACAACTTCTACTTTTCGACAACTGCGAACACCTGCTTGAAGCCGTGTCTGCGCTGGCCGAAGCGATCCTCCGGCACGCTCCCGGTATCGATATACTTGCCACCAGCCGGGAGCCGTTGCGCGCAGAAGGGGAATGGATCCACCGTTTGTTGCCCCTGAGCCTGCCAGAACGGGACGACATAACGAGCGCTGCCGACGCCCTTCAATTCTCCGCAGTTCAGCTTTTCATGGAGCGTGCCCAAGCCCTGACGGGCGGCTCCATGCTGACGGACCAAGATGCGCCCTTTGCCGTTGAGATTGCCCGGAGGCTTGATGGGATTCCGCTTGCCCTGGAACTGGCCGCCGCCCGGGTCGACATGTTCGGCTTGCAGATGCTTGCCAGGAAGTTGGACGACCGTTTCTCCATACTGACAAAAGGCCGCCGTACCGCGCTGCCGCGCCATCAGACACTGCGCGCCACGGTCGACTGGAGCTACGAACTCCTCGCCAAGGAGGAACAGGCACTGCTGCGGGCGCTCTCGGTCTTTCGCGGCCGATTCCAATTGGACGACGCTGTCGCCGTCTACCCCGCCGGGGAAGCGGGTATCTTCGATGGCCTCTCGAACCTTGTCAGTAAATCGATGGTCGCCGTGGAGGGGGGCAAGCGCGGTGTCTCCTACCGCCTTCTCGACACGATGGCGGCCTATGCCGAGGAGAAGCTTGCCTCTTCCGGCGACAGTCAGGCGGTATCGCTAAGGCATGCTCAATTCAGCCTGGATGTGGCCGAAAGGGCAAATGCGGCGATCCTTGAGGGCAGATTCGCCAGCGAGAGAGACGAATTTGCGCGCTATCTCGATGATCTTCGTTGGGCGATGAACTGGGCTCTGTCTCCCAAAGGCGACCTGGCCCTCGGTGCGGCGATCACCGCGGCCGCCGGTGCCCTCTGGTTCCAACTCACGCTTCTGACCGAATATCGGCAGATGACGGAGCGTGCGCTGGCTGTGATTGCCGGAACGGACAAAGAGGACACGCCGGTCGGATTGCAATTGTTGACGGCGTTCGGCCAGGCCGTATGGCACACCGAAGGGCCGCGGACGGCCATGGTTGACGCGTTCGAACGCACCCTGGAACTCGCCGAACGAGCCGGCAACATCATCTATCAAGAGCGGGCGCATTGGGGACTCTGGAACGTCAATACGCTTCGAGGAGACTATCGGTTGGGCTTTGCCCATGCCGAAAAACTCGAAGCCCTCTGGCCGAAGGGCGAGCATGCCGTCGTGGTCGACCGTCTGAAGAGCCGTTCCCTGAACTATATCGGCCGCCAGAACGAAGCAATTGAACGAGCCCATCGCGTGCTCGGCCATTTTCTCGCAAATGGTGTTGCGCCGGCCCACAGCCTCGCCTTCATCGAGCCCGTGGTTGCCCGCACGATCATCGCACGCGCCGAATGGTTGCGGGGCAATCCCGATCGGGCGCTGTCGGAAGCCGAGCTCGCCATTCAGGAAATGCGGGCTGCCGATCACGCACTGTCGCTTTGCTATGCGTTAGCGGTTTCGGGCGTGCCGGTTGCGTTGTGGGCAGGGGATGAACAGCTTGGGCAAAGCCGTATCCGGGAGCTTCAGACCACCTCCGAGCAGCATGGCCTTCTGTTTTGGCGTTCCTGGTCGAACACCTATGACACGATGCTCAACTGGCATGCAGCCCCCGCAATCGACAGGCTACCGGAGTTCGGTGCGATGAAACTCGAACACCTGTGCACCTGGGGGATTCTGGAGGCCCTTCCTTTTCTGGAGCAGCGTATCGATGCCGGTGAAGGTGGGTGGTGCATTCCTGAATTGCTGAGGCTACAGGCAACCGCCCTTCATGCCGAGGGCCAGCACGCGGAGGCTCGTGGGCGGCTTGAACGCGCCAAAGGAGAGGCGGAGCTATCCGGCGCAAAGTCGTGGCTGCTTCGTATTGCAATGACGAATGCCAGCTTCCTGCGTGAGGCCGGACAGGTTGACGAAGCGCATGCGCAACTTCACGCCGTCTACAACGCCTTCACAGAAGGATTTGGGACCGCGGATCTGGAACGGGCAGCCAGGATGCTCGTGGACATGGAACGGCGGGGCTGAGCGCGCCAATCCGGCACAGCGGCAGCGACTTTTTCGAACAGGCCGGCCCCGCTGCCGATTGCTCTCCCCAAAAAGCGTGCGCGAAATTCAGGGTAAAGATCGAAAGACGTGAGACTTCACTCCGTCACCAGGGAGTGAAAGGCCGAGCCTCGTGGCTTTGCAGGACATCACAGCTCTTCACACCAAACGCCTCCCAATCCGTGTTTTATAGACCGTGATCTGAAAGAGCGATCGTGAAACGACTTCTAAAAAGCGGCCCTTGGCCCCATGAAGTGGATGAAGAAGATGGCCTGGTTGAAGAATAGCAAGCACCCGACTGACCGATCCGCCGATCTGACGAATGTGACGGTGTTGGTGCCGTCCTCCCAGGAAAGCGTGACGCTTCCGGCTCCTGCCATATCCTCACTGCTCATTCCTGCGTCCGCGATCCTGGTTGCAATGCTGGCCGTCGCTGGCGCCACGACGAAGTGGGATTCATGGATCGGCAGCCAATCCGTCCAATCGACCGATGATGCCGCGGTGTATGCCGATATGTCGACGATCAGTGCGCAGGTCAGCGGCACGGTCGAAACGGTCTCCGTTGCCGACTATGCCAAAGTGAAGGCAGGCGATCTGCTTTTTGTGATCGACCGGGCGCCCTATGAAGTAGCCGCGCGTTCCTCTAATGCGAAGCTTGAGGCGGCCCGTGCCCAACTCCAGAACAATGCTAGCCAGCGCACGTTTCAACTTGCCCAGATCGATGTGGCACTTGCTCAACAACAATCCGCTGGTGCCGATAAGGTGCAGACCGATCAGGAGCTGGAGCGTCAAGTCAGGCTTGCGACCGACGGACGCGCAAGCTCGATCCAAAATCTCGAAAGGGCGAAAGCGGCTCATGAACGGGCGCTCGCGAATTCGAAAATGAGTGAAGCGACAGTCGCTGCTCAGCGGGCACAGCTCGAAGTGCTCGCCAAACAGCGAGACGCGCTGAGCGCGGCGGTCGACGCGACCAATGCCGAAGTGGCCGCATCGGAGCTGGAGCTGAGCCATACCTATGTGCGTGCCCCATTCGACGGCGTCGTTGCAAGACGAAATGTTCAGCTCGGCATGTATGTGACTGCGGGCACCAGCATGATCTCGATCATACCGCTGCCTCGTGTCTACGTGCTCGCCAATTATAAGGAAAACCAGCTGGCCAACGTTCGGGAAGGACAGCCCGTCGATGTCTCGGTCGATATGTTTCCCGGGCAGTCTCTTCGGGGTCAGGTGTCGAGCATCGCGCCGGCAAGTGGATCGACCTTCGCACTCCTGCCGGCTGACAACGCATCCGGCAATTTCACCAAGGTCGCCCAGCGGATGAGCGTCCGCGTCGAACTCGATCCCACTCAGCCGAATTTCGAACGACTTCGCCCTGGCATGTCGGTCGTAACGCGAATTGTCACCCAGAAATAAAAGCCAAGGGAGGATGTTATGTCAGACAATCCCGCACCTCAAGGCGACCGCTCACGGCCGGTACTGGTGGTGGTCGCTGTCCTCATGGCCGCGTTCCTGACCGCCTTCGATGTGCGCACGGCAAGTATCGGCCTATCCGATCTGCGCGGAGCTTTCGGCTTGAGTTTTGACGAAGGGTCTTGGCTTACCACATTTGCGACGGCGCCTCAGATTCTCATCGCGCCCTGTGTCGCCTGGCTGGTTACGGTTTTCGGCGTCAAAAGGGTGATGATCGCACCGACGATTGTCTATGCCGCCATCTCCATTCTGATCCCATTCGTCCGCGGCTTCGAGGCCCTGATCTTACTGCACGCAGCAAGGGCGGTTCTGCTCGGTATCTTCGTACCAGCGACCCTCATGACCGCGTTTCGAAACCTGGACAGCAAATACTGGATCGTGGCGCTTGCCTTCTACGTGGCAAGGATCCCCATTTCGCAGAACCTCGGCATTTATACCGCCGGAAGCTACGCCCAGACGATAGGGTGGCAGTGGCTGTATTGGCAGGATGCCTTCATCGCCCCTGCGATCGGTGTCCTCCTCTGGTTCGGCGCAAGACCGGTGGAAATCAATCGGGACCTCCTAAGGCGCGCAGACTGGGGCGGTATGGCCATGTTCGGTGTCGCCTTGACCATGCTCTACGCCGCACTGGACCAGGGCAACCGGCTGGATTGGTTTCGGTCCGGCTTCATCGTCTCGATGCTCGCCGCCTCAGGGTTTCTTGCATTGGTGTTTCTGTTGCACGAGTCTTTTACCAAAGACCCCTGGGCGCATGTTTCCGCAATGTTTTCAAGAAACATCGCTTTGAGTTTCCTTGCAATTTTCGCATTCATGGTGGCCAGTCTTTCCAGCTCACTCCTGGCGCCGAACTTCCTGATTTCCGTGGCCCATTTGCGCCCGGAGCAAATCGGCAATTTTTCCGCGCCCCATGCCATATTGTTGCTGATCTTTGCGACCATCGCGGCGGTAGTGCTCGTTCGGACAATCGGGCCGCGCCTCGCCCTGATTGCCGGCTTCTCGTGCTTTGCCTTTTCGTCCTGGCTCGGCACATCCTTGACCAACCTTTGGTCGCTACCCGAATTCGAGTTCATCCTTATCCTTCAGACGATTGCCGAAGAAGTAACGTTCCTGGCCGCGGTCACAATGATACTTGGCAGCGTTGACCCCGCTCGTGCAATCGCCCTCTCCGCCTATATCCAGCTCCTCCGGCTGATCTGTTCGGAGATTGCCACGACCATCATGGGGACATGGATCAGGCAGCGTGAACAGCTGCATTCCTACCTGATCGGATTGCATGTCACCGGCGGAACGGCCGGCTCGGATGTCGCAAAGCGGACGATTGGTGTCCTGTCGAATGTCGTCCAGCGGGAGGCGAACGTCCAGGCTTACATCGATGGCTTCTGGATTGCGTTTTTTGCTGCAATTCTCGGACTGTGTGCCGTGGCGCTCATGGCACGTTCGCCGCGGCATCCACTCACGCATTCGCATGCCTAGGATTCAAATCTGGTTCTCCCAGGCCTTCAGCTGATGGTCTTTCAACATGTCCTCAATAACCTTCGGGACGACGTTGCGGAACTTGCCGGTGTCTGCGGGCACGATCTCGATCATGCGTTCGATCATCTCCCGCGGGTCCATCTTACCTTCCGGGGTAGCGAAGAAGTCGTCGAATCCTTTGCGCAGGTCAGCGCGCTTGGTGAAGTTTTTGCTGTCATCCAGCCAGCGGAACGGATTGTCGGCCATCGTTTCATTATAGCCGGTGTAGTACGCGCCCGGATTGATCGTCTGGATCTTGATGCTGTAGGGCCCGAGTTCCTGCTGCAGCGCTTCGGCGATCGACTCCAGGGCGTGCTTGGTGGAGACATAGGTGCCCCAGTTTGCCGGGGTGAACAGGCCGCCCATCGAGGAGGTGAAGACGACCTTCTTGCCCCGGCTCTTGCCCTCGCGAATCCAGCGCTGAACGACGCCCTGGGTCAGCACCAGTGGCAGGAAGACGTTGACTTCATAGTTCTTACGAACAAGTTCGATCGGGATTTCCCAGACTGGGCCCGCCTCGCCCATGCCGGCATTGTTCCAGAGGACGTCGAAGTCCCAGCCTTGCGCCTGCTTGATGTCGTAAGGGTCGGTGAGGTCGAGACGCTCGACGCGGAAATTCTTCAGGCCGAGGGCCGAGGCTTCCTCGCGCAGCGGTGTGACCTGCGAGGAGACCTGTGTCGTTGCGATGATTGAGTGGCCATTCTTGGCCATGCCGATGGCGGCGCCCTTACCAAAGCCCGAACCAGCGCCTGTAATCAGAATGGTCTTGGTCATAATACTTTCCCTTCCTGGGTTCAGGGTTGATGGAGATAGGTGAGGGCACTGCCTGTCAGCTACCGAATACCGCAGCGGCCGCCTCTGCGATGTCGCGATCCTGCGAAACCGCGCCGCCGGAAACGCCGACCGCACCGATCACCGTGCCGTCGGCCACACGCAGCGGGATTCCTCCGGCGAAGGTTGTGAGGCCGCCATTGCTCCGCTCCAGGCCGGGAGCCGGAGCGCCGGGCTTGCAATAATCCCAGACGCCCTCACTGGTGGCCTCGAAGAGTACGGAGGTTCTAGCCTTGCCTATTGCTATGTCGATCGATCCGAGCACGGCGTTGTCCATCCGGTTGAAAGCCTTCAAGTGCGCGCCGGAATCGAGCACCGCAATATTGACGGCAATGCCGATCTCGATTGCTCGCGTCTCGCCTGCTGCGATGACCTTGCGGGCCTGTTCGCTGGTAATCATCAGGTATCTCCCGTCTTTGAGGATCAAGTCTCGGCCGCACACGCAGACATTTTCACACGCAGATATCGGCCGGTCGCAGATTTGGAGTGCGAATCTCGGTACTGCCGGCCAGGTCGATGCGGAATCCCTCTAATATTAGTGTGATCTTCAATCGGCCACACGGCAATAACAATTCTCGCCGAAGGTTAGACGGATGTAGCCGCTAAGGTGGCTGCAACGCCTCGTCCGGGCGTCGTCCCACTAATGTCGTTCAAATAGCTTCGTGCAGGGGAAGCATTCAAATGTTCTTTCAGAATTCCGATTCTTTCAAAGGTTCAGACCTTCACCTTAACGAGAATGGAACCGCCGACCCGCTATTCCACAATCGAAGCTCTTGAGGGAATCCGAACCGGCGACCCTGCGAATAAGCTCGGAAGATTAAGCGATTTCAAACTTAATCTCTTGTGCCCCTTGCCACAGTGTCATTTTCCCAAGTTCTGCGAGCTGATCCAAATTCGAGGTGATCGTGATGAAGTGATTGCCGGCGAGTTGACCCATCTTCGACGAGAAATCAACACCGCCATAGGCAATCAGGATTTCAGTCTCACTCATACCACCGGGATAAAGAATGATGTGGCCAGGTGCCGGATGGCTGGTGTGGTTCTCATAACTCACGCCAAACTCGTGATCGCCCAACGGAATCCACACACCTTCACCTGACCATCGCACATGCACAATCTTTCCGGTGAACGGCATCTGTTCTAGGAACGCTTTGCAGGTCTTCGGCGCCTTCTCGGTTTCAAGCTTTGCATCGAAGGTGAAGGGACCAGCGGCGATTTTCAGGTTCATTGTCATGTCTCTCTATGCCTGGCCGCGAATTCCAACAGGGCGTGTGGTCCCAGAGCGGTATCTGCCCTGCCCTTTCTTGCCTACTAGAACGCCGTCTTCGACCATGACAGCACCTGCAACAATCGTTGTAACCGGCCAACCAGTCACTTCCATGCCTTCATAAGGGGAGTAATCGGAGCCGTCATGGAGATCGGCGTGCCGGATGGTTCGTTTGGCCTCGGGATCCCAGATCGTAATGTCAGCATTTGCGCCGATCGCAATCGAACCCTTCTGTGGGTAGAGACCATAGGTCTTTGCATGATTGGTCGAAGTCAGGGCTACAAATCGTGTGATATCGATACGCCCCTTCATCACCCCTTCTGAGAAAAGGATCGGAAGCCTGGTCTCGACGCCCGGAATTCCGTTTGGAATATGCCTGAAGTTGACAGAGCCCTTCGGATTGAGCTTGCCCTGCGGGTCATCATAACGAAACGGGCAATGATCCGACGAAAAGAGATCGAATATTCCCGTCTCAATCCCCCGCCAGCAATGAGCTTGGGCCGCCTCATCTCTCGGAGGCGGCGAGCACACCATCTTGGCGCCTTCCCAATCCATGCCTTCAAGGTCCTTTGCCGTCAGCACCAGATATTGCGGGCAAGTTTCCCCGATCACCTTCACGCCTCGGGCACGCGCCCTTGCAATCTCGTCCATGGCTTCGCCGTTGGATACGTGGACGATGACGATCGGCACATCGACCACTTCCGCCAGTGACAGCGCTCGATGTGTCGCCTCACGCTCGACGGCAATCGGACGCGTCGACGCATGGGCCCGGGGTGCCACATCGCCGGCAAGCTCGTGCTTTTCGATCAGGAACCGGATCGCGTCCTCGTTTTCGCAATGCACCATAACGGTGGCGCCCGTCTCGCGCGAAACGTCAAGCACCTTGAGGATTTCAGCATCGTTCATACGCAGACCCTCGTAGGTCATGAAGACCTTGAGGGAAGTGTATCCATCGGCAACAAGTGCCGGCAATTCCTGGCCGAGAACCGATGCGGTCGGATCCGAGATGATCAAATGGAAGCTGATATCCGTATAGCATTCGCCGTCGGCAAGAGCGTGGTAGGCCGACAGGGCTTCACGCATCGACTGCCCCTTTTCCTGCAGGCAGAACGGCATGATCGTCGTATTGCCCCCGAATAGAGCGGATAGCGTGCCGCTCTCGAAATCATCCGCCATGACGATCCCCTCCCCGGAAGGCTGGGAAATATGCACATGGCTGTCGATGCCTCCGGGCAAAACGAACTTGCCTGAAGCATCGATGCGGCGCTTGCCGCCGGCGAGATTTTGGCCGATCTGAACGATCTTGCCATCCTTGATGGCGATGTCGGCGGGAAAAACGTCGGCCGCCGTCGCGACCGTGCCATTGGCAATGATCAAGTCGAATTCGCTCATTTCCTGTTACTCGCCCGGATCTCGTTGGCAGCACGGGCGGCGTCGACGACGGCCGCCCCGGTCTTTCGGCTATGATCGAGCATCAGCAGGCCTGCAAGGTTGGCATCCGCCTTGACGATCGCCTCGAATATCGCCTGATGTTCAGCAACTGACTCTTTCCAACGCTGTTCCGAGATCAGTGTCTCATGGCGATTATGGACAGATTGCTTCGTCAACGTCATGTGGGTGTTCGTCAGGGCTGGATTACCCGCAAGATCCACAATGAGAGCATGAAGCTTTTGGTTTGCCTTGAAATAGCTCTTCTGGTTCCGTTTCGCGTAGGCGTCACCCATTTGACTATGCAGGCGCTCGATCTCGGTCAACGCCTTAGGCGTCAGCTTTAAAACGGCGATTTCGATGGCGTGCCTCTCGAGCGCGCCGAGCACATCAAACACATCGAAAAGTTCCTCGGCCGAAAACTGACGAACTCTTGCCCCGCGACCAGGCAACAATTCAAGCAGCCCCTCCGACGCAAGGAGCTTGACTGCTTCGCGCATGGGTGTGCGCGAAACTCCGATTGCCTGAGCAAGGGCAACTTCATTCAGTCGCTCGCCAGCCGGCAAATCGCCACGGCTGACCATTTCGCGCAGTTTGTCAACAACGTGATGATGGAGGGACGCGCGCTTTATAGCCACCGCATAGGGTGCGGGCGAAGGTGTATCATCGTCGTCATCCATGACTGTTTCCCCGACTGTTCTCACCCTTATTCATCCCACTGATATCGAACTGATTGGTCGCCAAGCAAGCATTCTACTTGCTCAAAAATCACGCAGTCTGGGCATATTGAAAGCAGGAGTACAATTACATAAATAATGCACTTTGTAAAGATATTTAATGTAATCAAATAATTAGAAATTGGCATATTGCTTGCAAAGGCTACCATGTCCGCCACATTAGCAGAAGGTGTCGCCTCCATGGTCATAAGCAAATCCGCGATCGCTCGCGTGCAAGCCTACCGCTCCCATACGTCACTCTGGATCGCAGCGACCATGTCGTTCGGTCTGCTCCATGGCATTGCACATGCCGAAACCCCGAAGGACGTCCTGATCGAGGTCGCCGAACACGGCCCGAACTCCCTCGACGCCATGGCGCCCGCTGCAAACGAATTCGCCCAGATGGCATCCTGGCAGCTTTACGATCGGCTGATCACGCACGGCACGAAGACCCTGCCCGATGGGAAGGTGATGTATGATGCCACCAAGATCCAGCCGGAGCTTGCCAAAGGCTGGGAAATCCAGGATGGCGGCAAGACACTGATCTTTCATCTGCGCGAAGACGCGACGTTCCATGACGGTTCCCCCGTTACAGCGGATGACGTGAAATGGTCCTTCGACCGAGCCGTTTCGGTCGGCGGCTTTCCAACGGTTCAGATGGCAGCCGGCTCCTTGACCGATCCGAAGCAGTTCTCCGTCGTTGATGCCCACACCTTTAAGATTACCCTCCCCGTCGCCGACAAGCTAACCCTGCCAGATCTGGCTGTCCCCGTTCCCTACGTCGTCAACAAGAAGCTTGCCCTGCAGCATGCGACGAATGACGACCCCTGGGCACTGAAATGGACTTCGTTGAACGATGCCGGCGGCGGCCCGTTCAAGGTCGGCAGCTGGAAGAGCGGCGACCGGATCGTTTTCGACCGCTTCGACAACTGGAAGTCCGGGCCGACGCCGGCGCTGAAGCGTGTCGTCCTGCGCGAGATCGCATCGCCGGGCACTCGCCGTGCCCTGCTCGAGAAGGGCGATGTCGATGTGTCAGTCGGATTGCCTCCGAAAGACTATGCTGAGCTTGCAGCTGCAGGAAAGGTCAACGTCATCGGCACGCTGATGCAGAACGAGCAGTTCAACGTCGACCTCAACGTCACGATGAAGCCCTTCGACGACAAGCGGGTGCGCCAGGCGATTGCCTACGCCCTTCCCTACGACAGCATCATGAAGCAGGCGCTCTATCAGCGCGGCGAACCGCTCTTCGGCGCCGATCCGTCTGCCCCATACGCGCCGAAGTGGCCGGTGGCATCGAAATACAACACCGACCTCGACAAGGCCAAGGCACTACTGAAAGACGCAGGTTATGCCGACGGCTTCAAGACCGATCTCTACATCGACATGAGCCAGACGACTGTTCAGGAGCCGATGGCCCTGCTCATTCAGGAACAGCTCAAGAAGATCGGCATCAGCATCGAGATCCATAAGGTCCCAGGTTCCGAATGGTTTGCCAAGATGGGTTCGAAGAGCATGCCCATGGACATCAACTACTTCTACGGCTGGCTCGACTATCCGGAATATTTCTACTTCTGGACCTATGACGGCAAAAACAACAGCGTGTTCAACACGGCCAACTATTCAAACCCGGAGCTGGACAAGCTGATCGAACAAGCACGCTTCGAGAGCGATCCCAAGGCTTATGACGCAATCATCACGAAGATGAACGGGATCGCTATGGACGATGTGCCGCGTGTCCCGGTCGCCCACCTCTACTCTGACATCGCGATGCAGAAGAACGTGAAGGGCTATGTGTACTGGTTTCACACGCATCTCGACCTGAAATCGATCTCAAAAGAGTAGAGCATGGTGAGGGAGCCGGAGCCGGATCCAGGTTCGGCTCCCCAACATAATTCCCGGATCGACCAGGCGCCCGAACCGGCGTGGAGATTGAGCTCTTGAAGATAGTCCTCAGTTTTGCAATGCGAATAGTCACGGCAATTCCAAGCGTCATCGGCGTTGTGATCGTTACTTTTCTGCTGGCGCGTGCGTTGCCGGGCGATCCTGCGGCCTACTATGCCGGATCCTCGGCGACACCGGAAAGCATTGCGCAGATCCGCACGGCACTCGGACTGGACAAGCCTCTCTGGTTTCAATTTGGCGACTATGTCAGCCGCGTGCTGCACGGCGACCTTGGGATGTCGCTGTCGAGCGGCCAGCCTGTGTTTCAGGACCTGGTAACGCGGCTCCCCGCCTCGATCGAACTGACGATCTGCGCACTCATCTTCGCAATGCTGATCGGCTTGCCGCTTGGCATCGCCGCTGCAACAAGACCCGGAAAGATGATTGATCACCTCTGTCGTATCATTGTCTCCGTTGGCGCTGCCTTCCCGACCTTTTTCGTTGCACTCGGCCTCGTCTATATCTTCTATTTCAGACTTGGCATCGCACCCGAACCGCTCGGCCGCCTGAACGACACCTATTTTACGGTGCCGCCGACCATTACCGGGCTTTACCTCATCGATACGCTGCTTGCGGGCGACATTTCCGCCTTCTGCGCATCCCTTTCACAGTTGGTGCTGCCTTCGATCTCGCTTGGGCTGTTCGCGTTGGCACCGATTGCACGCATTGCCCGCGCCTCGATGCTGGCCTCGCTCTCGAGCGATTTCTGCCGCACCGCACGTGCGATGGGCCTTTCGCGTCCAAAGGTGGTCTACGGATACGGCCTGCGCAATGCCATGCTTCCCGTCATCAACATCCTTGGCATGGTCTTTTCCTTCCTGCTTGGCGCGAACGTGCTCGTTGAACAAGTCTTCGCCTGGCCGGGCATCGGCGCCTATGCAGTCAATGCAGTCATCACCTCGGATTACGCCGCCGTCCAAGGCTTCGTGCTGATGATGGCCATCCTTTACATTCTGCTTAATCTGGTGGTCGACCTGACGGCCGCTGCAATCGATCCGAGGGTTCGCTACGATGGTTGACGCAGTCTCTCCGAACGCCCATTCCAGCACCTTCTGGCGTGATGCCCGCCACATAGCCGCGGAAAACAAGCTGACACTGGCAGCGGCGATCATCCTGTTGCTCTTCGTCGCCCTTTCGATCCTCGCTCCATGGCTCATTCCGTTTGATCCACTGGCAGTGGACACATCCGCGGCGTTGAAGCCGCCGACCCTCACGCACCTGTTCGGCACGGACGCGCTCGGCCGTGATATTCTCAGCCGCGTCGCCATCGCCACGCGACTTGATATCGGGATGGCAATCGGTGCTGTTGCACTCTCCTTCATCATTGGAACGGGGACAGGGGCAATCGCCGGCTACTTCGGCGGCTGGACCGACGCGATCATCGGACGCGTCATGGACACGATCATGGCGTTCCCGCTGTTTGTCCTGGCGATGGGCATCGTCGCTGCGCTCGGTAACAGTGTCGGCAACATCGTACTCGCAACTGCGATCATCAACCTGCCTTTTTACTCGCGCTTTGCGCGCAGCGAAGTCAACGTTCGGCGCGATATGACATTCGTCGAAGCGGCCCGTATGGGTGGGAACCGCCCGTTCCGGCTGCTGACCTTTCACATCGTGCCGAACATCCTGCCGACGATGATGGTTCAGGGCTCCCTCAATCTCGGCTGGGCGATCCTAAACGCGGCTGGCTTGTCCTTCATCGGCCTCGGCGTGCGGCCGCCGACACCCGAATGGGGAATCATGGTGTCTGAGGGCGCGTCCTACATCTTCTCGGGCGAGTGGTGGACTTTTGCTTTTCCGGGCGCAGCGCTCGTCATTACAGTCTTCTGCTTCAACCTCATCGGTGATGGTCTCAGAGATATCATCGATCCAAGGAGGCGCACATGACCGTCCCTTTGCTTTCAGTCGAAAACCTCAGTGTCAGCTTCAGGACTCGATCGGGCACGGTCAAGGTCCTCGACGACGTCAGCTTCTCCCTCGGCAAGGGCGAAGTGCTCGGCATCGTCGGTGAAAGCGGCTCTGGAAAATCGGTGCTGTCCTATGCGCTGATGGGGCTTCTCGACGACAATGCCGAAATCATGGCCGATGCCATCGAATTCGGCGGTATCGACCTTATCGGACCGAACTCGCCGCTTGCCTCCATCCGCGGGCGCGAACTGTCGATGATCTTCCAAAGCCCGCGTACGGCCCTCAATCCGATCATGAAGGTTGGGAGGCAAATCGAGGACGTGTTGAGGCGACACGGACCGGTGACCCGCTCGAATGCCCGGGCAGCTGCCATCGCAGCGCTGGAAAAAGTGCGCATCCCCGACCCGGAAAGACGCTATAACGCCTATCCTTTCGAACTCTCCGGCGGAATGTGCCAGCGGGTGATGATCGCGATGGCACTATCCTGTTCGCCATCCCTTCTTATCGCAGATGAGCCGACAACGGGCCTCGATGTCACGACCCAGGCCGTCGTCATGGATCTCATGCGCGATCTCGTCGGAGAGACCCGGATGTCCTCGATCCTGATCACCCACGATCTGGCTCTCGCCGGAGAATATTGCGATCGCATCGTTGTCATGCATGCAGGTCACATGGTTGAGATGGCAGCCGCCGATGAGCTTCGAGCACATTTTGCGCACCCCTACACACGAGGGCTTTTTGCCGCCACGCCGACTGCTCGCACCGAGCTTCAGGACCTGTCTTCGATACCCGGCAGCCTTCCCGACCTAAGGCGCGACCTGCCCCCCTGCCGGTTTCTCCACCGATGCGACAGGCGCCAGGCCGATTGCGAGACGGGGAATGTCGCGCTCACGCCGCTGGGCAATGATCACTCCGTCCGCTGCAGGCACCCGTTATGACAGTTACCCGTGCTCCCCTGATAAACGTTCGTGGCCTTTCGAAGCGCTATCCCGTCGGGACACTGCGACGCAGGATGCTGTACGCTGTTGACGAGGTCGATCTGACGATTGGCGAGGGCGAATGCGTTGGCCTGGTCGGCGAATCCGGGTGCGGAAAGTCGACCTTGGCGCGTGTGCTGGCGCGCTTGATCGACCCGACCTCAGGCGAGATAGAGCTCTCAGGCGTCGAAATCGGTACGATCTCCGCCAAGAGATTTGGTGGCTCTTCGCTCAGGGGCGATATTCAGGTTGTCTTTCAGGACCCGACCGAAAGTCTCAATCCCGGCTTCACCGTATTCCAAGCCATCGCTGATCCCTTGAAGCGACTTGTGGGCGGTTCAAGTCAAGATATTACCGACCTGGTGCTTGCGGCACTGGACGATGTCGGTCTTCCACGGGAGTACGGTAGTCGTTATCCGCATCAGCTGTCAGGTGGTCAGAAAGCGCGTGTCGGTATTGCGCGGGCGATAGCAGTCAAGCCCAAGCTGCTTGTGCTGGATGAACCGACCTCGGCCTTAGACGTCTCGGTGCAGTCGCTGATCCTGCACCTTCTCGCAAAGCTGCAGAAGCAGCGCGGCATGAGTTATCTGTTTGTTTCGCACGACCTCAATGTCGTACGCCTGCTCTGCGACAAGATCGCGGTGATGTATCTCGGCCGCATTGTCGAGTTTGGCCAGTCTAAGTCGGTCTTCCATGAACCCCGCCACCCCTATACCCGCGCGCTCATTGATGCGATCCCGGATGCGGGGCGTAAAAATGCCGATCGAACCAAGCTCGAAGGCTCCGCATCGAGCCCGATCGATCCCGATCAGAACGCCTGCCGCTTCACCGGCCGGTGCCCTGTAGAGCTGCCCATATGCACCAAGGCAATGCCGCCTCTGACATCCCTCGGGAACGGCAGCCTTGTCGCGTGTCATCGCGCGATCGAAGGAAATCCCTGATGCCCCGCATATTGCTTTTTAATCCCAACACCTCGACAGAAGTCACTGACCTCCTCGTTCGCGTGGCAAAGCCTTTCCTTTCTCCAGGATCTACACTGATCCCGGTTACGGCTCCGCGGGGCGTGCCCTATATTGCTACGCGGGCTGAAGCCGCGATCGCGTCCGCCATTGTCCTCGATGTCCTTGCAGAGCGGAATGGCAGCTTTGATATCGCGATCATCGCCGCCTTTGGCGATCCGGGCCTCGGGGGCGCGCGCGAGCTCATGTCCGTTCCGGTCATCGGCCTTGCGGAGGCAGCGATGCTCAGCGCCTGTATGCTTGGCCAGCGCTTCTCGATCGTTTCCTTCTCGCGGGCACTGGGCCCCTGGTTCCGTGAATGCGCTGCGATGCACGGGCTTCTGGAAAGACTGGCAAGCATCCGGTTGCTCGACGGACCATTTGCATCCCTCGCCAATGTACAGGACGAGAAGGAAGAGCTTCTGATCGACCTGTCGCGAAAAGCCATCGACGAAGATGGTGCCGATGTCATCATTCTCGCTGGCGCCCCTCTGGCGGGTCTCGCGTCACGTGTGCGTGAGCGGATTTTCGTCCCCGTCGTCGAATCCGTCATCGCGGCCGTGAAACAGGCAGAATTGCTGGCTGCGCTCAATCCAAAAAAGGCATCCGCCGGCTCGTTCAGGCGGCCCGATCCAAAGGCGTCAATCGGCCTCTCCGCTGCGCTCGAACGGCTGCTGCTGGCCAAGCCGGCCGAGACAGCGCCGCCACCATGAATATTTCTACACAAGGAGGCTTCCATGCTTATCGATGAATACCCAACCATGTCGGCTCGTCATATCGCCGAACAGGTCGCGTCCGGAGCGCTCTCCGCACGCGCCGTCCTTGATGCTGCCTTTGCGGCGCTCGACAAGGTCGAGCCGATCATCCACGCCTTTGCAACGTTGGCGCGTGAGGAAGCTCATAAAACCGCCGACGCTTTGGACCAGCGGATCGCGCGCGGCGAGCCCGTCGGCCCGCTGGCCGGTGTGCCTGTCGCCATCAAGGACCTTGTTCTGACGAAGGGTCTCAGAACGACATTCGGCTCCAACCTCTATGCCGACTATATTCCTGATGAAGATGACATCGTTGTCGAGCGGTTGAAGGCGGCCGATGCGATCATCCTCGGTAAGACGAATGTCTCCGAATTCGGCTTCGGTGCTCACGGCAACAATCTCCTGTTTCCAGCCACGGGCAACCCGTGGGATACGGATCGCTCCCCAGGCGGTTCGAGCGCAGGATCTGCCGCCGCTGTTGCAGCCGGCGTGTGCCCGATCGCCATCGGCAGCGACGGTGGCGGTTCCATCCGGCTACCGGCGGCCCTTTCAGGGCTCGTCGGTGTCAAGGCCGCTATGGGGCGCGTTCCGCTGTGGCCTGGATGCCGGGATATATCGCTTCCGGGTGTCTCGGGCTGGGAGTCGATCGAGCATATCGGCCCGATCGCGCGCGATGTCGCGGATGCCGCCCTCATGCTATCCGTCATCGCTGGTCCCGATCCGCGCGATCGCTGGTCGATTCCTTGCGCAGATGTTTCATGGACCGATATTGCCCCGCTGCCTCGCGGTGCCAAGGTTCTCTATTGGCCCACGTGGCATGATCAGACAATCGAGCAGGGCCTCAAGGACGCGACGGACAAAGCCGTCGCGCTGTTGGCTGAAGCATGCGGCCTCCAACTGACCATTGGAGCTCCGCCCGAAATGGACGTGCATGCGACATTCAAGGCAATGGTGGCGTTGGAGACCGATCTCACCGGCATGCGCAAGCTGCTTTCAGACAAACCAATGCCGGTCTCGGAGGCGGTGACCACTCTTCTGGCTGAATCACGTCCGTTCGAGGACGCGACCAACGCGATCACCGGGCGCAAGGCCTTTGTCGACGAAATTGCCAAGGTCATGAGCCGTTATGATTTCATCCTGACGCCAACCCTTTCGGTCACAGCCTTCGCAAAAGATCAGGATGGCCCGTCGACAATCGATGGCAAAACCATCGCACCCTACGAATGGTGCCCGTTCACGTCGCCTTTCAATCTAACGGGACAGCCGGCGGCCAGCGTGCCGTGCGGCCTCGTCGATGGCCTGCCCATCGGATTGCAAATCGTTGGCCAGCATCTCGGTGATACCAAGGTGCTGTCCGCTGCCGCAGCCTTCGAGGCGGTTTTGCCGAAACTCGGCCTGCCACCCATCCATGCTTGACTCATCTTTAGGAAATGTCAGTGAACCCGCTTCGCATCGGAATGCTCACCCCTTCATCCAACACGGTACTCGAACCCGTCACCACACAGATGCTCAAAGACCTGCCCGACGTGACCGCGCATTTTTCGAGGTTCCGGGTTACTGCAATCGGCCTGGATGCTGCACTCCTAAACCAGTTCGATGATCGCCCGATGATAACAGCCGCGGAATTGCTTGCGGACGCGAAAGTCGATGTGATCGTCTGGAACGGCACAAGCGCCGGCTGGCTCGGTCTGGATAGCGATCGCCGGCTTTGCGAACGCATCACGCAGGTAACCGGCATCAAGGCGTCCACGTCGGTGCTGGCGCTGTTCGACGTCATGCGCCGAAGAAACGAACACCGGATCGGTCTAGCGACGCCCTATACGTCTGATGTGCAGGCTGCCATCATCAAATCATTTGCGAATGAGGGGGTCGAGGTCATCTGCGAAAGGCATCAGGGTATCAGGGACAATTTCAGTTTCAGCCAGGTGAGACCCGAGACGATCGCAGAGATGGTTGCCGACCTCGCGCCTGCGAGGCCAGATTCAATCGCCATTTTCTGCACCAATCTCGCGGGAGCACCTCTCGTTAATCAATTGGAGGCGGCTCACGGTATCGCGATCCATGACAGCGTCGCGACAGCGATTTACGGTGCACTTGCAGCGCTCGACTATGATCTCAAGCGAGTGCCAGGTTTCGGGAGAATGTTCTCCGGAGCCTCGTAACAGCCATATGAATCCGATCGCGCGGAAGTTCGCGCGATCCCTTGTTGGCAGTGATGATCTGAAAGTAAGCGTTCGGCTATCGCGGCCTTGATTTAGCTCTTGAGCGGGATCGAACCGTCTGCACGGAAATTAGCGGGCCGACCGACCCCCATGAAATCCCCGCATGAACTGCGCATCCGATCGGTTATCGAAGCAGGTTTGGAAACCTCTTCTCGCGCAACTGCTCTATCGCTTTTTCCGACGATTTCCACGGCTCTCCCTTGAGCATAGGAAGGACGTCCTTCCAAATCACACAGAAAGCGCCAATAGCGTCGTCGTCCGTAAACTCGATCCCCGGCGGGAGCAAAGGTTCGATGTCTTCCGTACGGCTTTTTGTCAGCTTCCCGAGCATGCGTTGCTCGGCATTTGCCCTCGTGATCACATTCTCCTCAAGTGACAGGTAGTGCTCGAATGCTGCGACAAGCCGCTTTGGATGGAGCGACAGCTCCCGAAAACCCTCGTGGAGATCGAACAGATCGCGGTTCTTTCTCCGCTGCAAAAGGGCCCGGAGCTTTGTGCCAAACAACTCTTCCTTGTCATAGGATATGATGTCCGCCGCACCTCTAAACCATCCATTCTCAACCTTGAATGGATATCCTTATGCCCCATACAACGAAGCGTGTTCGCGTGTGTTAATCTCGACCTTGAGCTTAAGTGTCGTTCCAGGCTCGGCCTCGGGCGCAAAGCGAAAAACGAGGTGCGCAGAATGACCCGCTTGCTCCCTTTTGCACTTTCCCAGCCAGGCAAGAGCATCGCGTATCGCGTCGATAGTTGGTCCGATGGGTTCGGCCGTAATCTGGACGAGGTCGATATCCTCGAAATAGCGCATGGGCCGTTTAAAGAGCAGCTTGTTGATTGCAGTACCGCCTCGAAACGCGATCTTGCCCTTAAGCTTTGACGCCGAAAAAAGGTCGCAGAGAGCCCGGGAAATAATAAGGTCCTGCTCTGTCTGACGAGAATCCGGCCATGGCGCCGGGGCAGCCCAAGCGGTGAGGTGAGCATTTGGGATCAAAAATCGATCTCCACGTTTTCGTTGATCTCAAGACGCCAGCGATTATCTCTTGCTTCAGAGAATGAAAGACCCTCGATAAGCGGCCTCTGGAGATTGCCTTGTGGCTTTCTCCACGTCGCGCAAAACGAGGGAACTCCTTGAGATGATTGAGCTATATCTAGACCGTCAAATTACGGTCTACCGGTCCTCAATAGCGGTGAAGCTCATCGAGGATGATCACGTCCGCAGGCGCTCGCCGTGGTCGGGTTCTTTTGGCGGCTTCAAGAATCCGTTGCCATCCATCATTAAAACCATCGTTCATCAATCCTCTCCCCCGGAAGCTCCAATAGAAAATCCATTCCCCGCCGCGCTACCAATGTATTTTATGGTAGTCACAAAATGGTCGGCACGGAAATCGAGGCAAGGTCGGCGATTGTGACCACGTTGCGACCGGACGCTTTTGAGACATATAGTGCCTCGTCGACCGCCTCAAACAGCTTTTCAGGATCGTGCGGCCCCCTGAACACAGCCAGCCCGAAGGAAGCTGTCACCACCCTTCCAGGTGCATTTAACTTATGGGGAATGCCTTCGGCTTCGATTCCGAGACGCAATGCCTCGAAAAAGGCACAAGCTCCCATTTCCGTGCGGGCCTTGCAGGCAATCAGGAATTCTTCTCCACCGATCCTAAACGCCACATCGTCACCGCGAAGATGCGATGAGACAAGTCGCCCAATCTGCTTCAGCACAATATCGCCTGCTGCATGCCCGTAGATATCGTTATAGCCCTTGAAATTGTCGACATCCATAATGCCGACGCCTCTGATAAAGCCGTCATCTGCTGCTGATACAATTTTGGGGTATTTGAGTGAATACGCCCGCCGGTTCGGCAGGCCGGTGAGGGTATCAAGCCTGGCATGCCAAGCCTCCGTTATGTCGGTAAAAATCCAGATTCGACCAAGGCCATTGCCTTCCTCTGCAAAAGGCACACTACGCCTTGAGAATATCCTGCCGTCTTCCAGACTCAGTTCATCCTCCGAACTTTCGCTCGATCCATACAGCCGTTCGACCTCGCGGCGAAACAGAACCGGCTGATCCAACTGATTAGAAACATGTTGGAGAAGGGCGGAGCGGTTCCAGTTCGCCGATAGCGTTTGGGGAACCTTCCACAGCGCCAAGAACGCCCTATTCGCATATATCACGTCCCTCTTTGAACTGATCAGAAGAACCCCGTCGGGAAGGCTCTCTAAAGTCTGCTGAAAAAGGGACATCGTTGGATGGCTCTGAGCAGGCAAATCAAACTCCAGTCGCTTTTGCGCGCTTTCCTCATCGCGTCGCGTGAGACGATAAAGACTGTACCGTCGCCAGGTTAAGAATCTGAGAGGCGGCTCAGCCCGTACCTCAGACAAGAGTGATCTGGCGCTTACCGATTGCTCAGAACAGGCGACACAAGTTGAGTTCGAGACGTTGGCATCACACGAAAGAAACGGCTCTTGTTTGAACCTGCTTGGCAAGCGTTACCGAAAGACGCCCTGCTTTACGAAATTAAATCGGAATAATTGTAAATATGGCGTCACTTTAACGTTACAGAAACAATGTTCGGCCAATATTCATGTTGTGATTGCAAGCGCATGATCTAAAGGTGTGATTTAAAAATTTCGACAAATGCCTGCATAGTGCATTTCGTCCACTTTCTGCCGTGGCAAGATGATTTTGTCTTAGGCAAATCAAAAATGTCCTGAGCACAAGCATGTTTTGAGCGTGCTTCATAAATCGATTTGAATTTATGAACTAAATTCCAGAAGCATCGATTGTGTAACGGACGAAAATACGTCCAGAGGAAACGCACACTGATGTTGATCTTCTTCAATGATCCAAAAACTCGCAGAGGATCACGCCTATTTTATCCGGGCCGATGACTGTTGGGTTCGCCGCAGCATTGTCAACCGAGCGTATGCTCCGCCCAGCAACCGGCCTTCACAAGCGATCAACCGCCACCACCCTTTCCCGATCGGACAGCGGAGGTGTTCCGCGAAGCGTGGCTTTGCGATCGATGTCAAAAACAAAATCACGCTGCGAGAATTCCGCATACCTTATTCGCGTATATGCAGGTAGGACATGGCCAATCCCCTTGATTTCATTTTGGAAAATATGCGGCAGGGCGTCGCAATCTTTGACGCCGACCTTCATCTCACCATGTTCAACGATCGGCTGAAGGAATTGCTGCCCGCGCCTGAGGACACAATCTGCCTAGGCGCCAGCGCCGCAACGATAGCCGCAGCGATTCCGAGCCTGAACTCTTCGCCTCACTTGTCCGCGGACAATCAAGAGAACTGGCTGACACATCTGCTGAGACAGTCGACGCCTCTTCATCTGGAGGTTGCAACCGGAGACCTCAAGGTGTCGGTCACTTCTGTGCCAACTCCCGGTGGCGGGTGGCTAATCATGTGCGACGACATTTCGGGCCGTATAGGCATGGAAAAGGCCCTGGCTGAACAAAACCATCGGCTGGATGCAGCCTTGGGCAATATGCCGCACGGATTGTGTATGTTCGACGCCGACAAGAATCTACTGCTGTGTAATGCCGCATATTCGCGGCTATACGATTTGCCCCGACATCTAACACTGCCGGGGACACCCCTTGAGCAGATTCTGAGCCATCGCAAGATCGCTGGCAATGCCCCCACCCACATCGGCATGTATTTCGATGTAGTAGTGGAGGCCGCGTTAAAGGGATCGATCGCCAGCCAGAAAGTGTCATTGACGGATGGCAGAGTGATAAAGATAACCCATAAGCCGATGGAAAATGGCTGCTATGTCGCAACTCATGAAGACGTTACTGTCGCTATTCGCGCCGAAGAACAAATCAAACATATGGCTGGTCACGATCCACTGACCGGGCTGCCCAATCGTTCACTTTTGCGCGAGAAAATTGATCGGAGAATAGCGCTTGGTGGGACAGAGAGCGGCATTGCACTCTTTATCCTGGATTTGGATCACTTCAACGAAATTAACGATGCGTTCGGGCACGCGGCCGGCGATCTTCTGCTGAAGGCAGTCACGGAGCGATTAAAGGAAAGCCTGCGCAACGGCGAAGCGATCACGAGGCTGGGTGGCGACGAGTTTGTGGTCCTGCTGGAGTGTGGTCCCGCAGGAGAGAAGGCCTCGCTTCTCGCTCAAACGATCGTGGATGACATTGGCAGACCTTTCGAAATTGACGGAAGACTTGTTCAAATCGGCGTGAGCATTGGCGTTGCTACGGTTGATGACGGTGACACGGCAAACGCTTTGCTGCGCCACGCCAACACAGCTCTCCACAATGCGAAATCCGGCGGCCGCGGCACCTATCGCGTCTTTGACCCGGCCATGGATACCACCATCCAGCGGCGGCGTAAGCTGGAAGCTGACCTGATGCAGGCGCTGGCAAACAAGCAGTTTGAAATCGACTACCAGCCGCAAGTCGATACCAGAAGCGAAGAAATCGTGTGCTTCGAGGCGCTATTGCGTTGGAATCGTTCCGAGCAAGGCTCAGTTGCGCCCGCTGAATTCATTCCCCTGGCGGAAGAATCGGGGCTGATCGTTCCCATTGGGGAATGGGTGTTGCGACAAGCTTGCAAAGATGCTGTGAACTGGCCTCCTCATATAAGGGTCGCGGTCAATCTATCCCCGCTTCAATGCAGAAGCCAGACGCTTGCTCACAGCGTTGTTTCTGCCCTCACCGACTCCGGTCTGCCTGCTTCTCGCCTTGAACTCGAAATTACCGAATCCGTCCTCCTGACCGACAGCGAGGCGGCATTGGTTACCCTTCATCACATCAAGAGCCTCGGCGTTCGGATCGCAATGGACGATTTCGGCATCGGATACTCATCGTTGAATTATCTGCGGCTTTTTCCATTCGATAAGATCAAGATCGACAAGTCTTTCATTCGCGAACTTGGGCATTCCAAGGACTGCGCCGCGATTGTGAAAGCGGTGGTAGACCTCGGCGCTGGTCTTGGAATAACGACAACCGCCGAAGGTGTGGAAACCAGGGAGCAGCTTCTTCGCGTTAGGGAGCAAGGTTGTACCGAAATACAGGGCTACCTTTTTGGAAGGCCTCAACCATTGGCCGAAGTCCGCAAACTTCTACAACGATGCTCACCCGCCGCGCTACAGCCAACCGCACGTTAGTCGCCCCGGAGAGCTCCACAGAATTATCCGTTGGATGAACGCATGTGCGGTGCACTCAGAGTTCCAATGGGCGGCGCCTATGCGCACGGTCTTGAGCCACGAACGCTACATGGCTCTCGCACACATCTTGCCTTCGCTCAGCCGTTGCCCATTGTCCTCTAAAATGGCCGCCGCAACTGTCCTGTCGGTAGCGTCGCCTTAAGTTTTACGGCGTTAGCTTCTGTCATGCCTCAGCCCCCGTCGACCGATCCCGCCTCTCACCACTTCAAGCGTCATCGCTTTCCGGCCGAAATCATCGCCCATGCGGTGTGGCTGTATTTCCGCTTTCCGCTAAGCCTGCGTCATGTAGAAGATCTGCTGGCTGAGCGCGGCATTGACATTTGGCTTGCGAGACTTTCATCAGTTCCGCCAGCTTTTGCTGTATTTCCGGTTTGACCCCAATGTGACTGCAGGCTTCGAGCGATCTGTTGAATACAGTAGGATCACTCAACTGCATGCGGACATGTTTCTCGATCTAGACTATGAAGCAGAATCCCTCGGTACGCTGATCGCTTGAGGGGGAGGCTTCCGGCGAAACATCTATGACAATTTCGAGGGCAAGGAGGGCTCGTCTGTCGAGATTGTCACCCTGCTATGCAAGGAGTTGGCCGCGCCGCTGGAGAGACTTAAAGTCTGCGGCAATGATATCAAAGCTGAGTTGAGTCTGTTTGGCTCCAAGATCCTCGAAATCGTCACGATGCCGTGAGCGCTCGCGCTGCACCACAATGCCGCGCTCCAGAAGCGTTTCCTCGACCAGGCGCAGACTCAACGGGAACCGGAAATATAGCTAGACCGCATGGGCAATGATCTGCGGTGGAAAACGGTGGTTCTTCTAGCTGATGGTCCTTGAGTTTCATGCCGCCGGCTTAGCCATCAACCGTTAAGCCGCAATAACGTGACATCGCCGTCCCGACCCCTACGATGCGGAGCCCATGTCAACGCCTAGTGTCCAAGGAAAATCCGCGTTGGCGAACCGCCTGGGCCTCCGAATGTCCATCAGCGTTTTCCCAGCTTTTCGGAAGTCGCCGAAAGCGGCCAGCCCGCCAACGTGAGCGTCGGCCAGGTCGATTTAACCGGCCCTCTCGTTCTCCACGAGCCATGCGCGCCATCTCCTGACCGCGAAGATCGGGATCGCAGTGGCTCTCGAGATGGACGCTCACCATCGTTACATGCTGCCCGGAGATGGCGATCTTGGCACCCAGCGCAATCGTTCCGCCAACGCGGCCCTCTCCATGTGCGCCGTCGAACCAGTCGCCGCGGGCGTCGAGCCTTATCAGGAATGGGGTTGCCATTGTTGCGGCCGACAGTAACGCCGCCCCGTGAAAACTGTCGGCGTTGACTTCGCCTGCATGGACGACCTGCTCGTTGCGGTCGCCCAGACCGAGCTCGACGAATTCCACGGCATAGAGATATCCCTCACCAAGGCTATCGGCGAGCTCGACGATCCCGTCGCGGTTTTGTGTTCTCGCCATGCCACGATCGACCTCGCAGAGGAGGGTCACATCCGCATCCAGCTGTCGAAGCGTAGACGTGATGGCGTCGACATGGCGCAATCGCTCGACGTTCCAGAAGACGATGCGGGCAGGCCCTTCGATATGGCGCGATTGCGGCGTCCCACCGACTTCAATTTCGCGCGATACTTTCAGCCGATCGAAATGACCGCGATGATGTTCCGCTGCAGATGGGCCTGCAAGGATCGCCTGGCGTTCTGCCAGCGATACGGGGGTCAGACGTGATACCGTCTGGAGAAGGACTTCGTCGTTCCATTGTTTCATGCTGTTACGTCTCGGCGTGTGATGTTGTCAGCTGTTTGTGTTTCCACCGGCATCGGGAATGTCGTCTCAACGGGAGACCGCCCATCGCGGTAAACGAGCAGCCGATTGACCCTGAGGCCGACACGGTCACCCTTCACGATCGTCTGCCGGCGGCTGATCTGGGCTTTGATGGCAACATCGCCGTCCATCATCACTGTGACGATCCTGGAGGAACCGAGATCAGCGAGATGATCAACGACGCCAGAACTGGTTCCATCCTGGAATGGAGCGGTCAGTTCGCAATCCTCCGGCCGCATCGCAAAGGTCCATTCGTTAGCGGAGTAGTGCCGCGAGAACGGGACTTTGAGGGTTCCGGCGATCAATTGACCGCCTTCGAGACGCGCGGGAAGAATGGTCATGGTGCCAATGAAGCCGGCGGCAAAAAGCGTTGCCGGCCGCTCATAGATCATTCCAGGTGCGGCAACCTGTTCAACCGCGCCACGGTTCATCACGACAATGCGATCGGCAAGCGACATCGCCTCCTCCTGATCGTGGGTCACGAATATGGTCGTCAGACCGAGCCGCCGCTGGATCGCCTTGAGTTCATCGCGCAGGCGAATGCGCAAATGGGCATCCAGGCTGGAAAATGGTTCATCAAGAAGCAGTATTTTGGGCTCAAGAACCAACGATCGTGCCAGGGCGACCCGCTGCTGCTGACCGCCGGACAGCTGTCCCGGATAGCGCTTTTCAAGCCCGCTCAACCCGACAAGCGCAAGCGCGGATGTCACTTTCTCCGCAATGACACCGCGTGGAAGGCGTCGCAGCTTCAGGCCGAAGGCGATGTTGCCGCCAACCGTCATGTGGCTCCACAGAGCATGGCTCTGAAATACCATGCCTGTTACGCGGCGATTGGGCGGCACATCCAACATTGAAGTACCACCAATCAGGATGTCTCCTCCGCGCTTTATTATGGTGTTCGAGCCGCCGCAGGCCTGTCGATGGGTTCAAGGAAGCGTTCCCAGCGCTATCTCCGCAGTCAGCGTTGGCGTGTCTTTATGGCCAGAGGCTTGAGCAATTCGGCCGAGACCAGATAGGCGGCCACGACAGCACCAATTCCAAGAAGCGTGGCGACCGCGGGCGTCTCGAAGCCGAACCACGGACCGATCGGTGTGAAGGGTAGCGCCATTGCGACGACGAGCGCGACGATAGATGACGCCGCCAGGGCGGGGCGCGGAAAATCCTGCCATGGGCGGCCGTTGGTGCGAATGATAAAGATGACGAGAATTTGCGTCGCCATAGATTCCAGAAACCACGCCGTGCGGAACTCGGCGGGAGACGTGTGAAACACTAACAACAGCAGCCCAAAGGTGAGGAAATCAAACAGCGAGGAAAGCGGCCCCATAACGCCGGCGAACCGCAGCAGGCCGGTCATATCCCATACCTGCGGCCGCTCGACCGCCTCCGGCCGGACTCCGTCGAACGGAATGCCGAGCTCCGACAAGTCGTAGAGCAGGTTGTTGAGCAGGATCTGTGTCGGAAGCATAGGGAGGAAAGGCAGCGCGATCGAGGCGACCGCCATCGACAGCATGTTGCCGAAGTTGGAGCTGGCACCCATGCGCACATATTTAAGGATATTGGCGAAGGTCCTGCGGCCTTCGTCGACGCCGTCGGCGACCACTCCCAGGTCCGAGGCCAGCAGGATCATGTCGGCTGCCGCCTGCGCCACGCCGCTCGCGCCCTCGACCGACAGGCCGATGTCGGCGACCTTCAGCCCCGGTGCATCATTGATGCCGTCGCCGAGGAAGCCGACGACCGCGCCCTTTGACTGCAATGCCTTGACGATACGTGACTTCTGGTCAGGTGCCAGTCGCCCATAGGCGTCGATCGTCTGCACCTGTACAGCCAGCGCGTCATCGCCGAGGGTCGCTATATCGGCGCCGGACAGCACCATGTCGGCGTTGAGACCGACGAGGCCCGCAAGGCGTTTCACGACGGTAGGATCGTCGCCCGACAGGATCTTCAGCCGGACGCCGGCGCCCGCAAGCCGCGCAATGGCGGCTGCGGCCGTCGCCTTCGGCGGATCGGCAAAGGCGCAGAACCCTTCGAAGACGAGGTCCGTCTCGTCGGTCACCTCGACGTCGCGGGTCGGTCCCGACCATGGGCGCGAGGCCACGGCGATGCAGCGCATCCCGTCCCCCGCCAAGGCATGGACCTGGTCCATTGCTTGCGTCCGTTCGCTCTCACCCATTGCCGTGGTGGTCTCGCCGGCCCGTTGCGCCTTGCACAGCCCCAGCACGGCGTCCGGCGCACCCTTGACAATAAGCAACGGCCCCTCTGGCCCCACCGCCAGAACCGATCCCAACCGCCGCGTAAAATCGAATGCATGCCGGCCGGCAAGCGTCCAGCCTTGGACAACGCCCGCCGAGCCGGCAATCAGCGCAGCATCGAGCGAACCGCGATCACCGCCGAGATCAGCCGCGACGGCACCGAGGCGGGCGGCGCGAAGGTCGTCCGTGCCCTGTGCACCAAGGCTTCGGGCAAGCGTTATCTCTGCCGAGGTCAAGGTGCCGGTCTTGTCGGTGCACAGAACCGTCATGGCGCCGAGGTCGTGGATCGAGGCCAGCCGCTTGACGATAACCTTCTTGCTCGCCATGCGCATTGCGCCCCGCGACAGGGTGACGGTGGTGATCATCGGCAGGAGTTCGGGCGTCAGGCCGACGGCAAGCGCGACTGCGAACAGCACGGAGCCGAGGACTTCGCGACCAAGCAACACCCGGCTGGCAAGGACAATGACGACCAGCCCGAGAGTAAGCCGTGCGATGACAAGGCCGAACTGATGCAGATCGCGCTGGAAAGGGGACGGCGCCTGTGCCTCAGACAACGCCGATGCGGCGGCGCCAAACACGGTTGCCCGGCCAGTGCCGACGACCAGCGCGACCGCTTCTCCGGTCTGCACCACGGCGCCGCGAAACAGCGCGTTCGAGGCTTCCCCGGCGCTTTGCGTCTTGATAACGCCCGGACTCTTCCGGACGGGGTAGGGTTCGCCGGTCAGCGCCGCTTCGCCGACGGTGCAGGCGGTGGCGTCGAGGATCATCGCGTCGGCTGGAATGATGTCGCCGGCCCGTACCCTCACGACATCGCCGGGCGCAACCTGGTCGACTTCGATCTGCCGGAACACACCGTCGCGCTTGACTTCGGCCTTCAGCGCCACCGAGCGCCGCAATTCCTCGGCCGCCTTTACGGCGTGTCCTTCTTGAACGGTGTCGAGCCCGATCGAAATCGTCAGGATCGCGACGATGATCGAGCCGCCGACCCCATCTCCGGTCGCCACCGAGACGATGCCGGCCGCAAGCAGGATCAGCGACAGGGGTTCGAGCAGACGCCGTAGAATAGCCCGCGCGACACCGTCGCTCTTCGTTTGAGCGTCGCTGTTTGCGCCGTAACGGGCAAGCCTCGCAGCCGCATCGGCCGAACTCAGGCCGTCACTGCCGCATTTTAGTGCGGCGGAAAGCTCCGGCAGCGTCCGCGTCCAGAATGTGGCAAGGTTGTCGGGTTTGCCTTCGGCGGCAGGCTCATCGATGGCTGTCATGGTGCCCTCTGTTCAGCCGATGATATGGGGCGTCGGAGGTCCAACACTTCAAACTAGATCCGGCCCATCAGAAGAAGGATCACGACGATAATCAGGACAACTCCAATGACGCCGACACCGCCATGACCGTAGCCGTACCCATAGCCTCCGAAACGGCCGCTGAAGCCGCCGAACAGGAAAATGATGAGGATTATGATGAAGATAAGGCCAATCGACACGATCTCAGCTCCGTCTGCAGGGACTCCGCCCCTGCCACGACCCGCCGCCATCGGCGCTCATGCGAGGGCATCTTCTCCGGTTCAGGCTAGCGGCATAGCGCATCGGGCGCTGGTCAAATTTGCTCACCGTCTCGTCTGATTTGCGGATGGTCGTGCAGAACGACGCTCAACAACGAGCTGTGCACCTTCAGCACGCCGTTATATTCGATGAAGCCCAGTTTTCTGAACTTGTTCATGAAATGGCTTACCCGCGATCGCGTGGTCCCGACCATCTCTGCCAGCGTTTCCTGGCTGACCTTTGCTATGACCGGCTCCGGTTTGCCCTCCTTGCCAAAGTTGGCGAGCAACAGGAGAGCCCTGGCCAAGCGCTTCTCGCTCGAATTGAACAACTGATCGACCAGATCCTCCTCGATGCGAATGGTCCGCGCCAATAGATGTGCGACGAACATTTCCGAGAATGCCGGCTGCTCATGAAGAACGCGGATCATGGTGCGCTTTTCCACCCGCATGATTTCGCTGCCGCTCATGGTCGTCGCCGTCGCCATGCGCCGCGGCTGGCCCGCCAGGCATCCTTCCCCGCAGAATTCGTCAGGCCCCAGGATCGCCACCACCGCTTCCTTGCCTTGGGCGGAATTGACCGTGACCTTGACCTTGCCGCGTTGGATGTAGAAGACAGAATCTGCCTCATCGCCCTGCGCAAATAGGGTCTGGTTCATCTGATAGCTGGAGAGAGTTCGCCCACTCTCGGCCTTGGCGAGAAAAACCTTGGGATCAAAAACAGTATCCGCTGTCCGTTTCACGATGGATCTCTTTCTTCGATCTTCGTTGCTGGTCAAAATCTAACTTTTTTGGTCGTCTTCACAGAAAATTCCGCGCCGATGCCGATGATCTTGCCCCGTGAGCAATTTTATACAGCAAAGGAACCGTGCAGGCGTTAATCAGAACTGCATGTCCCGTATTTATCGACACGGTGACCGGCCCGTTGCCGCGTGGATCGTTTTGAGGTGAAGACTTATGGGATCAACCGCCTTCAGGACGCAGTTCTCCGATATCGCCGACGCATGGACGCTGGCAGAGGGTATCGTCGATACCGTGCGAGAATCCCTCCTCGTGCTGGACAAGGAACTGCGCGTGATTGCGGCTAGCCGCTCGTTCTATGTGGCCTTCAAGGTCAGCCCCGAGAACACGCAGGGCCGTCATCTCTACGCACTCGGCGACGGCCAATGGAATATCCAAGAACTCCGAGAGACGCTGGCAACGATCATACCGGAGCGCCGAATAATCGACGGCTACGAAGTCTCCCATATTTTTCCCAGCCTTGGACCTCGCACGATACGGTTGAACGCACGGCAACTGTCGGACCGGGCCGGCTCCGCAAGCGCCATTTTGCTCGGCATGGTGGACGTAACCGAGCGAAATATTCTGGAGCGGGAAAAGGACCAGTTGTTGCGGGAAAAGGACATGCTTTTCGATGAGCTCCAACACCGGATTGCCAATAGTCTTCAAATTGTAGCCAGCATTATTCTGATGAAGGCGAGGTCGGTGGCGTCGGACGAGACACGCATGCATCTGCACGATGCGCACAAGCGGGTCATGTCGGTCGCCGCAGTCCAGAGCCAGCTCCACCCGTCCGCGGCGAATGGACCGGTTGAGATGATGCCATATCTCTCAAAGCTTTGCGAGACGCTTGAAGCGTCAATGATTGGCGACGCTCGAGCTATCACCCTGAAAGTGGTCGGCCAAGGAGGTCAGGCAGTCTCACGTCAGGCCGAAAGCATCGGCCTGATCGTCACCGAATTGGTGATGAATGCCCTGAAGCACGCCTTCCCGGACAATAAGACTGTTGGGCGCATTTCGGTAGCCTACGAAGTTCATGGTGCGAACTGGAAGCTTTCCGTCGCCGACAACGGCGTTGGCAAACCGGACTGCGTCTTTGCTCAGCCCAAAACCGGCTTGGGGACAAGCATTGTCAAGGCGCTTGCGCAGCAACTCGATGCGACGGTCGAGACCATCGCCAGTCTGGAAGGCACGACCGTCATGGTAACCCATGCCAGATTCATCACCGACACAGTCCATGTCGCATAGGCACGGACCACGTGACGTCACAGGCGCTCCCCATTGTTTCAGGAGGAGAACTGGCAGAACCAACCGAACAGGAGAACGAGATGTACAACGCGAAACGCGACAGCGAAACCGGAGGCGCATCCCACGCCATTCCGTCCATGGGAGCGATTGAAGGCCGCATCACCGTGCTCGAAGTTCTGGCAGCCACGTCTCTCAAGCTTCTGATAAAGGACGGAGATAAGATGGCCGCGCAACATATTCTGTCGTCTGTTCGCAAAGCGATGCGCGCCAAGTGCAACGATATTCATCTCGGTGCGGACGACGCCAAGTCCGCGATCGGCTATGCGCAAGAACTCATGGAAGCAACATTGGAGAGCACCGAATTTTCGAGTGCCAGAAGTATCGAAGATCCGATGTTGATTGCGTGAGGCATCGGAAAGTTCACGTCTCGGCGATGACGTTTGCGACGTCAGAGCATGCCCGTCTTAGCCGGTGATCCAGTCTGTCGTCACATTGCTTTCCATTCGAGCGGCGACACCGAGAGTACGCTCCTTCCGTCAGAGGATTTTGGGCAGGAGATCGGTTCGAATCCGAAAACTGCCGACTGCATGTCTAATATTATCCGGAGCGCCGCTGCGCTAGAACGTTTCATATCTAATCAGGCCAATGATCATGAGTACAGCGTAAGCCGTCAAAGATACGAACGACTCCGGCGAGAAAGCCTGGGTAAAGATCCTATCCAAATATCGCAAGCCCCATGCCGGACGCGGTGCATTCGAACTTACGGTGACCGCCCTTCCCTTCGTCATCCTGTGGACCGGCAAAGGGCGCCGTTCACTATGGCTATTGGTTCGGGCTGCTCTTGATCATCCCCGCTGCCGCCTTCCTTCTCCGCTTGTTCATGGTCCAGCACGATTGCGGGCACGGCTCGTTCTTTGCAGACCGTCGCATTGACGACTGGACTGGCCGGGTCATCGGCGTCCTTACCCTGACCCCCTGCGACTACGGGCGGCGCGCGCATGCCGAACATCACGCTTCCGCCGGTAATCTCAATGAGCGGGGCGTCGGCGATATCAAAACGCTCACCATCGCCGAATATAATATGCGGTCGCGGTGGGGCGGATCGGCTACAGACTTTATCGGCATCCGTTCGTCATATTCGGCATCGGACCCGCCTGGCTGTTCCTGTTCAAGCAGCGACTACCCTTCGGTATGATGCACTCTGGACCCCTTGCGTGGATATCGACCATGGCTACCAATGCTACAGTCGCAATCCTCGCCGGGTTGTTGATCTGGGCAATCGGTTTTATCCCTTTCTTCTGGTCCATCTGCCGATCGTTTTATTGGCAGGCACCCAGGCGTTTGGCTTTTTTACGTCCAGCACCAGTTCGAGGAGAGGCATTGGTCGAAGCCGCCCGAGTGGCAGTTTCAAAACGCGCCCACATTTCTTTAGATGTAAACCAATTGTTTGCGACAACTTGGAGAATAGTTCGCTGCCATCCCGCCTATGATCAGACAGATGCTGGACGTCGCTTCGGCCCCGGCCACAAGCCTCTAAGGAGGGTTTGAATCCTCATCTCAAACAGGCTGTGGCTGACCATCGAAAGGGCTATGGTCGTCAGCAGATACAACAGCGCTATAGAAAAGTACGTTGGGGCATAGGGTAGCGCTGCACTCAAGACGATGATGACTTTTGCAAAAGCTGCGATCAGCAAGGCGTGAGTGAGGTAGAGTGAGTAGGATATCTTTCCAAGAAAACAGGAAAGCGGATTCTCAAAAATAGCCCGCGATACCGCTCCCTCCGCAGAAGCCCCCAAAACAATCGTGGCAATCGCCAGATACGTTACTGAATCAGCAAGCGACGCTGATATCGACACAAATAGCGCCACCAGTCCGAGGCAAAATATCAAGTTCCAGTTTAATCGCTTTGAGATGGAACTTGTCGCCAATTTGCTAAATCCCATCCCAATTACAAAGCCGCACAGTGCGCGCAACGTGGGATAGAAGGTCTCGCCGGACACGATGTCGAGCGATCCCTCTACCCCCAGCTGAGAACGCGATATTATTACAATTCCGAAATATGCGATCAGTATAGAGAAAATCGGAAATAAAAAGCCTCTTGCAACAATAGCGGCAAGTAGCGGGAATATAAAATAGCAAAATACTTCCACACATACTGACCAAGATGGACCGATGAACAACTTGGCGTTAACAGCCCACACACTCAGCATCAGGAAGTTCGAATATACATCCGCGGAGTCGTAAGCCTCACGTGCGCCATTTCCACTCATGCCGATGAACAATTTTGGTACGCAGATGCACATGACGAAGAAATAAGCGGGATATATTCTGCAAAATCTTTTATACAAAAAGCTTACATAGTCTATAAATTTAAAAGAAGCCAAAAATATCCACCCGTAATTATAAGAAAGCACAAATCCGCTGAGTATAAAGAAGGCATCCACGCTCATATAAGCGTGTGGGATAGTAAATAAACTAGTGAGGCCACTGGCTCGAGTGATTGAAAAATGGTAGAGCACGACTAAGATGGCCGCAACTCCCCTGACGCCAGTGAGAGTTTTAATCTCTCTGCGCACATCTTTTACTCCGATATTTACTTCGGTTATATTAAAGGTTAAAACTGAATTAATGGCAAATACTTTGTCGCTTAGAAATACGAATTGTTGTCTCACGCGATCGGCGATCCTGGTTTACTTGATCACGCTGGCGAGGATCCGCGCATACGGTTCGTCGAGCATTTCGAGACTGGCGGCGATGCTGTTCTAAAATCGGCCTGCAGGCTTTCGCTGGAAGGGATCGTTTCCAAACAAGCCGACGCGCCCTATCAATCCGGCCGTACCGACACCTGGGCGAAGTCCAAATGCCGAGCCGGCCATGAAGTCGTCATCGGCGCCCATGCCAAGACCAACGGCAAGTTCCGTTCGTTGCTGGTCGGCGTCTTCAGGGGCGACCACTTCGTCTATGTCGGCAGGGTCGACACGGGTTATGGTGCAAAGGTGGTCGACACGATTTTGCCGAAGCTTCGCAAACTGGAAACCAGCAAGTCACCGTTCACAGGCATCGGCGCACCGAAGAAGGATCCCGATGTTGTCTGGCTCAAGCCGGATCTCGTCGCCGAGATCCAGTTCCCCGGCTGGAGGGCCGATGGTCTCGTGCGTCAGGCCGCGTTCAAGGGCCTGCGGGGGTGATATCAGGTTAACCGGAGTTGAAGTTTTTCGCTGCTAGTCGGGGGCATGCTTCAGCCCAAAGTCAGTTACAAGCGTCATAGTTTCCCACCTTCTGTGATCGCCCATGCGGTCTGGCTCTACTTCCGATTTCCGCTGAGCTTGGGCTTGGTAGAAGAGATACTGTTGGAACGCATCATTATTGTCTCCTATGAGACGATCCGATGTTGGCAAAGAAGTTTGGTCCGGTTTATGCGAGCCGTTTGCGGCGGAAAGCGCCGAGTAGAAATGACGTTTGGCACCTCGACGAAGTCGTCGTGACAATCGGTGGACGGAGACACTGGCGCTGGCGGGCTGTCGATCAAGATGGCTATGTTCTCGATGAGATCGTCCAGACCCGCCGCAACACCAGGGCTGCCAGGCGGCTTCTGATCCGGCTGATGAAGAAACAGGGGTGCTTGCGGAAGCGCATCGTCACCGACAAGCTTCGTTCCTATAACGCGGCCCGGCGTCAGATCATGCCCACGGTGGAGCATCGATCGCACAAAGGCTTGAACAATCGCGCCGAGAATTCGCATCTGCCACTGCGAAAACGAGAGCACACGATGCAACGGTTTCGATCACCAGGCGCGTTACAGCGCTTCACATGTGCCTTCTCAGCGGTTCGAAATCTCTTCGTCCCACCACCTTCGAAACGCTCTGCCATGACTGTACATTTGCATCGCCTCAGGGGATCGCGCATTGGCGGTCCGCCACCGGCTCAGCTGCCTAAACCACATAGTCACGCAATTGGCAGGCTTTGAGAACTTAACCTGACATCCCCCTCACAGAATGTCGCATGACGCATGAA
This sequence comes from Neorhizobium sp. P12A, assembly GCF_008365395.1. Taxonomy (NCBI): domain Bacteria; kingdom Pseudomonadati; phylum Pseudomonadota; class Alphaproteobacteria; order Hyphomicrobiales; family Rhizobiaceae; genus Neorhizobium; species Neorhizobium sp. P12A. Next base: position 40,426 of record NZ_QOVX01000012.1, on the reverse strand, counting down.
GTACGTCGAGGCAGGCCGTTGCGTCCTCGTGTTACGGGGATAGCGTTGCTTGGCCAGAAACCCTGGTTATGGGTACATTGCCCGTATAATCGCCATAAGCAGCTTTCGGACCACAAGCTTTGCGCCTCGCGTCTCCCATAGCGAGCCGGCAAACCCTGGATCGAAAACAAGCAGCATCTTCAGAGGGTAAAATGAGATCAATAGTTTTTGGACTGCTCGCGATCATGATGATTTCGACCGGCGCTGCGGCAGACGATGTCAAGGTCATCAATTCGGACGCCTGGTTCCCCGAGGGCCCGATCTGGTATCATGACAAGCTTTACTACGTTGAATATGGCCGCCAAACCGTTACGACGTGGGACGGGAAAAAGAACGACATCTTCTGGAAGCAAGATGGTTGCGGCCCCTCGGCCGTCCTACCAAATACCAAAGGCGAATTCCTGGTCACCTGCTACGATTCCAATTCGATCGGGCACATTTCGGCAGACGGGAAAACACTACAACCCTACACGCAGGATCGGGATGGTCACCCCTTCATCGGGCCGAACGATTTTGCGCCGGACAAAAAGGGCGGTGTCTATTTCACCGGTTCAGGAAAAGGCGGTCCCTTGATCGATGCGTCGGCCTATTACATTGGGCCAGATGGCGTGGTGACCAAGGTCGCCGACAACCTGCACAACGCCAATGGTCTCGTTTTGTCGAACGACGGCAAGATCCTGTATCTCATCGAAACCGAAGACAATCGTCTGATTGAATTCGATGTTCGCGAGGACGGATCGTTGGAAAACAGACGAGTTTTCCTTCGCCTCGACGATCTGATTCCGGGCGCACCGCATATTTGGCCTGATGGCGTGAAGATCGACAGTAAGGGTGACATGTACATTGGACAAAGTCCCCGATCGCTCGACGCACCCGGCAAAATCATAGTCGTGGACACGAACGCAAAGCTGCTGCGGACGCTTTCCGTTCCGTCCCCGTCGATGCCGAACTTCGCCTTCGGGCCGGATGAAAAGACCCTCTACGTGATGGCGCTCGACCAGATTGATCAGGCGCCGTGGCGCGGCAAGGTCTACGAGATTCCGACCCGGTAAAAGCTGACGCTGCGGTGGTTGAGATCTCTGGATTGGCTACGGTCAGTCCCACCATCCAAAACAACTACCGCAGCGGATCGTCTGGGCTGTGTGACAAATTCGGATATTCTTCTATACAGAAAACAGAAATATTTTCGAACAGCTAAATAATTCGAATAGATCGCGCGGGCGGCCGCGAAACTTCGACGAAGGCGAAGCGCTGGGCAAAGCGACGGTCGAAAAGCTACGATGGTGTCGCGATCGACGATCTCATCGCGGGCATGGGTGTGGGATGCAAGGCCTGTATTCCGTCTTCGGGGATAAGCGGACGCTCTTCCTGCGCGTCCTTCGGGCCTATGCTGAGCGGAAGGGCGCCGGCGCGGCGAAGGCGCTCTTCTCGCCACCGGCTCTTCGTGATGCGATTGCCGGCTTCCTGAGGCACGCCGTCGAAAGTGCGACCGAGGAAGGGTCCGTCCCGGGATGCCTGATGGTGTGCGTCGCGCCCCTCGTGGATGACGCTGAGGTCAGGCAGTTCCTGAAGGACGCCGTCGCTGGCGGCGTAGCGCTGGTGGAACGCCGTGTCTGCGACGGGATCAGCACGGGAGAGATCCCGTCTGACTTTTCTGTCACCACCCGCGGGCTGACGATGCATACGCAGTTGGGTGCGCCGCGTAAGACGCTTCTGAGAGATGCCGAGGAAGCGGCCGAATTGGTGTTCCTGCCCCGCTTCAAGGGGTGGGTTCGGGATGGGAAAGACATGACACGCTGACGAGGCCGTCCGGATTTAGCCCGCGTTGTGGACGTCAAGCGGGTCGCACTTGAAATAACTCTCGGCCATAAGCTATCGGTCAGTCCTTGCCGGGAATAAACGGTGGTTCTTGTAGCTGATGATCGGCGTGCTCATCACGTCCGATCATCCGTCAACCGTTAAGCCACGAACAACGTGACAGCTCCGCTTCCGCGCCATGTCTTTATCGGAGAGCGCGCTGGATTGCGGGCGTTGACGCAGCGCCACGCGTGGGATCGCCTTTTCCTCACGAGGAAGCGGGCATTCGAAAACATATCGAGCTGCGAATCCATTCCTGCTCTCATCGCTTGATCGCAAAAGAAGTAGTAGCGCTTGGCATCTATGCAACCATTGATCTAGGTGTTGCCAATGTATGGCCGCCATCGCCTAAGTATCCAGAATCTCGGGAGGCGACTTGAACGGATTGAGGATCCGTACCCCACGTCCCGCGAAATCGGAAGCGTTTCGCGTCACAACCACGAGACCGTGGACGCGTGCCGTCGCCGCCAGAGCAATGTCCCAACGGTCTTTGTTTTTGCTGCGAGCAGGCGTGTCCATTCCGCCATGATCGGCCCATCAATCGGAATGATGCGATCAGAGAATGATTTCTCGAGCGCTTCGATGCCATCAAGAATCCTGTGCGCGCGTTCTGGCTCCCGCTTCATCAGGGCCTCGGCTCCCCGACGTTTTTCGAACAGCGTGGCCACACTCAGTCGGAGGTCCGTGTCATCAACCGTCGCGATCCACCGATGCACATTTTCGTGCCCACCGTGCTTCTATCCACGGAGGACATTTTCATCCAATAGATAAAACGTCACGGAATGGGCCTTGGCTCGACGTCGCCTAAGTCACCGTCGTCATCGAACGCACCAACGTCGGCTAAAGCGGCCAAAGTGGTTTTCAGGCTCTTCGTTGGGTACGGACGCCCCCGCTTCGGATAAGCCTTGGCATACTCGACGGCCGCATCGATCTGGTCGCGCGTCAGGGAGGGAAAATCCGTGAGAATCGCATCAACAGCCTGGTCGCGTGCCAAAGCAGCGATCAGATGCGCCGCGACCGTCGTACCGCGGATAACCGCCTCGCCTCGGTCGCCCTTGCTGTCAATCCGGTCTCTGACCGCCTCAAGTCTCGCCATTCGGTCTTTAAGATCGGTGTCAATTTGTGCGAGATCCAGTTCCAACCTTCCGAGTTGGAACTTGTGAGCATCATTCGGCAATTTTCGCAGGGCACCGTAGAGCCGGCGCCGTCCGGCTGGCGTCAGATCCTTGTTGAGTTCATCGGCAAGCCGCAAAAAGCGTAGTTCAGCCGGGCCAAGCAGCCTTTGGATGATGTTCCCCACCTTCCTCTGCCTTGCCTGAATAACACCTGTATCAACTGCCTTGTTGAGCATTGCCGGGGACCGGCCCAGGACATACCCTGCCTCACTCAGCGTGAAACTCTGGATTTGGGGCACACTCCACTCCATCATCCTCAATCCGTCCCAATATAAGGATGAATTAAATTTGGCGCAAGGCCATGAGAAAAATCGCTTGCAAGGATCGAGGTTCGTCGCGCTTGAACCATATCGAACCTCCGGCCCGACAATTAGGAAATTCGTCTGAGGGAAACGTCTACGCCAACCGGTACAGACAAGCCGATGGTACTGAGCGAGGACGGCTTGCCTTACCCTGAAGATGGATCGCCCTTTCAGAAAAGGCGTCACGGCCGGGACCGCGCCGGTACCGACATTAGGATGATCCTGAGCTAGAAATACGAGAGACGTCAGGGCCTTGAGATGGCCCATGACTTCGCGTCAGGCCCGGTCAAATGTGAAGGATGTCAGCAGCGTCGTGACGAAGTTGCTCGCCTTTTCTTTAACAAGCACCTCAGTCCATTCGTCCGTTCCGCGCAGCCGCAGGTCTGTATAAATGCTGTCGACCGCTCCCTCTTCAATGCGCTTGATGTGGTCCATAAAGGCCTGCTCCCCGTCCGCATGATACATGTCCCGAATGACCATCCTCAGGATTTCCTGCATCGCAATCTGCCAGGCCGTATTGATTGCCTGTAGCTCACCCGTATTTTCTGTCATGGAAACTCCTGTGAGACGAGATGGCATATGCCATCCCGGAAAGGCTTGGTCGCTCATACGGCAATTCCGCGTCAACCAGCCTGGAGTGTTTGATCGGTCACGTGTGTCGCCGATCCAGGAACCTAAGCCTGTCTTGCTTTGCGATTGGCGTAGCGCCGATCGCGTTCAGCCTTTCGCGCCGCCTCGTCCTCGACGACGCGTGCGATGCGGTTTTTCTCGCGAGCATCGCGCGCTTCAGTCTCGGCTCGGGCTGCAGCCGCCATGGCGGCCTGCTGTTCGGCTGCCTCGGTCACCAGGCGCTCCGACTCCTCGAGCTTCACCCGTTCGCGCTCAAGGCGCCGCTCTTCCCTGGCGCCAGCGATGGCCATACGTTCCGCCTGCCTTGCCAAGTTGGTTGGCTCCGCCGCGGTCTTTGCAGTGCGATAGGCATTCAGGAGAGCAGTCTTTGCATCCGCTGATGCCGTGCGGCGATCGGAGAGTTCATTGTTTCTAGCGTTCTTCAAACGTTTGTCCTTGGATTGTGTTGCCGAAGAGGTCAGCGGGTTTTCGCTCGTCGGGCGAGCAGCAAGGCTGTCGCTGTCGCGCGGTCGTGCACTTCTTTTGCCAGCCGTGCTTCGCGAAGCCGCAGGGTCTTTTCCTCGCGGGACCGGGCAAGAGAGTCGAGCTCTTCCACGGCGCTGTTGCGAGCAAAAAAGTGCGATTGAACATTGCCGAAAGCAATCTCCGCCTGCTGGCGAGATTTGCTGTGTGTCTGCGTCATATTGATGCCTCTGAGGTAGATGCCAAATCTGGTGGCAATAAAAAAGGCCAGGCAATCTGCCTGACCTCGGTTGGTATCATGCGCTCAACAGTGCCAGTACATCCGTGGTCAAAGGAAAGCGGATACCTATTGGCCTTAAGCGGCCTGCAGATTGCAGGCAGACATCTTGCCCGACTTGTTGTCGCGCTCCATTTCGAAGCCGATCTTCTGGCCTTCGACGAGTTCGCGCATTCCGGCGCGTTCGACGGCAGAGATGTGGACGAACGCATCAGCGCCGCCATTGTCAGGCTGAATGAAGCCGAAGCCCTTGGTGGAATTAAACCATTTAACTGTGCCAGTGGTCATGATGAACCCTTTCATAGCGATAGAGGAACCACAGCGCTCACGCGCCGCGGATGGTGATAACGATTTTTGAAAGGAAGGTTCGTTCAGGGCGCGGTGCCAATCGCACGATAACCAAAGCTCAGCAAGCAAATATCGACGGTGGATATATGGACCAACCGCCGCACCTTGTCAACTTTTAGTTTTCAGGACAAGCAGATTCAGCATATGGTTGCAGTCTCAAACTTTACATCTGGCCGTGATCCTTGTGACCCGTTTTGTCAGCAAGGTCAAAATTAGCCGGACTGTCCTGAGCCTCCCTGCTGCGATATCTCCGGCGAGCATTGAAGAACCGCCTTGTGACCTGCCGTCTCAATTAAGTGTGGTGCTGATCCACAGTAGACGTGCTACGGTATGTCAGAGCGTCCGTCTAGGTTTGCATTAACGGCGTTCATGCCGAGTGATGGCTCGCTGCGCGAGTTTTCGGCCCCTGAGGGCCATTTCCATGTCAAAAGAACCGATTGCTCATTTTGAAGCGGCGAGCACGCTTGCCGTGGTGGTCTCGTCGAACGAGCCGTTGCTTTTCCTGTCCGCAGACCAGAAGGTTATTGCAGCCAGCACGTCGTTCTGCCGGACCTTTGAGATCGATCCAGCGACAATTCCCGGCAGAGCGCTCAGTGAGCTTGGAAACGGCGAATGGGCAATGCCGAAGCTTGCCTCGCTGCTGAAGGCGACAGCGTCCGGGAGTGCCAGGATCGAAGCCTACGAGATCGACCTCAAACGGTCTGAGCGGAAGACACGTCAGTTGATCGTCAATGCGCAGGTTCTCGACGACGGCAACAAGGACCATACCCGGCTCCTGGTGGCCATCACCGACGTGACTGACGCGCGTGCCGAAGCAAAACAGAAAGACGATCTCGTCCGGGAGAAGGCGATCCTGATACAGGAAGTCCAGCACCGGGTGGCAAACAGTCTTCAGATTATCGCGAGCGTCCTTATGCAAAGCGCTCGTCGGGTGCAGTCAGAGGAAGCACGCGGACATCTTCACGACGCCCACAACCGGGTCATGTCGATCGCGGCCGTGCAGAAGCAACTCTCAACATCATCTGGCGGCATCGTCGAGCTTCGCAGCTATTTCACGCAACTTTGCGAGAGCCTCGGCGCATCGATGATTGCCGATGGGGACCGGCTCTCGATAGCCGTGACAGTCGATGACAGCTCCGTTGAGGCTGACGTGTCCATAAGCCTGGGGCTGATCGTGACGGAATTGGTGATCAATGCTCTGAAGCACGCCTTCGCCCAGCAGGAGACGGGCAGGATCGTGATCGACTATCGCTCGGACCGCACTGACTGGACCCTCACGGTGACCGACAACGGCGTCGGCATGCCAGCCGGCAGCGATGCACCCAAGGCTGGCCTCGGCACCGGTATCGTCGAGGCGCTTGCCAGGAATTTGCGGGGCGAGATTAACTTGTCTGATGCAAACCCAGGCACGGCCGTGAGGATCAGTCATCGCGGCGACGCCGACCGCCGAACCAGAATTCCGGCGGCGGCATAGGAACCGATCACTCGCTGAAACGCTAATCCGAGCCCGGCTTTCCAGGCTCACACGAAAATCGAGTGGCATATGTTTAATGGCAAGGCAGTCGTGCTGGTGGTTGAAGACAGCGCTATCATTCGAATGGGCGCCGTCGACCTGGTGCAATCTGCAGGCTACGAGGCGCTTGAGGCGAGCAATGCCGACGAGGCAATTCGAATCCTGGAATCGAGAGCCGATATCGACCTGGTGTTCACCGACGTACAGATGCCGGGCACGATGGACGGTATCAAGCTATCCCACTACATCCGCGATCGATGGGCGCCGGTGAAGTTGATCGTTGCTTCGGGCATGGCGATCCTCGAAGAGAGCAGCCTTCCCAAGGGGAGCCGGTTCTTCTCAAAGCCCTACAACAATCATGCCATAGCAGATGCAATGGCCGGCATGCTTTCGGGCGACTTTAGGATTCCCACCGCATAAGAAGCCGCCTCACCTGACGAAGCTGTCTTGTGCTAAATTCTCGTATAGCTGGTGGAGAAAAGAGACCGGCGAGGAACAAGGCAGACATGTCAATTCAGCGTACGAGCTTTTACGTCCTTCTGGCGCTTGTGACGATCGCGTTCATCTGGCTGCTTATTCCCTATTACAGCGCTGTCTTTTGGGCCGTTATCCTGGCAATCATTTTCTTTCCGGTGCACAAGCGACTGGAGCATTTGTCAGGAGGCCGCCGCCGCATCGCCGCCCTGCTGACGGTGTTGATGTGCATATGCCTCGTTATCGTGCCGGCAATGATCATTCTCGGGTCTCTTATCCAGGAAGGAACCAGCCTTTACCAACGGATCAGCAGCAACGAAATCGATCTCAATGGATATCTGGTCCGGATCCAGAATGCCCTGCCCGCCTTTATCGAAAACTGGCTGACCTCACTAAAGCTCGGAGGTTTTTCGGAATTGGGAGCGAACATTTCGTCGGGCGTCGTGCAGGCAAGCCGGTCGATCGGCGGAAGCGTGCTCAGCTTTGGTCAAAATACCCTGCAGTTCTTCATCAGCTTCGGCATTATGCTGTACCTGCTTTTCTTCCTGTTCAGAGATGGCGCTGACCTCAGCGGCAAGATCCGGCATGCCATCCCGTTGAGCGACGATTATACGCGGCAGTTTCTCGACAAGTTTTCTGCTGTCGTGCGCGCTACCGTCAAGGGAAACATCATCATCGCGATCGTCCAGGGCACGATCGGCGGCGTGGCATTCTGGGCTCTGGGTGTAGAGGCCGCTCTGTTATGGGGCGTGACGATGACGTTCCTGTCGATGCTGCCTGCTATCGGAGCGGCGCTCGTATGGGGTCCGGCTGCTATCTGGTTGGTCCTCGTGGGAGCCTGGCTGAAAGCAGCGATCCTCGTTCTCATCGGTATCTTCGTTATCGGGCTGATCGACAATCTGCTGCGCCCGCCGTTGGTCGGCAAGGGAACGCGACTGCCCGACTACGTCGTGCTGATCTCGACAGTCGGCGGCATCTCCCTGTTCGGCATTAACGGCTTCGTCATCGGCCCCCTGATCGCCGCCTTGTTCATCGCCGCATGGTCAATTTTCGCCGAACAGCGGAATGCTGAGAGATCAAAGTCCAAAGTATTGAGTGAGGATTCATCGGCTTCCCGGCACTTTAAAGCAGGACGGGAGTGATGAAGGCAGGTGATGGGACGAGCTTGCGAGCCAGGCGCGGAGGCTCGTTCCTACGCCGACGCCCGGAGAACCGGAAACAATCATGGCACAAAACCGCCAGGTGTTCGGCAAAGCGTGGGTCTCTCATCTTTGCCTACGACGCAAAACCGTTCCAACTATTCAGTTCGTTATCATCTTTAGGCATCAGGAGCACATTCCTTCTCGTCAACGGGCATTGCCCACCAAACAGAAGGAATACTCCGATGGTCAAGATCCTCGATACAATTCTCTCCCAATCCGCCTATTCCGCAGAGATCGACGTTCCGCTCGAAACGATCGACATTGCCGATTGGCTCTTCAACCTGCCCGAAGCCGAATATCTTCGCTGCTGCCCGCCTGACCATATTGCAGCAGGCATCACCTGGACCGATGACGGCCGTCGGATGTCGATCAATGTCGAACAGATCGGCTCAGGCTTGGTGGTACAGCACTATGTGGCCGAAGTCGCCGAACCGGCCTATTGCCGGATGAACTCGATCTCGGATGTCTTCACCGCCAGCGGCAGAACCCAGGTCAATGTCGTCCGGGAACTGATCGCTGAGAAAATCGACGACAGCAGGACGCGCTACACCAATAAGGTCACAGCCCATCCGACGGATGCGTTCATGAGCTTTATCCAAGACCATGGCGTCGCTTATGAAGACGCTGCGGCAGCCCGTCAGGCCGCAGGCGGCGACCACAACAAACGCGAAACCCCGCTCTTCGCTGCCAGCATCGCCCGGCGTGCGCTTTCGAAGTAAGAGAGGAACCTTGCGATGAAAGCGATCATCTTCGATGACTTCGGGAGCGCGAATGTCCTGCGACTTGCCGATGTCCCCATGCCCGAAGTGCGTCCCGAGGACCTTTTGGTGAAGGTTATGGCGGCAGGTGTCAATCGTGCCGACCTTCTTCAACGTGAAGGCGTCTATGGCGCTCAGACTTGCGGTGATAGTGACATCCTCGGCCTCGAGGTCGCTGAAGAAGTGATAGCCGTGGGAAACGCAGTAACCGGCTTTGCCGTCGGCGACCGTGTCATGGGGATTGTCGGTGGCGGGGCCACTATGCGCAGTATGCCCACCTCGACAGCGGCTTGGCGGCGGTCATTCCGGCTGGCCTATCCTTCACCGATGCAGCCGCAGTCATGGAAAGCTTCGTGACAGCTTGGGAAGCGCTTTCAAATCTTGGAAGGATCGCGGAGGGCGAGACTATTCTCGTCCATGCCGCTGCAGGCGGGATCGGATCGGCTGCAGTCCAACTTGCGAAGTCCCGGGGCGCGGCAGTGCTGGCCACCGCGTCTGGAAACAACATTGAGAACGTGCTGGCCCTAGGCGCAGATTTCGTCTTCGATTACAAGCCAGTCGACTTTAAGGCAGAGATCACTGACGTGACTGCCTCACGCGGCGTGGAGCTGATCATCGACTTTGTTGGCGGGTCTTATCTGGCCCGCAACGGCAGAAGTCTTGCGCCGGGCGGTCGGCTTGTTCAGGTCGGGCTGCTGGGACGTGATGACCATGCCATCATTCCCCTCGGTACCGTTCTTCATAACCACTTGCAACTTCTTGGAACGGTCATGAAATCCAGATCACAGGCAGAGAAGAGAGCAATGATCGGGCGGTTCAGTGACCAGGTGCGGCCAATGATGGGCAAAGGGCTTCAGCCCGTCGTTGGAGCACTCTATTCGTTCTCGGCTGCCTCGGATGCCCACCGGTGAATGGAAGCCGGCGGTGTGTTCGGCAAAATCGTTCTCAGCGATTTTCATGTGTGATGACGGAAATGGTTTCTGCTCTTGAAGGGACTCGAACCACCGACACCAAATTCCAAATCCTAAAAACACCGGGAAACTAAAAGTTCTTTCTTGCCCTCTGTCTCCCTGTTATCGTGGAGGTTAGGAGACAGCGCCATGAGCGAGAACCGAAAGCTGGCTGCAATCCTGGCCGCAGACGTGGTTGGGTACAGCCGACTTGCCGGCGCGGACGAGGACCTCACCCTGGCGAGGTTGAGGACACTGCGCAGCGATCTCATCGATCCCACGATCGCGGTGCACCATGGCCGGGTGGTGAAGCGCACCGGCGATGGTGCGCTGGTCGAGTTCCGCAGCGTGGTGGAGGCAGTGCGCTGCGCCATTGAGGTGCAGAACGGTATGGTGGAGCGCAATGAAGGCGTCCCGCAGGACCGTCGCATTGAGTTCCGGATCGGTATCCATTTGGGCGACGTCGTCGAGGAAAGCGACGGCGATCTGATGGGCGACGGCGTCAACATCGCCTCGCGATTGGAGGGCGTCGCCGCGGCGGGCTCGATCTGCCTGTCCGAGGATGCCTATCGCCAAGTCAAGGCGAGGCTCGACCTCTCGGTCAGCGATCTCGGCAGCACGCAGCTCAAGAACATTGCCGAGCCGATCCGGGTCTATTCGCTGCAAGTCGGCAGCGCAGGGACCAAGTTAGCCGCGACGTCGGAAACCGCGACGAGCCAACCGGCGACGGCAGCGTCGCCGAAGCTTTCGATCGCCGTCCTGCCCTTCGCCAACATGAGCGGTGACGCCGAACAGGACTACTTCGCCGACGGCATCTCGGAAGACATCATCACTGCGCTATCGAAGCTGTCGCAGCTCTTCGTCATCGCTCGCAATTCGTCGTTCACTTTCAAGGGCAAGTACGTCCATGTGCAGGAGGTGGGCACGAAGCTCGGCGTGCGGCATGTACTTGAGGGCAGCGTACGCAAATCGGGGAACAGGGTACGCATCACCGCGCAGCTCATCGATGCGACCACCGGCGGGCATCTATGGGCGGAGCGGTTTGATCGCGACCTCACCGACATATTCGCGGTTCAGGACGATGTCACGCGGCAGATCGTCAGCGCGCTGGCGGTCAACCTGACGGAGGGCGATCGGCAAAGACTGGCGCCGGGGCAGAGCCGGCACCCCGAGGCGTATGACTGCTTCTTGCGTGGCCGGGAACTGTGGCACCGGCTGACGAAGCAAACCAACAGCGACGCCCGCGACCTTATGCAACGTGCCGTCGAACTGGACCCGAACTTCGCCTCGGCGCACGCCTTCCTCGCCCTAACCCACGGGCTCGACTACCTGAACCGGTGGAGCGCGTTGCCGGAGCGCTCGATCGAACAAGCCGAAGAGGCTGCGACGCTGGCGGTAGCGCGGGATGATAGCGATCCCGTGGCGCACTGGTCGCTGAGCCTGGTCAACCTTTACTCGCGGCACCACGATGGAGCCATCAGCGAGGCCGAGCGTGCGATAGTCCTCAATCCGAACTTCGCCGAAGGGCAGGTCAGCCTCGGCGAGGCACTTGTCTATTCAGGCAGACCCGAGGAGGCACTCGCCTATTTCGATCGGGCGAGGGTTCTGAACCCATACTTTCCGGATATCGTTCTTCACTTTCAGGCTTGGGCCTTGTTTCAACTGGGAAGGTACCCAGAGGCCGTCGAACTGTTGCTGCAGCGCGTAAGCCGCAACCCCGCCACCGATGTCTCGCGCGCGCTTTTGGCCGCTTGTTACGGGCACCTGGGCCGTTTCGAAGAGGCTCGCGCGATGTGGCAAGAGGTGCTGCGCGTCAATCCCGACTACTCCTTGGAATACCGTCGCAAAGTCTTGCCGTTCAAGAACCCCGCCGATTTCGAGCTCGTCATGGAGGGTCTGCGCAACGCCGGTGTCGTAGAATGACGGGTGGTTGATGTCCGATCCGAACGTCGCGGCCCAATGACGGTGCGCAGGTAAACGTGCATGCCGATCTGATTTTGTTCAATTTAACAATATTGGGCTTCTTGAAAGGATCTGAACCCGAGACTCGGCATCCAAAATATTGATCTACTGAAATATCTTTTTAAACATAAAACTTGGGGTTGCAGTAAGTATTTAAATTTAAAGATCCAGTCATGACCCCGATCATTGATCCACAAAGCGCTTGGCAGACGATTGCGACGTTCGCTCATAAGGCGCCCAGTCCGCACAATACGCAGCCATTCAGGCTCCGTATCGTCGACGCCAGCACGGTTGAAATCGTCTTCGTTCCTCGTCGGGGTCTTTGGGTTGCCGATCCGGCCGCCCGATTTACCTGGCTGACGGCCGGCATATTCGCGGAGATCTGTTCCATCGCCGCGCATTCATTGGGATACGAACTTCAGACCCGTTTCGATCACACGCCGATGTATACGAACGGCGATCTTGAGACCCCACAGACCGTGGCGGAGCTGCGGCTGATCAAGACCGACAAACAGGTCACTGACATCGATGCGGGGCTTATCTTGAAACGTCACACGTCACGCCTCCCCTACGACGGCACCGCATGTCCTCCGGCGATCATCGCCGAGCTCAAGGCGGAAGCGGCGCGCCTTGGCCACAGCTTTGAAACACGCAACGACTCGGAAACGATCAAGTGGGTCGTAGAACTAAACAAGCAGGCACTGTTTCACGACTTGGACGACGACAGGTTACGCACCGAGCTGGTCAAGTGGCTTCGATTTGATGCCCGCGAGGAAGATCTGCTGAACGATGGGTTATCGGCGCGATGCCTGACATTCAACGGTACGCTGCTGCGCAGCTTCTTCCTGCAGCACAGGTTCTGGACGATGCCTGGCGTTCGTCATCTGGTCGGCGCCGTCTATGGCACGACCATGAAAGGTATCGGGACAATCGGTCTGCATCGCCACATAAGCGCGGACTGGATACCGCTAATCGCGGATTCTGAACCCATAAGCGTGGATTCGTGATACCGCCGCACTCTCACGGATAGCCTATTCCTCCTAGAACCACCGTGCGACGACCACGCTCCAGAAACAAAGGCGGCCCTCACCTCTCTTGTGGAAAGGCACACTGTCTTCAAGCACTGGGCCAGCGAGCAAACCCATCCACCTCCGATCGAAACAACTTCGCACTTCAATCACAAGCAGGTCGTCAAGAACCGTCTGTTAACCCTGCGACTGAGAAAGGAGGTGGCGAGCCTAAAAAAACGGATTCGCCGGCGGGGCTGCAGGCTGTCAAAAACCGTGCAAAAGGTAAACATCAATACTTATCGATCGTTGAGGGGACAAAATATAAATGAGAAAGATCGCGGACTTTTCAGTATAAACAAAATACTCCCTCGTCAGCATCAAAATCAGATGATTTCTGTACTTCGAAGGCTTGAATTAAACATCAGTATTTAATGTTAACGTCACTTAGCGAAAGGACTCGCTGCGTTGTCAACATTATAGACGACAAGATCCGCTACAGCCTTTTGCCTTTACTACAAGCGATGGCGTGTGGCCGGAACGTCCGACTGAGGTCGCAAGGCTGCGTTTGCCGAAACACCTCGATATGCATCTGAAATCCCTTGTGTTTCGAACTCGACTTGGGAGCTCTGGGAAGAGAGATCCCACGCGTCGACGAGCACGTCCTAATCTTGGAAGGCCGCCCTATCTGCCGAGGGCTGAGTCCTTCTAACTGTTGCTCTGCGACGTTCCTTGGGGAACTGGGTTGCGGACATCAGTTCACTACGCGTCGGATCCCGATGCCACTGGTCGTGGATGGACGTTAAGGCTCGATGTGACATCTACAGCTTAGTGACCAATAGAGAAGACACATCCTCACGTTGACATCTTCAAGGGACAATCCGAACTATGTGGCGAGTATTCCTCTTTTGATTCGCGTCATCCGGACGGTCTAAATTGAAGCACCAGTATGAACCACGAGTCCTTGCGCTTGACGACAAGCAGCTTGAGCATTTCGTTAAGGATTGGGTGGCGAGCCGCGTGCTCGAATATCGCCAATGGCAGCGGTGGGGAGAGACTGGCGACCTTGGCCGCGATGTCGTCGGATATGTGACAGACAACCGACATGAAGGGCCGTGGGATAACTTCCAGTGCAAGCAGCTCAAGAAAAGATTATCGCTTGGTAACGCTTTTCTCGAACTCGGCAAGATTTTCAAGCACTCCGCCGATGGTGCATATTCGTTGCCGCGTCGATATACGTTCGTAGCGCCAAGAGGTGTTGCGAGGGGTGTTCAAGAGCTTGTAAGTCATCCGGAGGCGTTCCGGACGGCCGTGATCCAGAGATGGGACGAACTGATCGCACGCAGACTCGTCGAAAAGACGACGATCCCACTCAGCACCGAAATCAAGGCAAAGATCGATGAGTTCGACTTCAAGAACATCGACTGGCTCGATGCTGAGAAGCTTGTTGCCGACCCATACTGCCTGCGCGTTCTCGTGGGTTGGTTCGATGCGGATCCTGGACGGGCGCCTCGCGGCTCGGTTCCGACGGACCTGCAGGCGACCGAAAGCGTCTATGTCTCCCAGCTTCTGCATATATATGCCGAGCGTTCGCGACAGACATTTCGGGACTCGTCTGACGCGCTGTCGCATCCCGACCATGGTGACCATTTCCGCGATCAACGCATCCGGTTCTTTGATGCCATGGAGTTCGAACGGTTCTATCGAGACTCGACGCCGCTCGACTACGTCGATACCTTCAAACATGAGGTCTACAGCGGTGTCATTGATACGCATAGACGTCAGCACAAGGATTGCCTTGGACGAGCAGAACATCTCCTGGACTCACCCATCAACGTTTCAAGAGAACTTCGTCGCTTTAGCCCTAAACGTCGCCGGCAGGTACCTGGAGCGATCAAATGATCGAATCGCGGCCTTTGCGGCTGACGAATCCTGCGATCCGCTAGCCCCATATTTCCGAGAAGCTTGATAGCGGAAAGACCGGGCACCTCGCACGCTCTGGTGTTCTCTCTGCATCATCCCTGCCCTCCTGAAACGCCTGCCGGAGTTCACTCCAGATTGGATTCGGGAACGCCCACTTCTCCGCGTAAGGCCGCCATCCAAAAAACACCCGCGCTTCATCCGACATCTCATCCCGTATGGATTCAATCTCTTCGACAACGGCCGTACCCGTGACGACGAAGTCGGTGACATACGTCTCGTCGCCGTAGGTCAGCTCGACCCCGACGCAGCTCCAACTGAGAACGTCGGGTTCGACGTCAAGGAGACATGCGAAATCGCGGGCATCTTGCGTCCGGAAGATCGGTGACCCGGCGCATTTGATCGTGGCAAGCGGATAGAAAAAACGGGGAGACGCTTGTCGCGGGTCGACATCGCCCGGCGGCATCTCGAAGGGAATGCTATTCATGGCACCCTCGGAAAACACAATACGATGAGGCGGACGCCGAACTATGTCCGGCAGTCGGTCAACGTATTCGTGCCGGGCGGTAGAAAGCGATGTACAACATGATGGCGAGAACGTTTAGAGAACAAACGTAAGGGCGTCAAGTCGGTGATCTTCGTTTATTTTCAGGAGGATCCGCGCCGGCACTCCCCCTTCGACGGAACTCTGTCGAACGCCGCGGGTTCCCCCTTGCCAATGTAAGGAGTTCAGACATGAACAAGGACACGAAAGCTCGACAGGCGATCGAGGAAACCGGAAAGATGCCTGTCGCAGGACAGGATCATCCGCCAGCCGGTCCTCATGATAAGGAGCACCTTCAGGACGAAAGCAAGACGCCCGGTGCCGGATCGTTGCCGGACAGGGGTGACGAGAGCGTGTCGCCGGGGAGCGGCTGACAATCGGTCGCGGTGCGAAGGCCGTTTCATAATCACCCGGCCAGCCAGCCCCTTACCTGCTCAAGGGTTCTCCGCTCCTGATCGGCTTCCATGACGAACTCCGGCTTCCAGTCAGCCCGTGATGCTATCGCTTTCAGCACGTCGAGACTGCTGCCAACGCCGTAGCCTCCGTGGGTGATGAAGGGATGGACGGTCTTGCCCGACAGGTCGTGGGCCTGGACGAACGCACGGACAACCGGCGGCGCGGTCATGCCCCAGATTGGCAGCCCAATATAGATCGCATCGAACCGTTCAAGGTCTGGTACCGAGGCCGCCAACGGAGGAAGGTAGCCGGCCGTGGTCTCCCGGCTCGCCTGCGCCACGGTCTGCTCGTAGTCTTCCGGATATGGAGTAGCCGGATTGATCTCAAAGAGCACGGCCTCCCTGGCTCTCCGGATCTAATTGGCGATCACCCGCGTGTTCCCGGTTCGGGAGAAGTAGGCGACAAGAACTCCCGGTGAACCGGCACCCTGTGCGCACGCGCTGTGGTCGAGCGAAGATACGGCCGCCGCCACGATCGGAAGGGTCTGCAGGAAGTCGCGTCGACGCATTCGGATCTCCATCACAGTCGTTCGGTCGCCTGCCCGGCGGCATATTCTTCATCTGTGACCTTCTCCATCCAGGTCACGTTTTTGCCGTCAAGCGCCTCGGCGACCGCGAAATGCGTCATCGCCTCGTTCGGCGAAGCGCCATGCCAGTGACGAACGTGAGGCGGGATCCATACGACGTCGCCAGGAGCGACCATTTCCACCGGCCTGCCCTCCGTTTGAACCAATCCCCTTCCCGACACGATGAACAGCGTCTGACCGAGAGGATGGGTGTGCCATGCCGTTCGCGCGCCGGCCTTGAAGGATACCGTAGCGCCGCCGATACGCGCCGGAGCGTCGCCGCGATAGAACCCCGACGTCTCGACCTTGCCGGTGAAGTACTGCGCCGGTGCCGCCGCTCGTCCCTCGCCTGACCGCGTCACCCTAATTTCCTCTGGCGCGACCGGCGCACTCGCCGCCGCCGCCCGCATCTCGAACACCTCCTGCAGCGCGGGCACGGCGGACATGGCCCGTGGCCATCCGGCGTAGAACGCGACATGCGTCACGACCTCCGACGCTTCCTGCTCCTTCAGACCGTAGTCCATCGCGCGATTTGCATGAAACGGGAGTTGCTCGGGCTGACCGATAGCGACGAGAGCAGCGATCGTCACCACGCTGCGGTCGCGGGCAGAGAGGTCGGGGCGCTGCCACAGATCCCCGAAGAGAACACGGTTTGTCAGCTCAGCGAGCGCCGGGGCAGTCGGAGCAACATTCGCGTTGACCGTCGACGCGCGTGCCGTCTCGGCGGCGGCCTCAAACTGGATCCGGTCCTCACCGACGCTTGCGACGACGACGATCCCGCGTTCCTCGAATACCTTCTTGATCTCGGTCACAGCCGACATCGCGTTCGGCCAGCCTGAGTAGAAGGCGAGATGCGTTACAAGTTCGCCCACCTCTTCGGGCTTCAGGCCGTTATCAAGGGCTCGACGAACGTGGTTGCCAACCTGTGCCGTCTTGCCGGTCGAAACCAGCGTCGCAACCGTAACGAGGCTCCGGTCGCGAGGCGAAAGTTCCCCGCGCTCCCAGACTTCTCCGAAGAGGACGTCGTCCGTGAAATGCCCAAGTCCGGGCGCAGTCTCGTAGACGGCGGGCGGCGCTACCCGTGGACGCCTCTCTTCGGCCTCTGCGCCTGTCATCGCCAGCGCGGACGCGGCGACGGTTGCTGTGATCTTGTTCATCGACTCGTCTCCATCAGTTGCTTTAACTGTGCGAGTAGATCTGTCTGGCCGCAGATCAGTGCCTGGTCATTTTCAAGACTGCCTCGGGGAGACGCTCACCCTGTACTTCGATCTTGGACGCTTCGCGATCGATCTCTGTCAGGTCGTCGGACGTCAGCCCGAGGTCAACGGCACCGATGTTTTCTTCCAGGCGGTGGAGCTTCGTAGTGCCGGGGATCGGGACGATCCAGGGCTTCTGCGCCAGGAGCCATGCGAGAGCGACCTGGGCGGGCGTCGCCTGCTTACGCTCTGCGATCGTCTTGACGACCGAAACGAGCTCGAGGTTAGCCTTGCGGGCCTCGGGAGAGAACCGCGGCACCATGTTGCGGAAGTCGCCTTCAGCAAAGGTCGTGGCCTCGTCGATCTTTCCTGTCAGGAATCCAGCGCCGAGCGGAGAAAAGGGAACGAAACCGATGCCAAGCTCTTCAAGCATGGGCAAAAGCTCCTGTTCTGGGCCACGCCAGAACAGCGAGTACTCGCTCTGAACGGCGGCGACCGGATGGACGGCGTGCGCGCGGCGGATGGTGTTGATGCCAGCTTCCGAAAGACCGAAGTGCTTCACTTTGCCTTCGGCGACGAGGTCCTTGACCGCACCTGCGACATCCTCGATCGGAACGTTCTGGTCGACGCGGTGCTGATAGAACAGGTCGATCCGATCGGTCTTCAGACGTTTCAGCGCGGCGTCGGCGACGGCCTTGATGTGTTCAGGCCGGCTGTTGGTGCCGCCTGTTCGGGCTCCAGTTTCCATGTCGATATCAAAACCGAACTTGGTGGCGATCGTCACCTGATCGCGGATCGGCCGCAGTCCTTCGCCAAGCAAGGATTCGTTGGCGAACGGCCCGTAGGCCTCCGCGGTGTCGAAGTGGGTGATACCACGCTCGTGAGCGTCGCGAAGGAGCTTGATCATCTCACCCTTTTCGGGGACCGTCCCGTAGACGCCGGTCATCCCCATGCATCCGAGACCGAGGGCTGAGACCTCGAGGTCGGAGCGTCCGAGCTTGCGCTTCTGCATTGTCGCTTCCTTCTTCAATTGTTGCTTCCCTCGGACGCGAAGTCCGAGCTGACGCTCAGTTCCTTCCAGGCGTCGATCTCCTGACGCTGGCCGTCAACCTCGTTGCCGACGATCTTGACGGCGTCGCTCCCAAGCAAGAGCCGGGCGGGAAGTTCCGATCGCGAGACCAGCTCGAGAAGAGCGGCGGCTGCCCGTCGCGGGTCGCCTGGCTGCGTGCCATGCGTCTTGTCGTTCTCCTTCCGGCGCGGTCCTGCAGTTGCGGCATAGTCGTCGATTTTCATCTTCGACTGCTGCAGCGACCTTCCGGCGAAGTCCGTCCTAAAGGCGCCCGGCTCGACGATCGTTACGCGGATGCCAAGTGGCGCGAGTTCCTTGCGCAGTGCGTCGGACATGCCGCCGACCGCGAACTTCGACGCCGAATAGTATCCCGAGCCAGGCGCGGCCAGCCGGCCGGCGATCGAGGATATGTTGAGGATGGTGCCAGAACGGCGAGCCCGCATGCCGGGGAGAACCGCCTTGATCATTGAGACGGTGCCGAAGAAGTTCGTCGCGAAGAGATCCGCGACTTCCTGCTCGTCGCCCTCCTCGACCGCCGCACGGTAGCCGTAGCCGGCGTTGTTGACGAGCACGTCGATCGAGCCGAACCGCTTTTCTGTTTCGCCGACGACGTCAGCCACTTGCGCCTTGTCGGTGACGTTGAGCGCGGCGGCGTAGGCGGTCTTTGGATATTGCACCGCGAGATCCTTCACCTTCGACACATCGCGCGCCGTCACGATCGCATTGTGCCCGGCGGCGAGAACCGCCTCGGCGAGGCTCCGCCCCAGTCGCGTGGAGCAGCCGGTGATGAGCCAGGTCGTCATTGTCTATCCTTTCGTGTCATCTCAATTTCCCATGCAAATCCATGCCAAGTGATCACGTCCGTGGCGGCGCTTCGACGCCAGAATAGACAAGCACCTGGTCGGGCAGCCGGGCGCCCTTTATCTGGATGGCGGCGACCGCCTTGTTCAGTTCGGCGATTTCGTCGGAGGAGAAGCTGATCGTGGCTGCTCCGACATTCTCGAGCATGTGCGGCATCTGCGTGCTGCCGGGGATCGGTACGATCCATGGCTTCTGGGCCATCAGCCACGCCAACGCGACCTGTCCAGGCGTCGCGCCCTTCCGTTCGGCCCACGTCTTCACCAACGCGACCAAGGCGAGGTTGTTCGGCAGATTGTCGGGCGAGAACCGGCCTTCGATGCCGCGGATGTCACCCTCGGCAAATCTCGTCCGCTCATCGATGGCACCCGTCAGGAAACCGACGCCCAGAGGGCTCCACGGCACAAAGCCGATACCGAGTTCTTCGCAGAGCGGAAGCACGGCCTCTTCCGGCCCACGCCACAGCATGGAGTATTCGCTCTGGATTGCTGTCAGCGGCAGTTCGGCATGGGCTCGGCGCACCGTCTGCAGGCCCATTTCGGAAAGCCCCCAATGCAGGACCTTGCCCTGAGCCTTCAGTTCCTTGACGGCGCCTGCAACCTCCTCGATCGGCACGGCCGGATCGACGCGGTGCTGGTAGAGGAGATCGATGCGATCGGTGCGAAGGCGCTTCAGCATGCCTTCGACGGCCAGCTTGATATGCTCCGGCCGGCTGTTGAGGCCCGGCATGCGCTTGCCGGTTTCGAGATCGATGTTCCAGCCGAATTTCGACGTGATGACGACATTGTTGCGGAAGGGCTCGATCCCTTCGCCAAGAATACGCTCGACCTCATGCGGACCGTAGGCTTCGGCGGCGTCGTAGAAGGTAACGCCGCGATCGTGCGCCGTCCGGATGATCGCGTGCATCTCGCTGCGGGTTGGGATCGTCGTCTGATAGGTGCGGCTCATGTTCTGGACGCCGATGCCAATACTCGACACTTCCAGCGACCCCAGCTTGCGGCGTCCAATCGGGCTGCTTGCTTCAGCCGTCTGTGCTGCAGCCGGGGAGTAGCTGGCTTCGACAAGAGGAATGGCGGCAAGCGATCCTGCCGCTCCGAGGAAGCCGCGACGGCCCATGGTCAGTTTCGTCTGATCTGCCATTGCAGGGATCCTTTCGAGAAGCGCTGATTGCGATCTCGAATATAGACCTCGCTGGCACATGCGATTAGATGCTATAATCCGCATCTCCCTATTAGCAGGACTTATAAATGCCGATTGAGAACTTCAACGATCTTGCCGCTTTCGTGGTAGTCGCGCGGGAGGAGAGCTTCACGAGAGCCGCCGTGAAGATGGGCGTCTCTCAGTCGGCTCTGAGCCAGACCATCCGCGGGCTGGAAGCGCGCCTCGGAATGCGACTTCTGACGAGAACGACAAGACGTGTTTCGCCCACGGAGGCAGGCGAGCGGCTTCTCAAGACCGCAGCCCCGCGGTTCGAGGAAATTCAGGCCGAGCTTGCGGTGCTGAGCGAAATGCGGGATCGACCGACCGGAACCGTCCGCATCACGGCGGGCGAACATGCGGCCGTTGCCGTGCTCGCTCCTGCCCTGGAAAGGTTTCTGCCCGAGAACCCGGATGTGAAGGTAGAGATCATAGTCGACTATGGTTTGACCGACATCGTCGCCGAAAGGTTCGACGCCGGCGTGCGTCTTGGAGAGCAGATTGCCAAGGACATGATCGCGGTGCCGATCGGCCCCGATGTGCGGATGGCGGTGGTAGGCTCGCCCGCGTATTTCCTCCAAAAACCCGTGCCCTGGACACCGCAGGACCTCACCGGCCATAACTGCATCAACATGCGGCTTCCGACCCACGACACCATCTTCGCCTGGGAGTTCGAAAAAGATGGCCGCGAGTTGCGGGTCAGGGTCGACGGGCAGCTCGTCTTCAACAATCTTGCCATGAGGCGGGAGGCTGCGCTCCGCGGCCTTGGACTCGCCTACATGCCCGAGGACCAGGTGCAGGACAATCTGGCGACAGGAGAACTCGTTCGCGTGCTGGAAGAATGGTGTCCGCCCTTCGGCGGCTACCATCTTTACTACCCGAACCGCCGGCACCCCTCGCCCGCCTTCGCTCTCGTAGTCGAAGCCCTACGTTTTCGATGACAATGAGAACCCGATGTCGGGATCGGGGCGGAGATCTGCTCAGCCTTTGGGCTTGCCAAGCTCCCTGTCGTCTCAGCCCCAATCTCTGTAATGTCTCTCGCCTGCCTTCGTTGCCAAGCTCTGATTGGCGAGCGGTCCGAGCATGACAATCTCGCCGCGATAACAGACGACCGCCGTGCCCCTCAGGAGATCGATCTCGATTGTCAAACCGGGGTCGCCGACAGGAGCACTTGGTGACAGTCGATTCCTACCACGAAGAAGCTTCGGCATTTGCCGTGGACAAGACTTCGTTCAGGGCAGGAGACATTCTTCGCAGATACCGGAGCAATCCTCGTCTATGACGGCGGCCCGCCCGCAGCAGTCACAGGAGGACAGCACCCCGGTGGCGCACGTTTTCCGTTCAGGCGGCAAGATTTCCATCATGTCGTCGTCGAAAACGGTCGTGAGGATCAGGTCGTCCATGTCGATACTCCGGGGATTGGACTCAAAATGGTGACGCTGGACTTGCAGACAAGATGGGCGCCTTGAAGTTCGAAGCGGACGACATTTCGGTGCGATGAGCCGAATGCTTCCTCCACCTTTCGAAGGCCATCCCGTTTCATCGAATGTCAGGAAACGATGGAGGACGCCTTGGGGTCGGTGGCGACATCTGGCGACGCTGCCGGTTGGCATCAGGAAGAAGTGGCGGCTTCTCCGAGGTCTTATCAACTCGTTGACGTGGAAGGCTTCCCTTCCCATCTACGCGTGATGCCGAAACACGAAAAGAACGACGTAGAGCTCCTCCGGACATGGACGCTGCCTCCCGCGGCCACCATGGGATCGGCAGTGCGTTCAAAAGGGATATTTCAAGAACTGCAAAGTCGCCTCCCGACAGCCTTGAAGAAGGCGCTTGTTCTCTATGGTGGGGACATCATCCTTGCTATGCCGGTCAGGGAGAAGGCAGCGTTCAATGCGGCGGTAGCCATCCTTGCAAAGGCAATGGTGGACGTCGAAAACCTCCCCGTCATACCGCGAGAGATTCAGGACATCCTCACTATCAAAGCCGGGGAACGGCACCGCTGGCTCGCGGACGGCCGGCTACCGAGCGCAGGAACCCGGACCGTAAGGCTGAACGGGCGCGCCCGACGCATCACGTTTCACATCTTCGATCCCAAGGTGGTGGAAGATCTGCTGGACCGCGGGGCCGTCGACGAATGGCGGGAAGAAGACGCGATCGCCAAGGCGGAGAACCGTCGGAAGGCGGCATATAAAGCAAAACTGACGCGGTCGCTGAAGACGGCGGGCAAGACGAAAAAGGCCAGAGGAGAAATAACGGACGAGCCGGCTTCGCAGCTTCGCGGCTGGGAGGAGTTCGATGTCGACGGGCTGCTTCGATAACGAAAGCCGGTTGTAACCCGGCGATCCAAATCCTTAGGCCACTCCGGGAGAAGGGCCGCATGAGAGGCAGCCACTAATCCAAATGTGGAATCGTCAGGACCATGTTCAGCGTCATCCCTTATCGCGCCGGTTATTGGAGCCTCCGACCCGCTGCTCGACGAAGGATATAGACGAGCTCTTCCACCCGACCGTCATCTGGAAGAGCTGCCCCCTCCATGATAGCCAATCGCAGATTTTATCAGCTTCGTTTGTCGTTACCTGTCATCGAAATCGAGTGCGGACTATGCTCCACTGTTTGCGCGCGGCATGGATTGAGGATTGCCAGCGATTCAGACCTTCAATTTGATCACCATCACTCCATCACTCGCAGGGCGGATAGGGATAGTAGCCGCAGCGGTAGCCCCTGTTGTAGTAGCCCGACCAGTAGGGATGCGCGATCGCGGCGCCGACAGCCACTCCGGCCGCCACCGGGGCGCCGGCATACCAGGCGCCGTGATAGACCGGCGCATGCCAGTAGTTTCCACCGTGCCATGCATATGTATTTCCCGTCCGGTCGTTGTGGTACACGGCCGTATCTCCGACGCGCCCATAGCTCCCGGCGAAGTCCCCGCGGCTGCGATCGAAGTCTCCTCCGCCGAAATCACGGCCTCCGAAATCCCCTCCGCCGAAATCGTGTCCGCCGCCTCCGAAACCACCCCCACCGAAGCCGCCGCCGCGGTCGATGAAGAGCGCTGCGGGTCCGCTTGAACCGCTAAGGCTCCCCTCCAGGACAGAAACTTCGAATGTCAGGTTGCCGCCTTCGAGCTTGGGCGCCTTGAGCACCACCACCGCGTCCTCTACCTTCGACCCGTCTCCGCCCAGCACGGATATGGTCGCGTTGGGAGGATCGTTGATGAAGTTGTCCTTGTCCTTGTCCCACTGCATGATGAACTGCTCGGTCGTGACATGACCTGCGGACCGCACGGGGCGATCCGCGAAGACAATCGAGTTCGCCGAGACGCCGGTCATGGTGAGCTTGTCATTCTGCAGCGTCGCGCCCGCAGAATTGAGAACGAAGAGCGAAGGGACAGGTGCCGTCGGCGTCACTACACCGATCGTTTTCTGCAGCGGAACGTGCGGCTTCACACTCGCATCCTGCGCCAACGCGGCGCCGGCCGTGGAATAGAAGGTGCCGGCCAATAGGACGGCACAGACCAGATTTCGAGTAAGCATGGCTAGACTCCTTTTCTTTGGTTTAGCTTGGCGATGGCGCGCGAACCCCGAAGCTCGCGCAGCCGACCGATTCACTTCGAAGGAAAGATCTACTTCCAGTCGGCCTTCATATCGACCACGGTCCACCCTGCGTTCGGTGCTGCATCGAGCCGAGATCAAAACTTTGTCATGTTCGCTGCGGGCGGGTTCGGCGCCTTTGCCAAGGTCGCCTTGTATTCCTCGACCGTCCCCAACAACGGACCGAGAACCCAATTGTACATCTCGCCAATATTGTGCTCCTCCTGCGGGTCCGACTCGATATTGAACACCTTTGGATAGCCGTTCATTGGCGCGGCGCTCGCTCCCACTCCGCCCATCAGCGTCGCGCCGCCTGCACCGCTACGGCCGGGCGCCACGTCGGCAAAATAGGCTCGGAATTGCTTCCAGCGGACCGCGACCAGATCGGCGCCGACGAAAGTCAGCAGATGGTCGCGCGCTCCGGTATTGTTCTTGCCAAGCAGCAGGTCGCTCTGGTCGACGCCGTCGACCGGACGGTCGTCGGGCACCTTGCCGCCCGCAAGATGCGCAAGGGTTGGGAAGAAATCCATGATGGAGAACATGGCGTATGAGGACCGAGGGCTGACCCGGTGCGGCCAGCGGATCATGGCGATGGTGCGGATCGCGCCTTCGCTCACATCGCCGAGCGCGCCACGATAGGGTCCGCTTGATCCGACGTCTGGCATGTCGCCGCCGAATGCGCGTGCTCCCGGCCCGTCAGGTCCGTTGTCAGAAGCCAGGATCACAATGGTGTCCTCGTCGAGGCCAAGCTCTTTCAACGAGTCAAGCAGCTTGCCGATAATCGCATCGCATTCCATCAGGGAATCGCCGAACTGGCCAATGCGGGATACTCCCTCGAAGGGTTTCGAGGGCAGATTGGGAAAATGCGTCCGGGAAATCGGCAGGTATAGAAAGAACGGCTTGCCTGCCGCCGTTTCGCGCTTCATGAAGTCGATGCCGTGATCCACCAGTTCCCAGTCAATTCCGCGACGCACTTCCTCCGTGTATGGCTTCACCGGCTTAAGCGGCTCGCCCCGTCTTGCCTCGACGATTTGCGGTCCCTTGTCGATCGGGATATCGAGGGACTGTGTCTGACGGCCCTGGCGGATCATGCCGAACGCGTCCCATGTGTCGTTGGGAGGGATGCCATAGAACTCGTCAAAACCCTGGTTCTGCGGCTGACTGTAGGTTTGCCCTCCGAGGTGCCATTTGCCAAAGATCGCAGTGGCGTAGCCGGCGTCGTGCAGCATCTCGGCCATTGTGATTTCCTTCGCCGGCAGCGAAATGTCCGTGCCGGCAACCGCTACCAGCGACAATCCGGAGCGGACGGAGTAGCGCCCGGTCATCAAGGCGGCACGCGAGGGCGTGCAGGACGGCTCGACCAGAAACTGTGTGAGCCTCAACCCCTCCGCGGCAAACTGATCGATGTGCGGAGTTGGCGCACCGCGTAGTTCGCCACCACCGTAGGCGCCCACGTCGCCATAACCAATGTTGTCACCTAGGATGAGCAAGATATTCGGCGGTGTTTGCTGAGCGCAGGCCGGCCCGCTGAACAAGGCGGGGGCGATCAGGCAGGAGCCGATAGTCAGCACATCGCGTATCTGCCGCAACCGCCCAAGCCATCTCATGTTTGCCTCCTTTGTCCGCCAGCGTCGATGAATCGGCGGCGGCCCGATCAATCTATCCGTTTAAGAGACCGAAGCCTGCTTGTGAGCTTCGGAGCACCGTCACCAGCATGATCAGTCGGCGCCATCAGGCGCCGACTCTTCTCGGCCAGCGGGAATGCTCGACTGAGCTGTCAGTCGCTCGCACCCGAATTCTTCATCTGCTTCACCTGTTCCATGACCTGCTCGAGGTTATAGCTGGCCGGGCTCTGCATCGGCGGATAATCGATGTAGCTTGACAGCTCCTTCAGCCACAGCACCTGGCCGATCGGCAGCATGTTCCAGTCGTAGACATAGGCCGATGCGGGTGCAGCTATAGCGCCTCCGAGACCAAACAGGGTCTTTGCCTGGTCGCCGATCGCGGTTTCGAAGGGATCGCGCTTGATGTTGACGACCTGCGTCCAGTGGTAGGGAACTACGCCCGCAATGAAGCCCGTCGGTGAATCGGAGACCATCGCAAAGTACATTTTCCAGTTCTTGTAGCGGACCGCCGACGGATCCTTGCCGGAGTAGTAGAAGAAGGTGTCGCGGTTCGACTTGGCTTGCTTGCCTTCGAGGTAGTCCCGTTGATCGACGCCATCGAGCGTCGTCTTGACGATGCCCGGATAGGCGCCTTTTTGGATCTGTTCCTTAAGTCCGTCTCCCTTGGGGCCGCCGGCGATGTCGACGAGTGTCGGCAGCCAGTCGAGCGAGGCGAAGATATCCGTCTTGATGGTTCCAGGTTCGATGTGGCCCGGCCAGCGAACGACCAGCGGTGCACGCATGCCGCCTTCCCACGTGGTCAGCTTGCCACCCTTGAAGGGCGTGGTGCCACCATCGGGGTAGGTGATCGTCTCGGCGCCGTTGTCCGTGGTGAAGACGATGATGGTGTTGTCGAGCTGACCCATCTCATCAAGCTTCTTCATTACGTAGCCGATGTTGTCGTCCATCTGCTTCATGCCGGCTTCGTTGACACCCCAGTCCTTGCCGCCAGGTTCCCCCACCATCGCCATGTACTTGTCCGGCAGCACGGTGGTGATATGCATGCGCGCGGGGTTGTACCAGACGAAGAACGGCTTTTGGGTCTTCTTGGGATCGTTGCGGTCGAGGAAGTCGATGACGTGGCTCGATATCTCCTCATCGACGCCCTTCGATCTTTCGAGCGTCAGCGGACCCTCGTCACGACAGGTCTGGTTTCCGGAACTGCCGTCGGAGGAGCTGCACGCGAGTATCGGACGCGGCGGCGTCAAGCATGTCGTCGTTTTCGGGTCGACAGCAGCCGGATCTTCACGCAGGCCGGGGATCGGCGTGTTCCTGCAAGGCGGGGCGACCGTCTGCTCGGTCGGCGTCTTGTTGATGTCCGGGAAGCTCACCCCCTGCATCGCATCGAGATGGTAGAGGTAGCCCCAGAACTCCTGGAAGCCGTGGGCTGTCGGCAGGGCGTCGGTGTGGTCGCCCAGATGGTTCTTGCCGAACTCGCCGGTCGTATAGCCGAGATCGTAGAGGAACTTCGCCAGAGTCGGCGTTCCTGGTCGCAGGTAGGACGGACTGCCGGGCAGTTGCGGCGGAATCATACCGGTCCGCAGCGGGTGCATCCCGGTGAAGAAGGCGTTACGACCGGCGGTGCAGCTCTGCTCGGCATAATAGTCGGTAAAGAGCGCCCCTTCCCTGCCGATGCGGTCGATGTTGGGAGTTTCACCGACCATCAGACCGCGATGATAGATGCCCGGCTGCATGTAGCCGATATCGTCTCCCATGATGAAAAGTATGTTGGGCTTCTGCTGTTCCTGGGCTTGAGCAGGCGCGTGACCGCCAATGACCAGCGCGCCGCCGCATAACAGAGCAGCCGTTAGAAGATTCTGCTTTATGCTCATTTGACTCTCCCTCCAGTGTCATGGTGCGCCCGCACCCAAGGGCCAGTGGCTCAGCTACAAACATGCGGGCGCAGCCCATCTGCGACGTATGCATTAGGCCTGCGTTCATCGGCAGATCGGCTGAGCGGGCGTCGGTCGCTCCCAATCGTTCACAGCCCGCGTTCGACGATAGGGGACGCAGCCTGTATCGAGTTTCGGCTATGGCGATCCCGTCGAGAGATCGAGCATGCGCACGATCTCGGTCTCGATCTCCGTCGCAAGATTGCGGAATTCCTCCGCCTTCGGTTCACTACCTGCGTCTTGCCAGTGTCGCATCGCACGAAGCGCCTCCTCGTAGTCTTCGCATAGTGCCCGAAAATCGGCGTTCCGGGTGAACAGTCTGCGTATGGATAGTTCCCGATAGGGCCAACGAGCGACGAGGAGGTTTAGTCCTGACATGACGCTTATCCTCTGATGGCGAGGTGCGTGGACGAAGGCTTGAGCATAAGAGGAGGGGAAGCAAGGTACGAACATGTTCGCACCGGCGGCCAAGCGAACGAGCACGCTCCGATCACTCGTTTGGAAGTGATTTCACCCCGCCGACCGCGGCCAGATGAGTTGTACATTAGCTACTTCGAAATTTCGATACCAACGGACACGGAAAAGATGCATACTCCCCAGCGTTTCATCCTAACGGTAAGCAGACGTCGCACCGACAGGCCAAAGAGCGTGTCCCGCGGACCATCGAATGGGGGTCGTCGATGGCATCTACCCCAATCCAGTCTGGAAACGAGCAAGAAGCGCTGGCTGCCGGTCCGTCGCCGAGCGAACGTCACCTTCAAATGGAACGGATCTTGGCGAATCCGACGTTTCAAGCCAGCCCGCGCCGCCGCCTGCTGTTGCGATATCTCGTGGAGGAGACGTTGCACGGAAGGGCGGATCTCCTCAAGGGCTACACCATAGCACTTGCCGTTTTCGATCGCGATCAGTCCTTCGATCCGCAGTCCGACCCGGTGGTTCGTCTGGAGGCTCGCCGTCTTCGGCGCGATCTCGACTGCTACTATGCCGGGGCGGGAAGTCACGACCGGATCCGTATCTCCATCCCACGGGGCGGATATGCGTGTCAGTTTGAATGGACGGAGGGCGGCGCTGGATCGAGTCCGGTTCATTCGACCACAGCGACCGACGCACCGGTTCTCGCGTCGCCTGCAAGGTTGGCGGAGCCGGATATTCACCCGGCAGCCATACCGTTCGATCCGCCGGAAAGCCGCGATGCCGGCTCGCACAAATGGCAGCCCGGATGGCGGAATGCCGTGGTGGCGTTCGTGATCCTTCTCGCTTGTGTTGGTGCCGCTGCCTGGGTTTGGAGCAGGACCCATGGCCAAGGCCCCGATCCCATGGCCCGCGGTCCGACGATGATCGTCCTGCCCTTCGAGGCGCTGAGCGCGGGGGAGGACGACCGTTTCCTTGCCTCCGGGCTGACACAGCAACTGATCACCAATCTCATGCGGTTCGATACCCTCAGGCTCTATTCGTTGCCCGCAAGCTTCGCTCAGGACGCAAATGCCGATCCGACAAATCTCGGCCGGCGACTTGCCGTGGCCTACGTCGTAAAGGGCAGCCTGCGTTCGAACAACGAGACGGTCAGGGTCGGTGCACAGCTCATCGACGCAAGAAGCGGCCAGGTTCTGTGGAGCGAAACCTATGACCGCGCAATGACGGCCTCCGCGCTGCTCGACGTGCAGGACGAATTGGCGGGCAGTATTGCAACTCTCCTTGGACAACCCTACGGCGTCGTGAACAACGACGCCGCCGACCGCCTCGTCGAGAACGCCATCCCCAGCATGCCGAGTTATGCCTGCATGCTGCGCGCCTATGCATACAGGCGCACGTTCCAAACAGAACTCTACGGCCCCGTGCGAGCCTGCCTTCAAGAGGCGATCCAGCGCGATCCCGGCTATGCGTCCGGATGGGCCATGCTCGGCTGGATGCATCTCGATGCAGTTAGGTTCGAAATGGAGCCAACGGAAAAGTTCGAGAGCGAGTTTGCGCAAGCCTTCACCGCTGCTAGGCGCGCCGTCGAACTCAATCCGAAGAGCGTTCTTGCACTGCAGGCGCTGTCTTCGATCAACTATTATTCCGGGAACTACGACGAGGCGGAACGCTTGCAGCGGCAGGCCCTGGCTCTCAATCCCAATGATCCCGACACGCTCGCCCAGCTCGGCTGGCGGCTTGCCGCCCGCGGCAACTGGCAGGAGGGCCTGCCCTATCTCCAACGTGCCATCGACCGGACCATCAACCCTCCAGGATGGTATTTCAACCTGATTTCTGTCTATGCATACCTTCAAGGCGACTATCCTGCGGCTCTGGAGAGCGCCGAGCGATCGACAGCCGACGGTTCGGGCATGAGCTGGTCCTTCGTGGCCATCGCTGAGGGAGCATTGGGGAACAAGGAAGCCGCGCGGCACGCGTTAGCAGAAATGACGGCCCGATCGCCGTCGCTCGCTCGCGACCCGGCGGCAGGGTACCGCCGCCACCAGCCAATCGAATCCATTGTCGACCGCCTTGTTGCAGGACTACGCAAGGCGGGTTGGTCGGCGCCCGCCACCCAGACCTCGGCCGATGCCAACCGGCCCTGAGAACATACTCACTGACGCAGGTACAATCATCGCGAGCACAAGTTATGCGTTACGATGAGGCAACGATTTACCTAGACTTTTATTAGTCTTCTGACAAATTGTGTCCTGGGGACCATGTCAGGCGAGGCGGGACCGTCTCCTCCCCTCGGGCGTTTTCATAGCGAGGACCTCAGGATGACATTGCTGACATCAGCCAATGTGAATGACGAAGGGATGGCTGGCCTCGTATGGGTACCGGGCCAAACCTTCACGATGGGGTCGAACGAGCACTATCCGGAAGAAGCCCCCGCCCATCCAGTCTCGGTCGACGGCTTCTGGATCGACGCGACGCCCGTGACCAACCGCCAGTTCGCGGCCTTCGTCAAGGCGACTGGACATGTCACCGTTGCGGAGCGGACGCCAGATGCTGCCGACTACCCCGGTGCGATTCCGACGATGCTCAGGGCCGGATCCCTTGTATTCACCCAACCGAAAGCGGTCGCCGGCCCCGACATCGGTCAATGGTGGTCGTTCAAGTTTGGAGCTAACTGGCGGCATCCTTATGGTGGTCGTAGCGACATTCGCGGCAAGCTCGACCATCCGGTTGTTCATGTCGCCTATAGCGACGCCTGCTCCTATGCGGAGTGGGCGGGAAAGAGCTTGCCAACGGAGGCCGAATGGGAACTGGCCGCACGTGGTGGTCTGGAAAACGCCGAGTTTGCATGGGGCGACGAACTCAGCCCGGATGGAAAGCTCATGGCCAACACGTGGCAGGGCATCTTTCCCACGCAAAGCACCAAATCCGCCGGAGCGGACAGGACGTCGCCCGTCGGCGCCTTCCCTGCGAATGGATATGGCATCCTTGACATGATCGGCAACGTCTGGGAGTGGACGTCCGACTTCTGGTCGGCCGGCCATTCGGAACCTGCCGCCAATTCGTGCTGCATTCCTCAAAACCCGCGCGGTGGCGACCGAGAAGCGAGCTTCGATCCCCGGCAACCGGAAATCCGAATACCGCAGCGTGTCCTGAAGGGCGGATCGCATCTTTGTGCGCCGAACTACTGCCGACGCTATCGCCCGGCGGCGAGGCATGCCGAGCCGGAGGACACGTCGACCAGTCATGTGGGCTTCCGGTGCGTCAAGCATGCATGACTTCGCCGCTCCCGTCGAATTCATACCAGGTCCTGCGATACGGCATCGAACGGGGTCCAGATCAGGTAAAGCGCCGCTTGTCATGGCAGTGGAGTCAAGGATGCGGCGCATCGAGCCGAAGGGCGGGGAGCCTCAAAGGACAATTTAGCGAATTTCGACGCGGGCGGGCCGAGCTCGGGCTACTGACCGCATCGCGTGCGATGCCAATCAATTTGCACTGAAATGCCAGAGGGGAGAAGGCATGAGAGTTTCACCAACAGCGGCCGCCTTGGTCGCATCGACGTTGACTGTCTTTTCTTGGGGTCATTCCGCATTGGCGCAGGAGTCCAGCTCAGACCTCGCGAAAAAGTTGAGCAACCCCATTGCGTCGTTGATCAGCGTACCCTTCCAGTTCAACTACGACAGCGGTTACGGACCCGCTGATGGCAACCGCCAAGTCTTGAACATCCAACCTGTGATCCCGTTCTCCTTGAACGAGGATTGGAACCTGATTTCCCGTACGATCACGCCTGTCATCTGGCAAAACGACATTGCGGGCGCATCGGGGCATCAGTTCGGGCTCGGCGACACTACGCAGAGTCTGTTCTTCTCGCCCAAGCAGCCCGGCTCCGGCGGCCTCATCTGGGGTGCAGGGCCGGCTTTCTTGTTGCCAATGGCGACCGATGAGTTGTTGGGAAGCGGCAAGTGGGGTGTCGGTCCAACGGCCGTTGCCCTGAAACAGCAGGGGCCTTGGACATATGGTATGCTCGCGAACCATATTTGGTCGTTTGCGGGCCAGCGCGACAGAGACGATGTAAGCGCCACATTTCTGCAGCCCTTTGTCTCCTATACCACGCCCGACGCCTGGACGTTTACGCTCAACACCGAGAGTACGTACGACTGGGAACACAATGACTGGTCGGTTCCTCTCAACCTTCAGGTTTCAAAGCTCGTGAAGTTTGGCAAGCAACCTGTAAGCCTCACTGCGGGAGCTCGCTATTGGGCCAAGTCCCCCGACAGCGGCCCCGATGGTTGGGGCGTCCGCGTGGCAGTCACGTTCCTGTTTCCGAAATAGGCGAAAATTCACCTCCAAAGGCTGCTCCGACTGTAGCCACGAGCGCGGGGCCGGGTCCTTCGGCTGGTCGTCCTTGCCGTGCACGAGGAGTATGGGTGTCTCGTTGCTCGTGCTGGAGAGCGGCGTCGGCGGAAGGAGACCGGCGAAGAATACGAGCCCCTCCATCTTCCTGCAGCGACCGCGTCGAGGGCGACGATAGCCCCTTGGGACGCGACCTATTCATGGCGATAGACAGCGCTCGCCCTATTTGCGGCCCCCTACCGACAGACCCCAAGAACCGAGTCGGCCTTCGGTCATCCTCAACCCGTCTTCGTATTTTGAGGAGTCAAGGCCCGCTTGCTCGGCCTGAAGTAGATTGTCTTCGAGGTCAGCCTTCTTCACCTTACGAGCCAAGGGGGTTGATACGGCTCGCTGGACAAAGACACGTTCGTCTTCTCCCGACCGCTTCGTCAGGGCATCGACGGCTACAATGATCGCCTTTGGAAAGCCCTCTTCCTTGAGCCGGTCAAGCGTCCAACCTTTCCCTTTTTCGACCACGTCATGAAGATAGGCCACGATCTTCTCCTCGTCTGTCAGGACAAGGTCGGCGACACGTCTGCAGTGATCGAAATACGGATTGCCCGCCTTGTCGAGTTGTCCGTCGTGGGCTTCCGCCGCGACGAGGATTGCGTGCTGAAGATGCTGCCCTTCATGCATTTGAGTTCCTCCGCTTCCAAGCAGATAACGCGCTGTCGACCGTATCGTTTTTGCCGTTCGTTCAACGGAAAGACGTATTTGGATCTCGTCAGCCAATTTCCGTGGTGCAATCCCTCTCCGCAAAACCCATCAGCATCGCGCCATCGATTTAGTCTCCCTGTCGGTGCGCCAGAAACTTGATGACAGGAACTTTGCGAAAACAAATTTGTTCAATGCGACCCGCTCCAAACCTCAGCTAGAAGTCGGCGGCCATCGCAGTCGCCACAATATGACGCGAGCATTGGGACAGGCTCTTGGCGCAAACTCACGGACGTAGGACGAGACATTGTTCAATCATGTCGTTCTCGATGTCGGTGCAGATGGATCTGTACTCGACGAGCAGAGCTTCATCCTCACAGATTTGGTGCTCGAGTCGGTCAAGCATGGCGGTCGCCTCGTCGTATGCTTCCAGGAGATCGGAGAGAACGGGATTCCGGGCGACGACGTCCTGAAGTTTGCCGCGTAGACTCGGAAGCTTCAACATGGGCTTTGCCAGCCCTCGCTTCGAACTGCCTTTCGCGGCAACGCGCCCGCCTCGCTCCGCCTCCATCGACCTATCCGATCTTCTGTGCATCCGACGGCTAGAGAGTGTAGCCGAACCGACCGACAAGGTAAGTACGTTACGGTAACAATCGCAGACTGGCCCGCCGGCCCGATTACGGGGGATTTTCGGTGCGCGATTTTTTGCTGTCGTTGCTTCGCGTCCGCGCGAAGACGCCATCCTTCGCGGTCGAAGCTGGCCGACGACTTCGCTCATCGCTGTACTCTTTTAGACGCTCCGCGCCGGGACTCGAACACGTGATCCCACCGAGAATGCGGCGAAACTGAATCGCCCAGATCGCCTATTGCACCCCCTGCGCCTTTCGCTAGATTTCATTGGTGTAGGTGGGGTATGAAATGATCCGACACCATATCCATCCGGACGATCTGCCGTTGTTCTCGGAGAACTTGGCGATATGCCAGCGTGTCTTCGATGTCGTGCGTACCGAACTGAAAATCGAGCCGGGAACGGATCGAAACGATCTGCTGGCATCGAACATCATCCATTTTTACAAACGGGGCATCAAGAACGAAGCGCAACTCCTGATCTTGGCAAGGACTGCAGCGATCACTTGATCTCGTCTAGGAACAAAACTGCCTGCAGCCGGTTTATCGCGGTCCACTTTAGAGTGGACGGGGCCAGGCGCCTCTCCGTTTCCCGGTCCATCCGAGTGCGTCTGGCTCGTTCCCTTTGTATAGGGGACCATGCGTAAATGCCGACCAGGAGGGTGGCCGAATACGATCCTGCGATCGCACGTCGGCGTCTGCCTCGACGTGTTAGGGCGCGGACCGCTGGCGGCTGTTCTGGCTTCGGTTCTCCCTTTCGGAGGCTGCCGAAAAGACCAGTTTCAGCGCCGAGCGATGAATTCAGAACACGCCTCAAATGCCTTCGTATTTCCGGTGCTTTCCGATCGTCCGGGCTGAACCAGGAGTTCGTGCTGGCACTCGATCGCATCCGCCAGGGTGTCAGCGATGAGATCCTGGATAGGCGCCAGCCTCCCCGCAGCGATAACGTCGTCATATCCACGAGCCAGTACGACCGTGCCGTCTGTCCGGCGGACCAGCTGTGCGGATACCCGCAGCTTTCCCCCCTCGAGCTGCACGCTTCCTTGAAGCGAGTAGACAAGGCGCGAGCCTTTCCCCTCGGTCTCGACCTTGGCAATCGGGACGGCGACCACAACATCCCGGAATTGCACAAGCCTGCTGATGATACTGGCGTTCAATCCGCGTGAGAGTGTCGAGGCTAAGTCCCCTCGGGATGCAATTTCGAAGTGTTCGACAACTACCACTGGTCGAGGATCCGAGGGAGATGTCGCTGCTGCTCCGTGATCTGCCTCCCGTGGGAAAAACGTCGTCGCGACCCCAAGCGCGCTCAAGGCGAGAGCGGTCGGCCCGTTAACGCGTCCGCACCAACATTTCGTCGACTGCGGCCGTCCGCTCGCGGGTTCGTCCGCACCTTCTGCGGCGCTCCCTTTAATCGACGCATCCGGACGGGGCGCTTGATCGCGCGCACCCGCAACTTCCGACGGACCAGATAGACTGCGACGGAAGGCGGCCACATATGAGCCTTTGGGGATCGTGATGATCACAGGGTCGTTCCTGCCGGACATCAGATAGTAGCGCTCCAGCGCCCGCCTTATCCGTCCAGCGTCGAGGCGGACACATGGATCATTCTGCGCATCGAACGTCGAGTCTCGCCCGAACACCGACAGGGCGATCGTGAAGGCCTTCAGATGGGTCGATCGGCCCTCAAGAGTCTCGTTGACGACATAGGAGAGAAAATCGACCGACCGCCGGGGGAGTTTGAAGTCGGGACTGCAGACGATGCGCGCCAGTTGGTGCTGCACCTCGCCGGACGTGAGCTCTTCCGTTGCGGTCGCTGCCATCAAACACCCGCCTCCCTCTCCAAGAGGCTGCCAAAAACCTCGGCATCGAGGAAGTACGTTACGGTAACGCAACCGTTTACGCTGATTTCAGGGAAGACGCGATCGCGGCACTTTCCGCAGGGGGTACACGTCCAATCGCAACAACATCGACGATAGCCCCACCCGGTCGACCTCGCCAAATTGTTCGCGGCTTTGTCGAACCCAGGATTTCAGGGAACCGAGCTGCTGGAAACGTCTACGTGGAAAGTCAGTGCCACGCGGTCCTTTCCGCGCTATACTGATGGGCCGCAAATTCGACGGAAAGGTGAAGCCAATGAGAAGGCTCGCATTCGTTCTTCTGTCGCTCACGGCGGCGCTCACGAGCGCGCCGCCCGCTGCAGCGTTTCCCGCCATTGCAGCCCCGACGATCGAGGCACCGCAAGCGCAACGGGCATACTATCATGGCGGCCATGGCGGATACTACCACGGCGGCTACTACCACAATCATGGTGGCGGTGACTGGGGTTGGGCGTTGGGCGGACTTGCCGCGGGCGCAATAATCGGTGGGCTGCTCGCACAGCCGAATTATTATGGATCTGGCTACTACAACCCCGGCTACTACGGCCAGGGATACTATGGAGGGCTCTACTACGCGCCGCGCTACTATCGCCGGACGTACTATGGCGGCACCGGCCATACGCAATGGTGCTATGCGCGCTACCGTTCGTACAGGGCCTACGACGATACGTTCCAGCCATATCACGGTCCTCGGCAGCCTTGCCTGTCCCCATACTGATCAGGACCGCGCGGGAACCGAACGAAGGGGACAAAGAATGCGCTGACGAAGCGGCTTGCGCACGAAAAAACAAGCCGCGTCGAGGCGAACCGGATTCCGAGATTACCTAATAGAAGACCGCAGGCCTGCTACGAAGGTCGCGGGCTTGCCGGAGAGATCGGCGATCTTCGTTGCGAATTTGGAAAACAGGGAGTTCATGACGGGCGTCCTACTGGAGGGAAACAATCCTTTACTGGTCGCTGCCGACCGGATTCCGGGCGACAGCGACTAGTTATTCCAGATTGGAAGGCGATTTCGAAAGCGTCATCGGCTGGTCGTGACCTCTGACGTTGAGAAGGAAAGCTGGGGCAAATCGCACCGGCCTTCCCCGAGTTCGCCTACAGACGATTCCTCAGGTATCGCTCGCGCTCCGCCGCAATCTGTTCTGCCGTGTACGGATCGGCCGTTTCGTCGAAGCGTGTCCAGCCCTGCTCGGCGTAGCTGGCCCGACGTGCTGCGATGTCGACGCGCGGCGAACTATTGAGGATCGCTTCTGCCGAGGCGACACGGCTTTCGTCCACCCGTGCGGTTACGACCGATCCACCGCGGCGGACCCCTTCGGCGTACACGTTGGCGTCCTCTTCCGGCACTCCGGATTCAACCATGGCCCCGACAATGCCGCCAACGGCTCCGCCTGCAACCGCTCCGGCAACCGCTCCTGCCGCCGTAGCCGCAAGCCATCCAGCAGCGACAACCGGGCCGACTCCGGGGATGGCAAGCATGCCGAGACCAGCCAGAAGCCCGCCTGCACCGCCAGCCACGGCTCCGATGCCAGCACCGGTCCCGGCGCCGTCAGCCGCATGGCTACCCTGGCCTTCCACATCGACGCCGTTGGTCTTGTTGGTGACAATGCTAATGTCGTCGGATGATACGCCTGCGTCTTCCAACGCGCTAACGGCTGCCTTGGCGTCGCTGTAGCTGTCATAAAGTCCAGTGATCGTTTTCATAGAAATCTCCTCCGTGTTCAAGTTACTTGGCCATCGTCACATTGCCCTGGAAGTCCAGGGCGACGTTCGCTTGCTTGCCGTCCTTGGTCGCGGTTGCGCGCCAGACACCTTGGTCGTCGAGCTTCAGCCCGGTCACATCCTTGTAGCCTGCGTCTTCCAGGCGGGACTTGGCCTGTGTCTCCGTGAAGCTGTTCTTGCCAGCGACCGGAGCTCCTGGGTTCTGTTCGGTTTTGACTGCCGGAGTGGTCTGCGACGTGCTCGGTGTTTCGCTTTGAGCGAAGGCTCCGGATGCCGAGAGAAGCAGGACGGCGGAAAAGGCGGCGATTTTTTTCATGGTGTTCTCCTCATGTTGACTGAAACTGAAACATGCGGAAACGCTAGAAGTTCCAATGATTTGTTTGTGGAACTTCGCCTTGTAAACGGCGTAGGACGCGCTACCAAGGAAAGGCTGCGATGGGAGACGTCCGCCCTGAGCAGCGCCGCCTCGACCGAGAGCCCGCATACCGGAACTCATCGTCACGTGACACAAGCAAAGATGACATATAATGTGATGAGACACCTGAGGAACAGCGTTGTCCGAAACATTCTTTTGCTTGAGGACCAGCCCTTCATCGCTTTGGATCTCGAAGAAGTCCTCGATGAAAACGGTCATCGCAACCATGTGACGTTCAGCACCTGCGCGGAAGCCGCTGCATGGCTTGAAGTCAACAAGCCGTCTTTGGCGATCGTCGATCCCCGCCTGTCCGATGGAGTGTGCACGGTCGTCGTTCGGCGCCTGAGCGAACTGAATATCCCTTTCATCGTCTTACTCGGGCGAAGGCGAATTCCGTCAAGCGGCGGAGCCGGCGTTTGCGAATGGGTTGGCTTTGGGGAAGCCCGCGTTGCCGGAAGAGATAGCCACAGCCGTGACGCGCGCACTCCATCCGGTCTAACGGCCGTGGTGGCCGCGCGCCGCAAACTGGAAGACACAATGGAAATCATAACGGATTGGCCGCTTCGGGGCGGGAATACGAACTGCTTGCGGCCGTCGTCCTCGGTTCGGATCAGTAGTGTGGAGACTCCTGATTCGCGACTCAACGAATCTCTTTCCGAGTCGTTCCTCTGTTGATCCGGAGTCGCGGGCTTCTCAAGAAGCCGCGCGATGTCCGCGACGTTTGTCTTCGACCGCCCGTACAGCCGGGACGCGAACGCCGCCGGCTCCTGCGATCCAGGAAACGTTCGGTGGCAGATGCCTCGCAGTCCTGGCAATTGCCACTTGAAATCCAAACGAGTCCTTCGAGACCAAGGATTCGGGCCGTCGCTTGAACGGCCATGTTTCAGTACGATATCCGTCCGTCCTTGATAGGTGCGACATCGGAGGAGAGTTCCTCCTTTAGGATCGCTCGCGCTTCCGGGCTGACGACGGCAACCGGCGCCGCGACGGCAAACCGCGCCTCCGAGCCAGCAAAATTGGCGGCACTCACCCCGATCTGATCCGCAACGCTTGTCTTTCCACGATCCAGGGTCTGACCGGCCAGCCGACGCCCGAGAAGGCGGACGATCTCGGGACTGTCGGCGAAGGCGTTGTGACCAAGCGGGTCCTTCGTCGCGATGGCGCTCGTGTCGATGACCGAAACGCCGAGTTCATCGAGAAGAGGCACGTAGGGTCCGAGATCGGACCCGCCGAGGCGATTGACCCCGCCAGATAGCCAACCGGAAACCCCCAGCGCCTTGTCGCGCGTCGACGTCAAAATCACAAAGTGCGGCCGCTTGCGCCCCATTTCGGTGAACTGGCGACGGAACACGTCGATGTCGATGTCCGGCGATGCGAGAACGACATTCTTGACCTTCGACGGAATCGATTTCTCGCGCATGGCGACGCCACGTAGTGCCTCCGCGGCAAGCCAGCCGCCCATGGAATGAGCGAGGATCGTGATGTCGGAGATGTCGGGACTTTTTGCAGCCTGCAGGATGAGATCCTCCAAGGCTCGGCGCGAGTAGTTGGCGCTCTCCTTGTCGTAGAGGTAGTCGAAGACACGCCCTCGGGATGGCCAGGTAAAGAGAATCGGGGCGGCGTCGGTTCCCGAGTCATGGACGATCTGCGCGAGACGGAAGACCGCGTCGGCGTAGGTGTTGTTGAAGCCATGCACGAATATGATGACCTGATGCTTCGCGTTTCGGTTCTTCCGATACCAGTCGACAGCCTGGCTTTCGGATTGCACCTTTGTCACCTGCGTCACCGCAAACTCCTTTTGCGGGTTGGGCGGCATGCGGGACGGCCACTGCACTTCACCGATCTTGCGGGTCCAGTCGGGAGGGCCGGAGACGTCGACGCTGTTCAGCGAGATCGCCGTCCCGCGGTCGCCGGAAAAGAGTTTGCCCGGATCCTCCGAAGGCTTGCGCGTTGTGGCGACAAGCATGGTGACCCGAGAAGTTCCGGTCGGGGCGACGGCGAGTGGCCGCAGAACGTCTTGCGGCCGACTGGCGCAACCCGATGTGACAAGCGAGAGGGCCACGAGGACCGCGACGGCCTTGCACGCGCAACGAAGGGTCGCGATCGTCACAGTGCGGCGGTGTCCCAGGGCAACGCGCCCAGGATGCGAGAGCGATCCTGTCATTTCAGTTCTGCTCCACTTCCCGCGGAATACGGAACCAGGCGACGTAGAGCGCCGGCAGAAAGAGAAGTGTCAGCGCCGTTCCGACAACGATCCCACCCATCATCGCGTACGCCATCGGTCCCCAAAAAATCTCATGCGAGATCGGGATCAGGGCGAGCGTCGCGGCGGCGGCGGTGAGCATGATCGGCCGCATGCGGTGCTCGGTCGCCTCCACCACCGCCTTCCACGCCGACATTCCCTCCGCTCGCAACTCCTCGATC
>NZ_QOVX01000011.1:0-192825 GCF_008365395.1 Neorhizobium sp. P12A | reverse complement strand
GGTCAGATCAACCGCTTGAAGACGATTAAGCGCGCAATGTACGGCAGAGCGGGTCCAGAGCTTCTCAGAGCGCGGATGATGCCAATCAAATTGGCCAATCTCCACACAAAGTGAGGCAGATCCTTTAATCGTAAGACAACGCATACAGTAATT
The DNA here is from genome assembly GCF_008365395.1 of Neorhizobium sp. P12A. Classification (NCBI taxonomy): domain Bacteria; kingdom Pseudomonadati; phylum Pseudomonadota; class Alphaproteobacteria; order Hyphomicrobiales; family Rhizobiaceae; genus Neorhizobium; species Neorhizobium sp. P12A. The sequence continues at coordinate 192,672 of NZ_QOVX01000011.1, read as the reverse complement.
TCAACGAGATAGCGCCGCACCTAATTTAAGAGTTGGGCATCTATTGATCCGGCCCAATTTAAGTTCGATTTTGCGGCAAAAAAACCGAGTCAGATGAATCACTTCGCCAAGTCAGCAATCGAACTTAAATTGGGCCGGATCAATAATGTGAGATTCGCGGCCGTAGGAAGGATGGCTTCCTCCGACCGATCTTCATTAGGACTGCGCGCTCCTGAAACGCTAGCCTTAGGCATAGACCCGAAAAACTTGTAACTCGTTCAGCGTCGCCGCACCATTCTTGATCATATCAGCAGCCTTTTCACCGATCATCATGCTCGGCGCATTCGTGTTTCCGCTTAGGAGCACGGGCATGATAGATGAATCGGCAACCCTGAGACCCTGGATTCCCCGCACCCGGAGTTGCGGATCGACAACCGCGTCATCATCGATACCCATCTTGCAAGTGCCGACCGGATGATAATCGCAGCAGGCGTATTGGCGGACGTATGCCATGATGTCCTGCTTCGACTTCGCATCCGGACCCGGCAACCGTTCAATCTTTATGTACTTGGCGATTGCGGGCTGGGACAGGATTTCGCGGGTCGTCTCAATCGATGTCAAGGACATGTTCCGATCGTATTCATCGCCGTGATAGTTCGGGTCAATCAACGGCTCGTCGGCTGGATTGGAAGAACGGAGGCCGATCGATCCGATGCTCCTTGGCCTTAGGAAAGTGGTATTCACCGTGAAGCCATGGCCATCAAGGCGCGTCTGGCCGCCGCGCACGACCATCGCCGGAGCGATATGGATCTGCATGTCCGGTCGGCCGTTCTTCGCGCTGGAGGCAAAACCGCCACCCTCAACGATCACCGACGCGGCAGGACCATTCCGGTAGAGCAACCAACGCAGGCCATGCAGTGCGGCCTGTGGTAACCGATCCTGTCCATCGTAGCTGATAGGATCCTTCAGAGTAACATGCACATTCGAGCACAGGTGATCCTGGAGATTTTTTCCAACGCCCTTGAGGTCATGCTTTGATTCAATGCCGATCTTCCGAAGCTCATCGGCGTCGCCGATCCCGGACAGCATCAACAGGCGCGGCGAGTTGATTGCACCGCTCGTGACAATGACCTCGCGATTGCAGTGGATGGACCGAACCGAGCGGCCTTGGGCAACTTCGACGCCAACAGCGCGGTCGCCCTCTAAGAGAATCCGGATCGCGCGAGACCCAGTCATAACGGTCAGGTTCTTCCGTGACTGGATCGGGCGAAGGTACGAGACCGCCGAACTGCGACGGAGCCCGTCGCGGCAGGTGACCTGATAGAGGCCGGCGCCGTACTGGGTCTCTCCGTTGAAGTCGGGATTGTAGGGCAGCCCCCAGGACTGGCAGGCACGGACGAAAGCCTTGGAAAGCTCGTGTGGGCTAACCTGATCGGATACCCAGAGCGGCCCGCCTTCGCCGTGATACTTGTTCACCAGACGGTCGTTGTCTTCGGACTTCCGGAAATACGGCAAGACGTCATCGTAGCTCCAGCCCTCGTTTCCGAGCGCAGCCCAGTTGTCGTAGTCCTCCCGCTGGCCGCGGATGTAGATCATTGCGTTGATCGAACTGGACCCTCCGAGCGTCTTCCCCTGGGGGTACCAGATCTCTCGGTTGTCGAGATTCTTCTGCGGCACGGTCTTGAACCGCCAGTTCACGCCCGGTCCAAACAGCTTCCCGATTCCACCCGGAATATGGATCATCGGGTTCCAGTCGCGGCTTCCTGCCTCAAGGAGCAGCACCTTCACGGAAGGATCTTCAGTCAGTCTGTTGGCGATGACGCATCCAGCCGAACCTGCGCCCGTGACGATGTAATCGTAGTTTTCCACTGCATTCCTCCCGATCCCGGATGGGATCAATCAACGTCCCTTGAACACCGGCGCCCGCTTTTCAGCAAAGGCCCGCAGTCCTTCCATTCTGTCTTCGGTGGCGAAAGCCTCGACGGTCAGACGCCGCTCCTCCAGTAGACCTTCAGCCAGCGGCAATTCGAACGCGACTTGTACGGCGCGCTTGGCATATGGTGTGATCGCGACCGAGCGGGCTGCAATAGACGAGGCCACCTCCACGGTTCGCGCTATCAGGGCGTCCGATGGGACAACCTCGCTAACGAGGCCTTTCCGCTCGGCCACTGCCACTTCCACCATTTCTCCGGTCAGAATCATCTGCATCGCGAAAGAACGGCCGACGGCACGGGGCAGCCTTTGGGTGCCGCCATCTCCCGGAAAGGACCCGATCTTGATCTCCGGTGCAGCGAACTTCGCCACGTCCGCGGCGATGATGATGTCGCATACAAGGGCGAGTTCGAGTCCGCCGCCTAGGGCGAACCCATTGACGGCCGCAATAAGTGGCTTCGAGAAGGCCTCAATCCTGTTCCAGCGATCAAGACGGTCGGGATCGACATAGGATTCGACCCCGCGCTGCAACATGTCGGAGATATCGGCCCCGGCGGAAAATGCTCGTCCATTCCCGGTGAGGATAACGCATCCGATCGCCGGATCGCCCTCGGCGTCGGCAAGGATCGCGACCAGATCCTTGAGAAGCTCCTTGGAAAGAGCGTTCAACTTCTCCGGCCTGTTCAGCCTGAGCAGCAGCACTCCCTCGGCAGGGCGTTCTTGCAGGACGAGCATTTCAGCCATTGCTATGCGACCTTCTTGTAGAGCGTTTCCGACGTGAGACCCGCTTGCGCCAGGCACCGCCGGATTTTTTCGATTTCTGCGCCCGTCGGCTTAACGAGTGGCGGCCGCACATAGGCTTCCTCCCAACGGCCAAGAATGACAAGAGCCTCCTTCATGCGGTTGTGCATGTCGAGGAGCGGATGGTCGTAGAACGCCCGCACCGTCGGGTAGATCTTCTCATTGATTTCCTTCGCAGCGTTGAGGTCTCCAGCCTTGACCGCGCGGAACAATGCGACCTGCAGGTTGGCAATGACCGAGCCGGCGCCCGAAAGCAGGCCGTCGCAGTCTAGAGCCAGGGAACCGAGCAACCACCCGCTGTGCGTGGTCAGCGTGCGAACTGGGCGGTCGAGCGCTCTGAGTTCGCGAATCTGACGCTCATGCAGGTTTCCATCACCACAATTGTCTTTGATCGCCTTGATCGACGAGAAACGAGTGCAAAGATCCAGAAGCGTCGGCAGAGGAATGGCGAGATTGGAATTCAGTGGGAACTGGTAGTGGATGATCGGCAGATCCGATGCATCCGTAATGCGCTTGTAGTGTTCGTGGATCATTTCCGGGCGCAAGTGCCCGCCGAGCGACATGATTTCGGGCGGAAACACCAACAGGCCATTCGCACCCTCGTCCTGAGCTTTGCGGGCGATGCGCGCCGCCTCCAGGCTTGAGTTCGTGTAGACTGCCACGATAGTGGGCACGCGCTCCTGAAGCACTTCCTTGGTCACGGAGATTGCCCGGAACTGCTCGTCCACGGTGAGCGACGCGACTTCGGCGGCGTGGCCATTGATGGTGATCGCACTGATGCCTTCAACGGAGCTGACGTCCGCAAGGTGGTTGCGATAGGCCTTCTCATTGATCCCCATGTCGGCGGTGAACGGCATCAGGACGGCCGGAATAACACCTTGAGGATTGTCGTAATGGCGCACGGTTGTCATCGCTTGTTCCTTATGTTCGAGAATGGGGCCGCATCCTCGTGATGCGGCCCTTTCGTGCTGGGGTTAGATTCCCTTGCCCAGATACTGATCGACGTTCTCGCTGGAGACCTGGACGGTCGGCAGGATGATTTCCTTGTCGACGCTCTCGCCCTTGGCCATCTTGTACGCGGTCTCGATCCCTTCCGGAGCGCAGAACGGATAGATGAAGCAGGCCGACATCTTGCCGTCCTTGATCGCCTGGAATGCCGTGTTCTGGCCGTCCATGCCGATGACCTTCACGCCGTCGAGGCGGCCGGCAGCTTCCATGACCTGGATCGCACCAAGCGCCATCTCGTCGTTGTGTGCGTAGACGGCCTGGATTTCGCCCGGCTTGAAGCGCTGAAGCATGTCTTCCATGAACTTCACGGCCTTGTCGCGGGTGTAGTCGCAGTTCTGCTGCGCAACGACCTTGAATGCAGAGTTCCCGGCGATCGCGCTCTCGAAGCCCTTGTGACGGTCGTTCGTTGCAGACGCTCCGGCAGTGCCTTGAAGCTCGATGATGTTGCCGCCCTTCGGCAGCGCGCCGAGCAGGAACTTGCCAGCGCCTTCGCCGAGTGGAAGGTTCAGACCGCCGAGATGGCAGGTGACCTGGGTATTGACCTTGCGGTCAAGGGTGAGGACCGGAATGCCCTGAGCCATCGCATCCTTGACCACCGGTGTCAGCGCCTGCTCGGTGAGCGGCGAAATCACGAGCACCTTGATGCCCTGGGTCAGCAGGCTTTCAACGTCTGCAACTTGCTTGGCGGCATCGTTGTTGCCGTCGGTGACGATGATGTCGAGGTCCGGGTAGTGCTCTGCCGCATACTTCTTGTTTACTTCGACCATCGCGATGCGCCACGGATGGTTCATCGTGCCTTGGCTGAAGCCGATCTTGATCTTGTCGGCGGCGAAGGCGCCGCGCAGCGGCAATCCGACCGTGCCTGCAGCAGCAAGAGCCGCGGATATCGTGAGAAACTGTCGACGGTTGGTATTCATTATCTCTCCTCCCAAGGATGGACATTTACAACTATCCGCGCGTCACCATGACGCGACGGCATTCAGACCCGCTGACGGTGACGATAGACCTCGAACATGACGGCAGCGATGATGATGGCGCCCTTCACGATCTGCTGGGTGAACGGTGAGATGCCGAGCAGATTGAGAATGTTGGCAATGACTGCGATAATCGCGGCGCCGATGACGGTGCCGATAATGGTGCCTTCCCCGCCGAAGAGACTGGTGCCCCCGATCACGACGATAGCGATGGCCTCGAGCTCGAGGTTCGTGCCTGCGGTGGGCTCGCCGACAGTCAGGCGCGAGATCGTGATCAATGCCGTCAGAGAAGCCAGCAAGCCGGAGATGACGTAGACCGACATCAGGACCGCGCCGACTTTGATCCCCGCAAGGCGGGCGGCCTCAGCGTTGGAACCAACTGCGTAGATCTGGCGCCCGAAGGCAGTCGATCGGAGAACGATGAAGGCGATGAGTGCGACGCCAGCAAAGATCCAGATCGGAACAGGGACGCCCAGGAGGAAACCTCCGCCAAGGAAATAAAACGCGTCGGTCGCGTCGCCGAGGTTCTGCGGCTCGCCGTTTGCAATCGTCATGGCTATGCCGCGTCCCATGACCAGCGTACCCAGCGTCATGATGAATGGCGGCATCTGGAAGACAACGACACCCAGGCCATTGATCGCGCCGAAAACGACACCCATCAGTAGCGCGAGGACCATCACCACCGGGATCGGCGTCCCGGATGACAGAAGCATTGCGCTCGTGACGGCTACCACCCCAACGATCGATCCGACCGATAGGTCAATGCCGCGCGTCAGGATCACGAAGGTCATGCCAATACTAACGATGCCGAACAGCGCGATCTGGCGACCGACATTCATCAAGTTTCCGACCTGAAGGAAGCTCGGCGACAGGTAGATCGCCACCGCGCACAACGCGACGAGAACCCAGAACAAGCCGAGGCTTTGGATGAGCGACCACGCCCGCGCTGATGCGGGCGGCTCTAGTGTCGCGTCTCTTGGAGTTGCCATGTGGGCCATTCCTCTCTCCTCCCAATTCGTTCGACGGCTCAGTTGAGCCGGTTGTTGAGCCAATCGACGGCGACAGCGATGCCGCCTTCGTCGCAGGACGGCCCGGTGAAGGCCGCAAAACTCTTGATTTCATCGATTGCGTTGCCGACGGTCAGCGCGACCTGCGCCCAGCGGAGCATCTCGACATCGTTTTCAGCGTCGCCCGCCGCAGCGCAGGCATCTCGTCTCATCCCGAGGTGCTCGGACAGAAATTCGATCGCCACGCGCTTCGAGACCCCCGGCGGGTTGATCTCCAACAACCTCCAGTGCGATCTCACCAAGGAGAGCGATGCACCGAGCTCTTGCTGCAAGACGTTGAATGCAGCATCGTCATTCCGATCGGTGCGCACGCACATGATCTTCCCCGGCTCGCCCGGGAGGTCGTCGAGCGTATCAACAATTGCCAGGCTTTCTCCGGTGATCTTCACCTCGTGCTCGACAACGGCATTGGTCGATAGGGCGTAGACCCGGTCATGCCCGTACCAGAGAGCATTCAGCCCAAGTTCTGCCGCCATCCGCATGGCGGCGAGTCCTTGCTCCCGATCGATCGTCGTTGATGCGAGCGAGACACCTGACCGAAGGTCGCCAATCCATCCACCATTGAAGCAAGCTGCGAGCGACGTGAGACCGAGACGCTCCGCATATGGACGGAGAGCTTCCGGGGATCGAGCCGATGCCAGAACGACTTTGACGCCATTCTTCTGAAGCCGACCGATCGCATCCACCACACGCTCAGGAAGCACGTAGTCGTGCGTCAGCAGTGTGCGGTCGACATCCGAAACCAGCAGGGAGATGGATTGGGTAGCGCTCATTTTGCGAACACCGGCTCGCGCGGACCAGTGTGGAGAAACAGCGTCTTGATCTGCGTGAATTCCTCGAACCCGGCCTGGCCCATTTCATAGCCGAAGCCCGAACCCTTGACGCCAGTCAGCGGAAGCTGCGGCGCGCCGTCGATGATCGTGTTTGCCTGTACCCAGCCGCTCTTCAGACGGCGGGAGATTGTCATGACCGTGTCGATGTTCTTCGACCAGACGTAATTCGACAGGCCGTAGATGCTGTTGTTGGCGAGCTCGATTACTTCGTCGAGCGTGTCGAAGCGGGTGACGCTCAGGACGGGTCCGAAGATCTCCTCCTGGAAGATGGTCATCTTGGGAGTGACATGATCGAATATGGTCGGCTCGACAAAATTGCCGGCGCTGTTCTCGACGACGTTGCCGCCGGTCAGAAGCTCCGCGCCTTCAGTGCGGCCGGAGTCGACGAGGCTCATCACCTTGGAGAGGTGCTTGCTGTCGATCATCGCACCAATATCGGTGTCGTCGTCGAAGGGATTGCCAACCTTCAGAAGTGCGGCACGTTCGCTGACGCGGCGAACGAAGTCATCGGCAATCGATGACTGCACGAACAGGCGCGAACCAGAAACGCAGCATTCGCCGTTGTTGAAGAATACGCCCATCAACGCGCCGTCCACGGCCGCGTCAAGATCAGCGTCGGCGAAGACGATGTTTGCAGACTTTCCGCCGAGCTCAAGCGAGGTCTTCACGATATTCTTCGCGGACGCCTCGATTACCGTCTGGCCAATCCGTGTGGATCCAGTGAACGAGATGAAGTCGACATCGGAGTGCTCCGTCAGCGACTGACCGATCACTGATCCCTTGCCGCTCACCACGTTGAACACACCGTCGGGAACCCCTGCTTCGGTTGCGAGGGCTGCCAGCTCAAAGGCGCTTCCAGAGGTGAATTCGGAAGGCTTGACGACAACGGCACACCCCGCAGCGAGTGCGAACGGAACCTTCTGCATAAGGATCAGTGCCGGGAAATTCCATGGAGTGATGAGAGCGACGACACCCACCGGCTCGCGCATCAGCAGCGCCGTCTTGTTCGCGCCGAGATTGGTGTAGGTCGTCCCGGACATCTGCATCGCCAGGGAAGCGGCGTAACGGATCAAACCGACACAGCCTCCGATGTCACCTCTGGCGAAGCGAATGGGCTTGCCAACTTCCTCGACCTCGATGCGAACCAACTTGTCGAAGTTGCGCTCGACGAGGTTTGCGAACTTGTTCAGCACCTCTGCCCGCTGCATGCCACTCATCTGTGGCCATGGGCCGTGATCGAAAGCCTTGCGTGCCGCAGCGACGGCGCGGTCCATGTCCGCCACCTGACCGCTGGCAAACTGGGCGACAAGCTCCCCGCTTGCCGGGGATGTACGGTCGACGTAGGAGGCGCTTTCGCCTTCATACCGACCGTTGATGAAGTGGGTGTACTTGCGTGTGGACATTTCCATTCTCCTCAATTCCATACCGCGTGCGACATCAGAGATTCCTCGGTGGCGCCCCTGCCATCGACGATGGCCGAAACCGATCCCTGCCTCATGACCATGATGCGGTCACACATCCCGAGAACCTCGGGCAATTCCGATGAGACCATCACGACGCTTGCGCCGAGGGTCGAAGTGAGCTGAACGAGCAAGTCGTAGATTTCACGCTTCGCAGCGACGTCGACGCCGCGGGTTGGCTCGTCCACCAGCAGGATGGTGGTGCCTGCGTTGAGCTGCCGGGCGATCCCGCATTTCTGCTGGTTGCCGCCTGAGAGCGTGCGTACCCGGGTGGCGCCGGACGGCGTCTTGATCCGCATTTGTCGGATGTAGTTGGCGACCTTTTCGCGCTCCTTACCGGAGCGTAGCAGCCCGCCGGACATCATCTCGCCCAGCGCGGAAATCGTGACGTTGAAAGCGACCGACTGATCGAGAAACAGCCCTTCCGTCTTCCGATCTTCAGGAAGCAGCCCGATCCCGTTGGACAGCGCCACACGAGGGTTGCGAACGTCCAGCTTCTCGCCGTCGATCTTGATCTCGCCGCTGTCGATCCTGTCAGCGCCAGAGATCGCGCGGAGAACCTCAGTGCGACCCGAGCCTGCAAGACCGCAGATCCCAAAGATCTCGCCACGGCGGACCTCGAACGAGATATCGTTCAGCACGCCCTTGCGATTCACATTGCCGACGGACAGCCGGATCTGCTCCTGGGGAGCTGGTCGACTCGGGAAGATGTCGTTCATCTCGCGGCCAACCATCTGACGGATGATATCGGCGGTGGTGGTACCTTCGATCGGTGCGCTCGAAATCATCTGACCGTCGCGGAGGACCGTCACGTCCTGGCAGATCTCGTAGAGCTCCTTGAGACGGTGCGAAATGTAAACGAATGAAACGCCCTCTTCGCGGCTCAGCGTTCGGATGAGCTCGAACAGATTGTGCAACTCGCTGTCGCCGAGCACGGCCGATGGCTCGTCAAGAACGATGATCCGGGCGTCGCGGGAGATCGCCTTGGCAATCTCGACCATCTGCCGCTGAGCAACGCTCAAGCGATCAATGCGCGCGGCCGGATCCACCTTGAAGTTCAGCTTCGCCAGGATTGCCCGAGCGTCGGCACGCGCCTTCCGCCAATCGACGGTTCCGAAGCTCGTCTTGGGAAGACGGCCCAGGTAAATGTTCTCGGCCACGGTCAGATGCGGAGCCTGAGCGAGTTCCTGGTAGATGACCGCAACGCCAAGCGCGAGCATCTTTTCCGGATTGGGATTGTCGATGTCCTTACCGTCGATGGCAACGGTGCCTTCCGAAGCCTGATAGGCGCCGGATAGGATTCGCATGAGTGTCGACTTGCCGGCGCCGTTTTCGCCAACAAGTCCGTGCACACTGCCTTTCGCCACCGAGAAGCTTACGTTCTTCAGTGCGTAGACGCCTGGAAATCGCTTATGGATTCCCTTCATCTCCAAAGCCGGAGCCGTCATAGCCTGCCTCCCAAAATTCCGTGAAATCGTTTTCTTGAGATTCCTAAGTTTAAAGCCTTGGAACCTGCATACCCCCGCCGATGTTGTAGACATCACCCGTGCTGAACGGGATGCCGCCGACCACAAGCGTCGCGATGCCGCGAGCGATGTCTTCGGGCTGCCCCCAGCGCCGGATGGCGGACAGGGCGCCGCTCTCAATACCGTCGCTGTACCGCTCGACGACGTCGGCGGTCATGTCCGTCCGGATCAGGCCGGGCCGAATTTCGTAGACATGGATGCCGTACTCAGCGAGGCGCAGAGCAAACTGCTGGGAAGCCATTGAAAGGCCCGCCTTCGATATGCAGTATGGTCCCTTCTCCGGAGAGACCAGATGGGCGTTCGCGGAGGTGATGAATACGATTGCCCGTTCCTGAGGCGAAACTTTCCGTTCGGCCATGCGGCGGGCAACCGCCTGGGTTAGGAAGAACGTACCGCGCAGATTGATGTCCAGCAGACGGTCAAAGCTCTCCTCCGACACGTCGAGCAGGTCGCCCCGTTCCGAGACCTGAACCCCGGCATTGTTGACAAGGCAGTTCACCACTCCGAGATCTGCTTCAACACGCGCAAGGAAATCTGCGTAGGATTCAGTCTTAGAGATATCGAGCTGGTAGAAGCGGGCCTTGCGGCCGCGCTCGCCAACCAGCTTCACCGTCTCGGCGCCGCCCTCGTCGCTCATGACATCGGCAACCGCGACATCGAATCCTGCGGCAGCAAGCTCGACGCAAATGGCACGTCCAATGCCGCGCCGCGCGCCGGTCACGATAGCAACACCACGTGGTGCAACTTCGGTAGCCATGGTCTTCTCCTCCCGGATCACGATATCCATCACGCAGCTCCCTTTGCCGGCTGCTCCGCGTCGGGTGCGGTGACCGCCTTCGACGCAAAGAGCTGCTCGACTTCCGACGGGGTGAAACCATGCTCGGCAAGAATTTCGCGGGTGTGCTCGCCAATATCGAGTGCAAGGACTCGAAGTTCGGGTACCTTGCCGTCATAGCGGTTGGGGTGGTTTACGAGGTGAATCTTCCTGCCGCGGACATCCACTTCGCGGAACACTTCCGAGTGCACAAGCTGCGGGTCGGAGAGAAGGTCATCGTAGTAGTTGACCGGAGCCCACCAAACATTGTGGCGATCAAACCGCTCTTCCAGTTCCGCGGTAGAGAATTTCGCCGTAGCCTGGGAAAGCGCTTCAGCAAATGCGTCACGCTCTTCGTACCGATTTCGGCCAACCAGTTCACGCAGAGCGTCACTCTCGACGGCTTCGGCCAGATCCTTCGTTTCGCACAGCGAAACCACGACATGGCCGTCGGTCGTCGGATAGACGCCGTAAGGCGCCTGATGGAACCAAGTGGCAAGGCTCTTCTGACGATCGAGCGCCTTGCGCTCGATCTGCCCGGCAAACCAGTTCACGAGCGGCTCCGTCTGGAGATCGATACCGGAATTCAAGAGACTGCCCTCGACGCGGGTTCCCTTTCCTTCCCGGAAGCGACGAACAAGCGCTCCCAGGATACCCATGGCAAGCAGCGCGCCGCCGTGCTGATCGACGACCGCGGCACCCACTGGCGTCGGACCGCCCTGAGGATTGCCCGTAACACTGATCAAACCCGAACGCGCCTGAACGAGAAGATCCTGTCCCGGCTTACCAAGCAGCGGACCGCTCGATCCAAAGCCACTGGCGGAGGCGAAGATAAGAGTGGGATTGAGGCGCTTGAGCTCTTCCTCATCGAAGCCCAGCCGAGCAAACACGCCAGGGCGGAAGTTTTCAAGGACGACGTCGGCCTCCTTGATAAGCTTGCGAGCGACTTCCTTGCCAGACGGGCTCTTGAGGTCAATCGCGATCGAGCGCTTATTTCGATTGGCGCAGAGATAGAAACCACTGACACCCTCCACGTAGACGTCCGCGCCCGACCAGGCACGTTCATACGCACCCGTAAGCGGTTCCACCTTGATCACGTCGGCACCCATGTCGGCGAGATACTGGTCGGCGGCTGGCCCCTGCAGAAAGTGGCAGAAGCTTACGATTTTGATTCCATTTAACAGCATGTTTCCTCCCATGCGTTCGTGAAAACGATTTCTCATATTTTCACAGCACTGTCAACATTTGCGCATAAAATTTAAAAAAGTTGTCTTTCCTAGGTATTTCTGCGATAAATCGATTTCACAAAGGCAAGCCGGGGAGGAAATCTGTGAGCGTTGATACCGATCGCCTGGATACGAAAATCGTAGACGTGGCGAAGAAGGCTGGCTGTTCCCCGGCAACCGTGTCTCGCGTCCTAAACAACAATCCGAAGGTTGGCCTCGACGTCCGCGAAAAGGTCCTCAAGGCTGCCATGGAACTCGGCTATGTTCCGAATGGATCTGCAAGGGCTCTTCGTTCAACGCGATCGCGACTGGTTGGCGCTGTCATTCCGACCTTGGATCACGCGATCTACGCGACAATGATGAACTCGCTTCAGGCGAGGCTGGCCGAAAAGGATGTTTCGATCATCGTCAGCACGTCCGGATACGATATCGACATGGAATACGAGCAGGTGCGCCTGCTCGTCGAACGTGGGGTCGAAGCGATCGTCCTCGTCGGCACGATCCATCGTCCGGAGACCATTGCGTTGCTCGAACAGCGCAGCATCGCCTATGTATTCACCTACACGTCGGCTTCTACCGATGTCGGAGCTGCGATCGGCTTCGATAACGAGAAGGCTGGCAGGATGGCCGCGCGATACCTTCTCGATCTCGGTCATACACGTCTGGCGATGATCGCCGGCATCACCGAAAATAACGACCGCGCGGCGGCCCGCCGCGACGGCTTCGTTGCCGAACTGGAAAAGCAGGGCATCGCAAGATCCGAGATCGCATTGCTCGAGTCCGCTTACAAGATTGAAGGCGGCCGCAACGCGATGAAGCGGCTGATGGAAAAGCCTGAACGGCCGACCGCAGTCTTTTGCGGAAGCGATATCATTGCTGCGGGTGTCATTAAGTACTGTCATGAGAGCGCGATTGCGGTCCCGGGAGATATCTCCGTGCTCGGCTTCGACAATCTGGAGATTGCGGAGATTACGACACCCGACCTGACAACCGTCGAGGTACCCGCGCGGGAAATGGGCACTATTGCGGGCGACTATCTGCTGGCAACGACTGCCCAGCGCCAGCATATGCGCCAGCGCGAACTTCCTCTTCGGCTGGTGGTGCGCGCCAGCACCGCCCCGATCGCGCGATAAGAGGGAGACCTGTGCAGTATCTTGTGATTTCCCGACGCATCACCGAGCGGTTCTCCGAGGCCGACTTCGCGCCTCTCGTGCCGCATGAAGGTGCGAGAGCCCGCCAACTCTACGCCGCCGGCTTTACCCGTCAGATCTGGCATCGTGGTGATCAACCAGGCGCATGCCAGATCGTGGAAGCAGATAGCATCGAGGGCGTAAGAGCAAACCTTGCGACGCTTCCGCTTGCTGCTGCCGGCATGATCGAATTCGATATCATTCCCCTGATGCCATATGCAGGCTTCAATCCTTGAACCATCTTCGAAAGACAGACATGCAGGATCCCCGAGCATTTCTCGTGAGCCTTTTCGACGCCGCAGTCGAGGCCGCCAACCCAGATCATTGCCTTCGTTGCTTTCTTCCTGACGTGCCTCGCGGGCGCACCATCGTCGTGGGCGCCGGCAAGGGAGCCGCGCAGCTCGCTAGAGCCCTGGAAAGCCAATGGCCAGGCACGCTCGAAGGTGCAGTCGTGACACGCTATGGCTATGGAACTGCCTGCGATCATATCGAGGTGATGGAGGCCTCTCACCCGGTTCCGGACGATGCCGGACTTCGGGCATCCGCGAGAATGCTCGACCTGGTCGGCAATCTCACGCCCGACGATCTGGTCATCGCGCTTGTCTGCGGCGGGGGATCAGCATTGCTTCCGGCCCCACCGGAAGGCTTTGACCTTGATGATGAGATTACGCTCAACGAAGCACTGCTGAAGTCGGGAGCTCCCATCTCAGCAATGAATGCGATCCGCAAACAATTCTCTCGCATCAAAGGGGGGCGACTGGCGGCCGCGGCTTATCCTGCAAAGGTCGTGTCACTTGTCGTCTCGGATATCCCGGGTGACGACGCGGCGCTTGTCTCGTCGGGACCGACGATACCGAACGCCAGCACTCCCGATGATGCCCTGGCGATTGTGGATCGCTACCGGATCGAACTTCCGGCTCGTATCATCGAACACCTCCGCTCGACCAAACCGGCTCCTCTGCCTGACGACCCGGTGTTTCAACGAAATACCGTCAACGTCGTGGCGTCGGCGAAAGTCTCTCTGGAGGCCGCCGCCGCAGCGTCGGCGACGAAGGGCATCCCCGCAGTGATCCTGTCGGACTCTCTCGAGGGCGAAGCACGTGAGGCCGGGGCATTTCACGCCGCGCTCGCAAGAGAGATCGAAAGCAATGGCCGGCCCTTTGAACGGCCAGTCGTCCTTCTTTCCGGGGGAGAGACAACCGTCACCGTGAAGGGCAATGGGAAAGGAGGTCGAAACACCGAATTTTTGCTTTCGCTCGCCCTGGGTATCGCATCGACCAAGGATATTCACGTGCTTGCGGCTGACACAGACGGTATTGACGGCAGTGAGGACAACGCCGGGGCGTTCGTTGACAGCGGAACGCTCGACCGGATGCTTTGCCGCGGAATCCAAGCCGAGAGCTATCTAGTGTGCAACGACGCTTGGACCGCCTTCGCGGCGGTTAGTGATCTCTTCGTCTGTGGTCCAACTGGCACGAACGTCAACGATTTCCGAGCAATATTGGTATCCTAGAAAAGCCGTGGAGGTGTTGAATGTTCCAGCGGCAAGAACTGGTGCGGTTTCAGCACTGCGACCCTGCCGGGATCGTGTTTTATCCGCGCTACGTAGAGATGATCAACGCGACCATCGAGGACTGGTTTGCACAGGCGGTCGGCACTGATTTTGCAAAGATTCATGGTGAGTTGAAAAGTGCGATCCCGGTCGTATCGCTAAAGATTGATTTTCACGCACCAAGCCGCCTGGGAGAAAGGCTTGACTTTAACCTGGCTATTGAAAAGCTGGGTTCGACTTCAATCAAAATTCATGTGTCCGCTTCAGCCGGTGGTGGGGTCCGACTAAGCGCGTTAGTCACGTTAGTACATATCAGCTTGGAGGATTATCGTCCCCGCCCTTGGCCCGACGCCATCCGAAAGAGCTTTGCTTCCTAGTTCCAGTTCCATTGCGATAAATGGCGGAGCGATGCAATCATCTGCACAAAGCCGAAGTGATCGCTAGCTGTGCCTTGCACGCGTTGAAGCAACCGGTCCAGTGAGAATCACTCTTGAAAGATTTTCACTGAAAATTCCGACTTTTCACCTTCAGCGTATCGATATGAAGATCCGGCGTGAACATGTCCCGCGGGACAACCGGCTTCGGCCGTTCCCGTGAATCCGGCCCACCGCCCCCATGGGCAAACTCATCGCCTCGTCCCGTTGGCAGCTTGAACTCGACATCCCGACCGGCCAGGCCAACGAGATCGCCCGACAGGTCGAACAGTTGCTGTGCGACGAGGTGCACGACTTCCCCTTCCCGCTGAATTCGCCCATTGATTGCCATCATCGAAGATCCCAACACCACGCGCCGGCGCTTCTCGAACAGCGAAGGCCATACTACGACATTGGCGGGCCCGGTCTCGTCCTCGATGGTGATGAACATGACGCCTTTGGCTGATCCCGGCTTCTGTCGGACAAGCACGAGACCGGCGGTATAAACCCACCGGCCGTCCCGCGCGCTCATTGCCTCTGCGCAGGTGATGATATTTCGTGCCGAAAGGTCCTTTCGCAGAAAGGCCACTGGATGCTGCCGCAGGGTAAGCCCGGTATGGCTGTAATCCTCAATGACGTTGTGCCCGTCCGTCATCTGCCGAAGGGCGACCTGCGGCTCCTGCTGCTCGGCAATGGCTGCCATCTCCCGCTCGGCCGCAGCGGCAAACAACGGCAATGGCTCGTCTCGCAATGCCTTGATTGCCCACAAGGCATCGCGCCGTTCGAGTTTGAGCGATGGCAGAAAGGCATCGGCCTCTGCCAGCTGGACAAGCGCTTCGGTCGGAACACTGGACCGACGCCACATGTCATCGACAGACACGAAAGCGCTGTTCATGCGGGCCGCCACGATCCGCGCTGCATCCGCGACAGCCAGTCCCCTCACCTGCCGGAAACCAAGCCGAACAGCATGTCGACCGGTGCTGCCGATCCTTTCCAGCGTGCAGTCCCATCGCGAGCGGTTGACGCAAACCGGCCTCACCTCAACGCCATGCTTGATCGCGTCCCCGACGATCTGGGCCGGAGCATAAAAGCCCATCGGCTGACTGTTGAGCAGTGCTGCGCAAAACACGTCCGGATAGTGGCACTTGATGTAGTTCGAGGCATAGGCAATCAGCGCAAAAGAGGCTGCATGGCTTTCCGGAAAGCCGTAGGAGCCAAAACCTTCGAGCTGCGAGAAGGTCTTTTCGGCGAACTCCGGTGAGTAGCCGTTTTTCACCATGCCGGAGACGAGCTTGTCCTTGAAGCGAGAAACGCCGCCGGTGAACTTGAAGGTCGCCATCGACTTGCGCAACTGGTCGGCCTCCCCACCAGTAAAACGGGCGCAGACCATGGCGACACGCATGGCGCTCTCCTGAAACAACGGCACACCCAGGGTCTTGCCAAGCACAGCCTCAAGCTCGGGTGTGGGATATTCAACGGGCTCCTTGCCTTCACGGCGGCGAAGGTAGGGATGCACCATGTCGCCCTGGATTGGGCCTGGCCGCACGATCGCCACCTGTACGACGAGATCGTAGAAGGTGCGAGGTTTTAACCGCGGCAGCATCGCCATCTGGGCTCTGGATTCAATCTGAAAGGTGCCGAGCGTGTCGGCCTTGCGGATCATCGCGTAGGTTGCGGCATCCTCTTGGCGGATATTCGAAAGATTGAGATCTTCGCTCTTGTGTTCGCGGATCAGATCGAAAGCCTTGGCCATGCAGGTCAACATGCCAAGTGCAAGGACGTCCACCTTCATGAACTTCAGTGCCTCGACGTCGTCCTTGTCCCATTCGATGATCTGCCGGTCTTTCATCGTCGCCGGCTCAATCGGCACGAGGTCATCGAGCCGGTCATGGGTGAGGACAAAGCCGCCGGGGTGCTGACCGAGATGGCGCGGGGCGCCCATCAGCTGCTGTGCCAGTTTCAGGGTGAGCGCCAGACGCCGGTCGTCGGGGTTCAGATTGAGCTCGCGGATATTCTGATCCGGCACTTCCTCCGACCATGACCACATGCCTGATGATAGCGCCTTGATCACATCTTCAGGCAGGCCGAGCGCCTTGCCGACATCGCGGATCGCTCCCTTTGCACGATACCGCGTAACAGTGGCGCAAAGTGCCGCCTTATCTCTCGTGTAGGTCTTGTAGATCCACTGAATGACCTCCTCGCGCCGTTCATGCTCGAAGTCTACATCGATATCCGGCGGTTCGTCGCGCTCCTGGCTGACGAAACGCTCGAAGAGCAGATCATTGGTGGAGGGGTCGATCGAGGTGATGCCGAGAATATAGCAGACAGCGCTGTTGGCGGCGGACCCCCTGCCCTGGCAGAGAATCCCTTGGCTTCTCGCAAAGCGCACGATCGAAAACACGGTCAGGAAGTAGGGCGCATACTTCATGGCGCGGATGAGATCGAGCTCATGCCGCACGGTCTTCAACACATCCGGCGGCAGTCCTTCCGGATACCGATCGGGCACGCACTCCCAGACATAATGCTCCAGCGAGGCCTGGGCGTCCTTGCCAGGCACGATTGCTTCCTCCGGATATTGATAGGTCAGCTCCTCCAGTGAAAACGTGCAGCGGCGAACGATCTCCAACGTTCGTGCCAATGCCTCCGGGTATCGGGGAAACAATCGCTGCATCTCCTCCGGCGGCTTCAGAAATCGGTCGGCATGACGCTCACGCTCGAAACCGACATCATCGATCGTGGTGTTGTGCCTGATACAGGTGACGATGTCCTGCAATTGCCGCCGGCCCGGCTCATGAAACAGCACGTCATTGGTGACGACGGTCTTTACCTTGAACCGTGCCGACATGTTGGAAATCTCATGCAGGCGCAACTGGTCGTTCGGTCGCCGACGCAGACAGAGAGACACGTAAGCGCGATCGCCAAACAGCTCAGCCGTCTTGCGAAGCTGCGCGGCGCAGGTGGCATCCGGCAGATCCGGCACGAGAATGCCGATCATACCTTCCGAATAGGCGACGATATCGTCCCAATGCAGGATGCAGTTGTTCTTGCCGCCGCGCGATTTGCCGAGCGTGATCAGCCTCGTCAGGCGCGAGTAGGCAGCGCGATCCATCGGATAGACGAGCAAAGACATGCCATCGGCCAAATCGAGGCGACATCCGACGACAAGCCGGACCCGCGTCGCGCGGGATGCTTCAAGTGCGCGGACGATGCCTGCGAGAGAATTGCGATCAACGACGCCGATCGCACTGATCCCAAGGAGTTTTGCAGTATCAAACAACTCCTGCGCCGACGAGGCACCACGCAGAAAAGAAAAATGTGTCGTGACCTGAAGCTCCGCATAGCTCATGCGAAGATCCCGTGGCAGAACCAGCGATGAGAGCCGGTCTCAGGATCAACCCCGTCGCCGGAGCGGAACACCCACAGGCGCTCGCCGGATTCGTCCTCGATGACGAAGTAGTCGCGCACGGCGTCCATCTCGGCGTCGCGCTGCCACCACTCCCCGAAGATGCGTTCCGGGCCATCGGCGCGCTTCACTTTGCGACGTTTGCCACGCCAGACGATGGAGACCGGTGGGCGGTCAGGCATCAGGGCGATCGCCTCGATCAACTCCGGATGTGTCAAAAGCCGAACCGGCCGGCGCCAATGGCTGACCCAGGAAACGGCGATGGCTTGAGCAACAGGACTGATCCGCTTCACGGAGCGCTCCGGCACATCGGAGGCGACCGGTGCGACGCGATAAACCCGCTGCCCACGGTTTCCGTAGATATCGATGAGCGGCGTCACATCGGTGATGTCATCCTCGACCAGAGCAGAGACTTTCTGCGCCTCTTCCAATGGCTCGGCCAGAACGGCAACAAGGGTGAGCTTCTCGATCCCGAAACCCGGCTCGATCTTTTCCGTCCGATCCCGAAACAGTTTCGTCAGCCAGGCGATATCGCGGGCCGGCTTGGCGGTGCCTGCGCGAATGGCCTGTCTGGTACCGTCGACCCTCTCGACGATCAGGTCGGCGCGGCGCACGCCAAGGCCGCGCTTCTGGAGCTCATCGACCAGTTGGACGACGAGGCGACCGACATATTTGTCGATGGTTTCGGCTGCGCCGATCGGTTCGGCGAAGGCCTTCGATACTTCAACCAGCTCTGCGGTGCGGATCGGTTCGATCGGCTCGGCGACACGACAGAGCATCTGGTCGAGACGGCGGCCAACCTCCGGACCGAAGCGCAATGTCAGCGGGGCTCGCGGGGTATTTGCAAGCTCACCGATCGTCTGGAAACCAAGGATGCGCAGATCGCTGACGACCTTGGACGGCAGACGCAAAAGCGAAATCTGCAGCTTTTCGACTGCTCGGACTGTCTCGCTCGGCGGAATCACGATCGTCTCGCGATTGATGGCGCGGGCGCAGGCATGGGCAGCACCCCAGCTGTCGGCGACCG
Organism: Neorhizobium sp. P12A; assembly: GCF_008365395.1. Classification (NCBI taxonomy): domain Bacteria; kingdom Pseudomonadati; phylum Pseudomonadota; class Alphaproteobacteria; order Hyphomicrobiales; family Rhizobiaceae; genus Neorhizobium; species Neorhizobium sp. P12A. Next base: position 173,467 of record NZ_QOVX01000011.1, on the reverse strand, counting down.
CCACCCGAGCAGTCAGTTTTCGGGCGAGAAACTGATTGGCAATCTTCGTCACCATCTGCAGTTCACCACCCTGCAGGTGGTCGGCGCCTTCTGTATCCATGGCGATACCATCAATCCCGTCGACGGCGACGATTGGCGAATAGATCGTCAGCGCCCAGAGCGTGATCCGCTCAAGCGCGGCACGATCAGCTTCGGGATCTGCGTCAACCAGCATCAGGCCGCGAAACAGCGACTGCGCCTTTGCCGCGGCCATGCCGACATGAACGCCGGCTTTTCTGGCAGCTGGATCCGCAGCCGACACCCATCGCTTCGATCCGCTTCTCGCGATCACGGCGATTGGCTGTTCAGGCGGAATAGAGAGATCGGCTCGACGAATGCGCTCCGTCGGCAGATCCGGAAGATAGATCGAGACGACCCTTGTCATCGCACGCCCTCACGAGAAACTCAGCACACTCACCCGCTTTCACGCGCATCAATTCCAGAAACCATTGAGCCCTGCCCACCCCGGGGACTGGTAGTTCTTCCGACGGCATTACGCTGACCCGCCACCTGGTCGTTGAGGCCGTCGGTTGACCAAAATCGTTCGCTTCCGTCTGGCGCCGCCATCGTCGGACCGCGAGCGCCATGGTCCCGGTTCGCTCGGCTGCAAGCTGCAGGCGGCGGGAGCTGACCATGGGCAGGCGGACAAGTTCACCGACGACTGCGCCAAGTCCGCCGAAGGAAAGGCCCTCCTCCATATTGGCCAGCACGTCCTCTTCCTTGTCGGACTCCACGAAGATGACGCGGTCTGGGTGCAGGCCCACCTGGGCAAGCGCCGGAAAAAACAAATCCGGCCGCGTCAGGCACCAGATGACGGGTCCCTTGGTGCGTGCGGCAATGCCGGCGACACAGAGGGCCGCGGCCGCGCCATCGACAGTACCCGCTCCACCGCCTGCAAACTCGTGCAGCGCTCCATAGGCAAGACCACCACCAGGTAGCGCTGCATCGATCTCGGATACGCCGAAGGAAAGCGTTCCGGCCCGTTTAGCGGACGTTCCTTCCATTGACGCGATGCGGTCGCGCAAGTCGCAGATCACCCTCTGGCGGGCAGCAGTCATCGTTCACGGCTCCCTTCAAGGTCGTGTTGAAAGGATCGACATCATGTCGTACGGGCTATATGTTCATTGTTTGTTCTTATGGCGCACAAGAGTCAAGCGAGGAATATTATCCCAGCATTAGCGATTTTGAAGATTCGAAGCGGAATCAAGCGCGTACGGGAAAAAGAAATTTTGCGGGCCTCTTGGGTGATTTGGGTTCGCCCGGTGGATAGCGGGGACGGAAGCAAGGCGTCACAATGTTCTTAAGATTTTTGTGCTGAACTCTCTCAATGACGAAGCCACCGAGATCAAAGCCGCTCCTTCGTGATATCGAAACTCCGATCCGCTCAAAGCCGCGTCGGAAGCGCAATCCCGCACAGCCACAGCTTCTATTCGATCCGATGCCTGATCGCGTCGAGCCGGTGCTCGCGCAACTGAAGGCGCATCCGCCACGTGGCGATCAGTGGAGCTGGGAGCTGAAATGGGACGGCTACCGCCTGGCTGTCCATATCGAGCCGACAAGGGTGCGCATCCTCACCCGCGGCGGCCATGACTGGACGCACCGGTTTCCGGATATCGCAGAGGCTGCCCGGGCGCTCGGACCGGCGACGATGATCATCGATGGCGAGGCGGTGGTACTTGACGAAGAAGGGCGGCCGGACTTTGGCTTGCTGCAGCAGTCGCTCGGTGCCTCCGGTAAAACGGCCGGCAACCGCGCTTCTGACGCCATCCTCTATGCCTTCGATCTCTTGTACCTTGATGGGCATGATCTGCGCGGGGTAGAATACCGCTCGCGCCGCCATCTTCTTGAGGACACGCTCGATGGTAAGGACGGCGCCATCCGTCTTTCTGAAACACTCGACGCCGAGCCAACTGTCCTGCTCGAGAACGTCTGCCGCCTTGGCCTCGAAGGCATCGTCGGCAAGCAACTGGATCAACCCTATCGTTCCGGCCGGACCGGCGATTGGGTCAAGATCAAGTGTGTGCAGAGCGAAGCGTTCATGGTCGTCGGCTATGAACCATCCACGGCGTCGCCCGCCGGCTTCGGCTCTCTCGTGCTTGCCGCCCATCGTGGTCTTGATCTCGTCCATGTCGGAAGCGTCGGTACGGGCTTCAAGCAAGCTGAGATGATCAGGCTGCGCAAGATGCTGGACAAGCTGCGCTGGAAGCGGAAGCAGCCGCCTGTTCCCTATGCCGAAAAGGCAGACATCGTTTGGGTCGAGCCGACTTTGATTGCAGAGATCGAGTTTCGGTCCTGGACCGGAGACGGCAAACTGCGTCATCCGTCCTACAAGGGCTTGCGGGAGCGGCAGGACAACGCCGACGTTTACAAGCTCGACTAGCGAAATCGGCGACATACGTTAGATTGACTTGCACTCGACCCGAGCGAAGTGGATGGCGTTGGATGTGCAACCTCTACCGGATGGAAGACAAGGACTGGGTCTCAAAGTGGGCTCAGGACGCCGAAAGCCTGATCAACCTGATGCCGGCCTATCAGTTGAACCCCGACCAGATGGGGCCGATCGTCCGCAACACTTCAGATGGGAAGAAGCAGCTCGTACACGCCCGCTGGGGCCTGCCGTCACCGATCTTCGTGCAGAAGAAGGCTGCGGAAGCCCGGGCGGAGAAACTGAGAGCCAAGGGTCAGGCCGTCGATATGAATGAGCTCATCCGCATGGAGCCGGACCGAGGTGTGACCAATATCCGAAAGCTCAACCTGCCACACTGGACACGATGGTTCGGTACCGAAAATCGGTGCCTCGTCCCGGTGACAAGCTTTGCCGAACCGGATCCGGCGAGCAGAGAGGAAGGCGGCAATGTGCCCAATGCCTGGTTTGCCCGCGATGACGAGAAATCGCTGATGTTCTTTGCCGGCATCCATGTTCCGCAATGGAAGAGCGTCCGCAAGGTTCGGGACGGACTCACGACCGACGACCTCTATGGTTTTCTTACCACGGATCCCAACGATCTCGTCAAGCCGATCCATGAGAAGGCCATGCCCGTACTCCTGCTGACGAAGGAAGAAACCAACATCTGGATGCGGGCGCCATGGGACGAGGCAAAGGAACTGGCCCGTCCTCTGCCAAATAAGGCGCTGATTATTTCGTCGCGAGAAGCCTACGGATCATCGATCGTGTCGAAGTCTGGCGAGCTGGTGGAGCAAGCCGCTTCCACTATCATACGTACGGGTGACGCTTAAGCCAGTCCTCTGCGATATCGAGGCGGCGAGCATGTTGCTCCGCTAACATCTGGTAGAAAGCCATGAGCGTCACAATGGTTTTTCTGGGCCTCATCGACTGGTAATGTTGGTAGACCTTGGCATTCGCCACATATCGATTCTCTGCGCGAGACCCCTCGGACAGAGTGCTCTCGCAATACCACCGAACGCCGTCATAATTTCTATTGCCAACGTCCTCCATAAGCCGCCCATCGTAGTGCCACGGGTTGATCTCATGATCGGTCTTCCAAACGTGAAGAAAGCCGGATTCGATGTAAAGCTGCAAGATGGCTTCGTCATATTCGGAATGTTCCAGCACTAATCTATCCACGTCACTAAGATGTTGAATAGATTTATCAATAATACGAGCGCCGTTGAGAATGTGGTTCGTCGACTGCCGCATCAGATCTAACCCGCTGGGATGTGTCTGCCAGGCCCGATACTCCTCGTCGGTGACTTCCACCGTAGGGTCGGCGATTTCGACGAGCTTCGCACTCTTCAATAGTTTCTTTGGCGTGCAGAAATCCGTGTTCTTGACGAGATTGAAGCCATTGGCTGCATAAGCCTGCGCAACGAGACGGCTGCAGAATAGTTTGGGCGTTCCTTTTTTTCCCAGTCCCTGCCAGGCTCTGCCAGCTTCCCAAGTTGCGTACTCGCTTCCGACGCGTTCGCGGACATAGTTGCAGATCTTTACCGCGGTTGCCGGATCCAGACCACCTTCGACGCGAAGGACGAATACCGCGTTATGCTCCTCGAAGAACAGTCGTTGTGTGTTCGCGGAGTGCACTCCATCTCCCGTCGCATCGATAACCGAGCAGTGATCGACATAGAGCATAGCGTGCGAAATCGGGCTGATGGTGGTGGCGCGGATTAGTTTACTAATCCCCGCGTCACTGGTCGTCAGGATCACATCCCCAACTTTGAGCACTTTGTCGTTCAGTCGTTTTTTCATGGTGCCCTGTGGTTTCTTGCCTTCGTACATGGGGTGCAAAATGAGGTACTCAAGACAGATTTGGCAAGCTGACCTTCAAGCCTTTATCCCGAGCCTATCCCAATGTGCTTTATGAACACCACGGATTCGAATGTCTTCGATCAAGCTCTCGGTCGAACATTTGGGCAGCCGCAAGACCCTAATGGTCTTCGACAGGCGTGGGGCGATCGGCAGTTTTACGCGCGCGACGCTGATCCAATGCAATGCTCTCATCCTTTGAAGGCATTTGGGGAGAAAAGAGGCCTTCTAGATTGTCGCTAGGCTGAAATCACAGTACTGATATGGCGCAGACAGCTACTCCATGAGGATGATTTGGTACAGGAAAATGACGTTGAAAACGGTCTTCGAGACGACGTGAAACCGACGTACCGTGCTGTCTCCACCGGCTTGGAAGAACTTCTCCACAAGACAATCCCCGTGCTCGACCACGGTTTCATCCGCGTGGTTGACTACATGGGAGACGATGCAGCGGTGGTGCAGGCCGCGAGAGTGTCCTATGGTCGCGGGACGAAGAAGGTTAGCGAGGATCGCGGCCTCATTCGATATCTGATGCGCCACTCACATACGACCCCATTCGAGATGGCCGAAATTAAGATTCACGTTAAACTGCCGATCTTTGTTGCTCGCCAATGGATACGCCATAGAACTGCGAGTGTGAACGAGTACTCTGCCCGGTACTCTATTCTGGACAAAGAGTTTTATGTGCCCGATGCCGCGAATTTGGCCGCGCAGTCGGCCAACAACAAGCAAGGGCGCGAGGACGCGCCTCTCGCCGACAACGGGTGGGTGCTGAACCTTCTTCGTGAAGAGGCTGAGCGCAGCTACGCGGGCTACAACGCTCTTCTGAATGTTTCCGAAGAAGGCATGATCACTGACAATGGACGTGTTGGCATCGCGCGCGAGCTCGCCCGCATGAACCTGAGCCTCAATTTTTACACGCAATGGTATTGGAAGACAAATCTACACAACCTGTTGAATTTTTTGCGCCTGCGAGCCGATCCTCACGCTCAATACGAGATCCGCGCATATGCAGAACGGCTGCTTGAAATCACCGAAAAATGGGTCCCTCTGACCTATGATGCGTTCAAGGAGTACAAGCTAGGCGCGGTGACACTTTCGGCTTCCGCGTGGAAGGTCGTGAAAAGCCAACTGGCCGGTAAATCGATCTCATTCGATGAGAGCGGTCTTTCCCAAAGGGAATGGACCGAGCTCATGTCTGCGCTCAAAGATGAATGAGTTTCTTCGTCCCCTTCGCGCTCGATCTCTGACCGACTCTGATCTAACCGCAGGGGCTGCGCCGATTAGCACGCAAGTTAAAACACGCGATCTTAAGACCTGGAACTTCGATGCCGACCTTCAGAGTTTGCAAGAAGCATACGACGCCAACGGTTCGCCGATCTCGGTCAATTTCCGCGCCCTTGTTCCACTCGGGTCTGGTGTGGATCGAGCCACACACCTCTTTCATTCCTACCCTGCGAAGCTGCTGCTTAACATCCCGCTATTTTTCATAAATTGCACAAAGTACTCGCGACCAAACGACTTGGTCTATGATCCCTTCTCGGGGTCTGGCACTGTTTTGGTTGAAGCCCTACTAGCTGGACGGCGGGCTATGGGTGCCGATGCAAACCCGCTCGCAAGGCTTATTGCTAAAGCTAAGACGACACACATAACTTCCGATATAGTAACAGCAGCACTTGATGCGGTCATCTCTGGCGTCGACGCGGCGCGGCAAGTTCCCTTTACGACTACAATCAAAAAGGATATTTGGTTTTCTGAAGCTGTTATTAGGTCTCTCGGCTCTCTACTTTATTCAATACGAAATAACACAAACGGTTCTGTCCTCGATTTTCTTGAGTCCTGCTTTTCCGCCTGTGTGAAAAAAGTTAGCGTCAGCGATCCGAGACTTTCTGTACCCGTTCGACTAAAGGGAGAAGCGCTCGAAAAGCACATTATAGACTCTCCAGACCTTATCGAGCACTTCAAAAAAGTTGTAATGGCGAACTGTGCTCGCTTGAGTAAGATGCCGGAAGGCTGCATTTCGAAAATTTACACCGATGCGCGGCAACATCACCTAGATGGAGAAGCACAGGCCGACCTCATCATCACCTCGCCGCCTTACGCCGGGGCCCAAAAATACATTCGAGCATCGTCTCTAAGCATTGGATGGTTGGGAATGGCCCCCGCCAATCAGCTTCGCGAGCTAGAGAAACTGAATATTGGCAGAGAGCACTTTTACAAATCTGACTACAACGCGGAGAGCGCTTCAGTGTCTAGCGCCGCGGAGGTGCTAAAAAAAATCAAAGCTGTGAATCCTTTGCGTGCTCATATTGCGGTTACTTATCTTCGCGAAATGGACGACGCGGCAGAAGGTATCGTTTCGCGACTTCGGCCGAACGGTCATCTAGTTCTAGTTGTTGGGGATAATATGATTTGCGGCCATAATTTCTCAACTAGCCAGTTTGTGAAAGACATTTTTTCGCGCAAAGGTCTGACAACGACGCTTGAACTAGTAGACGATATACGATCCCGAGGGTTGATGACGAAGCGCAACAAAACCGCCGGAACAATTGAACGAGAGCACGTAATTGTTTTTCAGAAGCGCTGAGGGACAAAGGGTTCGGTAATGCGACAGAGACGGGCGGATGCGATAAAAGAAATAGGTTTGATGACAACGGGGCAAAGGCGCTCAGAAGCCATCACTAAACACTGGGCGTTGGTCCATAAGAAGCTGCCGGTGTAAGTGCGATGAGCCCGTTGGACGAAATCCGAAGCCTGCTTCCGCTTGTGGAGGACGAAGGTGCCGAAAGCACTTGGGACAGCCTTCGCCGACGCATTACCGTGTTGAATTCCGCCTTGTGGGAAGGCCGAGTTAGCTGGCCACTTGTCGAGCGGTGGCTAGAGAATTTCGACGGTCGGAGCGGCCATACCAGTGAGGTGGAGCGATTACACGCATTATACCTCCTCGCCCAGTTTCTTTACTACGGCAGCACGGAAATTCGTGTTCTACTTCGAGCCCAATACAGAGATCTGTTTCTTATACCTCTTATTCAAGAGGTCCGAAAGGCGTCTGGCGACACTCGCGATCTCGATGTGATTCGAGCGAGACTTTCCGAAGAATTGAACCGGACGCGGTTTCTCGGGGTGGGAAATCCGTCCGAGAGCGGCGTCCATCTGCTGTACTTTTTCAGGCAGGAGAACGGGCTTACTAAGTCGATTTTTCTAGACAACGCGGAAATCACTGAGAGATTTGTGGGCCCTGGGGGCGTTGTCTCGAGGCAGCTACAGGACACATCCATCAGACGATATGTATTTTTGGACGACGTATGCGGCTCGGGGGATACAGCCCTCAAATACTCCAGGAACATCTTGCAGGATATTCGGGCGCTCGATCCTGATATCGAATTTTCTTACTTTTCAATCTTCGGAACCGCAGCAGGTATGTCGAATGTGAGGACGAACACGTTGTTCAACGCTCGATCGGCCGCTCTTATCGAGCTGGACGCCAGTTACCGGTGCCTTTCTAACGATTCTCGATACCTTCGGGTGGTACCGGAGCATGTATCTGAGGCAACTGTTCGCGACGTTGCTTTGCACTATGGCAACCTGCTGGCTCCTGGCCACGCGGGAGGCTTTGAAGACAGTCAGATGTTATTCGGATTTCATCACAACACACCAGACAATACGCTCCCGATAATATGGCGCGAGGTCTCAAACGGCTCTCCGATACCTTGGACACCGATATTTAGACGGTATCCGAAGATTTAGGATTAGAAGCATGGCAATTCGACTAGACGAAAACCCGTTTGACCTAGTTAAGGCATCCGATTTTTCTGCGGCAGAGATCCTTGATTATTGGGTTGACATTGCCGACGAACACGGAGGGCTCGTTAACTTCCTTCAACCTCGACTTTTGATGCCGATGATCCTTGTTGGCGGCAAAGGCAGCGGCAAGACGCACTTGATGCGCTATTGCTCTGCACCGGTGCAAGCAGCCAGAGCGGGAAGCATAACCGATGCGGTCGTAAAAGATGGTTACCTCGGCATCTACGTGCGAGCCGAGGGACTCAATTCGCAGAAATTCTCGGGCAAGAAGCAGACTGAAGACCTGTGGCTGGCGATCTTCAGCATGTATTTTGAGCTTTGGCTTGTCGCCACTTTTCTCGATGTCCTCAAAAGCTGGCTCAACGAAAACGAGGAATGCGACTACGATTCAAGCGGCTTCGTTTCGGATATCCACCAACTTTTCGACATCAATGTGAAGGGTGAATTTTCGACCATCGACGAGCTCATCGAGTATGTCACACGGTTACGAAAACATATTGACTATGCGGCTAACAACGTAGCGATCACGGGAACCATGGACCCGGTGGTGATATCTTTCTCGCCTGGAAGTCTTTTCTACGGTCTCCCTCGTATAGCAGCGCAACGGATCCGTGAATTCGAAAAGACAGTATTTGTCTATCTTATCGACGAGGCGGAAAATTTCACTGCCAGCCAACAACGGTTCCTGAACAGTTTGATCCGATACCGATCCGGAAATGCCACGGTTAAGGTGGGCGCCAGATTGTATGGCATTCGAACATACGAAACGCTTGGATCGGGAGAACCCATAAAGCGGGGCTCGGAATACGAGCGCGTAGAACTCGATTCCTTCCTACGTGATGAGTCGTCAGCTTATGAAGTCTTTGTGGAAAAATTGGTATCGAAGCGGCTTGACCAAGTCGGTCTAACATCGCGGCGTAACGGAGAACTCCGTGATTGCTTTCAAGAACTAAACAAGGCCAATTTTTACCAGAAACCGACCCTTGAGGCGGTTTCGGGCCGAGACAAGAAAGGAGCCGACAGAACGCATATAGCAAAGCTACGGTCAAATCTTACAAAGGGGTTCGACGCGCCATCGTCATGGGTGGAACAAATCGTAACGTTGTTGACAATGAAGGATTATCCCCTACTCGAGAAGGTGAACATCCTCCTGCTATACCGAGCATGGGCTGACACAACCGGCGAAATACGCGCGGCTGCAGAATCTATATCAGCGAAAGCTGATGCCTTCATGAAAGGTGGGAAAGCTGCCGCACCCGACTACGAGGATGTCTTAAGCCACTTCGGCTCCGATTTGCTCGCTCAACTCTACAGAGAATGCGGAAAAACCATCCCTTACTGTGGATGGGAACAGCTAGTGCATTTGTCACAGGGAATTCCGCGGAATTTACTTGGTATTCTGAAGCAAATCTACCGTCGCTCTTCGTTCGCTGGGGAGAAGCCATTCGCCGACGGCGTCATCAGCGTCGAATCCCAATCACTTGGTGTTCTCGACAGCGCCGCTTGGTTTTGGGAGGATGCACAGCCCACGGGAACAGGGGTGGACGTAAGGGAAGGAGTGGAAGCACTGGCCGTGCTCTTCCGAACCGTGCGATACAGCGACAAACCGAGCGAATGTGACGTTGGGACGTTCAGCGTTGATGAAGAGAAACTAACCGAAAACGCACGCAAAGTTCTACAAACCTGCGAGAACTGGTCATACCTCATCAAAATCCAGGCAGGGAGCAAAAACAAGAACTCTCACGCCGTCGATGCCAAATACCAGCTTGGCCCTATGCTTGCCCCTAGATGGGGAGTATCTATCCATAGGCGGGGAACGATTGAACTACAGCAAGAACTCGCGAACGCGATCTTAGATCACACGAAGCGGGCAACGCTTGCGTCTCTGATGCGAGGTCGGGTTCAAAACATGTTCATCGAAGTCTCGCGCAATGCCACCGTAAAACAACCAAAACTTCTGTGATCAATGATGTTGCAATTTTTGATTGATTCAAAGCGTCTTCTGTCAGCCGATGAGAAACAGCGTAATCGAGACGTTTTTATCTCGGCATATAACGACAATGAACGAGTGAAATCTACATTTGATGAGGTAAATGCATCTCGGAAGGTTTGGTGGATCTTGCCCGATTACGGATACAGCACCGATGAATATCCTGCAGGACGTCATCTGGTGGATTCGCTACCTGAGAATGAAGCGGAGCTGGTTGTTGAGGGCCTTCGCCAAAGCGGCCTGGCCGATCCGGACATCAAGAGCGTGTGCGTCGACATTACAGGATTTTTGCACCCCCATATCCTTTTGCTTCTGAAATATTTCAAAGCTAATCCGGTCGAAGAACTAGAGTTCATATATACTGAACCAGGCCATTATTCGCGCAAGGTCGAAACACGCTTTTCTCTGACAGAGACAGTCAGTGTGCGCCAAGTCGCTGGTTTTGAGGGATTGCACAATCCGGAGATGGACCATGACGTTGTCGTGGTTGGCATCGGTTATGATCATAGCTTGATTGGCCAAGTAATAGCGAACAAGGAAAGCGCACGAGTCGTGCAGTTGCATTGCTTTCCCTCTTTGAGTGCAGACATGTACCAAGAGAGCATTTTACGCCTTGACCGCGTATCCGCTGTTTCGACCCAACATGCCGTGGATCTCAACTTTTTCGCGACGGCTAACGACCCCTATGTCACGGCCGCTGTCTTGGATGAGGCAGTGAGTCTGCTAAACAGCAAACAACGCATATCCAACCTATATTTGAGCCCCTTATCAACAAAGCCACAGGCTCTGGGTTTCGGGCTGTACTATTTATCCAAGTTAGAGGGCCGTGCGGCTAGCATGATCTATCCCTTCACGGAGAGGTATTCGCGCGAAACCAGCACAGGTGTTGGGAAGGGGTGGGTTTATCCAATCGTTTTCAACTAAACAACTGCCGACATCTCCTTGAGCAAGAATCTGATACTTTGCCGCCCCGACAGCGCCGTGGCGTCGAGCGTATCCTCACCATCCCGGCCAGGAACACCGGCCGCGCAGGCGCCGCCAACGCATCTCGCCTTGGATGCCTGGGGGAACCAACGTTGTCACAGCACAAACCGTGACTGGGCACCGCAGCCTAGCGGAGAAGAACCTCACTCAGGATTCTGGCTGTAGACCGCACTTGGGATGATCTGGACGTTTAGCTCCAGCCGTGCAAATTTTCTCTGCCCGGAGGAATCAATGTACGGCTATCTCATCGAACTCTACAGTGTGACCGTAAAGAATCTTAGCAATCTTAAGTTCGACAAGCGCAGCGAAGTTCACCGCACTCTTATATCGCTGTACGCTACCATCATCGAGTTGACGAACAGCGCCATCATTATTCGCGAGGGCGGCGCATATACTGGCATGGACACATTGCTCAGGTCTGCCATGGAAGCTCATGTGGATCTTATCAATCTAGCGAACAGCGACGAGTATCTGAAGGCGATGCTTGCCGTTTACCACAAGGAGTGGATCAAGCTCGCAGGCGACGGAGTGAAAGGAGAGAACCCCTTTCTCATCTACTTTAAGAATAACCCTGAAGCGCTGAAGAAGCTCGATCATCATAAGGCGGAGCTAAAGGCCTTCACCGACGCATCAGCCATTCCAAGTAACTATGACAAATTCAAAGCGGCTGGGATGGAAAACGAATACCGCTCAATCTACAACAGCCTCTGCAACGACAGCCATAACAACATCCGAGCGCTCACCTCGCGGCACTTCCGGCCACGGGAGGATGGCCTCGACATGGTGATATTCGACGAACCCACTCGCGAAGACCTCGCCGCAACGCTGGATTCCTTCATCGCCATTCTCAACCAGTCCAACCTCATCATGCACGACTATTTCAAGTCCAACGACGCGGTGAAAAAAGAGCTGGATTATTTCAAGCGGTTTCGGGAAGAAAAGGGCCTGTCGTGGGCGGATTCGCTGGAGGATTAGGCTCAGGAGCCAGCGAGATATATTCGCCGCTTCTTGAAGGTCGTTGTGCTGGCGCGTCAGTCGAACTGCGCCGCACTGGCCCAACCCAGAGCACGACGGTGTCGTCTCGTAAGCCGCAGATTCACATAACTCCCCACGCCCGAAACCTCCCCCTCCCCGTCATCTCTCTCAGGCCGAGCTCCAAAACAATCCGCCGCGCCGCCTGCGGCGTCACCTCCAGCGTTTTCGCCACCATCTTGGCCGACACCAGCGGTTTCGCCATCACCAGCTCGACCAGCTCCGGCAATTTCGAAGACGTCCGGCGCCCGTCCAGCTTTCGGTCCATCATTGTCTTCGCCAGCGTCAGCCGGTCATGCTCTTTCAGACCGATCTCGGCGGCCGCAAGCAGGCCATGGGCGATGGCAAGCAGCCGGGTCTCGCGATCGCGATGTCGGCGCCGATCCACCGGGATGGTTCTGAGGCCGGTGTTGATCGCGGCAAGATGGGCCCCGCTGGTGACGCCGGCCTGGTGCAATATTGAGGCGGACAACAGCCGTCCGAGCCAGGGCGCATGCTGCAGGACGGCAAGCTCGTTCCAGGCGTCGAGGGCAACGATCGCCTGCAGCACCACCGGCAGGTCTTGCACCTGCCACAACACGCCCCGCCATTCCTCCAGCCGCGCGTCCTCGTCCCAATCGAGATCGTAGATCAGTGAATCTTTTTCCGCCGCGCCGGCGCGGCCGGGCCGTGTTGCGTTTTCGATCGCCGCCTCCGATCGGGCGAGCACCGCATCGATGGCGGCATAGTCGACGCCGGGGAGAGTTTTGAAGTCGTCATCCTCCTCCCCCTCCCCTTCCGGATCGATCGCGGCCGCGCGCCGGATAGTGCCGGTTGCCTCCATCTCATCAGTGCCGACCGGCGTGATCTCCGAGGTCTGTCGGAGCTTCCGCAAACCGTCGGCGGATAACGCCCAGGCGGGGGACTGGCCAGCAATGCGCCGACGGGTGCGCAGGACGTCGCGGGCGATGGTCAATTCGTGGGTGGGCGTGCGGATGTCTTTCGTGGCGTCGTGGAGGACGAGGTCTTCGAGGTGGACGAGTTCGCCGTCGATCCACAGCGAGGCGCACGCGTCGGTGAACTGAGAGCGTTCGAGGAAGCCCTGCCCGACCGGCGAAAGGGCGATGCGCTCGTCGAGACGCGTCAGTGCGACACCGGCGTCGAAAGCCGGCCGCATCAACGGTGTCACGCTAATTTTTGCGAGATCGTAAGCCATTGAAATCATGGTAAATGATTTCTTATGAGAACTCTATAGAGATATTAGAGTTCCTCACATGGTACGGTTTTGAGTTGGATTATCAACCATCGATAAGTACTGGTTATCGATGGTCAGTAATATTCGTAGCCATTAATATGGAAAAACTACTTACAGAACACAAATGTATTACGGCCATCCCGAATTGATAACCATACGCACTGAATCTATACTCAATAATTCAGAAACTATCACTGGAATCGCTTCACAATTAAAGCTGTGACTTCAAGCTTGCCAGATGTTCTTCACAAATTGTCGCCACGAGTTGGTGCAGCTCAGTTGTCCGCTCTCCGAGCCAGATCAAAGCCTCTTGGCTAATCTCGTAGTGGGGCGAATACCGTGCTTTAACGTAGGCCTCATTGATCAGATTGAACCAAGCGATAAAGCGCTGCCGGTCACGAGGCCACGCGTCCGCCAAGCGCCGATCTCGGTCCTCACTGAGGGCGCGTAGAAAGTTGATGTTGTGAGACGCTGGCGAATAATTTGTAAGAGTAAGAAGGACGGTCGAATAAGCCTGTTCAATCGCCTGATGAAGACTAAACGATGCAGACTTGAAACTGTTCTCCTCTGGCTGAAGTTTTTGCCACTGCGATGTCTTAAGCATCATGACAGCTTCGGGGTATCGTGCATCGAAATGCCCCCTGGCAACTTGATACTCTTCGGCAGGTGACATTGGCTTCGGCTGTGGAAGAGGCACGTCATCAAGTTCGTAGAGAACAATCCCGTCGCGGCGGATGTCTGAGAAAAAGGGCTGACCTAGGTGAAGACGATCGCCAACCTCGCGCCGCGAGTGGACAATGATGCCTACCGGCGTCTTGAGTCCACTGTGCATCAGTCGACTCCTGGTCGCGTCCCAATACTCCGGATCCGTCAGCTTCTTGGTGTTGACGATGATCAGGATATCGTAATCGGATCGGTAGCCTTTCGTCGTGTGCGGCTCCTCGACCCAGGTTCCGCGGGCATAGGAACCAAACAGGATGATCTTCCAGATCCGCCCCCTCTTCTTGAATTCCGCCTCGCCACCCTTCAGCGCATCCTCGAACTCCTCGTGGATGATCTCTACCACGCGCGTGAGTTCCCGCTGCTTCTGTTCCGGCAGATGCTCGAGGCTCGATTTCATCAAGGGTAAAACTCCGTATGAACCACCTTCCTAGCCTATCGCATCGGGGTGACGCCACCGTAATTTCTGACGGGAAACCACACTTTATTTTCAACTCTTCCGATTGCCGCCGCATGCATGCTGCCACCACAAACAGCTGACCAGGCAGAACCATTTCGTCAGCTACGCTTTACTTTATCCAGCCACCAGCCTTGGTCTCATCGGGCCAAGATCAATGCGCCTTTTCATGTGAGCCATTGCCCTTCGAAATGCTCACGAATGCAATCACAGCACTTGCAGCCGATGCCAGCGCTGCGCACCACATCACGCTGGTATAGGCGCTGGTCAGCACCTCGATCGACATGGCTGCCATCCGTTCACTACCAAAGGCAATACCGAGGGCAGCCGTTGCCAAAAGGCTTCCCGTTCTCGCCGCAGCATTGTTAATCCCCGACGCCGCGCCACTATCGCTGTCAGCGACGGAATCGAACACCGCGGTAGTGAGAGCCGGCACAGCCAGGGTCATTCCCAGGCCCACAATGACCAGTCCCGGAAGAAACGTCGTCGCGTAGTTTTCACCGTTTGCCGAAAGCGCCAGGGTCGCAAATCCGGCGCCAGCAATCAGCGGACCGATCGTCAGCGGCAGCCGGTTGCCGACCGCGTCGGCCAGGCTCCCGGACAGCCGTGACCCGAGGCCGAGGATCAGCGATAGGGGCAGGAAGGCCAGGCCCGCAGCGATCGAGCTATAGTGATGCGCCCTGATCATTGAGAAGGGCAGCATGAAGATCGCAGCACCCAGGCCACCATAGAGGATCACGGTGAGCGCGTTTGCGCCGGCAAAGGTACGACTGCCGAACAGCTTTAGCGGCATCATCGGCATCGCGCTTCGATGCTCGATCAATAGGAACACAACGGCAAGCGGCACCGCGGCGGCAATCGCGATCGCGCCAGCTCTCGCCATCCCCTCTCCAAGCACGATTAGCCCGTAAGTCAGCGCCGCAAGCGTGGCGATCGCTAGCAGCGCTCCCGGCACATCCAGGCTTCGATCGTCTAACCGGCCCCCGGCGGTGCGGATCATTCCTGAAAGATAGATCGCCAGAGCGGCGAGCGGTATATTGATGAAGAAGATCGAGCGCCAGCCGGCGACGTTGATCAGGAAACCGCCGAAGGGCGGTCCTAGGGCCATCAGCAGGCCGCCCGCGGCCGCCCAGGTGCCTATCGCCCGTCCCCTCGCTTCCCCCTTATAGGCCTGGCTGATGAGGGCAAGGCTGGTCGGAATGAGGAAGGCGGCACCAGCGCCCTGGACGATCCGCGCACCGACAAGCACGGCAGCCGAGGGGGCGATCCCACATCCAATCGAGGCAAGAGCGAAGACTATGAGGCCGATGACGAAGACGCGAAGCGTTCCGTATCGGTCACCGGTGGCACCGCCAAGCAGGACCAGGCTTGCCAGCGTCAGCAGGTAGCCGTTGGTTACCCACTGGATCGTGGCAAGCGATGCGTTCAGATGGTCCTGGATGGTCGGAAGCCCGATATTGACGACCGAACTGTCGATAAAGCCAAGGCTGCTCCCAAGGATAGAGATGGGCAAAACCCATCGAGAAACATTCGTCTCCTCAGTGTGAACCTTATCCATCCTCGGACTTCACTCCATGTATCGAACGCAAATCGTCAACGGCTTGTCCAGTTCCGATAGGCGGTGATGATGGTCACGCATGTCGGCAACTCCGTAGCAGCTCAGTGTTCAAAGCCGGCCTCAACCGCCCTTCCCGCCCGCCGGCTGATTTTTGGCAGCAGGACTTTGCCACCTCAGCTTTGCAAACGAACTGACCCGAGCCGTCGCAGTCTTGGAGCGGAGGCCTCAGTATCAGGTGCTGGCCGGAGATGATTGCTCCGTCGCCAGGAACGATTCGATGACACCGAGCAGAAGCTTCGTCTTCTCCAGGGGCAGCTGCTCGACATGCCGCATCAGGCGGTAGCGGGTTTCGGCCTCTTCCTGTGCCTCTCCCCATAGATGGGGGGCGGCGGCAAAGATCAGTTCCAAAGGCGAGAAACCGAGAATTTCGCAGAGATGCACGAGGCGGGTGACGTGGAGCTTGGCTTCTCCCCGCTCGTAACGCCCGTAAACCTGCGTCGTCAGACCAAGAAGCGGCGAAAGGTCCGGCCGCGTCAGGCCTTGCCGTTCGCGCGCGACCCTGAGCGCCTCGCCGATGCGATTGTCCATCTCACCGAGCGCAGGCGTTCCCTCGTATCCTTCTGCGCGGAAGATCGGATTGTCGATTTCCGCATCATTGGTCTCAACGAGACCTCTGCGTTTGATGTAATCGTCTGTTTTTGCGGTCATTCTGTTGCTCGTCGCGCCACTCACAGTCGATTTATCACTGGAACGGCAGCCGACCGCAACCCCTGCCTCTCCCTCCCGAAATTTAGAATACCGGTCAATCGCTACCGCGCGTTCCATCATCGATCCAGACTAAAATATTGCCGTGCCGAACCAGAGCCATCCTGTTCCTCGATATCGAAGAAATACGGCTTGTCGCGCAGTGGCCGCGCCATGGTCTCGACGACATGGCAGGAATCGTACTGCGAATACGCCCTGGTGATCCCGGCATCGTCGACTATGCGACCGTCGGCGCCATCCCGACCGGCGCGCGCCGCACCGCGTGCACACTGATCGACCACACGACGGCAGCGGGACAGGTCCGAGCTTCCATGGTCGCTGTCGACGTCTGCAACGCTCGGCGTCCAGCCTGCGGGACAGTCGGCATAGCGATCATAACCCGGTTTGCCGGCGCCGCCCTCGGGACAGGTCGGCCAGGAAAATCCGGGCTGCTTCATCGCATCGATCAATCGCTCCATCGGCGGCCGGCAGGTCGCGACTGCCTGCCAGGCGGGATTATCCGAGGCGGCGCAGAGCAGGACTTCGCATCCCCATTCGCTGGCGCGCGTCGGGGATTGCACGGTGCAGGCCATCGCCATCAGAAGAACAGCCAGGGGCAAACGCATGATGCTTTCCTCCTATCGATCGGTTCTGAGCGCTCGCCGGCGCCAGTCGGCAAATGGCGGCGTGATTTCAGCCTGGAGCGATGCCAGAAGGTTTCGGTCGACGGCGGGCCCCCGCGAGACTGTCCGATCGACCGCCCTTTGCTGCCACTCGTCCATGTCGAGCACATAGGTTCCCCAGAAGCCGTAGCGGGCAGACCGGGCATAGCGCTCAGCGGCTGAATATTGCAGATCGCCTCGGCCGGCGGCCGTTGTTCTCGCCCAGCCGACCCGCAACATTTCCAGACCGAGGTCGTGACCGCGGGCCGCGCATCGCGCTGTCTTTCGGTTTCCAGACGTGTCGAGGGTCAGACGACAGGTGACGGCGGCGTTGCCGACGATGCGTTTCAGCCATGCCTTTGCCAGCGGTCCACACGGAACCGGCGGGGACGAAACGGATGCAGGCGCGCCATCCGGCTCAAACGCCCATTGCGGCAAGGCGCAAGCGTCGACACCGGCGAGCCTGACGGCGACGGCATATTGCGGAAACCAGAGTGCCCCGCCATCGACCACCGATACCCTTCCCCTAATCTCACCACCGCTGATCTCATTGCTGCTGAGATCACCGGTGTCTCTGCCAAGTGCGAAAAGATCGGCAGCGAAACAGGCATGGGCCGAAAGCCCGATTGTCATCGACAACAGCACCGCGCACCGCTTCATCATGGTCGCTCCCCGGGATCTGTCGCCACATGGCCGATCAGGACGGACGGATGCTGCACGTCGGCGAATTGCCAGAGCCCCGCCCGACGCGACCGCGCCTCCTGCTCGGCAACGGCATAGGCGGGATTGACCGGCAGGCCTTTGTTATCGAGTGCGGCAAAATCGAACCCCTCGGAAATCAGTATCGTACCGAGATCGAGCGAATGGCCGCCGACCGTTGAAAAGCAGAGGACGTAGGATAGGGACGTGTTCTGCGCGACCGGCGCGCAGGCGGGCCTGGTGTCCCGGATGAAGGCCGCAAGCACCGCCAGCGACGCCTCGCCGCAATCGCGTGTATCGCCCGGTGAGACGGTAAACGAAGTGCCCCTCAGACAGGACTGGACGCCATAGAGGCGAAAGCGATGACCGTCCAACGACCAGGTATCGCCGGTTTCGAGCGTGATGCCGTCTCCGAGTGGGGTGTAGCCTGACTGCGCCGGCGCCGTCGAAGCGACCAGGCACAGCATGAGGGAAAGGTTGCGGGCGCGGATCCCGGTCATCGCTGCGTCCTCGCGTCGGCCCACATGCCGTAGCCTGTCCGGCCGATCCTCTCCGCGCTTATAAGGTCTGGCCGCAGCGGCGTTCCGTCGGCTTTCCTGGATAGGCGAAGAGCGCCGATCGACAGCAGCTGCTCCTCCATATTATCGACACTGTCGAGACTACCCGGATAGTAATGATAGCCCCAACAGGTCACGTCCTGGACGCTCGCCTTTTCCTCCGTCAGGAACGCCCGGCAGTAGAGCACCTTGGCGGCTTTCAGCTCGATGGCCAGATGCGTCCTTGCAAAATCCTCGCAGCTCCCGCTGTAGCCTTCGCGCTTGTTGACGAAGTCTCCCTGGCAAGACTCGACCCCGAAGAGGTGCAGGCTGACGCGGTCGTCGACCCTGAAATCCGTGGGCGAGATCGGCGCAAAGCCCTTCGCCGACGCATAGCCCTGACGGGCGACGACGGTTTTCTGACCATCGTAGTACTCGATCACCAGCACCTTCTTTCCCGGAGCCGCCAGCGACCGGACGTAATCGGCATCGACCGAACCGCCGGCATAGGCTCGCCCAGGGACGCCAAGCTGCACGACAACCACGGACATCGCCACAAGGCCCACACGTATCATATCTATTTTTGATATCTTCAGAATTCGCTCCATCCCGAATTTTTCTCTTTTCAACCGCAATTTCCTGATGTACGAGTTATCGTATTTAGTAAACTTCCGCAACGTCAAATTCAGTGTGATTGATGCCGCCAAGCGCCGTGTTGATCCTGTTTGAGAGTGGTTGACTAGATGGTTATTTGTCTCAAATCCGCGATATCGCTCAGATGCGCCATAGCATCGACATTGCTGCTTGCCTCGGCAGGATCGTCAAAATCCTTTGAAATCAAACAATTCATGCCTATGACTGTCCCGACATCGGGACAACAGCCGATCCGTTGGTCTGAAAACAATACCGCACCAATCGCTCTCCTTCCCGACCGAGAAGCGATCGCTTCGTTGGATGAGTCAGCAGCAGCCGAGAACAAATTTGGATATCATCCTGCGGTAACCTCGCCTTCGAGTGGTGACAGCAGAGACGCGAGGAACGGATTACCGGAACAGAACAAATATAGGTATCTTATCGACAATCAGGCTTGCGGATCGTCACATTACACCACCACCGACATCACCCGGCTCGTCCGGGCTGCTGCGGACCGCTATGCCGTCGATCCCGACTTTGCCGTTGCGATCGCCTGGACGGAAAGCCGTCTTGATGAGAGCCGCAACAGTCCGCGCGGCGCTCGCGGCCCGATGCAGCTGATGCCGCAAACGGCAGCACGGTTCGGCGTTGCCGACATCTGCGATTCCGCCGCCAATATCGATGGCGGGGTCCGCTATCTGCGCGCGCTTCTCGATGAATTCAAAAATCCGCTGCTTGCGGCCGCCGCCTACAATGCCGGCGAGCAGGCGATCTACGACAGCAACGGCGTCCCGGCCTATCCGGAGACCGTTCGCTACGTCGCCTCCGTCATCAACCGTGAGCTGGGCATCGCACTGCCCGCAAAGTCGCTCGCAACCAGCCAACAAGCTCCCTTGCCCAGGACCGGCGGCGCGTCGTCCGTGAGCGATGTCATCGGCGCCCGCCCCGGCACATTCGTTGCCGGCGTCCTGCAGATCTCAAAGGAAAGGATAAAACCATGAAACCCGCATTCCCGCCGCGCCCAGGCTTTTGCCTGCGTGCAACACTCGTTGTTTCCGTGATCGTGCTGTCGCAAATTCCGACCGCCGATCTTGCTCTGGCCCAGGCGACCAACCAGGCCTTTGCGCCGCTGCAGACGGTGGTCCAGGCGGTCGTCGATTTCATCACCGGCCCCTTCGGTCGCCTGGTTGCGATCATTGCGGTGATCGGTCTCGGATTCTTGGCCTTCGCCGGTCGGTTGAGCTGGTTTACCGCAGGCGCGGTCGTGCTCGGCATCGGCCTCGTCTTCGGCGCGCCCGCCATTGTCGATCAGCTGATCTCCACCGTCGGGAACTGAGCGATGATCCGGACCGAGGACGATAAGCCTGCCCTAACGCCGCTGGTGATCGGGTTGACCCGCGCACCGACCTTGTGGGGTGTTCCCTATATGGCAATCGTGCTGGTGATCGGCCTGACCATCGTCGCCTGGCTTGTCACCAACACCTTCTGGTCGCTGCTGACCGCACCCTTTGCCTATCTCGCCCTCTTTGCCCTCTGTCGCTGGGACGCGCGCACCCTCGACGTCATCCAGGTCGCCGCCCGCCGAACGCCACGCATCCCGAACAGGACGTTCTGGGGCGCCAATTCTTACGGACCATGACCGTGCTGAAACTCATTCGCGACGAGCTTGGCTTCGGCAACACGCTTCATCGGGAGCGGTCGATGGGCCGGCACATCCCCTATCTGCGGCACGTGGCCGACACGGTGATCAAGCTTGAGGACGGCGCACTGATGAGCGTCGTCAAGCTCGACGGTCTCTATTTCCAGACGGAAGACCAGGCCGAACTCAACATGCGCGCGGCGGTGCAAAACACTTTGATCCGCGCGCTCGGCTCCAGCCGTTTCTCGCTCTGGTCGACGGTCATCCGCCGACAGGTCGACACGGCGCTCGACGGCGCCTTCGACGATCCCTTCTGTGCGGCGCTCGACCGTCGTTACGCGGCATCGCTAAAAGACAAGCGCCTGTTCGGCAACGAACTCTATCTGACGATCCTGCGATCAAGCATGCGCGGCCCCTTGGCGGCAGGACAGGCCATCGCCTGGATTATCGATCGATCGAAGGCACGCGGCACCGAAGACGAACAGATGCGTGAGGCGATCGGCGCGCTCGAAGAGACCGTCGGCAATATCGTCGGCGACCTTGGCAAATACGGCGCTCGCCCACTCGGAATCATCCATCGCAACGGCGAGCCCTATTCGGAGCCTTGCGAATTCTTAAACGCGATCCTGACCTGCGGCATCGAACGACGGATGCGCCTGCCGCGCATGGGGCTTGCCGGCTATCTCGGGACATCGCGGCTGCATTTTTCGAGGCGGAGCCTGCAGGCACAAGGGCCGGTTAAGCATGAAGACCGGTTCGGCGCTATGCTGTCGATCAAGGAATATCCGCCCTTCACGGGGCCGGGCATGCTCGACGGGCTGCTTGAGGTCAATCACGAATTCATTCTGACGCAATCCTTCACGATCGCCGACAAGCCGATCGCGCAGGAGCGGATCACCCGCCTGCAGCGCCAGATCGGCGCATCCGACGAGGCGGGAAGCGATGTCGAGACCGATATCGACTTTGCCCTGAACAGCCTGCTCAATCAGGAGGCGGTGTTCGGGTTTCACCATCTGTCGCTGCTTGCCCTGTCGCGCGACCTTGCCGGCCTCAACAAGGCGGTCTCAGAGCTCGGCGCCTGCCTCACCGACATGAACGTCAACTGGCTGCGCGAGGACTTGAACATGGAGGCCGCCTTCTGGGCGCAGCTTCCGGGCAACCACGGCTATATTGCCAGGCGCGCCATGCTGTCGAGCGCGAATTTCTCCGGCCTGTCGTCGATGCATAATTTCGCGTCCGGACAGCGCGAGGGCCAGCATTGGGGTTCACCGATCACCGTGCTGGAAACGACAAGCCAGACGCCTTACTGGTTCAATTTCCACCGGCGCGACATCGGCCATTTTCTGGTGACCGGGCCGACCGGATCCGGCAAGACGGTCGTGCTTACTTTCCTGCTTGCCCAGGCTTTCCGGGTGCGGCCAGCACCGCGCGCCGTCTTTTTCGACAAGGACCGGGGTGCCGAGATCTTCATCCGGGCAATGAACGGCGCTTACGAGGTGCTGTCGCCGGACAGGCCGACCGGCTTCAACCCGCTCCAGATCGCCGACACCGGCGAAAACCGCGATTTCCTGCTGCGCCTTTTGAAATCCATGCTCAGAAGGGGCACGGGCGTGCCCTTCGAGCAGGAGGAAGAGGACACGCTCGAGCGCGCCGTGCTCCGCCTGATGTCGGAGCCGGTATCGCAGCGGACGCTTGCCAATCTCTCCGGGCTTCTGACCGGCCGCTCGCGCGCCGATCCGAATGATCTGCGCGCCCGTCTCCGCCCCTGGATCGACGGCGAGAAGGCGTGGCTGTTCAACGCCGGCCAAGACGTTCTTTCCTTTTCCGAGCGCCGTCTGTTCGGTTTCGACATGACGAGCATCCTCGACAATGACGAGGTTCGCACGCCGGCGCTAATGTATATCCATCATCGGCTGGAGGAGCTGTTCGACGGCTCGCCCGTCCTGATCTTCATGGACGAAGGCTGGCGGCTGCTGCGCGACCCGGCCTTCTCGGATTTCATCGTCGACAAGATGAAGACGATCCGCAAGTTGAACGGTATCGTCGGTTTCGGCACGCAATCGGCAGCTGACATCGTCCGGTCGCCGGCAGCGCACACGTTGATCGAACAATCTGCGACGACGATCCATTTTCCCAACCCGCGCGCCGACGAGGAGAGCTATATCCACCGTTTCGGCCTGACGGTGAAGGAATTCGACTTCCTGCGCAACACGCCACCGGAGCGACGCGCCTTCCTGGTCAAGCATGGCAATGACAGCGTCATTGCACGGCTCGATCTCGGCGCCATGCCCGACATCGTCAAGGTGCTCTCGGGACGAACGCAAACGGTTGCCAAATGCGAGGCATTGCGTGCGGTCCATGGCGACCATCCGTCCGGCTGGCTGAATGCCTTTTGCGGCTGGGAGCCGGAGGAATGAGAGCCCTTCCCTCATCGATCGCCGTCCTGGCTTCGATCCTGCTTGCCGAGACGGAGGCAGGCATCGCCCATGCCGACGTGCCGGTCGTAGACGACACAGCTTTCGACGCCCGCAACAGACGGGACGACGCCACGAGCAAAATCGAGGATGCCGATCATGACCGCTATGCCATCCACACATCGGTGACCTGTGCGATGTATCGCCCTGGTCCGGCAAACGACCCGGTTGGGGCTGCCCAGGCCAATCCGGAGATCTCAGGACTGGTGCGACGGGTGGCGCGCGAGGAAGGCGTCGACGAAAACCAGTTCCTGGCGCTCGTCTACCAGGAGAGCCGGTTCAACCCTTGTGCCAAGTCGCCGGCTGGCGCGACCGGTCTTGCGCAGCTGATGCCGGGGACGGCAGCGCAGCTCGGTGTCGACGCCAACAATATCGAGGACAACCTGCGCGGCGGCGCGCGCTACTACAAGGATCAGATGGACAAGTTCGGCGGCAATGTTTCGCTGGCGCTCGCCGCCTACAATGCCGGTCCCGGCAGCGTCAGCAAATATGGCGGCGTGCCGCCTTTCAAGGAAACACAAGGCTATGTCGCTTCGATCACCCAAGAATGGTTGCCGGCCTTCGGCGGATCGGACAAGTCCGCCATTCCGCTGAACTATGGCGGCGGCGACATGGCCTTTGCGACGATGCGGTCCTCGACGCTGAATGCCATGGGCACGAGCGCGGCAATGTCGGACAGCCTCGGCAACGTCGGGAGCTGGTATCAGCAGCTCGGAGCCGTCCAAACGGGGTCGATCCAGGACAGCTGGGATCAGAATTCCACCGTCCGAAACGCCAATCTCGGGATGATGAACAACGTCATCACGCTCGGCGCCGCGATGGCCGACCTGATCAATTCCAGAAACACGGTCTCCGTGTCGAACCTCTCCGGCAGTGCAAGCAGCAGCCGGCAGACATCCGATGAGAAACCACAAGCGACCCCCCACCTCTGCGACCCGCGTCAGAACCTAGTCTGGAACGACAAGGAGCAGGTCTGTGTCCAGAAGCGGGAGGCCGAGGACCGGATAGAGCTTCAACTGCAACCTCAATGATGGGAGACGTCAGATGAATTCGAATGCCCTCGCAATCCCAGCACTGCTGATCCCTGTCCTGCTGATCCCTCCAACGTCCGCATTTGCCGACGTGCCGGTCATCGACAAGACCAATTACGAAGTCGCCAAGAAGACGGCCGACACAACCGACCAGATCCTCGAGACGAACAAGAACATCCTGGCCACCGTTCAGGACACGTTGAAGGCCGTGACCGGGGATCGCGGCAATACCGCCGGCCCCTTGAAGAACCTTGCGATCGGCAACGGCTTCAGCGTGTCCTCGGTCCCCTCGCTCGACAGCATCATCAAGGAGGGCGTGCCGAATTTCGGTTCGATGAGTGGCGATATCGCCAGGACCGCCGCCACCTTCATCAACGGCCTGCAACTGGTCAAATCGCTCTCCGGCAAGGACGACAGCACCTTTTCGGGAGACAAGTCCTATGAGCAGCTGGTCAATACCGTGCTCGGCGTCTCGGCCCTGATTACCGGATCGCAACAGGCGATCGCGACGCGCAAAAACGCCTTCGAACAGGCGGGAGCCCAGATCGGCACCGCCCAGGATATTAAGGGGTCGATCGACCAGAACACGCAATTGGAGGTGCAATCGGGCCTGACGCTCAACGAAATGATCGGTGTCATGAATGGCGCGGTCACCTCCCTCCAGGCGGAGAACCAGCGCCGGCTCACCGACATTTCCAATTCGAAGAAGGCGCTCGCCTATGGCAACTGAACCAAGGGCGATTAAAGCATGGACGATCACGGCGGCTGCAGCATTGTTGATCGGTTGCGGGCTGCTCGGCGGCTGCGGCACCGTCAAGGACAGGACCGCCCCCTGCAAACGGCCGGCGGGGCTCGCCTCCTTTGCCGAGGATCCAAGGCTTTCCTGTGGGCCCATGCGCCCCGTCAACGATCCAAAGGCCGCGTTCACGGCGATCGGTCTTACCGATCCCGATGCGTCTCCCGATCAGTTCCCAGCAAAGTACTAGAGGGCGTTGAGATGGAGGATTTTCTCGGCGACCTGCTGCGACGGATAGACGATTCCGGCACGAATTTTTCCCAGCAAGCCTATACCGCCGTCGGCAGCGAGATCATGCCGCTGCTGAAGGTCATGCTGGTGGCCTATGTCGCGTGGTATGGGCTGCAGCTTACCATGGGCACCGCCCGGCTTGGTGTCGGCGAGGTCATCGGCCGCATCGCGCGGATGATGATCATCTTTGCCATTGTCGGTTCCTGGGCGAACTTCAACACGCTCTTTTATCACTGGATCAACGATGCGCCCGAGAATGTCGGTCGCGCGATCCTTGCAGCGTCAGGGACAGGCGTCACCGAGCCGACCAACGGCATGTCGCAGATCTGGCAGACGGCCAATGCGGCGGCTTCCGCCTTTGCCGAGCAATCCGGCTATTTCTCCATCCTGCCCAGCATGATCGGCATCGTCATCCTCGTCGGCGCCGGCATCTTCATCGCCGTGGCCCTTGCCGTTCTCATCCTTGCCAAGGTGATGCTCTGGGTCCTGATCGGAACCGCACCGATCTTCATCGCCTGCATGCTGTTCGAGCGGACCCGCGGCTATGGCGTCGGCTGGTTCAACCAGGTCCTAACCTATGCGCTCATTCCCCTCTTCATCTATGTCATCGCCGCCTTTCTCATTGCGGCGATGAACCCGGAACTGGCGAAGATCAACGCGGCAAGCGGCGCACGCACCCTGACGCTCGCCGATGTCGCCGGCTTCCTGCTGCTCTCGATCGCCGGCGGTTTCGTCATGCTTTACATCCAGTCGATCGGCCAGGGCATTGCCGGCGGCATCGCGGTGGGGATCGGAAACGCTGCCGGCGGGATGTCGCACACTTTCGGACTAAAGCTGCCCGTCGCAACTGTAAGCAATAGCTTACGCGCCGGCAGATCAGCGTACCGCGCGGGGCAGGCAATCTCCAACCGGACGCGCGATATCGGCCGCGATGCGCGCTCCGGGACCCGGGCTGCGATGGAAGCCCAAATTTCGCGCCAGAGCACTCCACCCGATCTGAAGCAATGAAAGATAATCGATCATGGCAGAGACAAGCGACGCCGATCTGAGGAGCTATTACCAGAGCGGCGACATCTGGGAACAGGAAGTCGTCAAACGGGCCAAGCGCTCGCGCGACCTTGCCTGGTTCGTGACCGCGCTGTTCGGCGGCATCACCCTGCTCAGCCTGGCTGCCCTCGTGCTTTTGATACCGCTCAAGAGCTTCGAACCCTATATCGTCGAGGTCGACAGGAACACCGGTTACATCGAGGTAAAGACCGGCCTGACACGACCCTCGAACCTGACCGAACAGCAGGCGATCACCCAGGCCTACATCGTCCGCTTCATTCGTGCCCGCGAAGGCTACGATCCCTATGCGATCTCCGACAATTTCGGCATTGCGGCGCTGCTTTCGACCGGCAATGCCGCACGCGCGCTCGAAGAACTCTACAGCGCCGCAAACCCGAAGAACCCCGCCAAGCTCTATGGCAAGGTGAAGCGCGTGACGACGGAGATCGCCTCCGTCACCTTTCCGAACGCATCGACCGGCATTGTCCGCTTTGCGACGAACGAGCAGTCCGACACGGACACGGTCGTCAATCACTGGATCGCGGTGGTGCGTTATCGCTATACCGACACGCCGCAGACCAACGAATGGCGATTCGAAAACCCGCTCGGGTTTCAGGTGTATGATTATCGCCGCGATCAGGAAACGGTCACGGAGGACAATCCGTGACGAGAATTCCAGCAGCACCCGTTCTCGCCCCGATCATGCTTGCGGTCTCGCTGACCGGCACGGTCCGGGCAGCGCAAACGCCCTCTGCCGGCCGGTCCGACCCGAGGGTCACCAGCGTCGTCTACCAGCCGGACAATGTCGTCAAGGTCGCGGCCACCTACGGCATCTCGACGATGATCATCTTCGACGGGGACGAAAAATTCGAGACGATCGCCGTTGGCGATACCGACAGCTGGGACGTGGTGCCGACCGACAAGGGAAATATCCTGTTCGTCAAGCCGAAGGCGAAGAATGTCGGCACCAACATGAATGTCGTGACGAACAGGCGGATCTACTATCTCGAACTCAACGACTTTGCGCCTGAGGCCAACCGTCAGGTTTTCGGGATCCGCTTCGTCTATCCGGACAAGGATCTCAACGCGTCGCTGCGAAGGCAGGCGGAGGCCCGCGCCGGCTACCCCAACCTGTCCGGCATCCATAAGGAAAACATCAACATCGACTACTCCTTTTCCGGCGATCCGGACCTGAAGCCGCTGATGGTCTTCGACGACGGCGCGAAGACTTTTTTCAAATTCGGCGCCAGGGTGCCGGGGATCTTCGCGGTCAATTCCGACTACACCGAGACCTTGCGCAATTTCCGGCGCGAGGGCGACTACATCGTCGTCGACGGCACCGCCCCGCAATACACGTTGCGCGACGGCAGTGAATGGACCTGCATCTTCAATTTGGGCAAGCCGGATTTCGGGGCGCCGGATCCTGGCATCATGGGACCAGCCTTTGACAGCAAGGCCAGGCGGCGGCGTGGGAGTGGCAATCCATGAAGCGTTCGCCCGAACTTCAAGCCATGCTTGCTGCCGACGACAGCGAGGTGCGCGACAGGAGCGCCCGGCGCAGGCAATGGCTCACGGGCGCGGCACTAATCCTCGGCGGCGCAGCGCTCGCCTATATCGTCATCCTTGTACCGCAGAAGAAGAGCGGCGATGCTCTCAACAGTGACGAGGAATTTTCCACCACGACGTTCCGACCTCCGTCTTTCCTGCGCGATAACGAGAAGCCGAAGGAAAAGCCGGCGGACAATATCATCCACCTGCCGGACCCCCAACCGGAGAAAAAGCCGGACGAGACCGACACCACCGCGTTCAATGTTCCCCCGCCTCCCCCGGCCGTAGAACTGCCTCCGGCGCCCGAAAAGCCGGCCGAGCCATTCCCGAAGCGATACCTGTCGAAGCAGATCATCGTCGATAACGACAAGGCGGCCGACCAAGGCAATGCCCTGGCAGACGAAGGAGGCGCCGGCGGCCCCACGGTTGCCGGCGACGATCGCAACAGCAAGTTCCTGGCGACGGCTTCGACGATCGGCGACCGCTCCGCCAAGGCCCGGCAGCTCGGCCGGCTCGACGCCCTGATCCCGGAGGGAACCCTCATTCCAGGCATACTCGAAACAGCCATCAACAGTGATCTCCCGGGCGAGATCCGCGCTATCACGTCTGCCGACGTCTATTCCTTCGACGGCAGGCGGATCCTCATTCCAACCGGAACGCGCCTGATCGGCGAGTATCAATCCGATGTGACGCGCGGGCAAAAACGCATCTTCGTGATCTGGACGCGGCTTTTGCGCGATGACGGCGTCTCCGTTCGCCTGAACAGCATCGGCACGGACAGCCTCGGCCGCTCGGGGCTGACCGGCATCGTCGACAACAAATGGCGCGAGCGCTTCGGGTCGGCAATCCTGCTTTCGATTGTCGGTGCGGGTTCGTCCTACCTGACGGGCTATGGCAGCGGGTCCTATTCGACGGGAAGCGGCAGCGGCGAGACCGACGCCGATCGCGCCGCTGATCTTGCCAGAGAAACGATCGCCCAGACCTTTTCGAACATGGCCAATCAGGCGCTTGGCGAAAACCTGCATATTCCCCCGACGATTAGCGTCGCGCAGGGCGAGCGCATCTTCGTCTATGTCCGTCAGGACCTCGACTTCTCCGCGCTTTATCCGGACCCGGTCGAGCAGGCCATCAAGGAGATCAAGCATGAGCGAGGCATCCCTGCGGATCGTTCCCGGCAATGATCCCTATTACTTTCTGCGGCGGTCGCTCGCACCGCTTGTGAGATTTCTCGACGATCCGCAGGTGGTCGAGATCTCGGTCAACCGTCCCGGCGAGGTGTTTGTCGAACGCCTCGGTGCTGAGCATATGGAGTATCATGCCGTGCCCGAGCTGACGGCGGCGGAAATCGAACATATCGGCGAGCGGGTTGCAGCCGCCAGTGACCAGTTCATCAGCCATCTCAACCCACTGCTGAGCGCTGCCCTGCCGACGGGGGAGCGCATCCAGGTCATTCTTCCACCCGCCGCACCCGCGGGCGGGGCAATCTCGATCCGTAAACAGGTGATCAGCGACTTTTCGCTTGCGGACTATCGCAAGGCAGGCGGGCTCGACAAAGTCTCTGTTGCCTCCGGCGGCCTGACCGAGATCGAGCGCCAGCTCACCGGGCTCCTACGAACACACCGCATCCACGACTTTATCGAGACCGCGGTGCGCGGCCGCGTGTCGATCCTGATCAGCGGCGGCACATCGACCGGAAAGACCACCCTGCTCAATGCCTGTCTCAAAAGCATCGATCGGCACGAGCGGATCCTGACGCTTGAAGACACGCGTGAACTGACGCCGCCGCATCACAACGCAGTCCATCTCCTTGCCTCCCGGGGCGACCAGGGAACGGCACGGGTGACGATCCAGTCACTGCTGGAGGCATCGCTGCGCATGCGCCCCGACCGGCTCTTTGTCGGCGAGATCCGCGGCGCCGAGGCCTTCGCCTTCCTGCGGGCAATCAACACCGGCCATCCCGGCAGCATGTCGACGGTGCATGCGGACACACCAACGGGCGCCTATGAGCAGCTCGCCATGATGATCCAGGCGAGCCTGTCTTCGGGTTATACCAAGCAGGACCTGATGGCCTATATCCGCACTGTCGTTCCGATCGTCATCCAGTTGCGGCGTGACGGCGGGCGGCGCGGCGTCTCCGAAATCTACTATGCCCGGAATACGCCATGAAGCGGTCCGCCCTCGCCCTTCATCTGCTCTTCTCCCTGCTGACGGCGACGGCAACATGGATGCTGATCTACAGTCTCATCCTGCAATTCGTCTGGAAGGATGGCCGCGTCCTCCACCTGATGACAAGCTCCGACCCCTTCGTGCCGTTCCGGCAGCTTGTTCGATATTCCGCCGCCAGACCCTTGCAGCTCGCAGCCCTGACCGCTCTTGCCCCGGCCTTGGCCGTTGGGGCGGCAGTGGTGGCCTTCGGGATGCACCGTCCGTCAAACCCGCTTGGAGACGCCGCCTTCCAGGATCCGGCATCGCTGCGTCGTGGCGGCTGGTTTCGCAAGAGCGGCCACGTCTTCGGTCGATCCGGGCGGCATCTGCTTTGCCGCAACGACGACCGTCACCACCTCGTCATCGGCCCGACACGATCCGGCAAGGGGGTCGGCTACGTCATTCCGAATGCTCTGGTGTTTCCAGGGTCGATGATCGTCACCGACCTGAAGGGCGAGATCTTCAAGCTGACGGCGGGCTACCGCAAAGCCAATGGTCATGAAGTCTTTCTGTTTTCGCCCGGCAGCCCGAAGACGCATCGATGGAACGCGCTCGACTTCGTGCGCGCCGACCGCGGCAGCCGCACGATCGACATTCAGAATATCGCCGCAATCCTTATCCCGGAAAGCGCCGGTTCGGATAACGCCATCTGGCAGGGCATCGCCCAACAGGTGATCGCCGGCGTGATCAGCTATGTTTTAGAGAGTGTCCACTACGATGATCGCCGCACGCTCGGCGACGTGAACGCGTTCTTCAACACCGGTGTCGATCTGCAGGATCTGATGCGGCGCATAGAGGAACGGGAACCCGATCTGTCGCGCTTCACCAGAGACAGCTTCAACGCCTACATTGCATTGAACGAGAGAGCGGCGCGTTCGGCGCTGCTGGACATCCAGAAAGCCCTGTCGCCGTTTCGAAACGAGCGTGTGGTTGCGGCAACCAGCACGACCGATATGGATCTGACATCGCTGCAGCACCGGCCAATCACGATCTATCTTGCTCCGACGATCACCGACATGACGATGCTGCGGCCATTGCTGACGCTGTTCGTTCAGCAGGTCATGGATCTCCTTACCCGCAAGCACGATCCGAGCGCCCTGCCCGTCTATTTCCTGCTCGACGAATTCCGGCAGTTGAAGAAAATGGACGAGGTTCTGAACAAGCTGCCCTATGTGGCCGGCTACAACATCAAGATCGCCTTCATCATTCAGAACCTGAAGAACCTCGACGAGATCTACGGCGAGACTGCGCGACACTCGCTGCTCGGCAATTGCGGCCTGCAGATCATCCTCGGCGCCAATGACCAGGCGACAGCCGATTATGCGTCGAAAGCGCTCGGCAAGAAAACGATCCGATACCAGTCGGATACAAAAACGGTCGAGCTGTTCGGGCGGTCACGCCGCACGAAGGTCGAGCAGATCCGCGAGCGCGATCTGCTCATGCCGCAGGAGATCCGCCAGATGCCCTTGGACCGGCTGATCATCCTGGTCGAGGGCGAGCGCCCGATCTATGGCAGCAAGCTCAGATACTATGCCGACAAGCCCTTCCGGTCGACGGCCGACAAGGCCCGTCGGCTGAGGGTCGAGGTGCCGAACGTCGACCTTCCGATTGCCTCGCTCACATCGGCCATCGCCGATCGTGATCATACCGACGGCGGAGCTCGGCCCGGCAACGTCAGGGATGAGCTGGCCGACCCACCTGGCGCGCACGGCCGGACACCGCCGCGGGTGGCGTCTGCCATCCAGACGGGATCGCGAAATGCGCATTCCGGTTTTGACGATCCGACGCGACCTGCAGTCTCCGATCCGTTGGCCGATCGGTTAAAGGCAACCGAGGCGGTGCTGAGATCGGCCATATCGGAAACGCTGGCGGAGATGGCTCCTGTGCCGTCCGAAGCCAGAAAGACCATCGGGAATATCCTCGTTCATACGGTCCCCGATTGATCCGCCCCCCGTTCCTGACCGGCAGGAACGCAATACTCGACCATGGCCGCCTTTTGGAATGGTTCAGTCATCGCCCACCACGATAAAGTACCGGCTTTTGTCTCAGACTTTCGGCATTTCCGAGCCAGGGGACCCGCATTCCAACAAAGACGGCGATTTTCGCAAGCGTGATCGAACGGACCCCATCGCAGATCGCTGGACCGAAACGCGCCCAGCAAGGGGACCTAAATCCGCAGCCGCCAAGGAAATGGACACACGAGAACGCGATTGTGAGCTTCGCAAACCTTCTCCCCCAAACGCGCACAGCTGATCCTGCAGGTCTCGCCATCCCAAGACGCAACGGATGGTCAGCTGTTTGCCGGCTAAACGAACCTCTCCAGCATCTTGCGCAGCCGAAGATTCTCCTCGCGCAAATGCTCGGCCAGCAACCGCTTCAGCCGTTGATTTTCATTCTGCAGAAGAGCCAGTTCATCGAGCGTTGCTAATTCTCCGAGCGTTGGAGGATCGATCTTAGTCTTGCCCGTTTGGTTGACACGGTTTTTATCCGTGGCGCGCCGCGGTGCACCATCTTTGCTCTGGTCGGCTACGTCTTGGCGCGACGGGCGTTTGACGGTCGCATCTTGCCGAACCTCATCAGCAACGCTCTGATTGGAAGTCGTCTCCTTTGACGATCCCGGATCGCTTTCACCCTCTCCATCGAAAGCCGCCGCTGCGACGACGACTTTATCGTCGGGGCCATCTGTTGGATGCTGACGTTCAGTTCCGCTCGACGATGCGCGCAGCATGTCGACAGCCTTGTCCAGCTCGAACAGATGCGGCGCATCCGCGATTGCCTCGCGCACCAGTTCCTTGAAATCGGTGTTGCCCCAAATTGCGTTGGAGTGCTGAACCGGCCGCCGGCGCGCCGACTTGATCTCAACCACGAACTTGCGGTGTGATGTCTTCATGGGTCAATGTCTCGATTGGTGATCGGATGTTTTACGGATGGTCAAACCGCTCAAGCATTTTCTTGAGCTGGCTGTTTTGCAGTCGGAGCTTCCGGGCCAGTTGCTCTCTGAGGTCGCTGATTTCCTGGTCGAGACGGGTTGCCTCGCCAAAAAACGAATTCTCGCGCGGCGACGCCTGCGTGGCATCGTTGTCACCCTTTGCCTTTTGGCCGCCGGCCGCGGTGCGGGTCCGGCCTTTTTCTTTCGCCGTTACACGTTTTGTCCGCGCCACTGTCGGCGCGCTGTCATTTGCCGGTATCGACTGGACGGGTTGCGCCTCGCCTTGCGGCTGGCTTGGACGATCGACTGTTTCAGGTAAGACCTCTTGCGCCGCAACGGGCTCGGCGGGTGGCACCGCTCCGTCGTCGACCGGCGCCAGACTGCCTGAGGCCGGCACGGCGTGATCCGGCGATGCCGCCTCTTCCTCGTGAAATTCCGATCCCGCCTCCGGGGAACCAGGCGCGATCAAAAGCTGGGGCTGGTCCTTGACCGCCTCCGTCTGGCCGTCGCCCCCGGCGACGTCAGACGTCGCCTCGTGTTCCGGCCTCCGGCGCCGCGACGCCAATTCGGCAAGGAATTTCCATGGTGATTTCATCGCTTGAACCTTCAGCAACACGAATGCTGATGTTGCCGTCATCTTCGACCCGGGCCGGAAATGTCGGCCCGGGAAAAGAACCTATCGCAGGACACGAAACCGGATCGACCGGATTTCCGATGTTGCCCTGCCTGTCCGTCTACAAATCAATCGACACCCAGCCGCTTGCGCAGATGCGCGTTTTCGGCGCGAAGCTTTTCGGCGAGCGCCATGCGGAGCCTTTTATTTTCTTCTTCGAGCTGAATGAGGTCCGCCATCTCATCGAGAACAGGCGCTTCCGCTGTCGGCGCCGAAACGAGTTGCTTGACCGTCTGCGGCTTCGCAGGTCTCCCGCCGCGCTTTTTGACGGAACCAGCATCGGTGGCGGCCGCGGCCGCTTCTGCTGCTTTCTCTCCACGCTTGCGACGGGTGGTTTTTGCGGGTGTTGTGGCAGCGGTCGAGGTTTCTGACACGGAGGCACCGGCAGCATTCTTCGCGCGTCGCGGGGCGCGCTGTTTTTTTGGTTCCGCTGCTGTTGCGGATGCAGACGCATCTGCAGCTTCGGTGTTTACCGTCATCTCGTTCTCGTCAGCCATGAATTGTCTCCTTGTGTGGTAACAATTCTTTCCACTGCGCAAAGATCGATGTCAACTAGGGCCTGTCGTTTCACGATATTGCACGTGCCAACAGAATCGACGGCGCGGCAACGACTAACCCGTCTCAAGTGGAGGCGGCCAGACCGGTTTCATCACCGCCGCCTGCGCGCCGGTTGCGCTTCGCTATCGCGTTTCCTCAAGGGGGCAATCTCGGGCTTCACTCACAGTGACCGCCTGCCCGACGACGCGCGGATCAAGAGATCATCCTCAATAGTTCCAGCTTCGGTGTTGGCTTCGAAATGAAGCAGACACCGCTCTCAAGATCCGCATGGGATAGCTTGATCACGCCCGACGTCACGACAATCTTGATCGCGGGCCAGTGGGACCTCACCGTCCTGACCAGCCCTAAACCATCCATCGTCCCTGGCATGTCGATGTCCGTAACCAGCGCGTCGATGTCGTTTCTTTTCAGGAGCACAAGGGCCTCGTCCGCGTTGGCCGCCTCCATCACCCGGTGCCCGGCCTGTTCGAGAAAGTCGACAGTGTGGAATCGCAGCCGGTCTTCGTCTTCGACAATGAGGACGCGTGCTGTTGCGCCGCGCCTCTCACGGACGCTGTGGACATAATTCATCACGTCCCGGCCATCCGCCGACGCGCGGGTTTGTTCAAGCAGATCACGCTCCAGAACCGCCTGTTCCCAATGGGTCCTGTCTTCGAAGAAGGGGCGCCCTGCCTGCTCCCACAGGGCGTAGGCCCGTGCGGCGATCCATTCGTTCCTGTCGTCATCCATTGAAGAGCCAATCTGTTATCGAGAAAATCTGGGGCTTCGAAATATTCATCCCGTCCCGTCCAAAATCGCCCGGCTGATACGGTATGAGCCAGGGTTGCGACAGACGGTGGGAAATACGGGCGGAGACGC
Organism: Neorhizobium sp. P12A; assembly: GCF_008365395.1. Classification (NCBI taxonomy): domain Bacteria; kingdom Pseudomonadati; phylum Pseudomonadota; class Alphaproteobacteria; order Hyphomicrobiales; family Rhizobiaceae; genus Neorhizobium; species Neorhizobium sp. P12A. The sequence continues at coordinate 138,122 of NZ_QOVX01000011.1, read as the reverse complement.
CCAACTGTGCTTTACACAAGATTTCAGGGCAGCATTGAAACTGACGTCTGAGCTGCAAGTTCCCACGCCAGCGTAAATTTGAATCAGATCGTCCCTGGGCAAGGCACGGAGGAAACGCGCCAGTCCGCCATATTTTTCAAGACCGCCGGTCATGTCCGGATCGCATGCCGGACAGGCATCCTCACGCGCAAGTGCCGATGAAACCGATCCATCACGCCGCTTTGCCGAGGTAATCATCCAGCCTGTCCACTGGGAACGCGGCCTTAGCAGGCTCAGGCGCCGACCCTGGCGCCTGGACCTATCCGAGCGATCGGGACGCGATCGAAGCAGCGACGGCTACGCCGCCGATCCTGCGCCCGGAATGTGATGGCGAGCGGACGCAGGGCAGTGAATGCTAGCGGTCGTGATCGTCACCGTCCCGGCGAATATGTTCATCCGCGTTTCGGCGAGGACTTGGTTGCCGGGGGACGTCTTCTCGGTTCGGCGAGGAGTGCTGCATATCGCCTGCGTTTTTTCCCTTGGTGTGGTCCTCTGGCCTGTCGGCAAGACGCTCGCTCTCAGTCTCGTGCATGAGCGTCGAGCTCCGCGTCGCCTGGTCACGACGCCCGCCATGACCCGATCGATCCCGCAGGTGATCTGCCGCGGCAATGGCGCTTTTCAGTTCCACATCGACTTCAGCGATTTCGCGGATGAGGCTGTTTCCGGCCGCGCCGAGTTTCGCCGCGCGCGTGAGCTCGTCATTCAAGCTTGCCCGCAAGGCGTTGGCGTCGTCGGCGATCTCGCGCCTGTCGGCAAGCGCGATCCTCTGCCGGTAGTACTCGACCGCAAGCATGGCCTCGTTGGCCACTTCAACTGTCTTCAAGCCATGGCGGGCAACCGCCTCTTCCCAGCGTCGGTCGTCGGCAGTCAGGGCCGCCCGGTCTCTGGCAGCAGGCGCGCCGTCGCGTTCGGCTTCTTCCATCATCTCGCGCCGAACCTCGACATGCGCACGCGCCGCAGTCGCAATCTCCCTGAACCTGTCGCGGGCGGTCTCCGCCACCAGACGCTCTGCCTTGGACAGCGCCATCTCGACCCGCTTCTCGTAGATCTCGAATTCCGGTCGTGTCATCGCGTTCATGTCATCAATCTCCAAAAGCCTGGACAGGTTTGCCAATTCCATTTTCAACTGCGGCGGTGATTGATCGGCAGCGCGCCGAGAAGGAACGCCCTGTCCTTCGGCTCTGTCGGCCGTTTCGAACCGGGAGAGCTGGTCCCGCGCAAAATCTCGGACCCGCGCGGCCTCGCTCGCCCGGGTGAGCCGATGCCACTCGCCCCGTGCCGCATCTGCATAGGCCCTGCTTGCCTGCGACAAGGCTCTTTGCGGCGCGTCCGCCCGTTTCTCGTCATATCGCCGCTGGGCCGCCAGGCTCGTTCCCACATGCTGCGTGCGCCCGACATGGTTCGTCGGACGAACCTGGTTTCGGCCATATGCAGGTGCATTTGCCCGCTCCCGCCGGTCGGTCATTTCCATGTCGATGCCCTGCGCGCGAGCCTGCATCGCAAGACCCTCGCGCCAGCGCCGAAACGAGGCAATGGTCGTCTCGATCCGCTCCCCGTCCTCCGAGCGCATGGCGACGACCGCGTGAACATGCACGTGCGGTCGCCGGCCACCCTGCCCCTCGCCTTTCGGATCGTCGAAGGGATCGTGGAGCGCAAAGACGTAGCGGTGGGATGCGAATTCGCTCGCAAGGAAGTCCCGGGCCGCTGCGCGGAACGCTTGCCGGTCCGTCCCGGCCCTCGCCGACAAAACGAGATGCATGATGTCTCTTGGCCTGCGGCTGTGAAGTTGATGTCGCCATTCCTGCTGGACGAGGTCGCCTGCCTGCCTGCTGTCAGAAACGCGTTGACCGTCCCCGGTCTCGACCGCGCCTGCGTGTCTGTCGACGAGGCTGCGGAGACGCGCCGTGCCGTAATCGACGCCATTCCCGTAACCGGTGAAGCGGAAATCATCGATGGTTTGACCGGCCACGCTGGCAGCACTCATTCTTGCGCGGACAATGTCGGCGGCCTTTGCATCGGCGGTCAGCCGTTCGCCCTGCCCATCCCGAAGCACGACGACGCCTTCGATCCGATAACGGCCGTCCTCGCCGCGAGAAACGTTGAACGCAAAGGAACGATTGCCAAGACCGGATTTCAGAATTGCGCGTGCCTTGTCGAAATCGCCGTGATCGCTGCGTACCGGTTGGCTGACCCGCATCCGGAATACGCCAATATCCCGGCTCTCGGCTCTTGCGCTCATCAGGTCTTCCCAAGCAGGACCAATGGAAGCGATCTCGCTTTTGCCTCTCAATACCTCGCCAAGATGGTTTTCGATCGCAATCTCGCCATTGCGCGCGACATAGGAGATCATGGCGCCAAGCCGCGCCCTTCCCCCGAACGACGCAACCTTGACCACGGCCGGTTGACTTCCCCGCGCAAGCGCCCCGAACCGCTGTGACATCGGACGCGCCGCGACCTGGCGCTGATCGCTCTGCGGAAAGCCCGAGCCGCTTCTCTTCGTTCGCCGTCCGTCGAAATTGCGCTCGCTCCCCCCGACCCGGCGGCGTCGCAACTCTTCCTCCCAACGTGGCCCAGCACCAAGGCTTCGCTCATGCAGAAGCACCGCCCGCCGCTGTTCCCACTCAAACAGGAAGGCACCCAGGAAGATCTCCATCAGAGCATTCTCCGGCGCTTGCCGCGCCCGTTGCCGGCAAGTCGCTTCACTTCGATGCCGATGGCCGCCACAACGGCGCGCAATTCTATCAGGAACCTTAAGGCCTCACTCTCACTCTCATTCTCCCTCTCACTCTCCTTCGCCCCGTCGCGATGCGCCATCCGCGTCATCGCGTTCAAATCCAGTCGCACATTTCGCAACTCCTGAAACAGGAGATCGAAGATCAGGCGATCGTCGTCGTTCAGGAACGGTTCCACGCCCGCGCCTTCGAGCGCCAGCGAACGAAGGAAGGCCGATACCGTCATCCCCGCCTGCTTGGCCGCCAGGTCGACGGCGAGAGCCTCCGAAGCCGAAAAGCGTGTATGAATGATCGCCGTCTTTCGTTGACGGGTCCCTGTCGACGCTCTCTCGGCCGCTATTGTCTCGGCCGCTATTGTCTCGGAATGCCGCATGCCTGCCATCCGATCGCCTTGCACCAGGCTCGCCGCAGGCGTTATCGACGGCCCGTCCGTCGATCGTCAGCAAATTTGTATCACAAATTTGCGTATCCTGCCAAAACCAGCCAAAACCAGCCAAAGGCAGACTTTACTATATTTGATCTAACTTTCAACCCGCATCGTCGACTGACGCCCGCCCCCAGGACACCGCACACCGTCCGCATCGCAATGGCCCGTGTACGGGAGCTGCGGCGATTTTCTAGAATAAATCGCTGTTATCGGATGATTATCAACGAGTTCAAGTTGGCATAATGCATTGACCCACGACCGTCCGTAACGGCCAGGCGACAGAACAAAAGGCGCCGATCCAGACCTTGACGAAAGCAGAAGAACCGAACAATATTTGTTCCATTCGCAAGCCAAGTGGACTGGGACGCCGGCCGGTCTCAGAACGGCGGTTCCGGATCGATGCGGCCATCGAGTTCGGCCAGGATGACTTCCAGTTCGGCGCGTGCGAGGTCGAGTTCGGCCGCGATGCGGCTCCGCTCCTCTGCCGTCATGGCGTTGCGTGCTTCGGCGCGCAGTTCCTCGATATGGTCTTCGATGGTCATCGTCGTCTCCTTGACGTGGTGTGAAAGATGACGACCGTCCGGTGGGCAGGCGAAGACAGGTCAAGGCTCGTGAACACGACCGGCAAAGCCGGCGTGCGGAGGTGCCGATTTTGTTGGAGCGCAATGCAATGGAGCGGAGAGAAAATTGGAGGGGCCGCGCGGCCTTGAGCTGTCTTTGCCTGTCCGCCAAGATCGAAGGATCTGAACAGACAGGTTTCCCTCTCGCGGGGCACCGTCTGAGAGCGCCGCGGCCTGTTGTGCGGGAGCTGTGGGCATGAGACGATTTCGGCTGGGGGACGTCGAATGCGACGAGGAGGACGAGGCTTTCCAGGGTCTGGTGCTGCAGGCTCATGGCAGCAAAGTCAGGCTGCTCTGCCTCTGCAGGCCGTCGGGCATACCGATGTATATTGCCGACATCGGCAGCCAGCTTGTGGTCAAGCGCATGCCGCTGACGGGCGGTGACCACGACCCGACCTGCCCGTCCCATGAGCCGCCCTACGAACTGACCGGGCTCGGACCTCTCGTGAACACGGCGATCAAACTCGATGCTTCGGCAGGAATCGCCTCCCTCAAGCTCGACTTTCCCCTTTCCAAACAAACCGGTTCGCGCAACGGGATCGCGACCGCGCATGCAGCAGACAGCGTCAAGAGCGAAGCGAGGAAGCTGTCGCTGCGCTCGCTCCTGCATCTCCTATGGCATGAGGGTGGCTTGACCGAATGGACAAGCCGCTGGACGGGACGACGGCATTGGTGGCAGGTCTACCATCATCTGTCGCAGGCGGCGCGTATGATGGAGATTCGGGGTGAAAGTCTCGGGGAGCGGCTGTATATCCCGGAACCGTTTCGGGCCGACTGCAAGGCCGCGATCGAGCAGCGCCGGGCGGGGAAGCTGTCCGGGCTCTATCAGCCGTCCGAGGGCCGGAAAAAGCTGATGCTTTTGATCGGAGAGATCAAGGAATTCGGGTCCGCGCGGAGCGGAAAGCAGCTGGTCGTCAAACACATGCCGGGCTTTCGCCTCCATCTGGAAGAGGCAGGCTGGCGTGCCTTGCAGAGGCGGTTCGAAACCGAACTGAGGCTCTGGGAGAGCGGTCAGGACGGGCATCTCGTCGCCATTTCGACAGTCGCCGGATCGGCAGGCGGCCTGGCAACCGTCAACGAGATCGCGCTGATGGCCGTGACCGGGCAATGGCTGCCGATGGAAAGCGTCTCCGAGCAGAGACTGCTCGGCCACCTGGCACGATCGACGTCGAAGTCGGTGAAGGGACTGCGTTTCAACCTGCCTCGGGACCAGCCCATCGCCAATGCGATCCTGCCCGACCTAAAACCAAAACCCATGGCGCTCTATATCGTGCCTGCGGGCGCCGACGCGACGTTCGAGACGACGCTGCGCGATATGATTGCGGCACGACCCGACCTGTCGGCATGGGTTTGGCGTGTCGCGGAGGGCGACCTGCCGCCGCTTCCCCGTCTGAACGAGGAGGACTATCGTTCCACGGGACCCTCGAGGAGCCCGTCATAGACCTCCATCAAGGCATTGGTGATCGCCTGGCCAAGGGCATTGCCGGCGACACGGATGTCTTCCTCGGCACCGTCTTTTGCAGCGCTTGCAAGCTCAAAACCCTGCTCGCTGACGATCTGCTTGGCGACCTCGATCGCCCAAAGCCCGAAGTCTCCACGGCTGGCTATATCGATGGTGTCTGTCATTGTCGCTCCGCTATCTCTGCGGCCGATATAGAGGGGAAGACAAGGTTTCGCCAGCGCGGCGACCGGCAGGATCGGCCGCACTTTCATCAATCGTGTGAATCGATGGGCGGCGACCGATTCAAAACTGTCGTTGGACAGGGCAGATGGGCCTGGGCGATTTTGTCTGCATGTCCGACCATCCTGATCGCCTCTACTGGCAGCGTATCGACAGGGCCAAGAACATGGCGCGCTACTATGCGCTGGCCATTCAGCCGACGCTGTTCGGCGAGGTCGCCGTTGTTCGTTGTTGGGGCAGGATTGGAAAAGGCGGCGGAGAAAAGAGCGACATCTTCAATACGGAGCGGGAGGCGGCTGCCCACTTCCGCGCTCTGGCGCTCAAAAAGAGCAAAAAGGGCTATAAACCGGTCGGAACCTGTGGAAAGACGGCAATCGGCAGCGATCCGGAGACGACAAACCCGTGACAGGACAAGATTCCGGTGCAAAGGATTCCTGGCATTCCACGGGGAGACATCATGACCACCACCAATGAAATCGCAGACAAGATCGCCGCCGACCACGGGCTGACCAAGGTTCAGGGCAAGGCGATCGTCGAAGCTGTCTTTGCAGCCGTTACGGCAGCCGCCACCGCCGGCGCCGAGACATCGATCCCGGGCTTCGGCAAGTTCAAGGTCAAGGAAACGCCGGAGCGGGAAGCCCGCAATCCGGGGACTGGCGCCATGATCAAGGTCGCAGCCGCCAGGAAGCTCACTTTTACGCCGGCAAAGGCGCTGAAGGATACAATGAACAAGTAAGCCGCGGTCGCCGCAGGCAGGCGTCCCAGACACCGCAGCGCAAAACGCGCGGGTCAAGACCTGCAAGGACAGGACTTACAGGACAAGACTTGCATGCTGGATGGCCGGCCCTTATCGGGCCGGCCATCGGTTTTCAGGCAGGGTTGTTCCAGAGGATCACCTTGCGGTTGGGTTCGCCGCCTGGCGCCGGCGCCAGGTTCCCGAAAATGACGCCGATCTCCGGCGCTTCGAGTTTGACCGAGAGATATTCCTCGCCGGTCTGCCGGGCGATACGGTTCCAGCCGGCACCGATCTCGAAGCCGGTCTTCTTGTGGATGATGCGGTAGTCGGGAGCCTCTTCGCTTGCCTTGTTGGTATTCGGGATGATGGCGATCGGGGCGTTGACCCGGATCGTGGCAAAGATGCCTTCGAGACTGCCGTCGTTCTTCTGCGTCAGGGTTGCGATCGTGGTGGCCATGTGACGTCTCCTTCGGTTGATCGGGACCATTCCCGATGGCGCCCGAAGAAGGCGCCGCGCCGCAGGCGTCACCGGCGCATAAGCGCCGGGAAACCCCTTGCGGGTTGACGCAGATGACGGCCGGTGCCTTAGACAGGCGACAGAAACAAGGGAATGGTCTCCAAGCGGGACCGCATCGAGACCTCGCGTTGCCCACCCATGTGACCTGGCCGCAAATCGGCCTCGGCCCGGAGGCCATTCCTGTCCCGGGTTCACAATGGGCCGTTTCGCAGACCGCAGGAGCGCCAACAGACGGGGTGTTAGATGTCGTCCGCGCGGCGTGGGGCGGCCGTCCATGCCGCCGAGCCACAATGAAAGGCCGAACCAGACTGCCTGACGGACAACTCGGGCCTTCGAAACTCCCGATTCAAGCCTTCCACGCAGGGATCCGGGTGCTAGCTTTCCAGGGATGCTTCAACAATTCCGGCTGGAGGAACCATGTCAAAGGACATCAGGGCGGCACTGGTCAAGATCACGGGCCGGGTCCAGGGCGTCGGCTACCGGGCCTGGGTGCAAGCGGAGGCGCTGGATCTCGGCCTGACCGGATGGGTTCGAAACGAAAACGACGGCAGCGTGCAGGCTCTCGTCGTCGGCACGGACGGGTCTGTTGCCGACATCCTGGAACGGTTTCGAAAAGGACCCCCAGGCGCAATAGTCCGTTCCGTCGAGCAGCACGACACGTCGCTTGCCGAACCGCCGACGGATTTCCGCATAACGAAATGAACCGAAACGCCGATCGACAACGGGGACGTGCCGATCGCTGCCCGTCCTTAAGGCTGGCGAAAGATAAGGCGGTTAGCTTTTGAGAACCGGGCGGCCATCCCGCCAAGAACAACCGCCCGGAAAGCACGATGACGTCATGTCATCTCGCTTTTCTCTGTGTCGTAGCGATCAGGTTTCGGGGTTTGCTTTCGACGGTTTGCACCGTATGGAAGCGCCCCGTCACCGCGCTGCGACGAGTTTGATTGATTTCGTCATTCTCATCACCCTCGAACCCCGACTGCAGTCCGCCGCCTGGGCGCAGCCGGGAATGTGCGAATCACTCGTCAACCAGGTGAATTATCCGCTCGACAGGATGGCGAGTAAACGGCGGGCTTGAGAATGCGGCGCTCACGCGCCGCCTTCCCTGATCTGCAGGGCTGGAATGCCGAGTTGGCGCGCCTTGTCGGCAAGATTGCCGGTGATGCCGTTGCCGGGAAAGACGATCAAGCCGACCGGCATGACCGACAGCATCGCGTCATTGCGACGGAAGGGAGCGGCCTTGGCGTGTTTCGCCCAGTCCGGCTTGAAGATGACCTGCGTCACCTTGCGGGTGTCGGCCCAGCAGGCGGCGATACGCTCGGCGCCTTTCGGCGCGCCACCGTGGAGAAGGACCATGTCGGGGTGCTTGGCATGAACCTGGTCGAGCGTCTTCCAGATGCGCAGGTGATCGTTATAATCCATGCCGCCGGCAAAGGCGATCTTGGTGCCGGGTGGAATCAGAACCTCGGTCTCGGCCCGCCGGCGGGCCGAAAGAAAGTCTCTGGAATCGATCACCGCCGCAGTCATCTGCGCGTGATTGACCCTGGAGCCCGCATGCGGGCGCCAGGCCGAGCCGGATTGTGCCTCGAAGAGGTCGGCGGCGAAGTCCCGCATGAATTCGAAGGCATTGCGCCGTTCGAGCAGCGATATCCCTTCGGCGATCCGACGTTCGAGCTCGACGCTTTTGACCTCCGAGCCGTCCTGTTCGCGCTGGCCGGACCTTTGTGCGTCCTCGTTGCGATCGAGCTCGCGCTGGACACGCTCGCCGGCGCGATGGAAAAGGTTGACGACGGACCAGAGCAGCCCCTCGAGATCGGGCTCCATCCGCGTGTCGCCAAAAATCTCAAACAGCGCGTCGAAGATCGCCGTGAGCGCGGCGGAGACGACAGGCTCCTCCGGAAGCGGTCGCTGATCGGGCTCATCCTCAAAAGGACGATGACCAAAGAGCTGCATCTCATAGATGACCTCGCCGGTCGGCGAGGGCGCGTGACCGGGTTCGATATCGTCTTTGAAGGGAAGGGAAAGGTTCATGCTGATCTCCATCCGGTTACGGCCGCGCCTCTCGCGGCCTGACGGCGGACCGATGCATGCACAGACGGGTTGGAACCGCGGTGCCTGGCGCCGCGGCCCAGCGCAGCGCCGGGCGGCGGAAGGAGGGTTTCTTGGCTTGGGCGAGGAGTGCCGGCGAAAGCCGGCACGGGGAAGAAACCCGGATGACCCGCTGAAAGCCCGGCTTTCGCATGCCAAGGGTAGCGCCTGAGCAGGCCCGCGGGCGCGCGCCCGCTTCCGATCGGAATCCGCAGGACCTGGCCTTCTGCGAAAGGCGGTCCGACGCTACCCACGGCTCCCGTCATTGTGCCGGCCGCAAGGCGGCTGCGTCTTCCGGTGCGATTTGATCGCGCAGGTGTGCCAGCAATCGATCGGAACCGAGATGGAGCAGATCCTCGTTGAAATCGCCAAGTTCCGGATTGAGAACCTGCGTTCTGATGCCGAGCGCCTCTGCGCGCCGGCGCAGCGTTGAGACCGCGCGGCGGCCGGCTGCGTCCGCATCCCCGGCGATATAGAGCCGCAGACATCCGGCAGGTGGCACGAAGGCAGCAAGATGGGCGGCGGAAAGTGCGGCCGCCATCGGCATGCCGGAAACCACCTGCGACAGCGAAAGAACGGTCTCGAGCCCTTCGCCCACGACCGCAGCGACGACATCGCCGTCCGGAGGAAACCGGAAGCGCACGGCGTTGCCGAGCAGATGGCCGAGCGCGCGGCGCGGATCTTCGATCCTGGCCTTTCCCTGGCCCCGCGGATCAAGAAAGGTCCGATGGATTGCGGTGACCTCGCCGATGGAATTGGTCACCGCCGCCACGAGTGCAGGAAAACGGAGCGAACGACCTGTTTTAAGGTCGCGGCAATGACAGGCCGGATGAAACCGAAGTGCGGCATGGTCTGCTGCCCCGTCGATGCCACGACCACACAGATAGCGCTCGGCAAGGGTGCCGGCGATTGGCCGTGTCATCGAAAGCAGACGGCGGGCGCGCTCCGGCGAGGCCCCGCCGTCCCGCCAAACGGGCCGGCCGGTGTCATCGAGGGGTCTCGTGGCCGCGGGAAGCCTGAGAAAGTGGCGGGCCTCGGCGGCGACATCGCGAAAGGCGTTCAGCCCGCCGCTCTCGCGGATGAGATCAAGAAGGTCGCCATATTGGCCGGTCGCCGCATCGGTCCATCGGCCCGCCCGCGGGCCGGTCAGACGAATATAGAGCGATCGGCCGCTATTGTTGGCGACGTCACCGACGATCCAGTAGTTGCCGGCCCGGCGACCGGCAGACAGATAATGGCGACAGACCGCCTCGGCGACCAGCGCCAGGCGATCTGCCAGCTCCTCAGCCGATAGGCCGAAGCCGGGATCATCAATCGGATCCGACATTATCTGCTCGCGCCTTCGAGAAGTTTTCCGGCTTTCCCCTCCAGTTCAAGCCGCGTGTCCTGGTTGGATTTGTCACGCGCAAGCGCGGTGATGCCCTGGACGAAGTCGAAGACGCTTTCGGGCGGCCGGCCCTCTTCCCTGAGAACCGTTTCGATGATCCCGGCTGTCTCCCCCTTCGAAAATCCTCGCCTGCGGAGAAAGGCGTGGCGATCCTCCTCGCTGCGGGCGACGATCCGTTCCCGTGCGGCCTTGATGCCTGCAACGAACGCGCCCGGAGAGGAGTTCGCAAAGCGAGCGAGCGCTGGCGCCGCCTCGTGCGCGAAACGGTCGGCGGCAAACTTCGAATGCCGGATGCTGATCTCCTCGAAACTCTCCGCGCCCCAGATGTTGCGGTTGGCGCAGACGGCCCGAAGATAGAAGGATGCAATCCCGAGCGTCTTCGATCCGACCTCGCTGTTCCAGGCGTAGAAACCACGGAAGAACAGATCCGGTTCGCCGTTCGGCAGGCGTCCGGCCTCGATCGGATGGGTGTCGTCGACGAGGAAGACGAAGACGTCGCGATCCGAGGCATAGAGCGTCGTCGTATCCTTGGTGATGTCGACAAACGGGTTGTGCGTCATGCTCGCCCAATCCAAGAGCCCCGGCACCTTCCAGATCGTGTCGCCGGTTCCGTTGCCGGCGAACTTCATCACCGCAAGGACGAGTTCGTGGTCCCAGATCCGCCCATAGTCCGGTCCGGTGACGGCGCGCAGCTCGGTGCGGCCGTCCTCCATCTCCAGCGTCTTGACCAGTTCCGCGCGGTGCTGAAGCAGTCCGTGCTGCAGATTGAGTGCGGACAGCGGTGCCGGCAGCCGGCGGAGATAGGCGGCGGGAGCGCCAATCAGGCTGCAGAGCTGGCCGTAACTCCAGTGTGTCGGTGCGATCGGCCGGTCCTTTCCCGGAACGATCAGTTCCAGACGTTCGGCATTGTCGCGTGTCGCCTCGACACGGATCGCAGCGCTCTCGACGGTGCTAACCTGCGCATGATCGGCGCGGCGTTTGACTGCGCAATAGAGTTCGCCAAGCGAAAGATAGCGTTCGTCGTCGGGACGCAGGAACCATTCCGACGAAACCCAACCAATGCGCTGCCCTCTCGAAATATCGACCTTGAAGCCGGCTAATGTCTGCGTTGAACCAAAATCCGTGTTGCTCACCAGGTTATCTCCTCAAACAGGAACGCCCGGCTGATCTGCCAATGCAGGGCCGGGGCGCGATGCGTTTCTGGGAAAGAGCCCGGCCGGATGCCGGGCGCGTTGCGACGAAAGTGGAATGCTATTCGGCGGCCTCGTTGTGAGGATGGTCGCCGCCATCGGACCATTCGCCGGTCTCGTTGCGGGAGCTGTCATCCGGATCGGCGCATTCCCCGGTTTCGAGCGACCCGGTTCCGAGCGACCCGGTTTCGATTGGCTCGAGATCGGGACCCTCGGTTTCATCGGCCGTGGTCGAGGCATCGGGGTTGAAGATTGCGAGGGGGGCGACCGCGTTGGCGGCACGGAGAAGCTCAGGAAGCCATTCGATGTCCTGAAGCAGACGTTCGCCTTCCGCTGCCATGTCGATCTTCTTCAGGTGGCTGATGCGCCGGGCGGCCTCTTCGCCTCTGGCTTCGCGAACCGATTGCAGGATCTGGGCCTTTGTGACGCGTCCGAGATAGTTGTCCACCGTCGGCTTCCATCCGGCCTTGATCATGTCGAATGCGATCGACAGGGCGAGTTCTTCGGCATGGGCGATCGCGCGCGGTCGCCTGTTCCATGGCTCGACGGCAGCGTTCAGGCAAAGCGAGGCGCAATGGGCAAGAAGCGCCTGTTGGCTGGCCTCATCGAGAGCGATGAGATGGCCAAAGACCCCGCCCGGATCTTTGGGAAGATCCCGTCCCCAGGCCGCATGCCGCGCTTCGATGTCCCTTGCCCAGGGCGTGTCGGCAAGGCCTTGCGTCTGCGCGAAGTTGGTGATCTGGAGGTTGAACTCGAGGCAGGTTTCCGAGGCGTAGGGATAGAAGGTCTTCAAGACGAAGGCATGCAACACGGCGGTGAAGGCCATTGCCGGCTTCTGCGCCAAGGCGTTGCGCATGGCGACCGTGCGGGTGGCCGTCAGGTCGAGGATCAGGCGATCGGAGAGCGGCCGGATCGCTTCTTCCTCATCCTCGTCGCTCCGCGCTCCCGTCGATGGGCGAACCGCGGCGTCGCCGGCGATGCCGGGGTCCTGATCGGGGTCTTCATCAATAGAGACACTGTCGCCCGGCTCGACGGGCGCCTGGTCTTGCGGCAGAAGAAAGCCGCGCTCGACCTTCAATTCGCCATTGGCTGAAAGCGAAACGAAGGCGCCCCCACGGGCGACGTCGGCCTGGGGAAAGACGATCGGCCGTTCGTTCAGTCGGTCGAGCTCCGCGCCGAGCTGCTCGAGCCGTCGCTCGGTTTCCTCGCTATAGGCTTCGGCTTTGGCATACTCGGCATCGAGCGCGTCATAGTCGCCTTTCAACCGGTCGAAGGTCGCAAGCTCCACTTCGGACCATTCGGTCGGCTCGCCATAGAAACGACCCAGTGCCAGGGCGTGGCCATGGGGAAAGTCGAACGCGGCCTCGACCCATTTCCACCCCTCCTCCGTCCTTATGCGCTCAGCATCGGCATTGAGCTTTGCAATGGCAAGTTGCTCGAGCAGCGGCGGATCCTGAAGCCAGCCGCCCTGATCCTGTTCGAACAGGTCGCGCAGCACGACACCGCCGGCGGCCTCGTAGTCCGCGACGCCGACATAGACCGCACGACGGTCGCTGGCGCGGATCGCGGTTTCCGTCAGCAACCTGCGAATATGGTAGGGATCGCGAAACGACTGGCGCGACAGCGCCTCCCAGACCTCTTCCTGGCGGTCATGGTTCTCGGTAATCGAAAAGGCCATGATCTGTTCAAGCCTGATCTCGTTATCGGCATAGAGCGCGAGCAGGCGCGGCGAGACCGAGGCCAGCCGGAGGCGCTGGCGCACCACCGCCGGCGAAACGAAGAACCGTGCAGCAATTTCCCCGTCGCCGAGCCCCTGTTCCCGCATGGTCTGAAAGGCGCGATACTGGTCGAGCGGATGCAGGTCGGCCCGCTGAAGATTTTCGGCCAGCGAATCCTCGACTTCGAGCGTCTCGCTCGTGCTTACGATGCAGGGGACAGCGGCGTTCTTGGACAGCCGCTTCTGCAGGACGAGCCGTTCGAGCGCGCGATAGCGTCGTCCGCCGGCAGGGATGCGGAACATGCCGGTTTCCCTGCCATCGGCGTCGACCTCTGCCCGGACGGTGAGGCTGGTGAGCAAGCCGCGACGGGCAATGTCCTCGGCCAGATCCTCGACGGAGATGCCAGCCTTGATCCGCCGGACATTTTGCTGGCTAAGGATGAGCTTGTTGAACGGGATGTCGCGTGCGCTGCTGAGTGTGATGTTCGGCATATTCTGCGCCATGATGGTTTCTCCACGACGGGCCGGCCGGATCTCTCTCCAAGCCTCCCAACCCGTCACCCCGCCCCTGCCCCCTCTCCCTCTGGACAGGACGCCCGGCCGCCGCGACAGGCTCCGCCCGGGTCCGCCACGCCCGTCGGCCGGGACCCGGGCGTTGTTGTTTCGGCGCGCAAAAGCGGATTCCCCATTGTTTTCGCGAACTTGTTTCGCCGCTTCGAAAACCCGGCAAGGGCGACCGTGGCTGGCGCAATTGACAAGCGTCAAAGGCGCTCAACATAGACGTCATCGACACTGGAGGGCACAGGGATGACCTATTTCGAAGAAACGCGCCGCATAGGCTGTCAGAATGCCAGTGGACGACCACTGGTGATCATCGAGCAGCGCAAATGGGCGGTCGGCAAGACGACGGGAAACGCGAAGGCCCCGGTTTATGATTACATGACCGAGGACGGCGACATCGCCAGCAAGCTCGATGACGAGACCTTCCTCCTGTTGATGACGGACGAGGTTTTTCACAGGGCCTGAACCTGTGGCGGCACGCTGGCAAGATGATTGCCCACGCGGCTGGAGCAGGGCTGAGATGGCGGTGATCCCGTTGATGTCGATGGAGCGATGACTTTGTTGGATTGATCACGATCAGGGCCGGAAAAGCTTGCTCTCTGTCACCTTTGCTTCATATTTCGCGCCTACGGGGAGATCGCAGGAGGCTCGAAGCATGACCAAAGCCTGGACGGTCAGTCGCGGACCTATTGCGGCGAACGAGATTGGCATCGAAAAAGCCAATGCGATCAACTTATTGCTTGTTCGCCCGATCGGCATTTTGCCGACCGTGCCCGGCGATCAGATCAGACCTTTTGCGGTCGGGCTGTTTGACGAGATCCGTCTTCTCCTCAAGCCTGACATTGCGGTCACGACGTTGCGTCGCGCGGTCGCGGCTTTTGTGCATTCCAAGCGCTATTATTTTGCAAGCGCCCAGCCCGATGCCATGCGTCACGATATCGATGGAAACAGCGTCGAGGCGATCGCCGAGGCGGATCGCCTCATCGCACAGCAGCGGTTCCTGACATTGCAGCGCACCCGTGCGCAACCGGATGGCACCCAGTCTGGTTCCAGCGCCGGAGCGGGGCAGAAAAGGGCCAGCGCCGACAACGTCCCCTCCGATGGCTGAGATCTCCGTGGCCGTAGCGCGGTCCCGCTGCGTGCGGCAACTATGGTTAAAAAACCGTAAATAGCTGTTTTTCCTGACATAATCCGGCATTTGTACGGCTGACAACGGATCGTGCCGGATCGGCATCCCCGCACGAAAGGCTATGGCCGCGCCGAGAGAAGTGCATAGCCCTGGCCATAGATCGTCCTGATCCGGACGTTGTCGGAGCGGGCGAGAATCCGGCGAAGACGTCCGACATAAACGTCTATGGTTCGTTGCTCGACCGCCTCAGGATGAGGCCACACGGCAGCCAGGATCTCGTTGCGGGAACACGGCTTGCCGTCATTCTTCATCAGGGTCAGGAGGACCCGCGCCTCGGTCGGCGACACGGATTCGCTGCGTCCATCGACCACCACGTGGGTGAGATCGGGCGAGACCGAAAGACCGGAACCGAAGCCGTTGTCTTTGACGCCTGTGGCGCCATTATTGCGCTCGGCCGATCGAAGAAACGCAAACAGCCGTTCGGGCGCCAAGGGACGCATGATGCCGTCGTCGAGCCCGGCATTCATCATCCGCAAATAGGTGCCGGTCGTGCCGGGCCCGATCAACGCGCCGGTTTGCACGCCGAATGACCTTGCCAGCGTACACAGGGCAACGACGTCTCCGATCCAGGCAGCCGCGTCGACGATGGCTGCGAGGATGCCCCCTGCCTGCAGCGCATGTTCAGCGTCTGCCGTGCTCGTTGCCAACACGGCGACAAAGCACTCTGTTGCCAGAATGTAGCGAAGCAGCAGATAGAGCTCGGGATCTTCGCTGCAGATCAGAACGGTCTTCGCCATGGGACTCCTCGTCTTTCAGCTTGGCGTGAATTCCCCACCATTGACATCGAGGATCGCGCCGTTGATGAACCCGGCCTCATCGGAGGCGAGAAAGGTGACGGCTGCAGCAACGTCGTCGACGGTGCCGAGACGGCCGCTAGGAATGCGGGCGAGTGCCTCGCGATTGCTCGCGCCGTCGGCAGGCCCCGTCATCGCCGTCAGGATACGACCAGGTGCAATGACGTTCGACGTGATCCCGTCGCCGCCATATTGCGTAACGATGATCCGCGAGAGGCCGGCAAGCGCCGCTTTCGAGGCAGCGTAGGCGGCACCGGCGATCCGTGGCCGCGTGCGTCCCGCCAGAGAACCGACCAGCACGATCCGGCCAAAATGGCAGGCCTGCATTTGGGGCAGGACGGCCCGGCAGCATAGCATGGCGCCTGTGAGATTGACCGAGAGCACATCGTCCCACTCATTCTTGACCGTCGACCCAAGCCGGGACGGGCGACCGTCGGATCCCTTGGGCGAAATGCCAGCACAGCAGACGAGGACCGAAACGGGGCCGAGGTGCTCGGTCACTTCGGCAAAGAAAGCCTCGACTTCGCCCTCGTTTCGGAGGTCGGTTCGCGCCACCAGGATCGAATCCGCATCGGTGAAGGCAGCGAGGGTTTCCTGCGCTGCCTTCACCGCATCCGGGCTATGCCCGCAGACGGCAACTTTATGGCCGCTTTTCAGAAAGCGCTGTGCCGTCGCCAGTCCGATGCCGGTCGTGCCGCCGCTGACGACCACGACCCTGTGCCCGTTCGTCTCGTTCATGTCGCCCTACCAATGACAAGCGCTTTAACGTCTGCCCTTCCGGCTTGGCCTTTGATGCCTCGTCCATGCCGGCGAACAACGATATTGGGGGATGGGCCTCTGGATCGGTCATCACCTCCAGAAGAAGCGGCGATCGGCCTGCCAGACCGGAGCGGATGTGATGCGCCAGGTCGTTCGGATCACCAACCCGCACGCCCCTGCAGCCGCAGGCCTCGGCCATCAGGCTATGGTCGACGTCGACAAAATGGCAGGCGCTGGTGTAGCGGCCGAATTTCACCGTTTCGGCATCCCGCTGGAAACCGAGTATCCCATTGTTCAGAAGTATGATCAGCAGCGGGATATCGCTTCGCACCATCGTCTCGATCTCGGCCCAGCTATGGGCAAAACCACCGTCACCGACGAGGGCGACGACTGGTTTGTCCGGTTCGGCAAGTTTGGCGCCCATCGCCAGCGGCAATCCCCATCCGAGACCGGCGAGACCGCGCGGACTGAGGAACCGCATGCCAGGTGAAAGCGCGCGCAACTGGCCCGCGATCCACATGGAGGAATAGCTGGCGTCAGCAACGACGGTGGTGTCATTGGAAAGCTGCAGCTGCAGTTCCCGCATGACCCGTTCGGGCCGAATCGGGCTGCTGTCCGAGCAACTGACCTCGGCACGGTCGACGTCGAATTTCGACCAGCAGTCGGCGATCCGTGTTTCAAGAGCGCGCCGCGCGTTTCGCCGAAGCGTCAGGTCTTGTGCGGACAGCGCCATGCGCAACGCATCGATCGTCTCTGCGGCGTCGCCGGCCAGCCTGACCGCCTCATAGGTCCGACCGATCTCCTCGGGGTCGACGTCGACGTGGATGACGGTCGCCGACGGATCGATCTGCCGCCAGCTGTCGGTGCCGTTCTGGTTGGTCCTGGTGCCGACGAGAAGCACAACGTCCGCCTCCTGGACGAGCGGCAACGTGTGGCGACCGAGCGAGCGCGGACCGACCAGGGCACCGAGGACGCCGGCCGACAAGGGATGGTGCTCGTCAACCGCCCCCTTTCCCATGTTGGTGGTCAGCACGGGAAGTGACGCCTCGTCCTGCAGCCGTGCGAGTGCATTGGCCGCGCCGCTCGAATGAATGCCGCCACCGGCGAGGATGACAGGGGCACGTGCGGCGGCGAGTGCGCCGGCCGCCCGGACGATCTCGCTTTGCGCCGGGCGGACACGATCGAGCGGCCAGGAGCCGAGGTTGACCGATCGCCGCCGTGGCGCGTAGTCGACGGTCTCTCTCAGGAGGTCGGCCGGAAGCAGGAGCACGGCCGGGCCGGGGCGGCCGGTAACCGCCGCGGTGAAGGCGGCATCGACATAGTCGTCGATGCGCGCGGCGACGACGACCTTGCGGACCCATTTGGCGCAGGCCTGGAACAGCGTGAGGTGGTCGAACTCCTGAAAGGCATTGCGGTCGGCCTGATCGCGTTCGACCTCCTGGACCAACGCGACGATCGGAATGGAGGCTTTCAGGGCCTCGGCGAGCGGCGGGACCAGCAGCGTCGCAGCCGGGCCGTTCTGGGCGGCGACGACGCCGACCTTGCCGGATCGACGCGCATACCCGTCGGCCATGACGCCACCCATGTTCTCCTGCCGATAGGCGATCTGACGGATTCCGATGGCCTCTGCGGCCAGGATCACCGCAGAGGGGAGGCTTTGACCGAAGATCATTGAGACGCCGTGGCGTCTCAGCGCCAGCGCGATCCGTTCCGCAACGGTCTGGGGTTCGAGAGCGGTTGTCATTGGGCAGCCTCCAGGCCGTGCACGAAGGGAGAGGAGAGAAATGTCGCGAAGGTGTTGACGATCGTATCGGCGTCGGATGCGGTCATTGCCGTCGACAGGCAGGCAGCCGCGCCGTTCGGCAACAGTATGCCATTCTGCAGAAAATGATCGCAGAGCGCCTTGCTGACCGCGCTCTCGGCGCCGTTGGGATAGCCGCTGCGGAAATCGACGGGTTCGGTCTTCTTGGGATGAATGCGAAAAAGCGAGGCAGCGCCCGTGACGCTGAAGGGTGCGCCGGTGCGATCGATCTCCTCCCGGAGGCTTGCGCGGATCGCCTCGCCGAAGGCATCCAGTGCCTCGAACGCCTCCTCGGTCATGGCCTCCATGGCGATCCGCCCGGCTACCATGGAAACCGGGTTGGCCGAAAATGTGCCGCCCTGCGGCAGCAGCGGCCGGCCCTTGTCATTGGCAAAGACCGTCATGACATCCCTGCTGCCGCCAATGGCGCCGACCGGAAAACCACCGCCGATGATCTTTCCGCAGGCGATCAGATCCGGATTGAGGCCGTAGCGCGCCGATGCTCCCCGATAGGATTGGCGCAGATTGAGGACCTCGTCGGCAACCACCAGGAGCCCATGTTGTCGGGCGAGTGACTGAACGGCTGCCATGAAATCGGGCCGCGGCGCGAGCAATCCGGCGCGACTTGGCATCGGGTCGATCAGAATGCACGCCGTGCGATGTCCGACCTCGTCCAGGAGCCGGGTGAGCCCGGCAATGTCGTTGAAGCGCGTGACGGCCACGTCGCTGATCACGGAAGATGGCGTGCCGTGATAGGCGGCGACCGTCACGGGT
Source organism: Neorhizobium sp. P12A (assembly GCF_008365395.1). Taxonomy (NCBI): domain Bacteria; kingdom Pseudomonadati; phylum Pseudomonadota; class Alphaproteobacteria; order Hyphomicrobiales; family Rhizobiaceae; genus Neorhizobium; species Neorhizobium sp. P12A. The sequence goes on along the minus strand of NZ_QOVX01000011.1, from coordinate 119,110 downwards.
TTTGATTCGGGACCCCAGGTGACGGGAGAACCGGACTGGCCTGCCTCGGCCCAGTCGTAGGCGCCGTGATAGGCCCCTTCGATGCGCACGACGCCGGGCCGGCCGGTATAGGCTCTGGCAGCCTTGATGGCGAACATGACGGCCTCGGTGCCGCTGTTGACAAAGCGCACGTGTTCGAGTGCCGGAATACGCTCGATCAGCAGTTCCGCAAGCGCGATCTCATGTTCGGTCGGATTGGAAAAGCAGGTGCCGCGGTGCAGAAGATCACCGACGGCGTCTGCGACCGGCAGGAAGCCGTGGCCGTGGATGAGGGTGGTGAAGTTGTTGTTGAGATCGAGAAAGCGGTTGCCGTCGACGTCGATGACATGGGCGCCATCCCCGCGTGCGACGTAGAGCGGTGTCGGTTCACGGTCGACGGTGACCCGGGTCACGCCGGCTGGAAACACCCTGCGACCGCGATTGTAGAAATGGCTAGACCGGAAATGCGAAGGGGGCCGCGCCATCGGCGTGTTCTGTCTGTGTTGCATCGTCTCCTCCAGAATGCACCATGCATCCGAACGTTGATATTTGTTACAACAAAAATCACAATGATGACGACGTTGCAACAAAAAATTTCAACTTCCGGGAATGGCACCGCCGGGATAGCGCAAAAGCGCGGCCTTCTTCAGGCGGCGAAAGCCGTCGCGAATGTCGTTTTCGACGGCGGCCCGCAGCGAATCCGCATCGCGTTCGACCAGCGCTTCGATGGCCATCATGTGATTGTGGACGCCGTAGCGCTGTTCGGCGAACTCGGGATAGAGGTCGTGAAACGAGGATCCGACCCGGAGCCAGAGGTTTTCGATGACCGCCAGGAGATGCGGCATGGCGCAGAGCCGATAGATGGTGAAATGGAACTCCTTGTTGTCATAAAGCGCATCGGCATAGCGCTTCTCGTCGAGGGAAAGCGATATTTTATCCTGCAGAAATAACAGCTTGGAGATCGTCTCGTCCGTGACATTCCGGCACCCGCGCGCAGACGCCAGCCCCTCCAGCGCCAGACGCATCTGGGTGATCTCGTAAAGGGCCTCCAGGGTCAGAAAGGGCACGATGACGGTTTTCGGGCCCGCCATGACGAGTGCTCCCTCCACCACCAGGCGATTGATCGCCTCGCGCGCCGGCGTCGATCCGACCGAGTGGACCTCAGCCACAGTGCGGATGGGAAGCTTCGTACCCGGCTTGAAGGCACCGCGGGCCAGCTGATCGCGCAGCGCCTCATAAGCGAAATCACTGAGCCGCCCGGCGAATTCCTCGCGTTTCGCCTCACTCTTGGTTGTATCTTCATTCATATTTCAGCCCCCGGCATTGACAGATGTCATTTTTTGTTGCAACAAAACGAACATTGTGAACATTATCCGTTTCAATGTGACAGCATAACGCGATTGAGAGCAATCGCAACGACACCCCATCCGGCGTCCCCCGGATTACGGCAGCACGCCTGCGCACGGGTTCGAGAAAACATGGCGATCAAGGGAGGAAAGAAATTTGATCGGTGCCCCTGTAAGAATAGACGGTGCATATAAGCACTTCGGCGCCTATTGCGCCGTCCGCGACGTCTCGATCGACATTTTAGCAGGAGAGTTCCTGTCCATTCTCGGTCCGTCAGGCTCGGGCAAGACGACGCTTCTGACGCTGATTGCCGGTTTCGATATGCCGAGTGCAGGCCGTATCGTCATCGGTGGGCGCGACGTCACCGCGCTTGCCCCGAACGAACGGCATATCGGCATGGTGTTCCAGCGCTATGCGCTATTTCCGCATATGACGATCGCCGACAATATCGCCTTTCCGCTGAAGATGAGGGATGTGGGCACGGCCGAGCGCAAGGAGCGGGTTGCCGCCGCCCTTGACCTGGTGCAACTCGGCGCGTTTTCGGCCCGCTATCCGCACCAGCTCTCCGGCGGCCAGCAACAACGGGTCGCCGTCGCCCGGGCGATCGTCTTCGAACCGCCGGTCCTCCTGATGGACGAGCCGCTCGGCGCGCTCGACAAGAAGCTGCGCGAGAGCATGCAGTTCGAGATCAAGCAATTGCAGCAGCGGCTGGGTGCGACGGTGATTTACGTCACCCACGATCAGGAGGAAGCCTTGACGATGTCGGATCGCGTCGCCGTCATGGCCGGCGGCCAACTCGTGCAGCTTGGAAGCCCCGCGGATCTCTACAGTCGGCCGCAGACAGCCTTTGTCGCCGATTTCGTCGGACGCATGAGCTTTGCCAAGGCGGTCTATGTCGGCCGGGCTCAGGGGATGCACGCGCTTCGGCTCTCGGAAACCGTCGTCGTCGAGGCGACCGGGCTCGATCCGGCAATCAGGCCGGGGGCTGCCGTCACGCTCGCCATGCGACCAGAGCACCTATCACTGGCGCCGCGCGCCGCTGGCGGCAACAACACGATACCCGGCACGCTCGAGGCGACCGTATTTGCCGGAGCCTTCGATCTTCATCTGGTGCGGGCGGATGCTGCGGATCGGCCGCTCATCCAGGTCCAGACACCGGTCGGATCGACGGCGGGCATGCTGCGCCCGGGCGCGGCGGTCGACATCGTCACCATCCGTGATGCGCTGCATGTTTTTGCAGACGAGGTGGTGTGATCATGGTTGCGGTCACCCCACCATCCTTTCGCCGCGCCACGCGCACCGCAGCCACACCTGCCGGCCGCTACGGACCGCGCGCCTGCCTCATGCTGCTCGCCCCGCTGGCGGTGCTGTTGTCGATCGGCTTTGTCTACCCGATCATCCGGTTGGTGCTGATCAGTCTCGGCGACGGCCCTGCCGGCCTTGGCCAGTATCGCCGGATCTTCGCAGCCGGCCTCTACCTCGAGGTGCTGTGGCAAACGATCACCATGGCGGGTCTGGTGACGATTATGTGCCTGATGCTCGGATATCCGGTGGCCTGGGCCGCCGCCAGGGCGCGGGGCCGGCTTTCGAGCCTGATTATGGCAGCAATTTTCATTCCGCTCTGGACCTCGGTTCTTATTCGCTCCTACGCGTGGATCGTGCTTCTGCAGCGCAGCGGACTGGTCAACACCGTCCTTTTCGAATTCGGCCTGATCACGCAGCCATTGAAGCTGCTTTACACCGATGGCGCGGTCGCTGCCGCGATGACGCATATCCTTTTGCCGTTCATGATCCTGCCGATCGCAAACAACCTGCGCACCATCCCGGACGATTACGGCCGTGCTGCCTCGAGCCTGGGGGCCGGCCGGACGACCACCTTCATACGCGTGATCCTGCCGCTATCGCTGCCTGGGGTCTTTGCCGGCTCCGTCATGTGCTTCATCCTGGCGATCGGCTTCTACATCACACCCGCGCTCGTCGGCGGCCCCGAGGCGATGACGATGTCAACGCTGATCGGCCAACAGACCACGGTCGCACTCGACTGGCCGTTTGCGGCGGCGCTGTCCACCGTCCTCCTCGTCGTCACGCTGCTCTTCGTCATCGTGTTCCGACGCGCACTTTCCCTCAGCAAAGGAACAAGCAGTGTCGTCTGATGTTTTTTTGGCACGTACCGTGCTGGTTCACCGGGGCCGCCCAATGCGGCGCGCCGTCTTTCGACTTGCAGCAGGCCTTGCGGTCGGCGCGGTGCTGTTCTTTCTTCTGCTGCCGACTTTGCTTGTCATCCCGATGTCGCTGAGCAGCACCGATTATATCCGGCTGCCGCCCGCCGGACTGACGCTGCGCTGGTATGCGGCATACATTGCCGATCCGGACTGGCGGGCGGCAACGCTCTTCAGCCTGGAGATCGCCGGCGCGACGACGATCGCAGCCACGCTGATCGGAACACTGGCCTCGCTTGCGGTCGTCCGTGGCACCTTGCCAGGACGCGGCACGCTCCAGGCCCTGGCAATGGCGCCGATGATCGTTCCACATATCGTGTTCGGCGTTGCGCTTTATCTCGTATTCGCGCCGATCGGGCTCACGGGCAATTTTGCCGGTTTCGTGGTCGCACATTCGGTGCTCTCCATTCCCTATGTGGTGATCACCGTTACAGCCGCACTCGAACGTTTCGATCCGTCGCTCGAGCTTGCCGCGCTCAGTTGCGGCGCCACCCGCACAAGGGCGCTCTTTGCCGTGGTCGTGCCGAATATCATGCCGTCGCTCGCCGCGGCGGCGATCTTTGCGTTTCTCGCCTCGTTCGACGAGGCGACGGTTGCCTTTTTCATCTCTGACGCCGGCGGCAAGACGATCAGCCGCAAGGTGTTCGAGGACATCGACTTCAACCTCACTCCCATCATCGCCGCGGTCTCGACCCTCATGGTCGCCGTCTCGCTGCTGTTGATGGGATCGGTCGAACTCCTGAAGCGCCGCCGGGAGGATTAGGCGGCCATTCTGACTAATGGAGAAACAACATGAACAGGTCCATGATCTATATCCTGGCCGCGATGACGGCTGCGGTCACGCTGAGCGGCCTTTCCCCCTCCCCGGCCCGCGCCGAGGAGCAGGTCGTCATCGCCACCACCGGCGGTGCCTATGACGAGGCGTTGCGCAAATACTGGTTTGATCCGTTCACCGCGAGCACGGGTATCAAGGTGGTCTCCGTCGCTGCGACCAATGCCGAGATGCGGGCGAAGGCCACCGCCATGGTCAAGACCGGCCACGTCACCTGGGATCTTTATCCGGATGGCGAGATCCAGGCGATATCGGAGGCCCACAAATCCACCTCCGAAGATCTTAGCGTGTTCTGCAAGCAGTTCGTCGGTCGTCCCGACCTGGTGGACGACGCCTGTGTCGGCGCCGGCGCCCGGTTGTTCTCGACGGCGACCCTGATGGTCTACAACACCGATGCACTGAAGGACGAGCAGCCGGTCAGCTTCGCCGACATGTGGGACACCAAGCGCTTCCCCGGTGGTCGCTCGTTTCCCAATTTTGATGATCCGTGGCGCGTGATGGCGTCTGCGCTGCTTGCCGACGGGGTCACCCGGGACAAGCTCTTTCCTCTCGACATCGACCGCGCGCTCAGGAAGCTCGACGCGATCCGCGGCGACATTTCCGTCTGGTGGAAGAGCGGCGACCAGAGTGTTCAGGGTTTCCGCAACGCGGACTACACGATCGGCGAGATCTGGCTGACGCGTGCCAACGCGCTGAAGGCGGAGGGCCGGCCGATCGCCTGGTCCAACAAGGCCGCCTTCCTCGTGGGTGACCGGCTGACCGTGATCAAGGGGGCGCCTGACGAAGCAAACGCGTTGAAGCTGATCGCATTCTGGCTGAATAGCCCAGAGGCGCAGGCCCGCGTCTGCGAGGCGCTTTTATGCACGCCGCCGAGCGGCAAGGCGATCGCTCTCATGTCGCCTGCCGCCCGCGCCGCGCTTCCGAGCGAGGAGGATCTTCGCGACCATATCGTCATACCGGACGCGGCCTGGATCAACGCCAATGCCGACATGATGCTGGAACGCTGGAATGCCTGGATTCGTTGAGACGATCGGGGCTAGCGCTCAAGAGCACCATTGATCGCGGCAGCAAGGGCGCGGATCTGGTCGAACGTATGGTCGGCGGTCGGACAGATGCGCAGGCCGGCTCTTCCCGATGCCACGGTCGGGAAGAAGATCGCCGAAACATAGCTGCCGGCGTCCAGAACAAGTCTGGCGGCCCCGATGGCCGCCAGCTCATCACCGATGACGACAGTCCGGATCGGCAATGGCGAACCCGCTTGTGCAGTCGGGACAAGCTCGTCAAAGAGCGCGACATTCTGCGCCAGACGGGCCTGCCGCGCGCCAAGTTCGTCGGTGCGATGCAGGGCCTGCGACGCCAATGCCGCACCGATCGCGGCGACATTGATCGACGCCGAGAACGCATGTGCCAGGCCGAAGCGGCGGAAAAGCTCCTCCTGGGTCGGCGACCCGAGCATCAACATTCCGCCCGAGGCCCCGAAGCCCTTGCCGAGCGAAGCGGCAATGATCGTGCGATCGCCCAGCGAACCCCTGATCTGAGACCGCGTGAACCCCTCGCCGCGGTCGCCGACGATCGAGATTCCATGAGCGTCGTCGATGTAGAGAAACAGCCCGAAGCGCCGCTGCAGCTCCAGCAATTTTTGGACCGGCGCACTGCCGCCCATCGAGTAGACGCCGTCACAGATATAGGCGACGCAAGGATGCGTTTCGCAGATTTCCTCGAGTGCGGCGAGATCATTGTGAGCAATCGTACGCACGTCGGTTTCTTCGGCGACAACGGGCTTATTGAAGGCCAGCGTGGCATGCGCGAGGCGGTCGAAGACCATGACCGGCTTGACGCCCTCGGTGAGCGCGCCGGAAGCAATGAGCGGCAGGGCGCTCATGTTGGCGGCAAGGACTGTCGAAAAGGTCGTGACCCGCGCGTCAAATAGTTCGGACAAGGCATCCTCGAGCTCGCCGAGCGCCATGAAGTTCAATCGCGTCCTGGCGCAAGACCAGTGCAGGCATCCGTAGCGCAGCATCAGGGCCATGCCGCCGGTGACGATGGCCGGATGATTGTCGAGCCCGAGATAGCTGCAACGAACGAAATCGGCGATGGGCTGTGATGCACCGTCTGTCGACGGCAGTTCGACCAGACGTCCTCCGATCGGTTCCACATAGAGCGACATCAATCCGTTGAGATGCGCCGCTGCGAAATGCCCGGCCGAGGTCTGAATAAGGCTTGCTGTATTGCGGTGATGCCGCGGGGCCGTCTGGCCCGGATCGGTTTGGCTGCGCATGCGATCCTCCCGTCGTTGATCGATGCGCAAAGCCTAAAGGGGTATTCCCCGTTCATACAACCAGGCCAACTGGAAGAGTTCCCAAAGATTGTGTGACGATGTGAAGCTTCGCGTGACGAGCCTAGAGATCGAGGACATAGCCCTCCCCGCGAACGGTCCTGATCAGATCGCGCCCGACGAGATCGCGCAAGGTCTTACGAAGGCGGGCGACATGAACGTCGACGGTCCGCAGATCGACGAAATTGCGCGCCGGCCAGCCGGCGGCGACAATGTCGGCTCGGCTGAACACGCGGCCCGGAATGCCTGCAAGCAGCTTCACGATCCTATATTCGATCGGACTGATGTTCGCCGTCCGGCCGTCCAGGCCGACCTGCCGGGTCCCATCGTCAAATTGAAGCCGAATGGCCGGAAGTTCTGTTGCCCCCGGCGGGTGACCCTGCTGCGCGTGCAGATAGGCAAGCAGCTGTTCCGGTTTCATCGGGCGAATGAAGGTCTCGTCGACGGCGGACTTCAGCACCTCCACGTAGGGAACACCCTCGGCTACGAGGGCGACGACCGGCGCATGCGCCGCCGGCCCCTGGTCACGCAGTTGCCGTGACAGGTCCGACAGGATCGAGGATCCCGGCCGGCAGTCGATCAGCAGGGCAATGACATCGCCCTCATGGGCAAGTGCCATAGCTTGTTCGACAGTATCGGCGAAGACGGGACCGAAGCCGGCGATTGACAACACGTGGGAAAGCAGGAGGACATAGTCCGCGTCGGCGGAAAGGATCGCAGCACGCGCTTTCATTTCATACCTCGCTGAGGTTACCAAAAAACAGTACATTTTGATATTACAAAATAAAGCTACAGATAGCAGGACGGCGTCGCATTCTGGCATGTTTCTCTAAAAAAACACGCTTACCGCGATTCATACCCTCTTGTCATTCATTTTTTGTTGTAACATAGTTGATGCCTGCATTGTCGATTGCGATTTGGACCGCCAAAGGACGGCACGTGACCGTGACCCGCATGGGGAAAACGTCCGGCATGTCCAACCCGCAATAACCCCGCGCCGGACGGTGACGGGATCAACGCAATGTTTGCAGATGAAACAAACCTCCCGCCGCCTGATGGCGGCGCGCTGAATGACGTGTTTTCGATTGAGACTGCGGCTCTCGCCGCGACGATCGCTTATGGCCCGCAGGCGAGAACGGCGGTCGCATGGTGTGGCATCCAGGCCAGATGTGCGGGCCGTCTCAGCGACTTTCGCTTCTGGGCACAGGTCTTTCGCTACCTGGGTCGCTCCGACGAACAGAATGCAATGAACTCGCCGGTTGACGGGAATCCGTCCGGCAGGGGTGATGATCGCGAAGCGTGGCCATCCGTCGAGCCGGGAGAGTCGCGGCATTGATCGCCTTTTCCTTTGAAACCCGCGTGGCAATACGAGGCACGACTGAGGTTTCCAAGCAGGCGATCGGCCAGCGACGTCTCGAGGCCGCCGGCCAAATTGATCTGGATGGGACCTTGGACGCCCCTATTGATTGTCGACCGAATATTTCAGAGCGGTCAGGTCGCGGTTCAGATGTGCCCGCGCAACCTCGATCGTCGCCCTGCTGCATCCGGGCATCCCTCGACGTTGCTTGCGGACCGCCGCGTCCATGGTCTTCGCTATCGCCTCGTCATCGAGATTCGCGTCCATCCGAATGACATCCAGGATTGACTGCTTCAAACCTTCCGGTACGAGCGGCGTGTCGCAAGCGCGCGAACTTGCGACCAACCTGCCATAATCATGGACGGTGAGACGAAGATTGAAATGGAGCTGGTCCGCCTGGGCATTGGCTGCCATGAACGCGACCCCGAACCCCACGACGGGAAGCATCATGGGCTTGAGTTTCAGCCGGCTGACGCCGAGGGCAATCGTCACCATGGTTTTCATTTCCTGCTCCTGCATATCAACAAGGTGTCGTGCTCCGATTTAGCAAGTGCGAAACGCGAACGAAAATTAAAGCTTGGAAAGCTTTCGCTGATACAGCCACCGCAAATCATTGGATCGGTTGGCGGGGCCACTGCGAACACGCGTGGTTACTGCCGGTAAATCGATGCTTTTTCGAAAGAAAAGGAGCATTTGTACGGCTGACAATTTCGATATCGAGCCAAGCCGAAACCGTCGCTCGATCAGACAGCGATTGGAGCGGCGGCTTATCGGAGGGTGCCGTGTCCTCTCCATTTTCTTGCCCTCCGCGATTGATCCTGCTTCCTCGTCTTCTTTCGCGCAGCAATATACCCGCAGTCCGGGTGCCCAATGAGGAGACGGCGGCTCCATTTGCCCTGATTCTGATATCCAGCACGGGCGGTCCTGATGGATCCCGAGGCCCTGGGCGAAAATGATCGATATGTCATCATCAGCCACACTGCAGATCCCGGCTGAGAACCGGCAGGATCCCGACCTCTGGCGGCACCGCTTCGACTGAAGAAGGACGGCCGGTAGATCTATCTGAACCAGCACCGGAGTTCGGGACAGCCGGCGCCGACGCCAACTCCTCTATCTCAATTGCCGATCCGGCCGTCTGCGCGACAAAAGTCGCTCAGTCAGCAACATGCTATTAAGGTTAATAAAAAATCGGAAACGGAAGCTAAGTGCCGGTTCAGTTCCGTCATCCATACGCAAAGAAAGGGAGAGTTTGAGACATCGTGTCCGGCGCATCCAGGAGAGTATCGTGACGAATCTTCAGGGCGATTCGGATGGGCGCTGTCGAAGAATCGCCCTGTTCGCTATCGGATGTCAAGGATTCGCTTCCAGAGTGAGACACGACGATCCTTCGCCGTCACGTGATCGGCCGGAATGGGGAATTCAGCGGATGGCTCGGAAAGACCGACAGCACTGCCAAGGTCGACGCACCCGACCGATCAATGTCGGTTCCAGCCGATCGCGCACCCTGGAGATACGGGCCGCAGCCGGCGTCCTCTTCTCCTCTGCGTCACGACATTTTCTTGTCGCGTATCCCGCGTGCGGTCTCGGGCGCCGACGACCTCGACCGGGCTACCTCAGGGATCGCGGAAGTCGAGAAATGGCACAGGAAGAGGGAGGCGGCCCCGTAAGCTTTCTGCCCGCCATCCCATTCAAACCCGTTCGCGCTGCCCATGAGGGAAAAATGATCGGTCAGGCACAACGGCGGAAATCGTGGTCTTCCCGATTGCCGAGCCCCCTCGCCTCTTCCGGATAGATCCTCAGCGCGACCCTTTGTCCACGAGGCTGAGGACTGCCGTCGACGATGCTCGGGTCCCTGCCGGGGAGATGATACGCCTAGGCAGAATGGAGCCCCGTCTGCCCGCAGGGTCGATACGACCGTCGCTGCTAGAATGCGTTACGCTTAACGAAATCCGCTGTACAGAAGCAAAAGAGGCGCTCAGTTCACGCAAGTGATTTCCGCCTATGGTTCCTTGCCGCCTCTCATTCAGCCGGTCTTTGCTGTTACTGGACGGGAGTGCATCAGCGCCATCAGCATGGGGCCAAGCGAGAATTCGCCCCGCTCTGCCCGCCGTGTGAGGTCGCGGAGGTAGCCGCCGGCCGACTGGATGTGGCCTGCTCGCTCAAGGATGCAGGCAACGACCGCGGCGGCATTTTCCGGACCCATGACATCGCAGGCATCCCGGTAGGCCGACGGACTGATGGTCAGCATGCTTCGGACGACGACGGCCGCCGCCATCAGGTCGCGCCAGCTGCGGATCGTCCCACTTGGGCCGTAATCGACAATATCAGGGCAGGCGGTCAGCACCATGGACAAGGGGAAAGCTTTCAGCGGCTCATGTCGGCGCTGCGGCTTTGTCTCAGTTTGCGCTGCCTGCTTCGTTTCGAAGCCTGGTTCAAGTTCAGATTTAGATTCGGGATGTGAATTCTGTAGGTGCCGCTCAATTTGGGCATCATTGGCGCTTGGATTTTCAACAATTAGCTGACTTTCCAAAAGGTTGATGATGTCCTCACGCAAGATCGACATTTTCTCGGCAATATCTGTGACCGTTGCGAGGAGAGGATGGCGTGGCAGCCGCGCAACAAGTGTCAGGAACTGCGCTTCGATAACCGCCCAATGTCCAGCGGCACCTTCCTCGATCGCCGCACTGATCAGCTTGCGGACATCGCGGCGCAGGAGCGTCAGCCGCTCGCGGGCAAGCCTCAGTACTTTGCGCTTAGCGGATACGTCCTCGGCGATTGCCGCGAACTCGGCATGGCGCGAGACGAGGGGGCTCAGATCAAAGCCGAAAGCCGTCTCAAGCGCGCCCGCCTTGTCGCGCCTGGCGTAGCGCTTGCCGTTCGGGCTGTCGTTGCGGATGATGAGACCGGTTTCGACGAGGATCGCAAGATGACGCCGCAGGGTCGCACCGGACATGCCGTTGGCGCGCAGCGACAGCTGGACGTTGGAGGGAAAGACCACCAGCGGATGCCCACCCATCAGCTCCTGTTCCGGATGAAAGGACAAAAGCGCGTTGAGGATTGCGAGTGAGCGGTCGGTCACCCCCAGTCGTTCACGGCATTCGCAGATGTCGCGATAGACACGCCACTTGTCGATCGACACGTCCGCCGGCGCGTCTCTGTTTTGCAATTGCCCTTTTACCAGGGCAAGCGTCATCGGTCGCCGCCCGAAGGGCGTCGATACACTTCCGCTCTGCATGTTCCGTCACCTTTTCAAAAGGCAAAAGACATCAGCTCGCCGAAACGGCGCAAAGATCCTTGACAGCGATTCTCGGAAGTGCGATTCTCAGAGTTGCCTAGACTATGAGGAAAGCTTCCGTTGCGGTTTCGTGCGGGGGCTTTTTTCTTTTGCGGGTTAGCTCCTAGTTGTTTTCGGTGTCCCGTCTGAACTCTTCGTAGAGACGATCAATGTTGTCTGCGAGATAGCGGCCGAATTTTCCGGCATTCTTGGCCTTTAGTGCCACCGTATAGGTCTTGCCGGACGGCTTGAACTGAGCGGCAAGCGCCTTGTCGCCGGCCTCCCAGGCGGACCCTGCCGTTGCCGTCCGCTTTGGCGCCACCTTCAATTGCTTCACCAGCGCGTCGAACCGGACATCGGCTCCGGCCGAGCGAAACGCTGCTTCGCCGATGAAGGCCATCGCCTTTTCGCTGTTGGAAGGCCGTTCCAGGAGTTGCGCGAGATCGATCCAACGATCGCGTCCGACGGATTTGGCCGGACCGATGGCGGCAATCACCTCCGCCGGCACCCGCGAGGTGACCGACAGCATGCGCGTCAGCATCGGTGCGTCGATGGCAAGCGCGACCTGGACAATCGCCCGATCGTAACCAAGGCCCACGAGGCGGTCGGCAAAGGCGGCACGCTCGATGAAGGACAGGTTTTCGCGGGCAGAGTTTTCCTGGCCCTGCGCGATCACATGGCCGATATCGTCGATCTGCTTGACGATTGCCCTGACCGGCTTTGCCAAAAGCTTCGCCGCCCGCACGCGCCGATGGCCGAAGACCAGCTGATAGCGGCCCACGACGCTTGGGTGAGGGCGCACTAGAACCGGAGTGTCCTGTCCGCGCTCGCGGATGGCTGCGACCAGTTCCTCGAAGGCCTGGTCGTCACCCTCCATGCGGTCGGAGACGAAGGAGGCATCGACCAGGTCTGGATCGAGCTCGACGACCGTCTCGCCCTGCAGCTGGTCGACAAGGGCTGCCTTTTCCGCAAGCTCACTCAGCGAGCTGATCATCGAGCGCGATGCGCCACGGCTGGCATAGCCGTTGGCCACCGGACGGCCGGATTTCGCATCGGCCTGGGTGATTCCAAGCAGAACGTCACGCCGTGCCATGCGATCCCTCCCCGATTCGCTCCAAATCGCTGATTTTCTTTGAAAAAATGTCCATTTGTACGGCTGACAACCTCTCATTCATCGGGACGCCCCCAGACACGATTGATCAGCGTGACGATTTCGTTGTTGACGTTGTCCATGGTCTCGCGGGCGCGGTCATAGGTCGTCGCCGTGAATTGGGCGCGTTCGACCTCGTAGAGCGACTGCTTGGTCAGGCCGGCATCGGAGATCGCGGTCGACTTGACCATCTGGTGCTTGAGCATCTGCTGGGCGAACATGCTCTGCATGAAGCCGACCATCGATTGCTGCGGGATATCGCCGGGCTCGTAGCGGGTGATCAGATAGCGGAACCAGTCGAGCGAGACGTTGACGCCGACACCCTCGACGCTTTTCAGGATGCCGCCGAGCATCAGCAGGAACTGCGACATCGACATGATGTCGAGCATCTGCGGATGGACGGTGATCAGAACAGAGCTCGATGCCGTCAGCGCCGTCAGCGTCAGGTAGCCGAGCTGGGGAGGGCAGTCGATGACAACGAGATCATACTGATCGTCGACCTCGGCGAGCGCCTGACCGATGCGGGTATAGAAAAGCTTGCCGGCATTGCTGTCGCGCCTCTGCATGGCGATCGGCGTGTCATATTCGTATTCCTGCAGCTCGAGATTGGCCGGCACGATATTCAGGTTCGGAAAATTCGTCCGCTGGATGATCTCGGTCACCGAGCGGCGTTCGTCGTCATAGCGCAGTGCTTCATAAAAGGACGGATTGGAATCAAGCTCCGGCTGGATGCCGAAGAGCGCCGACATCGAGGCCTGCGGATCGAGATCGATGGCCAATACCCTGAACCCGCGCAAGGACAGATATTGCGACAGGTGGACAGCCGTCGTCGTCTTGCCGGAGCCACCCTTGAAATTGACGACCGAGATCACCTGCAGCTTTTCGCCTGGCCGCCGCCGCGGGGAGCGATCGATGGTTTCGCGCAGGGCGTCGATCTGATCGGCGGTGTAGTAGCGGCGTCCGGTCGCGGTGGTCGCCGGCTGCGGCCCCTTGCCCTGCAGATGCAGCTTCTTCAAATAGCTCGGCGAGACGTCGATGAAGCCGGCGACCTCGGCAAGCGAGAAGCTACGCAGCGTCTTCTGGGCGTTCGGAGGAAACCTCTCCATGCGCAGCATGTCGAGCTTCGTGGAGATCTCGTTGCCCTGATCCAGGATGGCATCCGAGAAGCGCGGCGCTGGCGCGATAGGCTTTGGTGACGCGTTCATCCAATTAAATACCTTGGTGTCGATTTTTAACGAAAATCGTCGAATTATCGGCACTATCTGCCGATTCTCGATTGAGGACAAGGAATTTACGGTTAACTGGCCGAAAACGGCCGCTTCTCTACATATTTGCTGCCGAAAGCGGATGTCCAAGCGCGCGGGCACCGGCCTCTCATCATCCAGACGGGCGTGTCCCGGCCTCCCAAAAAGCCGAATCGGCAATCATCAATCGGAATGCACTGCAGATTTTAATCGACTTGAATAAGGCAGTTAAAGATCGATTTCAAGCAGAAATTCCTCGAATAAACGTCACCGGCCGGAAGCGGAGGGGAGGAGATCGGAGGAGACGGTAAAGACCCGTGCCTTCCCGCGACCCATTGTATTGGTGCTGAGGCGCTCGATCACCAATCCCTTCTGAACCAAAGGCAAGATGACCTCGTTGACGCCGGTACGGGTGAGCCCGGTCTCGGCGACGATGGTGGCCACCGTCAGCTCGCGACCGGCGTCGACCATGTAATGGAGCACATTCATCATACCGATCTGTTTCAGTCGGGCCTGCGCGGTTTCCTCCGGCAGCTTGTTTTCCAGGATGCGGCGGGACGCAAGCGCCGAGAACGCGAGACCGTCGGCAGTAATCGAACCGGAAGGAACCATGGGCGGCTTTCGAAGGCAAATCAATCAATGTCCCTGAAAGATAGCCGCCCAAGGAAAAACCGCAACCGCGCTATCAACCTTGCTCACCGTAGACGACGCCGACGGGAGAGATGCGAAAGCCCGGTACCGCCGCACAAGTCTTCAAATGGATCGGCCCGATGGCCTGAAAACCTGATTCAGAGATTGCCGATGCAGAGGTATTTCATCTCGAGATAATCCTCGGCGCCGTGACGCGAACCTTCCCGACCGAGACCCGATTGCTTGATGCCACCGAACGGGGCCGTCTCGGTCGACATGAGGCCGGTATTGATGCCGACCATTCCATATTCGAGGGCTTCGGCCACTTTCCAAACCTTCTTCAGATCGCCAGCGAAGAAGTAGGCGGCGAGACCGAACTCGGTGTCATTGGCCTGCCCCACCACGTCCTCGACGGTATCGAAGCGGAAGAGGGGCGCGACAGGCCCGAAGGTCTCTTCACGGGCGATCTTCATATTGCGGTCGACATTCGTCAGAATGGTTGGCGAAAAGAAGGTACCGGTGCCATCGATGCGGTTTCCGCCGAGCGCCACGGTCGCGCCTCCGGCCACCGCATCGCGGATGTGGTCCTCCGCCTTCTCGATCGCCGGGCCGTCGATCAGCGGGCCGATCTGTACCCCGGGCGCAAAACCGTCGCCGACGGAGAGCTCGTTCACCTTGGCCGCGAGCTTTTCAGCAAAGCGCTCGTAGGCGTTCGACTGGACATAGATGCGGTTGGCGCAGACGCAGGTCTGGCCGGCATTCCGGTATTTCGACGCAATGGCGCCCTCGACGGCGGCATCGAGATCGGCATCATCAAAGACGATGAACGGTGCATTGCCGCCGAGTTCGAGGCTCACCTTCTTGATCTGGTCGGCGCACTGGCGCATCAGGATCCGGCCAACCTCGGTCGAGCCCGTGAAGCTGATCTTTCTGACCTTGGCGTTGCCGCAGAGTTCGCGTCCGATTGCCGGTCCGTTGAGGCCGACGATCAGGTTGATGACGCCGGCCGGAACACCGGCCTGTTCGGCGAGCGCGACAAGAGCGATCGCGCTCAGGGGCGTCTGCTCTGCCGGCTTGGATACCACGGCGCAGCCGACGGCAAGCGCCGGCGCGACCTTGCGGGTGATCATCGCTGCCGGAAAGTTCCAGGGCGTGATCGTGCCGACGACGCCGACCGGTTGCTTGATGACGAGCATCCGCTTGTCGGTCGACGGCGCAGGTATCGTCTCGCCATAGATGCGCTTTGCCTCTTCCGCATACCATTCGATATAGGCGGCGGCATAGAGGATTTCGCCGCGCGCTTCCGAAAGCGGTTTGCCCATTTCGGCCGTAAGGATCGCGGCGAGTTCGTCGGCGTTGGCGACGATCAGCTCGTACCATTTGCGCAGGATGGCGCTGCGCTCCCTGGCAGGGCGTGCTGCCCATTTCGGCTGTGCCAGATAGGCAGCGTCGATCGCTGCGCCGGTTTCCGAGGGCCCCATGTCGGGCAGTGATGCGAGCACCTCCCCGGTTGCCGGATTGATCACCTCGAAAGTGGCACTGGCGCTGCCTGCGGTCCAGACGCCGTCGATGAAGCCGGCATCGCGAAGAAGCGGCGATGCGGGAGCGATATGCTTGGTCAGGGCGGGGGTGAAAGCCATGTTATGGTCTCCATGGGAACAGCTGAAATGGAATGGAAGGGCAGGGCTGGGGTGGGGCCTAGTTCACGCGGCTCGCCTCGACGAGTGCGGCTTCAAGGATATCGAGCGCCTCGTTGAAGATCGTATCCTGGATGGTGATCGGTGACAGGAAGCGAATGACGTTGCCATGGACACCGCAGGTCAGAAGGATCAGGCCCTTTTCGAGCGCGATCCGGCGAACCCTGTTGGCAAAGTCTGCCCTCGGCTGGCCGCTGTCGCTGTTGAATTCGACCGCGTTCATGAAGCCGGGACCGCGGATGTCGGCAATCTCGGGCACCCGGTTGCGCAAGGAGGCGAGACGCTGTTTCAAAAGCGCACCGAGCCTGTTGGCGCGTTCACACAGACCTTCTTCCAGGATGACATCCAAAACGGCATGGGCGGCTGCAATGCCAATCGGATTGCCGCCATAGGTGCCGCCAAGGCCGCCTGGTCCTGGCGCGTCCATGATATCGGCGCGACCGGTGACGGCCGCAAGCGGGAAACCGCCGGCAAGGCTTTTGGCCATGGTCGTCAGGTCAGCGGCGACGTCGTGATGGTCCATGGCAAACATCTTGCCGGTGCGGGCAAAGCCTGTCTGCACCTCATCTGCGATCAATAGTATGCCATGCCGGTCGCAGAGCGCACGCAGCGCTCTTACGAAGCCGGTCGGGGCCGGATAGAATCCGCCTTCTCCCTGGACGGGCTCCAGAATGATCGCTGCGACGCGCTGTGGATCGACATCGGCGGCAAAGAGCTTGTTCAGTGCTGCCAGCGACTGCTCAGGCGTCACGCCGTGCAGTTCGACAGGGAAGGGGACATGAAAGACGTCGCCCGGCATGGCGCCGAAGCCGAGCTTGTAGGGCGCGACCTTGCCGGTCAGCGCCATGCCCATGAAGGTCCGGCCATGAAAGCCGCCGCTGAAGGCGATAACGGCCGAGCGACCGGTGGCAGCGCGGGCGATCTTGACGGCATTTTCGACGGCTTCGGCGCCGGTCGTCACGAAAATCGTTTTCTTTTCGAAATTGCCGGGGACGATCCGGTTCAGGCGTTCGGCGAGATGGACATAGGTCTCGTAAGGCACGACCTGGTGGCAGGTATGGGTGAAGCGGTCGAGTTGATCCTTGACGGCGGCAATGACCCGCGGGTGGCGATGACCTGTATTGAGGACCGCGATGCCGGCCGCAAAGTCGATATAGCGGCGACCTTCCTTGTCCCAGATTTCCGCATTCTCGGCCCGCGCGGCAAAGATCTGGGTCACCATGCCGACGCCGCGGGCAATGGCGGCGTCTTTCCGATCTGCAAGGCTCATCATGTTCATCGCTGTTCTCCCATGCACGCGACCGAAGATATCTTGCAGAATTTCTGCAAGATACAAAATTCCTATATTTTTTCTGCAGGAAATCAAGTTTGAATTTCCGCTTCAAACAACATGTCTTTTGATGGATGGTCGCAGCGATGAATCGAGGAATGATCAGGCAATGACGGACGACGCGCCCAGGCGTTACAAGGTGGCCGAAGCGGCACGGCTTTCGGGCGTATCGGCCTCGACACTCAGGCTGTGGGAAATCCAGGGCCTTGTCATCCCGGGTCGATCACAGACGGGCCACCGCCAATATTCAGCCGAGGACGTGGCGCGGCTGCAGCGCATTGCCTGGCTTCGCGCCGAGCGCGGCCTCAATCCGGCTGCTATTCGTGAGGCGCTGGAGGCCGAGGAAGCCGATCTGCAAATGTCCGAGGACAGCGCCGAAACCGGCATCGGCAGGAAGCTGCGCAGCCTTCGGCACGCAGCCGGCAAGACGCTGGACCAGGTTGCCGGTGACATTGGCGTTGCCGCCTCAAGCCTGTCGACGCTCGAGCGGACCTCGAAGGGGGTTGGTTTCAAGACGCTGCATGAGCTCGCCCACTATTACGGCACGACCGTCTCCCGTCTGTCGGGGCAGGACGAGGATAATGTCCCAGCCATGGTTCGCTCCGGCGAATGGAACACATGGCCGGAAACGACGCCGGGTGTGACGGTGCAGCTCCTGGCAGAAGGCCGGCGGGCAATGGACTGTCACCGCTTCGTGCTTGCGCCGGGGGCCGCCAGCGAGGGCGACTACCGCCATGAAGGCGAGGAATTCATGCACGTGCTGTCCGGCAGGCTGGAGATCGTGCTGGACGGCGACCAGTTTTTCGAACTGGGGCCGGGGGATTCGCTTTATTTCGAGAGCCGGCGCTATCATTCCTGGCGCAATCGCCACGACGGCGAGACCGTGCTTCTATGGATCAACACCCCGCCAACGTTTTGATTTCGCCGCTGGCGGCCCGGATCAGAGGCATGTCACGTTTCGCTGATCTTCGCTGCCCGTCTTGAATAGGAGGAGATCATCTGTCGAGGCGTTTGGTCTTCGGTCTTCGGTCTTAAGCGCGCGCCGCGTGACACCGAGCCGCCGGGATTGAAGAAATCGCGCCGCTGGATGCCTGAAATATGGTATGGGCAACAGCTCTTATGGTGTGCGTCTAGTAACGCGACGCGGCTGCGGCAAACCGAGATCCGGCAGAAATAGCTGCGGCGTAGGTCGTATGAAGCTTTGTCTGCCCTTCTTCCAGCCGGCGAGCGGAGGGCAGATTTCCGTTAAGGCGGACTGCGCGCTGCGGCACCGATGACCGCGCGGAGAGTGCACGCGCCCGCCGCTCCGTCTCTTGGTCTATAATGCGCAAGGCCATTACGGTATTTTTCTACTTGAATAGATATTTTCTCACACGATCGCAAACCTGTCAGGTTTCTTTCAGGCGGGTTGCCAACTGCTCTCTTGCCTGTTGGCTCAGGCCGAGCGTCGCAAGATAAGACGAGAGGCCGCCGTGCTTTTCACGAAGATGATCGAACGCCTTTTGCATATTGTGCGGTTCTGATCCGAGAACGATGTCGATCAGTCTCGGGTTGGTGCCGCGGGCAAGCGCCCGTTCCCTGAGCCGGGCGAGAAGCAGGCCGGACAGTCGTTCCGTGAGTGCATAGTCTTCGACGATCGCCGCTTCATCGACGCCTGCGATTGCAAGCAGAAATGCCGCAATCAAGCCGGTCCTGTCCTTTCCGGCGGTACAATGGAAGAGCACAAGTCCTGTCGGCGCTTCGGCAATTGCGCCTAGGACGCCGGCGATTGCCTCTTGGCAACCGTCGATCGCATGGCAGTACCGCTCGCCCATGTCGAAATCCGTCGAGGCGTCCGCCATCATCTCGACCGGCGCCAGCGCTGAAAACAAAGAGATGTTGACATAGTGCACGCCTGGCCACGCGCTAAAGGGATTGGCCTCGGCGGCAATTTCCGCAGCATTGCGCAAATCGATGACCGTCGTCAAACGGTAGCCCATCAGGATATCGATATCGGCCTTGCTCAAGCCATGAAGCGCATCGCTACGCAATATGGATCGCCAGCGCGTCATGCCGCCATCGACGGTCGTGTAACCGCCGAGATCGCGGAGATTATAGGTGCCCCCAAGGGCGATCAGGCGATCGTGGGTCTGCATGTCAACGGATTCCCGACTTCACGAAGGATTCGATGATGTGGCGCTGCAGGAAGAGATAGATTGCCAGGATCGGCAGGCTGATGATCGCGGCAGCCGCCATCAGCGGTCCCCAGAGGTTGCCTTCCTGCGTCATGAACATCTGCAGCCCTATCTGCACGACGGAATTTTCGGGCGTGCGCGACAGCATAAGCGGCCAGAAATATTCGTTCCAGGCGGAGATGAAGCTGATGATCGCAAGGGAGGCGAGGGGGGCTCCCATGTTTGGCACGACGATCTGCCAGAGAACACGCCAGCTTCCGGCGCCGTCCATCCGGGCCGCATCCAGGATCTCGGCGGGGAACGATCGCATGGCATGATAGAGAAACAGGATCGCGAAGGCGGCAATCGCGTTCGGGACCACGAGACCGGTCAATGTGTCGAGCAGTCCGAGGCGCGAGGCGAGCACATAGTTCGGGATCATCGTGACCTGGAAGGGAACCAGCCAGGAGACGGCGATCACACCATGAACGACGGCAGAAAGACGCATCGGCCACCGGGCAAGCGCATAGGCCGCCAGCAAACCCGTCAGGACCTGGCATGCGGTTGTGGCTGCCGCCATGACGGTCGTGTTGACCAGCATCCGAAGGAGGGGGATGCGCGTCAGCACGAAGCGATAACTGTCCAGGGAAATCTCGGAGGGCCAAAGGCTGGTGGAAAAGAGCGCGTTTTCCGGACGAAGCGAACTCACGACCATCCAATAGACCGGAAACACCGAAATCAGCGACAGGGCGATCATGACCGCGTGGATAGCGGTGCGTTGCAGATGGCGGGAGCTGCGGCGTGCTTGCGAAACGTTAGTTGTCATAGATCGCATATCTCTTGATCAGCCACTGGCAGCCGGCCGCAATCACCCCAAAACCCGCAAACGCAATCATGCCGGCCGCCGAACTCCATCCCGCCGCCAGCGTCTCGAAGCCGTATTCCCACAGCAGATAGAAGATGTTGGTCGTGGATTTCAGCGGTCCGCCGTTGGTCAGCACGTTGATGAAGGCAAAGCTCCATTGCGCGCCGAAGAGGATGGTCATCATCGACAGGAGCAGGATGGTCGGCGACAGCAACGGCAGGCGGATATCGCGTATGATCTGCCAGTTGCTGGCGCCATCGATGCGTGCCGCCTCGATGTAGGAAGGATTGATGCCGCCATTGGCTGCGGAAAACAGCAGGGTCGAGAAGCCGATCAGCTTCCAGCCGGTGATCCATGTCAAGGTCGCCAGGGCATAATTGGGATCGGTCAGAAAGCCGATGCGGCCGAGGCCGAGCTCTGAGAGCCAGAGCGTGATCAGGCCCTGATCCTCGTTCAAAAGCCAGCGCCAGACGACGGCCGCGACAACGGGCGCGATGATCATCGGCACGAATATCAGGGCTCTGTAGATGCTCCTTGCTCGTCCGCCGAGCTCCTGTGTCCAGATGGCGATGAACAGGGGTAGAATCACGGACATCGGGAAGAGGCCGATAATGTAGTAGAGCGTGTTCCAAAGCGCGTGGCGCATCTCGGGCAACGCCATCAGCCGCTCGTAGTTGGCGAGGCCGACGAAGCGCTGCGGCACGGTCGGCAGCATGTTCCATTGATAGAAGGACAATCGGAAGGATTCGGCGAGCGGCACGTAGGTCCAGACCAGGAGCAGGGCCAGCGTCGGCGCCAGATAGAGCCACGGCGCGGGATTGAAGCCGCCCGTTCGACTGGCCGCAACGACCTTGTCCCCGTGCTCGAATGATCCTGCGATGTCTGCCTGGAGATTGGTCATGACCGATCCTGTAACGTCTCAAGTGCGAGGCGAGCCGCCTCTCGCCTCGCACTTCCCCGGCGCACTTACGGCATCAGGCTCTGCGCATCGTCCTGCGCCGCCTTCAGTGTTGCGACCGGGTCGCCCTTGCCGAAGACGGCTTCACGCACCGCGTCCATCATCATCTTCTCGACCTGACGATAGTTCGGGCCCGGGAAGGCAACATTGGGCGTGAGCCGGTTCAACTGCTCGAGATTGGAGCGGAACATCGGGTTCTCCTTGACCCAGGGGCCGAGGTAATTCGCATCATCGACGATATCGAGCCGCAGCGGCAGATAACCGATCTTGGTGGTGATGACCGTATAGGCTTCCTTGCTGGTCAAAAATTTCAGCAGTTCGTAGGAAGCGCGCTGCTTCAGCGGATCCTTGCTGAAGACGAAGAGGGCGCTGCCGGAATTGGTCGGCGCCGTCGGCTTGTTGCCGAAGGAAGGCATCGGCGCCAGGCGTAGTTCGAACTTGCCCGCTGCCGATTTCTTGACGCTGCTTAAGAGTGCGCTCGTATAGAGGAACATGCCCATATTGCCGGCTGCGAACGTATCCGAGGCGCTCGCCGGATCAATGTTGGCGTGCGCACCGCTATCGACCATGCCGCGAAGCATTTTCACGGCGTCGGCTGCGTTCTGGTCGGCGAAAGTCAGCGTGTTGCCGTTGCGAACGTTGCCACCGTTCGACATGACGATCGACTGATAGACGAAAGTGCCGTCAACCGGGCCATAGGCGCCGGGGAAGAAGCCGTTCTTGCCGGTCTTTTCCTTGATCGCCTTGCCGTCGGCATTGACGTCATCCCAGGTCTTCGGCGGATTGTTCGGGTCCAGCCCGGCCTGCTTGAAGAGGTCGGCATTGTAAAACATGATCGGCGTCGAGAAGGTATAGGCGAGGCCGTAGGTCTTGCCGTCCACCTTGCCGAGTTCGAGACCCTGCGGGATCATGCCGGCAAGGTGATCCTTCAGCTCGGCCGGATCGACCATATCCTCCAGCGCATTGGCACCGAGATCGGTCGAGATATAGATCAGATCGCGAAAGACGAGCTGGGCAACGTCTGGCTGCTTGCCGGCGACGATGTCCGCCTGCACGCGGGACATGACCTCGTTCGAGGGAACGGCGACGGTCTCGACCTTGATATTGGGGAATTTCTTCTCGAAGGCCGCCAGCAGTTCCTTGGTGGCGTCAGCGCCGGCACTCGCCGAGGCAAGGTTGTAATTGTAAAAGGTGATCGTCACCGGCTTGTCGACCGTGGCCGGCATCGCGGCGAAGGCCGGGAAGGGCAGCATCGACGTTGCGGCAAGCATCGCCGCGGCCTTGAAGAATGTTCTGCGAAACATGCAAGAGCTCCGGGAGATTTAGGCGGCAGTGACGGGCATTGCCCGCGCCAGCAGCATTTCGAGTGGATAGGTGTTGAGTTCGGCGCGGTCGGAGGGCAGCGGCACGAAGGCCATCGTCAAGCCCGAGGGCCGGATCGTGCCGATCCCGAAGGAGGCGCCGCGGACCATGCGCAGGATATCGGTGCGCAGAATGTCGGTGGCCGCATGCTGCCCCGTGCCGACGACAACCGGGATACCGTGCCATACCGAGACGCGGTCATGATGGATATGGCCACTGAGAATGCCGATGATGTTGCGGCCCTTGAGAAGCTCGCGAAAGCGCTCCGACTGTGGGAAATGGATCGTCCGCCAGTGCGTCGCATCGGCGGCCTCGCCGAGCGCCGGCGGGTGATGGACGACGATCAGCTTCGGCAGACCGGGATTGCGATCGAGCGCCGCGGCCAGCCATTCGAATTGTTCGGGATCGATTGTCCCACCGATCAGGCCGGGCGTCGAGGAGTCGATGGTGATGATGTGGATGCCGTCGAGGACCGTGTCGTGGTCATAGGGCGCATTCGGGTCGGTGGTCTCGACGCCCATGCCCTCGTAGAAGCCAGGGCGCGTGTCGTGATTGCCGAGCGCATAGATGACAGGCACGTCGAGCTTCGCATCCATGATCTCCTTCAGCCGGCGGAAGCTTTCAGCATCGCCGCGATTGGTGAGATCGCCGCTCGCGATGACGAACTGCGGCTTGGGCGTGACTGTCGACACCAGATCGAGCACCTGGTGCAGCGTCTCCGTTGTATCGCTATGCAGATGGTCGTCGTCGGCAGTTCCGATATGGAGGTCGGTGAGATGGATGAATGTGGTTTCGCGAGGCACCGGCTTCTCCGTGATAGCGGGTTGTTCGCGAGCATGGTTAGATCGGGTTGATTGCCCGGTCGTGACGGAATTCGAATGCCGTTCGAAACGCAACCTGCGAAGCCAGAGCGAGAGCACTCTCAGGCCGGTTGCCGGAACATCGGCGTTATGACCTCTACCATGCTGGCAATCACCAGTTCGGGATCGTCGAGGTTCATCTGATGGTTCGTGAGAATCTCGGTGCGCGACCGGTTGCGGGTCACTTGCGAGCGAATGCCGAGCGCGCAATTCACGCGCCAGCCGATTTCGACCTCGCTCAGCCATGGTGCGATGCGCTGGAACTGCAGCACGAAGGCGCGGTGATGTTCGACGTTCTCGATGATGCGTCGATAATACGGCGCATCGTCGCGATGGGCTTTGACCATCGACGTGAAATGCGACAGCACCGGATAGCTGGACTTGGGATCGAGGCTCCAGCGGATGGACGGACCAACCAGCGCGGCGACCACTTCGCCGAGATCCGGCGGATCGGGCGCCTTGCGGTCGGTCGCCTTGCGCAGCAGGTTGAGACGTTCGGTGTTCAGTCGCAAATAGACCCTCTCGGCAACGGCAGCAATCAATGCCTGTTGCGAACCGAAATGATAGGCAATGGCCGAGGGTGTTGTGTCCGCCTCGGTGGCGATGCGGCGGGCGGTCAATTCTTCAAGAGTTTCGGCCAGACAAAGAAGATGCTCGCAGGCATCCATCAATCTAATGGCTGTGATATTGACCCGGCCGTGCATGACCTCACCTCGACGGGGCCAAGGTAGAGACCTTCCTTGTCACGCGCGTGACAGCGATGGCCAAGATCTGCCCCGGGGTCGGTCAACCGGAGACAGCTCCACATATGCGGTTCAGCTTTGCGCGAGCCGATGTCTCGGTGCCCGCGGCTTAACGGTTCACGGGCTTTGCGGAGAGATTGGCAGTTTATCCTGCAAATCCGGCCTATACGGCGCGCGCGTTAAACCTGCGCGAACCCGCCATCCGCCTGAATGTCGGCACCATTGATGTAGCTGGCAGCATCGGAGGCAAGGAAGGCAGCAATCTCGCCCATTTCATCGGACTGGCCTGCGCGTCCAAGCGGAACTGCGGCGACCACCGTCGACATATAGGCTTCCTTGATCTTTGGATCGGTGAAAGTCTGCTCCAGCAGAGGCGTCAGGATCGGGCCGGGGCTCAAGGTGTTGACGCGGATGCGGCGTCCCTTCAACTCATTCGCCCAGGTGCGGGCGAAGCTGCGGATCGCGGCCTTCGTCGCGGAATACACTGTCCGGTTCGGAATACCCTTTACGCCGGTCGCCGATCCGGTAAGAATGATGGAAGCACCGTCGACGAGCAGCGGCAGAGCGAGCTGCACCGTGAAGATGACGCCCTTGAAATTGATGGCGATCTGGCTGTCGATTCCCTCTTCCGTAATAGACCCAAGCGCTTCGCGGGTTTGAACGCCTGCGTTGGCGAGCAGGATGTCGATCCTGCCCTTGGAGGCCCGGACAGTCTCGTAAACACGTTCGAGATCGGCGATCTTCGAAACGTCAGCCGCGATCCCGACGATGTCGCCGCCAATGCTTGCGACAGCGGCGTTAAGGATGGGTTGGCGACGACCGACGATAAACACCGAAGCGCCCTCTTCGACCATGCGCCGTGCCGACGACAGGCCGATGCCTTCGCCACCGCCCGTAATGACAGCCACTTTACCTTTAAGGGACGTACCCATATGCCTTCTCCGTTTTGTGATGATCGTTATGTAATCACGGTCCGGTAGACGGCGCAAGCGAATTATGTAATGATCGATACAATTGATATGAAGGCGATCGAAATGGCGAGACCCCGTGTGTTTGACGAAAAGGTCGTGCTCGACCGTGCGATGGAAGTCTTCTGGCGGTACGGTTACGAGGGCGCCTCGATGGCGGAACTCACCAAGGCCATGGGGTTGAATTCGCCGAGCATCTACGGCGCGTTCGGATGCAAGCGCGCTCTCTTTGATGCGGTCCTCAATCGATACCGCGAGCGCCGCGCTGCCCACAGGGACTCCGTCCTGAACGCTCCAAGCGCTCGCGAGGTGGCCGAGAGAATGCTGTTCGGCGCAATCGAATGGCTGGTCGATCCACACGAGCCGCGCGGCTGCCTGTTGATCCAATCCGCACTTTCGGCAGGTGTGGGAAACGAGGATGTCCCGCTCGCGGTCTGGAGCCAGCGGAGCGTGACCAGGGAGTTGCTGACCGAACGGCTTGAGCGCGCTCAGGCCTCGGGCGATCTTCCGCTCTCTGCCGACCCTGCCGCCCTTGCCCGCTACCTTCAGATGGTGTTCAACGGCCTTGCCGTGCAGGCTGCGGAGGGAATGTCCGAAGCCGAACTCCGCATGTCAGCGGAATTGGCGCTTTTGGGTTGGCCCGCTAGCGACAAGATGGCCACCGAAGGCAAAGATATGGAAGTGCGGGGCTAGGGTCTCTCGCCAGCGACAAGGATCGCAAGCGCGATTACAGGCCGGCGCCGAGCCGGTCGATATATTGCCGCGCCGACCTCGCGACGATTTCGTCGGCGCCTTCTTGGATATTCTGGCCGACAAAGGCGCCATATATTCGCTCGAACGACCAGGACGACACGTTTCTGGCCACGGCCCGGACCTCGGCAGCGCTGAGCGGCAGCATATTGGGATAGCTCCACATGAAGGAAACCTGGTGCGCACCCGGCGTCACCTGCAGGATGTCGCCGACGAGCAGAACGCCCTTTCCGTCTTCGGCATCGTTCCAGTGAAGGACGGTGCCGCCGGGAAAATGGCCACCGGCGCGGATCAGATTGACGAACGGATTGAGTGCAAGCGTCTCGCCGTCCCAATGCCTTATCCAGGGAGAGGAACGAGCGATCCATTCGCGATCGGCAGAATGAAGGTAGATCGGTGCCTCGAAAGCGGAAGCCCAGTCCTGCATTGTCGTATAGTAATGCGGGTGGGATATGGCGATTGCGCTTAATCCTCCGAGACCGCGAATGAGGGCCTCGGTTGCCTCGTCCAAAAGGCCGATACAGTCCCAAAGAAGGTTTCCGGAGGGTGTCTGCAATAACAGTGCCCGCTGGTTGATCGCAAAAGCCGGGACCGTCTGGATGCTGAACAAGCCGTTCTCATGCCGCTGCCAGGCATTGCGGTGTGTTTGGGCAAGCTCCTCGATCGAAACCCAGGACTGACCGGCCGCCGGGACATACTGTCGAGCGTCCCGGCAGATCGGGCACTCAAGAGGAGGGGCCTCGGCCGGTGGGAAGGACGTTCCGCAGGCGCGGCAACAGAAGATCGTCATAGTCGGTCTTGCTCCCGAAAAGATTGGCGTACATCCCTTCGCTTCGCGGTTCCGGGCGCAATCTGCTCCCGTCATGTCACACAGCGCCGCCTCGGCCCAGTACAAATTTTCGCCACAGGCTCGACCATGGTTGTGGTGGTGGATTGAGGCATGTTCATGCGCTGGCGAATTTCGGCGAGGGGAGTCGGCAAGGCGAGCCACCTGCATTTGCAGGCAAATCGTCAGTCAAGGGCAACCGCTTTGCCATCGACGGTAGACGGGTCTCCGAACCTGATGAGATGGCCATGGCCGTCTGCGCACCGCACCTTGACGAGGCTTCCGGTCCTGTTGCGGTCAGCGATCCGAAACTGATCACATCCTGGCATCTTTGCCGAAGCCAGGACGTGTCCGGCGGCACCCGTCGGGTCGTCATTTTCCAGCTTCCATGCGGCGCCCGGGCGGGATGCGCCACCGGAAAATTCTTCCTGCAGGAGTGAACCAAGGAGAAGAAAACAAAAAACGACGATCAAATATCGCATAGCGGTCGAGGATAGTTTGGGACGCGGTCTATTAGCGAGTTATTGTGACAGAATGTTGAAGCCATCGCGGTCGGATCATCAATGGTTGGCTGCCTTATGAACCGAAACCAGGCTGTGATGTGCAAGACGGCTCACACGTCACCTGACCCGCAGCAAATCGATGCTCGTTTTGTTCAAGACACCCCGGCAAGGATGGCGCATGAGCGTCATGTAACGGCAGGCACCGTGCGCACCGCTCGTACGGTTCGATCATTATCTGTATCCGGGGGGATCGGTTGTATCGGCGCGCGCTTATTTTCACCTGCCTCTTTATCTGCCTGGGCATTGGAGCTCAGGCCGAGGATGCCGTCGATATGGGCGGTCGAGTCCTTGCCTGTGCTCCATGTCATGGCGCGAGCGGGGAAGGCACAAAAGATCCCTATTTTCCGCGCCTCGCCGGAAAGCCAGCGGGTTATCTCTATAACCAGCTCGCCGCCTTCAAGAGCGGACGCCGGCGCTATCCGCCGATGAACTACCTGCTTCAGTTCCTGCCGGACTCGTATCTCAGGCAGATCGCCGAGCATTTTGCCGAGCAGCGACCACCCTTGCCTGACACGTCTTCAGCCGCAACCGTCAGTCCCGCGGTTCTGCAGCGCGGCGAACAGCTCGTCACCGGCGGCGATCCCGATCACGGCGTGCCGGCCTGTGTCAGCTGTCATGGCCTCTCGCTTACGGGACAGGAGCCTGGAATTCCCGGATTGCTTGGATTGAAAGCCGCCTATGTCAGCGCCCAGCTCGGCGGCTGGCGATATGGTACGCGCACCGCCATCGCGCCCGATTGCATGCAGGTCGTCGCCGGCCATCTGACCGAGGACGACGTGAGGGCGGTGGCGGCCTGGCTGTCAGGACGACCGTTGCCTGCGAACCCCTCGCCATCCGCCGCGGGGAGTTTTGCTCTTCCCTTCACCTGTGGAAGTCAACCGCAGGAGGTGGCACGATGAGCCGCGTGGTTCGACATCTTGTTTTCGCAGTCGGGGTAGGGGCAATCGCTGTATTTGCCCCGGATATTCGCGTCAATGCGCAGGACGCGGCTGCCACGAAACCCGACCCGGCCGTCGTCGCCAAGGGTGAATATCTGGCGCGGGCCGGGGACTGCATTGCCTGTCACACCGCGCCCGAGGGCGAGGTCTTTGCCGGGGGCAGGGCAATGCCCACGCCTTTCGGGGTGATCTATACCTCGAATATTACGCCCGACGCGCAATACGGGATCGGACGCTGGACCGCAGACGACTTTTACAAGACGATGCACCAGGGTCGTTTTCCCGACGGCGGCCTTCTCTATCCGGCCATGCCCTTTGCCTCCTATACCAAGGTGTCCCGCGAAGACAGCGACGCAATCTTCGCTTACCTGCAGACGATCACGCCCGTCGCCGCAAAGGACCGGCCACACGACCTCGATTTCCCCTACAACAACAGATCTCTGATACTCGGCTGGCGCACCCTCTTTTTCACGGAAGGCGATTTCAAGCCGGACCCTGCGAAGTCCGAGGAATGGAACCGCGGCGCATATCTTGTCGAGGGTCTTGGCCATTGCGGCATGTGCCATACGCCCATCAATGCGCTCGGCGGCAATTCGCAGGCCGATGCGTTCAAGGGCGGCCTCATTCCGATGCAGAATTGGTATGCACCCTCCCTGACCTCGAACAAGGAAGCGGGCCTCGGCAACTGGAGCATCGAGGACATTACCGACCTTCTGAAGAAGGGTGTGTCTGCGCGCGGCGCGGTCTACGGCCCGATGGCCGACGTGGTCTACAACAGCCTTCAATACCTCAGCGATGAGGATACCAAGGCGATGGCCGTCTATCTGAAGAGCATCGCGCAGGACTCGCCGGAACCACCGCGCTCGCGCATTTCGCATGCGGAAAGCAGCCTGCTTCTCAGCCTGGGCAAGAGCGTCTACGACCGGCAGTGCGCGAGCTGTCACGGGGCGAACGGGGAAGGAAAGCCGCCGAATTATCCGCCTCTGGCGGGCAACCAGTCGATCCAGATGGAATCGGCGGTCAACGCGATCCGCATGGTCCTGAACGGCGGTTACCCACCGGGGACACAGGGAAATCCGATGCCTTATGGAATGCCGCCCTTCAGCGTCTCGCTATCGGATGACGAGGTCGCGGCGGTCGTCAGTTACATCCGGACATCGTGGGGCAACCAGGGCACGCCCGTCAGTGCCGCGGATGCCAACGGGCTTCGTTCGGCTCCATTGCAGTGAGGGGATAAAATGATCGAACCAGAACCCAGCAGCGCGACCGCGTCCATGTCGCAGCAAGAGCAGGTCGACGCAATCGTCCGCAGCGGTCCGATCGGCGCCATCACGATCGCGGGGATCGCGACAGCCGTCGTCGTTGGCGTCTGGCTGCTCTTCTATGCCTTGGTGTTCCTGCCGCGGGGGGCGCTCCAGTGAGCATGCACGAAACCGGCGGCGAAGACGCCACTGCAAGGGTCGAACGGCGATGGGCCGCGGTGAGCGTCCTCATCATCGTGTTCCTCACCGGAATGGCGGCTTACGGCGGAATCCGTCAGGTGACGATGCCGCAGGCGAGCGTGGAGATCGTCAATCCGACCACGCTGCACATGTCCGGCGAGTTCATCGAAAGCAATCTTGGCAGCGCGCTTGAACCGGACGGCTCGGTGACCGTCAGGGCCGTCGGCCAGCAATATTCCTTCACGCCGGAATGCATCCTGGTTCCTGCAGACACGCCGATCACGATCCGGGCGACCAGCGCCGATGTGGTCCATGGCCTGCTGGTCCAGCAAACCAACATAAATGCGATGCTGGTGCCTGGCTATGTCGCGGTGCAGTCGGCTCGTTTCAGCGAACCCGGCGAGCACCTCATGCCATGCCAGGAATTCTGCAGCGTCGGGCATGAGGGCATGTGGGGCAAGGTCAAGGTGATCGAAAAGCAGCAGTTCCTCGACATGGCATCCAAAAACAGGAGATTGTCCTGTGTTGAATAGCCGCCGCCTCATACTCGCGCATTTCTGGGTGGCCTTCGGCGTGTTCGGGCTGGCGCTCGTTCTCGGCGCCTGGCAGATGTTCGCCCGCAGTCCGCTGGCGCCCTGGATCGGAAACCCTGAATGGTACTACCGATCGGTCACCGCACATGGCACGGTGATGGGCTATGTCTTCCCGACCCTTGTTGCCATGGCGTTCGGATACGCGATAACGGAAACATCCCTGAAGATGGATCTCATCGGCAGACGCTGGGCATGGGCCGGGTTCTGGCTGGTCGTCGTCGGGGCGGTTGCTGCGATGGTTCCCGTGTCGCTGGGACTGTCCTCCGTCCTCTATACCTTCTATCCGCCGCTGATCGGCAATCCGTTCTACTACATCGGCGTCGTCATGGTCGTCGTGGGCTCGTGGATCTGGGTCGCTTTGATGGCGGTCAATCTGATCGCCTGGAAGCGGCGCAACCCCGGCAGCGCCGTGCCGCTTGCGATGTACGCGAATGTCGCGGGTTCTTATCTCTGGGGCTGGACCGCCGTCGGGGCTGCCCTGGAAATCCTGCTACAGATCCTCCCCGTCGCTCTCGGATGGCGCTCGACCATCGATGCGGGCCTTGCACGTATCTTCTTTTCGTGGACGCTTCACGCCATCGTCTATTTCTGGCTGATGCCCACCTATATCGCCTATTATACGATCGTTCCCCGGGCAATCGGCGGCAGGCTCTTCAGCGATACCATGGCGCGCATATCCTTTGCGCTCTTTCTTGTCGTCGCCATGCCGATCGGTATTCACCACACGTTCTCGGACCCGGAGGTCGGGGCGGGCTTCAAGTTCATCCATTCGGCATTCACCGCGGTCGTGGCACTTCCGACCTTGCTGACGGTCTTTACCATCTGCGCGTCCGTGGAGATCGCCGGGCGGCTCAGAGGCGGCCGGGGCGCATTCGGGTGGCTTGCGACATTGCCCTGGCGCAACCCGGCAATGCTGGCGATCGCCTTTTCCTTCATCATGCTGGGCTTCGGCGGTGCCGGCGGTCTCATCAACATGAGCTACCAGCTCGATGCCTCGATCCACAATACGCAATGGATCACCGGCCATTTCCATCTGATCTTCGGCGGCGCCATCGTCATCATGTATTTCGTCATCGCCTACGACCTCTGGCCCCATTTGACCGGACGGGCGATAGCCAGCATGTCGCTCATCCGGCTTCAGCTTTGGCTCTGGTTCATCGGCATGATCGTCACGACCTTTCCCTGGCACTACGTCGGAATTCTGGGAATGCCGAGACGTATGGCATTTTATGACTACACCAATCCGGGGCTTGCCGACGAGGCGGTGCCTGTCGTGATGTCCGTGATCGGCGGCGTCATACTCCTGGTCTCCGGATTGCTGTTCCTGTTCATTCTCCTGCGCTCCCATTTCGAAGGCCGCCTTGAGCTCAAGCCTTACTCGTTCAGCCAGGCGGTACATGCCGTCACCCGCGTGCCCGCGGCGCTGAATGGTCATGCCCTCTGGATCGCGTTGATGATCGGCTTGACGCTGACCAATTATGGGTTCCCGATCATGCAGCTTGCGATCCGAAGCGACACATCCGTGCCCGCATTCTATGTCGGAGACAGACGATGAGCGACGGGAAGGGCGAAGTGACCGGGCACGGCTGGACCTCGATCAGCGTCGGGATAACGGCAGTTATCTTCCTGGCGGCGGGCCTTTTCGGTTTTGTCGTGTTCCCGAACATCGAGGGGCCTGATCGCTTCGCGTCGCTATGGGATTCCATCTGCAGCGCAGCCGGTCTTCCCAGACGTTCCTCCAGCGCCGATCCTGTCGAGCCGACCTTCAAGATCTCGCAGGTCGCCCTGAGCCGGATGGGAAAATCTCAGGCGGATGCGATCGGCCGTGGCGCGACGCTTGCCCTTCAATGCGCGATCTGCCATGGCCCGACCGGCGTAAGCCGCGCGGATTCGCCGAACCTTGCCGGCCAATACGCCGCGGTCATCTACAAGCAGCTTCATGACTTCAAGAGCGGGGCGCGTTCCAACGCGATCATGAGCCCGTTTGCCGCAAATCTCTCCGACCAGGACATCAACGATCTCGCCGCCTACTACGCCTATCTCCCGACCGTACCGCTAGACCGGGCAACAGCATCGACTATCCCGGCCATCGTCAGCTTCGGTGCGCCGATGCGCGGCATTGCGCCTTGCGGATCGTGCCACGGTTCCATCGAGAACAAGCCCGGAAGCCCATGGCTGGGCGGACAACCCGAGGCCTATATCATATCGCAGCTCAATGCGTTTTCTGAAGGGGCGCGGACCAACGATACGAGCCAGCAGATGCGCAACATTGCCCGCCGCATGTCAAAGGACGAAATCGCGGAAGCGGCGAAGTATTATGCTTCGCAAAAGCCTGAAGGTTTGTGAGGCGGCAAGGCTAAGATCGCCGACAGCCACTTCGCTGTCTTCCCGAGGGGTCTCCCCATAAACAGGACGTCAAAGATTGAGGGAAAAGGTCTGTCCAACCAGGTCCTTCCCGAACGAATGATGCGGGGCTTCGTCGACAAGCTTAAACCCCGCACGCTCATAGATCCTGCGGGCTGCCGTCAAAACCGAGTTCGTCCAGAGATCGAGGCGCGTGTATCCCGCGTCCCGCGCCCGCCGGATGCACGCCTCGACAAGCTTGCTTGCTACGCCCGAACCACGCGCGTCCGGTTCGACGTAGAGAAGCCGAAGTTTGGCGGCGCCTTCGGTGTCTCCCTTTACGAGGAAAATTGAGCCGACGATCTGTCCATCGAGCTCCGCCACCCATGCCGCTTCCATCGTGGGATCGAACGTCTGATGGAACTGTGCCAGGATCTTCGTGACCAGGACTTCGTACTCGCCGTTCCAGCCGTACTCCTTCGCATAAAGTGCTGACTGGCGGTAGAGGATATAGCCAAGGTCACCCGGCTCCGGGTCTCGCAAAATCAGTGCCGGCGCGTCGTCGGCCTCCACGATTTTGTTGATTGTACGCGCTGCTTGAAGGAGGCGGGCGCGACGGATTGGGGGGAAACCATCGAGCAACGCACCAATGGCTGCCCGCGTGTTGCCCTCAAGTGCGGCGAACGCCTCTCGCCCGTCGGAGGTCAGCGAGATGATCAGGTTTCGCGCATCGGACGGATCGTCCCGCGTCTCCACAAGGCCACGTTGCGCGAAGCGTTTGAGCGTTCTGCTGATCTGCGCACGATCAAGGCCGAGAGCCCGCCCGATTTCTGCAGCCGTAGGATCGGTTCGATGGGCGATTTCGTAAAGAACGCGGGCCTCGCTCAAGCTGAACGGGCTCTGGTCGAGATGGGAGTTCAGCAAGCCGGTTTTGGCTGTGTAGGCGCGGTTGAAGGCCCGAAGGGCCGCTATCTGATTGTCTCTATTCTGATCCATGACTCGATCATCCGTTGATTCAGTCAACCATACAGATCGTTGACTGAATCAACAAGATATTTTCCGCGATCCGAAAACGCAGGTTGTTCCTGCTTCGGCGTCTCCATCATGGTCTGCGCAGCCGGATGAAACATCGCCTTCATCGCAACGCACGTTTCAGCCCGGCAACGGCCGGTGTACGAAGGTCTTGACCACGAAATTCGACTGGATCTTGGAAACGCCCTCGACCGAGGTCAGGCTGTCGAGGAGCTTCTGATAATGAGGAAGGTCACGGACCATTGCGTGGATCAGATAGTCGGATGAGCCGGTAATCTGATAGCCGCCGACGATTTCGGCAATTCCTTCGACGCTGCGCTCAAACAGCGCCAGCGCTTCCCGGACCTGGTGCTCCAGCGCGACATGGATGAAGACCCCGATTGCGCCCTGCAGGCGGCTTTGGTCGACCGCTGCATAATATCCCCGGATGATACCGCTCTGCTCCAGCCGCCTGACCCGCCGGATCGTCGGAGACAGCGACAGGCCTATTTTCTCGGCCAGATCCCTCCAGCTCAGCCTGCCATTGGCGGTCAATTCACTGATGATTTTCTGATCAAATACGTCGAGGTCGGTCGTGTGTAACATTCGTAGCGATTTCCCCCCGATTTAGAACATTTTGTCGGCGAAAAGACCGTTTTGTCGGTGCAATTCACTCCATTTCGGCCCCTCTCCAGTTGTTACTCTAACACGTCGTTTCGGGAGGAAACAGACAGACATATACGGCCGCTGGCGGGCGGCCGATTGCGGAGGAGGCAATGATGATGGACGCCCAGGTCCCATCCGATTGGCGCGACCAGAGGATCGCTTACGTTGAACACGGACGCTTCGGGCGGATCGGAGCGATCGTCATCGATTCGCTGACGCTCGGTCCAGCACTTGGCGGTTGCCGCATGTGGCGCTACGAGCGGTTCGACGACGCGCTGCTCGATGCCCGCAGGCTGTCGCGCGGAATGAGTTACAAGAACGCCATGGCGGGACTGCCGCTCGGCGGCGGAAAGTCGGTGCTCCTGCGACCCGAACAGGAGGCCGACAGGGCCGGATATTTCGATGCCTTCGCCGAGGCAGTAGACGCACTGGGCGGCCGTTACCTGGCCGCCGAGGATGTCGGCACCGCGGTTACCGACATGCAACGTGTGCGCCGGAAAACCCCTTATGTCTTCGGCGTGCCATCGGCGGAGGGATTGGCCGGAGGCGATCCGTCGCCCTGGACCGCCAGGGGCGTGTTTTCGTCGATCTCGGCGGTCGCAGCCAGGATCGGCAAGCCGCTTGGCACGCTGTCGGTCGCCGTCCAGGGTCTCGGTCATGTCGGCATGAGCCTTTGTCAATTGCTGTTCGACGAGGGCGTCGAACTCATGGTCGCCGACATCAATCCGGCGGCATTGACGCATGCCGAGCGGCATTTTCGCGCCAAGGCCATGCCCGCAGTTTCGATCCATGCGGCGGATGTCGACATCTTTGCGCCTTGCGCTCTGGGCGCGGTTCTCAACGAGAACACCATCCCGCAAATCCGGGCGCGCGCCGTGGTCGGTGCAGCCAACAACCAGCTTGCCACCGACAGGGATGGCAGCCTTCTGATGGAGCGCGGCATCCTTTACGCCCCCGACTACATCGTCAATGCCGGCGGCGTCATCAACGTTGCTGGTGAATATTTGAACGAGACGCCGGCCATGGTCGGGCGTAAGGTCGAGGAGATCGGCGAGCGCCTGCTCCATGTCCTCGATCGCGCAGAGGAAATGCGCATTCCCGCCAATGTCGCAGCCGACCTGATGGCACGGGAGATTTTACTTTCCAGGGCGCAAAGCGCCCAGATCGCAGCGGGCTGAGGAGAGGGGTCATGGATATCGAAGGCAAGCGTGTGATCGTCACCGGCGGCGGATCCGGATTGGGTGCGGCCACGGCCCGTCGGCTGGCTGCCCGCGGCGCAAGACTTGTCCTTGTCGACCTCGACGCGGACCGTGGCGCCGCCATTGCCGACGCCATCGGTCCGCAGGCTCGCTTCCAACGCTGCGACGTGACGCGCGAGGACGATTGCGCCAAGGCGGTCACGCTGGCGACGGAAGCTTTTGGCGGGCTGGAAGCACTCGTCAACTGTGCCGGGATCGCTCCGGGCGAAAAGGTCCTCGGCCGCAGCGGCCCGCACGGGCTGGAGAGCTTTAACCGAACGATTTCCATCAATCTGGTCGGCACCTTCAATATGTTACGATTGGCGGCCGAGGCGATCGCGAGAGCCGAGCCGGACGAAGACGGATGTCGCGGCGTGATCGTCAACACCGCCTCGATCGCCGCCTTTGAAGGACAGATCGGCCAGGCGGCCTATGCGGCATCGAAAGGTGGTGTGGCGGCCATGACACTGCCGATCGCGCGGGAATTCGCGGCGATCGGCATCCGGGTCGTGGCGATCGCGCCGGGATTGTTCGAGACGCCGATGATTGCCGGCATGCCGCCGGAGCTGCAGGCCAAGCTCGGTCAAAGCGTGCCGTTTCCCCAGCGCCTCGGACGGCCGGAGGAATTTGCCGCACTGGTCGAGCACGTGATGGAGAACAATATGATCAACGGCGAGGTGATCCGTCTGGACGGTGCTCTTCGCATGAGCCCGCGTTGAGGAAATATCCGATGTCCGCAATCGATCCCGTCGTCATCGTTGGCATAGTCCCCCCGCCGATTGGCGGCGGCAAAGCCAGTGCCGGCGCGATCGAGCGTCAATAGGGAAAAGAGGAGCAGATGATCCTTTCTGAACTCCAGCAGCAGATCCGCGATGTTGCCCGCGACTTTGCCCGGGAGAGGCTGGCACCGGGGGCAGCCAAGCGCGATCGGGAGCATCTCTTTCCGCGTGAAGAATTGAAGGAGATGGGAGAACTGGGGCTTCTCGGCATGCTCGTGCCTGAGGCCTATGGCGGATCGGATACCGGCGTCATCGCCTATGCCGCAGCACTCGAGGAAATCGCCGCCGGCGATGGACCTTGCTCCACCATCATGAGCGTCCACAGTTCTGTCGGCTGCGTGCCGATCCTGAAATTCGGGGACGAGGAACAGCGGCAACGATTCCTGCCGAAGCTTGCGGGCGGCGAGTGGATCGGCGGCTTTGCCCTGACGGAGCCGCAGGCCGGTTCGGATGCGTCGAATTTGAAGACGCGGGCGCGGCGCGATGGCGATCACTACGTGCTCGACGGCGCCAAGCAGTTCATCACCTCGGGCAAGAACGGGCATGTCATTATCGTCTTTGCCGTCACGGATCCCGATGCCGGCAAGAAGGGGATCACCGCCTTCATCGTGCCGACGGATACGCCCGGCTACGAGGTGATCCGTGTGGAGGAAAAGCTCGGACTGCATTCGTCCGATACCTGCCAGATCG
Source organism: Neorhizobium sp. P12A (assembly GCF_008365395.1). Taxonomy (NCBI): domain Bacteria; kingdom Pseudomonadati; phylum Pseudomonadota; class Alphaproteobacteria; order Hyphomicrobiales; family Rhizobiaceae; genus Neorhizobium; species Neorhizobium sp. P12A. Next base: position 81,929 of record NZ_QOVX01000011.1, on the reverse strand, counting down.
CCTTTGACGGCATGCGCATTTCCGCGGACCTGAGGCTTGGCGAGGAGGGAGAGGGATATCGCATCGCACTTGCCAATCTCGAAGGCGGCCGCATCGGGATCGCTGCGCAGGCCGTCGGCATGGCGAGATCCGCTTTTGAGGCGGCGCGGGACTATGCCCGGGATCGACGTGCATTCGGCAAGCCGATCATCGAGCATCAGGCCGTCGCCTTCCGGCTCTCCGATATGGCAACCCGCATCGAAGCGGCGCGGCAGTTGGTGCTGCACGCGGCATCGCTCAGGGAGGCCGGGCTGCCCTGCCTTTCCGAGGCGTCGATGGCGAAGCTCTTTGCCTCTGAAATGGCCGAAAAGGTCTGTTCCGACGCGATCCAGATCCATGGGGGTTACGGCTACATGGCCGATTATCCCGTAGAGCGCATCTATCGCGATGTGCGCATCTGCCAGATCTATGAGGGCACAAGTGACGTGCAGCGCATGGTGATTGCCCGCAACCTGTAAGAACGAGGCCTGTTCCTGGAGGAGAGGGGCAGCGCCGACCAAGGGAGGAAAAAAGACCAGATGGTGGAACCAGTTCGCCTGAGCCTGCATGTCCCCGAACCCGCCGTCCGCCCCGGCGGCCAGCCCGATTTTTCCAACGTCAGGATCGCAAAGGCAGGTTCCGTGCCGCGGCCGGAGGTCGATGTCGCGTCTGAAGACATTCGCGAGCTCGCCTATTCGATCATTCGCGTGCTGAACCGCGACGGCGAAGCGGTCGGCCCCTGGGCAGGCTCGCTGACCGACGAGGAATTGCTGACGGGGCTTCGCAACATGATGAAGCTGCGCGCTTTCGATGCCCGCATGCTGATGGCGCAGCGGCAGGGAAAGACCTCGTTCTACATGCAGCATCTCGGCGAAGAGGCGGTCAGCTGCGCCTTCCGCAAGGCACTTGCCAAGGGCGACATGAATTTCCCGACCTATCGGCAGGCCGGTCTTCTGATCGCCGACGATTATCCGATGGTCGAGATGATGAACCAGATCTATTCGAACGAGAGCGACCCGCTCCATGGCCGGCAATTGCCGATCATGTATTCCTCCAAGGAGCATGGCTTCTTCACGATTTCCGGCAACCTCGCCACGCAATATGTCCAGGCCGTCGGCTGGGCCATGGCGTCGGCGATCAAGAACGACAGCCGGATTGCCGCTGCCTGGATCGGCGATGGCTCGACGGCGGAATCGGACTTCCATTCAGCACTGGTCTTCGCCTCGACCTACAGGGCGCCAGTCATCCTCAATATCGTCAACAACCAGTGGGCAATCTCGACCTTCCAGGGGATCGCCCGCGGCGGTTCCGGGACCTTTGCCGCCCGTGGCCTTGGTTTTGGCATTCCGGCCTTGCGCGTCGACGGCAACGATTATCTCGCCGTCCATGCGGTCGCCCGCTGGGCGGCGGAACGGGCCCGCCGCAATCTCGGGCCGACGCTGATTGAATATGTCACCTACCGGGTCGGCGCTCATTCCACGTCGGACGATCCGAGTGCCTACCGGCCAAAGACGGAATCGGAAGCCTGGCCGCTCGGTGATCCCGTACTGCGGCTGAAGAAGCATCTGATTGTGCGGGGCGCATGGTCGGAAGAGCGCCACACGCAGGCCGAGGCCGAAATCATGGACGAGGTGATCGAAGCGCAGCGGCAGGCTGAGGCGCATGGCACGCTGCATGATGGCGGCAAGCCGTCAGTGCGCGACATCTTCGAGGGCGTTTATGCGGAAATGCCGTCGCATATTCGTCGTCAACGCCAGAAGGCGGGGTATTGATATGGCCCGGATGACGATGATCGAGGCCGTGCGCAGCGCCATGGACGTCTCGATGGAGCGTGATGACGGTGTGGTGGTCTTCGGCGAAGATGTCGGCTATTTCGGCGGCGTCTTTCGCTGCACCCAGGGTTTGCAGGCGAAGTATGGCAAGACGCGCTGCTTCGACACGCCGATCAACGAATCCGGCATCCTCGGCACGGCAATCGGCATGGCAGCTTATGGATTGAAGCCCTGCGTGGAAATTCAGTTCGCCGACTACATGTACCCGGCCTATGACCAGATCACGCAGGAGGCGGCGCGCATACGCTATCGCTCCAATGGTGACTTCACCTGTCCGATCGTGGTGCGTATGCCGACCGGCGGCGGCATCTTTGGCGGGCAGACGCACAGCCAGAGCCCGGAGGCGCTTTTCACCCATGTCTGCGGGCTGAAGGTGATCGTGCCCTCCAACCCTTTTGACGCAAAGGGCCTGTTGATTGCGGCGATCGAGGATCCGGATCCCGTCATGTTCCTGGAGCCGAAACGGCTTTATAACGGCCCCTTCGACGGCCATCACGATCGGCCGGTCACGCCCTGGTCGAAGCATGATCTCGGGGAAGTGCCGGAAGGGCATTACAAGATCCCGATCGGGAAGGCGGAAGTTCGACGGACGGGCTCGGCAGTGACCGTGATTGCCTACGGCACCATGGTGCATGTGACGCTGGCGGCCGCAGAAGATGCCGGCATCGATGCGGAGGTGATCGATCTCAGAAGCCTGCTGCCGCTCGATCTGGAAACCATCGTGGCGTCGGTTGCCAAAACCGGCCGCTGCGTCATCGTGCACGAGGCGACGCTGACCTCGGGTTTCGGTGCGGAAATCGCAGCCCTCGTGCAGGAACATTGCTTTTACAGCCTGGAAGCGCCGATCGTCCGTGTCGCCGGGTGGGATACGCCATATCCACACGCGCAGGAATGGGATTATTTCCCCGGCCCGGACAGGGTTGGCCGTGCCCTTCACGAAGTGCTGGAGGCCTGAGATGGAATTTGTCGTGAAGATGCCGGATGTGGGAGAGGGCGTCGCCGAAGCCGAACTGGTGGAGTGGTCGGTCAAGCTCGGCGACATCGTGCGCGAGGATGCGATCGTCGCCGCCGTCATGACCGACAAGGCGACCGTCGAGATACCGTCGCCCGTCACCGGAAGCGTCACTTGGCTCGCGGGCGATATCGGCGACAAGATTGCCGTCAAGGCGCCGTTGCTCAAGATCGAGGTCGCCGGCACTGCGACGGCGGAACCAGCTGCCGAAACGAATGACAGCGATGCGCGAGCCGAACTGTCGACGAACGGCCCGGTCGCATCCGCTGACGCCGATATTCATCCGGCACCCGAACCCGCGCCACGCCCGCAGGTCCGCGAGGCCGAGCCGGTCGAACGCCGGCCTCCCGCCGGGAGCGTCACGCGTCCATTGGCGTCGCCGGCGGTGCGGCGTCGCGCGCTGGAGGCGGGCGTCGACCTTCGTCAGATCAGGGGCACCGGGCCGGCGGGGCGAATTTCCCATGAGGATCTCGACCGCCATTTGCAGGCCGACCACGCGCCGGCCTCCGGGCAGATGCAGCCGGCGAGAAAATCCGGCGTGACGGAGGTCAAGATCACGGGTTTGCGCCGACGCATTTCGGAGAAGATGGCGGTGTCGGCAAGCCGCATCCCGCACATCACCTATGTCGAGGAAATCGACATGACGGCGCTTGAGGAACTACGCTCAACGCTCAACCGGGAGAACAAGACTGCCAATGCAAAATTGACCGTCCTGCCGTTTCTCATGAAGGCGATCGCACGCGCGGTCGAGGACCATCCCGTCGTCAACGCGCTCTTCGACGATGAACGCGGTGTGGTGATGCGGCACGAAGCCGTCCATATCGGAATAGCGACGCAAACCGCCGCCGGTTTGATGGTGCCGGTCGTGCGGCATGTCGAGGCGCGCGGATTGCGCGATTGCGCCGACGAGTTGGCCAGCGTGGCACAGGCGGCGCGTGACGGCTCTGCGACCAGGGACATGCTGACAGGGTCCACCATCACGATCAGTTCACTCGGCGCTCTCGGTGGCCTGGTGTCGACGCCGATCATCAATCATCCCGAGGTCGCCATCATCGGCGTCAACAAGCTGCTCGTGAAGCCGGTCTGGGACGGCAGCCAGTTCGTGCCCCGCAAATGCATGAACCTCTCGTCGAGCTTTGATCACCGCGTCGTCGACGGCTGGGACGCAGCGATCTTTATCCAACGCGTCAAGGCGCTGCTGGAGACCCCCGCCATGATCTTCCTGGAAGGTTGACCTTGATGAATGAAATCAATTGCAAGCTGCTTGTCGTCGGCGCCGGGCCGGGGGGCTATGTCTGCGCCATCCGTGCGGGCCAGCTCGGCGTCGACACGGTCATCGTCGAGGAGGCGAAGGCCGGCGGCACCTGCCTCAATGTCGGCTGCATCCCGTCGAAAGCGCTGATCCACGTCGCCGAAGAGTTCGACAAGATCTCTGCCTATTCCAACGGGACGCCTCTCGGCATACGAGTGGAAAGGCCTCATATCGATCTCGCCGCCGCCATCACCTGGAAGAACGGGATCGTTGGCCGGCTGAACAGTGGCGTTCAGGGCCTCCTGAGAAAGGCGAAAGTGAAGATCGTCAACGGCCATGCCCGTTTCCGCGACGGCAAGACCGTCGAGGTCGAAACGGAAACCGGCTTGCAGATCATCCACGCGGCAACAGTGGTGATCGCCACCGGCTCCGTGCCGCTCGAGCTTCCCGGGCTGCCGTTCGGCGGCAACGTCATCTCCTCCACCGAGGCCCTGTCGCTTTCGGAGGTGCCGAGGCACCTGGCTGTCGTGGGCGGCGGCTATATCGGCCTTGAACTTGGCACCGCCTTTGCCAAGCTCGGGAGCCGTGTGACGATCGTCGAGGCGACCCAAAAAATTCTGCCACAATATGACGCGGAGCTCACCAAGCCTCTTGCCGAACGATTGGAAAAGCTCGGCGTTCGGATTGTCGTCGATGCGAAGGCAAGGAGCATGGCGAAGGATCGCAACGCCCTTGTCATCGAGCGGCAGGGCGCGGAAGAGATCATTGACGCCGACAAGGTCCTTGTGACCGTCGGTCGGCGGGCGCGTCTCGAAGGCTGGGGACTTGAGGAACTCGATCTTGAGATGAACGGCCGCGCCATTCGAATTGACGAGCAATGCCGGACCTCGATGCGGGGCATCTACGCGGTCGGAGACGTCACCGGCGAGCCCATGCTCGCGCACCGGGCGATGGCGCAGGGCGCCATGGTTGCCGAGATCATTGCAGGTCTCCGCCGGCGCTGGGAGGTCCGCTGCATACCAAACGTCTGCTTTACCGATCCGGAAATTGTGTCAGCTGGCTTGTCTCCGCAGGAGGCCCGGGCCCAGGGCCTGGAGATCAAGCAGGGACAATTCCCTTTCCACGCCAACGGCCGCGCCATGACCATGCAGGCGGAGGACGGCTTCGTCAGGGTGGTCTGCCGCGCCGACAATCACTTGATCCTCGGCATTCAGGCAGTCGGGACGGGCGTCTCGGAACTGTCCGCATCATTCGCCGACGCCATCGAGATGGGTGCGCGGCTGGAGGACATTGCCGGCACCATTCACGCCCATCCGACACGGAGCGAAGCCTTCCAGGAGGCGGCGATGAAGGCGCTTGGACACGCGCTTCATTCCTGAGCGCGATGGCTACTCGGCCGCCGATGCCTTCCCTTCCCGGTCGAGCTCCAGCTCTGCTGTTTCATCCGCCGTCTCCGATCCGCCACGCCAGGAGCAAAGCGCTGCAATGACGTAGAGAAGCGCCGAAAAGGAGAAGGCGTAGAACAGGCCCTGCTTGAACGGCGCCGACATAAGGGCCGGGAAGAAGGATTTTCCAGTCAGCACGGCGACGCTGTCGGCGGGCAGAGACTGCAGAACAGAGGCAGGGATGAGTTCGCCCATCGGGTTATAGCCGAGGAAGGCGGCAAACAGGCTCGCAACCGGCGGCGTCGCCGCAACCTGGTGGGCGATGTCCGCCGGGACATGCTGCGCAAGCAGGCCCGCTTCCATCGATTGCGGCAGTTCCTGTGCCAATCCGGCGAGCATCAGGCTGAAAAAGAGACCGATCGACAGGACCTGGCCGGCATTGGTCGTTGTCGCCCGCATGCCGGAGGCCTGACCGCGTTCGCGTCTTGGCACGGAATTCATGATCTGTGTCGCATTCGGCGCGACAAACAGGCCTGATCCGAGACCGTTGGCAAACAACAGCGCGGCAAACAGGAGATAGGAAAAATCGGAAGGCAGGACCATCAGCGCGACGAAGCTTGCCGCGCCAAGCAGCATGCCGCCGATCGCAAACGGCAGGCCGCCGATGCGATCCGAGAAATAGCCCGCTATGGGACCACCAAGCAGGAAGCCGGCGGTCAACGGCAACATGAAAATTGCCGACCATAGAGGCGTCTCTTCGAAGGAATAGCCATGCAGCGGCAGCCAGATGCCCTGCAGCCAGATGATCAGCATGAATTGCAGTCCACCGCGCGCGATCGCCGATGTCAGGTTGGCAATATTGCCATAAGCGAAGGCGGGAATCTGAAAGAGACGGAAATCCAACATCGGCTTTTCGATACGCCGTTCCGCTACGATGAAGATCAGCAGCGACACAAGACCGAGGCCAAAGAGGGAGAGCACTTTCGGGCTGAGCCACGCCATGACCTGATCGCCATAGGGCTGGATGCCGTATGTGATGGCCGTCAGAATGAGGATCAGACCGAGACCGAAGGTGATGTTGCCGGTCCAGTCGATCTTGTGCGAGACGCGGTTGGGTATTTCGCGCAGCTTCCAGTAGGCCCAGATGGTACCGACAAGGCCGAAGGGAACGTTGATCCAGAAGACCAGCCGCCAGTTGCTGTCGGCAAGCAGGCCGCCGATCAACAGGCCGACGAATTGACCGCCAATGGCCGCAACCACGTTGATACCGAGCGCCAGGCCACGCTGATGCGCCGGAAATACATCCGTCAGGATAGCCGTCGAATTGGCCATGATGAGTGCGCCGCCGACACCTTGAAGGATGCGCACGCCGATCAGGTACATGGCTGCGAAATCGCCTTGCCCCGGCAGCAGGCTGAGCGTGATCGAGGCCGCCGTGAACACGGCAAAGCCGAGGTTATACATCTTCACGCGACCGAACTGGTCGCCGAGCCGGCCGAACGCGACGACGAGCACCGCGACCGAGATCATGTAGCCGATGATCGCCCAAAGCAGATAGTTGATGTTGCCTGGATCCAGCGCCTTGAGGCCGATGCCGCGAAAAACGGCCGGCAGGCTGATCAGCAGAATGGAGCTGTTGATGGCGGCGGCGAGCATGCCAAGGGTCGTGTTGCTGAGCGCAACCCATTTGTAACTGTCATCAGCGGCAGATTTCGATTGTGAAGCGAGCAAGGCCACGGTGCGAAACCCTATCGAATGAAGATATATGAGGATAGATTCGTAAATATCTCTATACGGAGAGACCGCCCGTAAAGGCAAGCCTGCAATGGACCGATAGGGGCGCCGTTATGCCAATCGTGAAGCAAGGGATGCGGTGATGGAGCCTATGAACAGGTCGGCCGCTGCAGAAAGTCTGCGGGATACCGGGACAAGACATCCCAATGTGCTGAAGCGCCCGAGCGACTCTCGGATGGGCACGTAGGCGAGTTCGGGGTTTCGGTACCTCAGTTCACCCTCGAAGGCGGCCTGAATCGAGATCGCAGATCCTGAAGCGACAACCTCTCGCATAAACGCGTAGGAATTTGTCGTGACGACCACTCTCGGTTTGAAGCCGGCAGTGGCTTCCATGCGCGTCAGTATTCCTTCTTTGACAGCCGGATCATTGATGAGCGCCAACGGAAACTGCGCGCATTCCGCGAGCGATGTGAAGTCCTTGGCGCTGATCGGATGGCCTGCAGGCACGACGGCGTAACTCTGCATCTTGAATTCCGCCAAGACCTTCAGGCCGATCAGCTGCGGCGTGTTGAAGGACAGAAGCAGATCAAACTGCAACCGTTCGTGATTGGCGAGAAGTTCAGCCTTGTCGGCGATCCGCACGTCCACTTCAATCCTCGGATTGTCTTCCAGAAACTTCCGCAGGAAGGGGGCAATGGCGTCGATCGCCAGCATGTCTGGCGATCCAACGCGCACCTTGCCTCGCCGGACCTTGCGAAGATCATCGATTTCAGAAATGCCGATGGAAACCTCGCGCATCGCGCGAGATATCCGGTAGACCAGCAACTCACCTGCCGCCGTCAGGCGCACGCCTTCACGTCCCCGCCCGCGCTGGAGGAGGGCGGTTCCCAACTGGGCCTCCAGCAGGCCGACCTGACGGTGCACCGCGGAGGATGCGATCCCAAGTTTTTCCGCCGCCTGGCGAAACGATCCCGCTTGGGACACTTCGAAGAAATATCGAATTGGCGCGGCGCTCAACGAGTTGCCGATGGATGATGGTGCGATCTTGCTCGTCTTCATATGTCAACGGGTCTTTGCAAAAGAAGCTCGGAATGTTCTGATAATTAGAACATATCAGTATCTATTTTCTCGATTTACATCCATCCCGCAGTGCTTAGTTTCACGAAAATCGAAGATGCGAATTTCGCCTGACAGGAGATCGTCCATGCAGCTTACGCGACGCAATGCTCTCAAGACCTTCGGAACCGTGGCGGCGGCATCCGTGTTGGGAGCGCCGACCGTGCTTAGGGCTGAAGACAGCGCCGTGCTTACCGTGTCGACCTGGGGCGGCATTACAGAGGACAGCATCCGCAAATATGTCCAGCCGGGTTTCGAGAAGCTCACCGGTGCCACGCTTGCGTTCGACATTGGCGGGCAGGGCGCCCGCTACAACAAGCTGCTGGCACAGCGCGCGAACCCGCCGGCGGACGTGTTCTTCTCCACTGACGAGGCAGTCGTGACGGGAACGCGTGCCGGGGTCCTGACGCCTGCCACGAAAAAGAACCTGCCGAATTTCGCGGATCTTCAGCCGTGGGCAAACACCTTAAAGTCGGACGACGACGCGCATGTCGGTGGCGTCCCCTATTCGCTGATCGCCTGCGCGCTGGCCTACAATCCGGAGCTCGTGAAGACGGCGCCGACGAGCTGGGAAGATCTCTGGAAGCCCGAATTCGCAGGCAAGATCGATTTCGCGTCGCCGGTCAACAGCCTGATGCCGGCCTTCGTCATCATGGCCGCGGAACTCGCCGGCGGATCAGCCACAAACGTCGATCCCGGCTTCGCCAAGCTCGCAACATTGAAGCCGGCGAAACTCTCGGTTTTTTGGACGGACTGGGCTCCGCTCAACAAGACGGGCGACGTGCTCGTGGCGACCGAATTCGACTATTATCTCGAGGCCATGAAAGACCAGAAATACGCGATTGATTACGTGTATCCGAAAGAAAAAGCGATCGCGTCGCTGGAATATGCAAGCGTCGTCAAGGGCACCAAAAAGCAGGATCTCGCCGAGGCTTTCCTCAATCTTTTGATCGATCCCAAGGTTCAGGAAGGGGTTGCGGAACAAACATACCAGGGGCCGACGAACGCGAAGGCCAATCTTTCGGAAAAAATCGCAGCCCGTTGCGCCTACGGCCCGCGCGTGCAGCAACTGCGTTTCTTTGATCCGGTGGTGTTCGCGGACAATCGTCCTGCGTGGACCGAGCGTCTGAACCTTGAGGTCGTGCCGGCATGGGGAGCGCGTTGAGCCGTCTTGGGTCACGTTGGCTGCAGCAATGAGCATGATTGAAGCATTGACAGGCACCGGACGCGCCGCGCAACGGCCGCGTCGCATGCATTGGGTCTGGGCAATGCCGAAAGCGCCGTTGCTGCTTCTCGTACCGAGCCTTGCCGTACTGATCATCTTCCTGGTGCTTCCGTTGACAGTCATTGTCGCGGATAGCCTTGCGCCGAATCCGATCGTGCAGTTTCAAGGGCTGTCGCTTGGCAATTACACGTATCTTCTTTCGCATCGGTTTTATCTGGACGTCGTCTTTCGCTCGATCGCATGGGCGTTGATCACCACCGTTCTGGCTCTTCCGCTTGGCTATGTGGCCGCGATGATCCTCACCACGTTGACTGGTCGAATGGCGAATTTCGCGATGATGGCGTTGACATTCCCGATCCTTGCCGGGCCGCTCGTCGTCATTCTGGGCTGGATGGCGATCCTCGCGGATGGTGGCCCTCTGTTCGGGCCTCTCGTGAGGTGGGGGTTGATCGCCAAGCCCCATATGATGGGAACCGACACCGCAGTCATAACCAGCATGCTTCATTTCGTGCTGCCGTTTGTCATCCTGACACTCTATACCGCGCTAAAGCAGATTCCGGTGGCGCTCAACGAGGCCGCGCGCAATCTCGGCGCAAATGGGCTGCAGCGATTCATACATGTGACCCTTCCCCTCAGCGCTCCGGGCATCGTCTCGGCTTCGGTGATCTCGTTTTCTGTCAGTGCCAGTTCCTATGTCTCGCCATACTACATCGGCGGCGCTTCGAAACTCACACTGACGACCTTGATCTCCCAGTTCATTCTGGCGACCTACAACAGCCAACTCGCGGCGGCTGCAGCCATCCTATTGTTGCTGACGATGATCGTGACCATCGCGGTCGTGGCCATGCTTCTTCGAAGGATCGGTCGCACATGAGATTTGCCAACAAGACGCTCGCCGCGATCTATCTCGCTGCCATGTATGCATTTTTGATGGCACCCTTGCTTGTGGTCGTTGGCACGTCTTTCAACAGCGCGACAAGCTTTCCATCGCCGTTCGAGCATTTTACCCTCTCCTGGTATTCCGCCATTGCGGACCAGCCCGATTTTCTTGCCGCTGCGAAAACCAGCGCACTCGTCGCCGCGATATCCGCCGCGCTTGCAGTGGCGACGTCGTTTCTCGCGGGATATTGGCTGAGCCGGTTTGAGAGCAAACGGAAGAGCGTCGTCTCAGCCGCGCTGCTGACGCCGATGCTTGTGCCGCAGATCGTGCTGAGCCTGGCTGTCCTGCAGTTCGCAGAATGGACCGGGATTGGGACAAACCTCTTGGCGCTGATCGCTGTCCACACGGTCTACGTCATGCCATTTGCGCTTCGGCTCATACTCACAGGGCTCGCAAGTTTTGATTTTGGCCTTGAGGAGGCCAGCCGGAATCTCGGCGCGGGTTGGCTCGCGACATGGCGGGAGGTGACGCTTCCTTTGTTGCGTCCCAGCATCGTGGCGGCGTTCACCTTCTCATTTATCCTTTCGTTCGTGAACCTTCCGATCTCGATGTTTCTCACCAGTCCCGAGACCGCGACGCTTCCGACCGTCATGTTCGCCTACATCGAGTCTCGCATCGACCCGATGATCGCAGCGGTCTCCACTGCAATAATCGCTATCGCGGCCGTGACCACGGTCATTCTGGAAAGATGGCTTGGAATAAGGTTGCTCGACTGATGCCGGAATTGGTTCTCTCAGGGATATCGAAACGCTTCGGCGCCTTTCAGGCCGTTGCCGATCTGGACCTTACGGTCGGGAACGGCGAGTTCGTCTGTCTGCTTGGCCCCAGCGGTTGCGGCAAGACAACGACCTTGCGGATGATTGCGGGCTTCGAGACGGCGGATCGTGGAAGCCTTCTTCTTGATGGCGTCGACATCAGCAATCGCCCGCCGAACAAGCGGGACATCGGGATGGTGTTCCAGCATTATGCGCTCTTCCCGCACAAGACGGTCGCGCAGAATGTCGCTTTCGGCCTGCTGATGCGCGGCAAATCTCGCGCCGAGCAAGACGAAGCCGTCGCCCGCACCCTCCAGCTGGTCAAGCTCGCGCATCTGGCCGATCGCTTTCCCAGACAGTTGAGCGGTGGCCAGCAGCAGCGCGTTGCGCTGGCTCGTGCACTGGCCTTCCAGCCAAGTCTGCTGCTGATGGATGAGCCGCTCAGCAATCTCGACGCCCAGCTTCGAGATGAAATGCGCGACGAAATCAAGCGCGTGCAGCAGGAAGTCGGGACGACGACGATATTCGTCACGCACGACCAGTCCGAAGCATTGGCACTGGCTGATCGGGTCGCAGTCTTTTCGGAAGGCCGCCTGCTTCAATATAGCGATCCGGCACACCTGTACGAACAACCCTCCGACAGAGTGGTCGGTCGTTTCATCGGGAAGATGAATGAGCTTGAGGGCAGGGTCGTCAACACGTCGCCGGATGGGACGCTGGTGGCCTTGGCGGGCGGAGGGACCGTTCTGTGCGGACCGTCCGAATTGCCGGCGGGAACATCCGTTTCGGTGATGATCCGTTACGAAGCCCTGTCGGTCGCACCTCTCAGTGACGGACATCGCGATGCCGGCCTGGAATGCCGGGTCTCGAGGCGAACCTATCTCGGCAGCGTGATCGAATACGAGCTCATCCTCGCCGGCAAGCCGCTGCGCGTCTGGATGCCCAACAATTCGACCGCTTCCCGGCTCAGCATCGGCGATAGCGCCACCATCTTCTTCAACCCGTCAGACGCGCTGCTTTTTGCCGTTTGAAGCCGATCCAGTGTGAGGAACATATGACGGAAGCAGTCAGACAAGGCCAGTTGAAGCTTGGCGCGCTCTTTCACCCGACGGGAAACCATGTTGCGTCCTGGCTCCATCCGGAAGCGCAAATTGATGCCGGATCCAACTTTCGTCACTACGCCGAACTGGCGCAAACCGCCGAGCGCGGCAAGTTCGACACCCTCTTCCTGGCAGACGCCCTGGCAATCCGCGATGGCGACCCGAATGTGATGAAGCGTTGGCCGCAGTATATGTCGTATTTCGAGCCCGTCACTCTTCTATCCGCGCTGGCGGCGGTTACCGAGCACATTGGCCTGATCGCCACCTCGACCACCAGCTACAACGAACCTTTCCACGTCGCGCGCCGCTATGCCTCGCTTGATCATATCAGCGGCGGTCGCGCGGGTTGGAATGTCGTAACCTCCACAAATCCCAGGGAACCGACGAATTTCGGGCGGGAGGCTCATTTCGGCCACGCGGAGCGGTACAAGCGGGCAAAGGAATTCGTCGAGGTCGTCTGCGGGCTATGGGACAGCTGGGACGATGATGCCTTTGTCCGCGACAGGGGAACCGCCACCTATTTCAATCCGTCGAGCCTCCACCCGCTTAATCATCACGGGGACTTTTTCAATGTCGAAGGCCCACTGAACATTGCCCGGCCGCCGCAGGGCTACCCTGTCATTGCGCAGGCCGGCTCGTCGGAAGACGGCAAGGAACTGGCTGCGGAGACGGCGGAAATCGTCTTCTCCGCCCAGACCCGGCTTGAGGCTGCGGTCGCCTTCTACAAGGACCTCAAGGGGCGGATGGCGAAGTTCGGGCGAAGGCCGGAGGAACTCAAAATCCTTCCGGGCCTCAATCCGATTATAGGTCGCACCGAAGCGGAAGCCCGGGAGAAACACGAATACCTGCAGTCCCTGATCCATCCGAGCGTCGGGGCGATGTTGCTTTCGGCGGAGTTGGGCATCGACCTGACCGGCTTGCCCGTCGACGAGCCGGTGCCGGACGAACTCATACCCTCGGACACCAATGCAAGCAAAAGCGGCCTGAAGATCATGGTGGACATGATCCGCAATGAAAGACTGACCATCCGCCAGATGTATCTGCGATATGCCGGAGCGAGAGGTCAAAGGACGATTGTCGGAACGCCGGAGCAAATTGCCAATGACATGGCATCTTGGTACCGGGCCCACGCCGTCGACGGTTTTCTTATCCAGCCCGCGACGCTCCCCGGTGGGCTCAACGATTTTGTCGACGGGGTTGTGCCTATTCTGCAGGAGATGGGCGTGTTTCGCCGTGAATATGAAGGCGGCACTTTGCGGGAAAATCTGGGTCTCAAGCGGCCCGCCGGCAGATATGCGCAAGCGGTATGACGGCGAAGATCGCAGATCACGCAAGTGCCTGATACCGGAAAGCACCACCAATGCAGTCGCAGCCCGTCGAGCATCAAAAATCGGAGGAAGCCCTGAGAGCCGGCTTTCGCAACGCAATGGCGCGGCTTGGCGCAGCGGTAAACATCGTCACGACCGACGGACCGGGCGGGCGAACCGGCTTTGCGGCGACCGCTGTCTGCAGCGTCAGCGACGAGCCGCCGAGCCTGCTGGTCTGCGTCAACAGGGCGTCATCGGCATATGCTCCCGTCATCCGAAATGGACTTCTTTGCGTCAACGTTGCCAGTGGTCATCACCAGTCGTTGTGTCAGCTCTTCGGTGGCAAAACAGCGGCGGAGGATCGCTTCAGGCTCGGTTCCTGGTCCACACTGGCGACCGGATGCCCGGTCCTTGATGACGCATTGGAAGCCTTTGACTGCAGGGTAGGTTCCTGCATACCGAGCGGCAGCCATGACATTCTCATCTGTGACGTTGTTGCCATGAAATCCCGAACCGAGGGTAACGGACTTATCTATTTCGACCGCGCATATCATAACATTGCCGGTTCATGCGTAACCTGACGACGGCGTATCGTGATCCTGTCCAGGAAGCGCAGATCTCCGGCGTTGACGGCGACCTTGCGCTGTCCCTGCTGACCTAAAGCCTTGTCGCGGACCTGAGTGCGAGCCTTCTACCGCACTCTGTGCGTGATATGCCGCTGTGAACGGCTGAGCGACTGCGCGGTCTCGATGACGAGAGGCGCGAACCGCTCGCGGAATGCATCGACGCCCCAGTCGCCGGTCGAGGCGGCAATGTGAACCGCGGCGATGGGCCTGCCATTGGCGTCGATGACGGCGGCGCCGATGGTGATTTCGCCGAGGACCATTTCCTCGACGGCCAGACCATAGCCTTGCTCCGCCGCTTCCTCGACCTTTCGCATGATTGTCTCAGGGTCGGTGATGGTCTTGGCGGTCTTGGCCCTAAGGTCCGACCTCGACAGAATGGAGGACACTTCGTGGGAGGGGAGCTGCGCGAGAATTGCCCGGCCGCCGGAGGTGCAGAAAACCGGGATGCGGCGGCCGATGAGCGAACCGTCGAAATATTCCCGCTTGGTCTGCTGGCGAATGACATAGATCGTCGTCGTATCATCGTAGAGCGAGAGATTGGCCCGTTCGCCGCAGGAATTGCGGAGATCCACAAGCGCCGGTGTTGCGAGTTCGATCAGCGCGTTCGATCGCAGATAATAAAAGGAGAGATCGAGAACCGGCTTGCCGAGGCGGAAACGCCGGGTTCGTTCGTCCTTTTCCAGATAGCCGAGCTGCCAAAGCGTATGCGTAAAGCGCTGGGTCGCGCTTTTGTCGAGACCCGTGAGATCCGCGATTTCCATCAGGCTCAGATCGGTGATCGTCTGCCCGAAAGCCTCCAGAACGCGAAAGGCCTTCGCAACCGATGCGACATGCAATGGGTCACCGCGCTCCGACACGTCAGTGTTTGACATCGTCTCTCTCCCAAATTATAATTTTAAGTATTGCAATACAATACCAAAAACTAAGATGCAAGAGTGAGTGGGAACAGAGATGAGCAGCAGCATGAACACGACATCCGATCATTTCGCCGAGGCCGACAGTCCATCCCATATGGAAAGCTGGCGGGCCGTCAGTGCCGCGATCGCCGGCAATATTCTCGAATGGTATGATTTCGCGATATACGGTTACGTCGCGACGATCATTGCCCGAAACTTCTTCCCAAGCGGCGACGAAGTCGGTGCCCTCCTGGCGACGTTCGCCACTTTCGGCATCGGCTTCGTCGCCAGACCGTTGGGCGGGATCATCATCGGCCGCATGGGCGACACGAAGGGACGAAAGGCAGCGCTGCTGCTGACGATCTTCCTGATGGCGATCGGCACGATCGGCATCGGTCTTATTCCCACCTATAGCTCGATCGGACTGTTTGCGCCGCTGCTGCTTTTGATCTGCCGCCTGATGCAGGGCTTTGCGGCCGGTGGCGAATGGGGCGGTGCGACGGCCTTCATCGTCGAATGGGCGCCACAGAACCGGCGCGGTTTCTTCGGCAGCTTCCAGCAGGCAAGTGTTGCCGGCGGATTGCTGATCGGCTCGGCCGTTGCGGCCATCTGCAGCACGGTTCTGTCAGGCGATCAGATGGAATCCTGGGGATGGCGCATTCCCTTCCTTCTCGGCATCCTGCTCGTGCCCGTCGGCATGTATATGCGCAGCGATATCGAGGAAACGCCGATCTATCGTGCCGCCAGGAACGTTGTGACCGCCTCTGAAACGCCCGGCTGGATCCTGGCCGCGAAGGCGTTCGGCTTCACGATCCTCTGGACCGTGTCCTACTATGTCATCCTCTACTACATGCCGACCTTCACCGAAAAATATGCCGGCCTCTCCCGCACGTCTTCGCTCTGGTCGAACACGATCGGCCTGGTCATGCTTGTCGTCGCCATTCCGCTCCTTGGCCTGCTCTCCGACAAGATCGGCCGCAAGCCGCTCCTGATCGGCTGCTGCGTTGCCTTTGCCGTCCTGACCTACCCGTTGTTTTCCGTCATGCTGTCGGGCGTCTCCCTGCCGACCGTCATCATTGTCCAGCTGATCTTCGGCTTGATGATCGCGATGTTCTCCGGACCGGGGCCTGCGGCAATCGCCGAGATCTTCCCGACGAGCACGCGCTCGACCTGGATGTCGACCGGCTATAGTCTCGCGACCAGCATTTTCGGCGGCTTCGCACCCTTTATCGCGACCTGGCTGATCAGCCGAACAGGCTCCCCGATATCGCCGACCTATTACCTCATCGCCGCTGCGATTGCCTCGGTGATTGTGATTGCCACGCTGAAGGAAACCGCCCACAGCGAGCTGCGCTAGCAATTTTGGCCGGCGCCTTTCCTCAGAGGTGCCGGTCCATCGAATGTGCATAGTGTCAAATGAGAAAGACGATGAGCATGCTCGATTTTCAGGGAAAGACGGTCGCGATCAGCGGTGCGGCGCTTGGTTTGGGTCGGGCGATCGCGATCCGTTTTGCAGCTGCCGGCGCGACCGTGTTCGGCTGTGACATCAGCGATCCCGAGCCTCCGTTTGAAGGCAATATCGTCCTCGACAAGGTCGATCTGCTCGATCGCAAGGCGGGTGCGAAATGGATTGCCGATATCGAAGCGCGGACCGGCCGTGGCATCGACATCCTCGTCTGCAACGCTGGCGGCGTGGCCGGTCAGTTGAAAAAGCCCTTCGAGGATGTTGGCGACGAGGAGTGGGACCGGGTTGTCGACATCAATCTCGGCGCTACCTTCGCGCTCTGCCGCGCGGTCGTTCCGGCCATGAAGGAACAGAAATCGGGGGCCATCGTGACGATCACGTCGGGCGCCGCCCTGCAGGCGTCCCTGACCGGTGTGCAGGCCTATTGCGCCTCCAAGCACGCCATGCTCGGCCTGACCCGGCAGCTTGCCCATGAGCTCGGTCCCTTCGGTATCCGCGTCAACAGCGTTGCGCCCGGCTTCGTTCATACGACATCGACCGATCGGCAATGGGCCTCCTATAGTGCCGATCGTCAGGCTGAGATCGTTCAGGCGGTGGCGCTGAAGCGCCTCGGCACGCCCGACGAAATCGCCAGGGCCGTGATGTTCTTCGCCTCCGATCTGGCGAGTTTCGTCAATGGCCAGGTTCTGTCGGTCGACGGCGGCAAATAGAGATCATCAAGGAAAGGATTGTCCCTCATGAGCAACGATGGCGATAAGCTTGGCGAACCCTGGCAGTGGGAAGAGGCGCATTGGCGCAAGCTCGTCAATCAGGCCCGGGCGGGCCGGCGGCTGGCGCCGGCCAAATGGAAGAACGACGCGCGCTGCGCGGTCGCTCTTTCCTTCGATTCCGACCACGAAACCAATGAGTTGCGGGATGGCGGCAAGTCGATCAGCCGCATGTCCTGGGGTCAGTATGGCAACCGCGTCGGTGTTCCACGCGTTCTCGATCTCCTGAAGCGCCATGACATCAAGGCAAGCTTCTATGTGCCGGCCGTCGCAGCGCTCCTGCATCCCGACGAGCAGCGGCGTGTGATTGCCGAAGGCCACGAGATCGGCATTCATGGCTGGATCCACGAGCTGAATTCGGTGCTGCCCTATGATGTCGAGCGCGATCTGATGTTCCGCTCGACGGACACGCTGGAAAAGATCACCGGCGTTCGGCCGGTCGGTCTCAGAACGCCGTCCTGGGACTTCAGCCCGCATACGCTGCGCATCGAAACCGAGCTCGGCCTTCTCTACGATTCCTCGCTGATGGCCGATGAGGATTGCTACGAACTCGTCATGGACGGCACGCCGACTGGCATCGTCGAGGTTCCGGTCGAGTGGGTCCGCGACGACGCCGTCTATTTCATGATGCATCGCTTCCAGTCGCTGCGTCCCTATACGCCGCCGAAAGACGTGCTCGACATCTTCCTGCGCGAATTCGATGCCGCCTACGACGCGGGCGGCCTCTTCCAGCTCACCATGCATCCGCACATCATCACCGCGCGCTCCAGGATCTGGATCCTTGAAGAAGTGATCCGGCATGCGAAGGCAAAGGGCGATGTCTGGTTTGCTACCCACGCCGAAGTCGCGCAATACGTCAAGGAATCCTGATTGCAAAGGAGCGCCACCGCGCTCCGACCGCCCGCAGGCAAATCCTCGCCGATGCAAACATAACCGGTGGCCGCCTGGCCGCCGCGCATCTGCCCGAAATCTTCTTTACGGGAGGCACGCCGTTGAGCGCCGAACGACCGACCTATCAAACGCAGAACTGGCTCGTCAGCAAACCGCATGCTGAGGGCAAGCATGGTATCGTGGTTTCGCAAAGCCGTGATGCCGCCATGGCCGGTGCGGCCATTCTGGAAGCCGGCGGCAATGCGGCCGACGCCGCCGTGGCAGCCTGCTTTGCGCTTGCCGCCGTCGAACCCTGGAACAGCGGTCTCGGGGGCGTCGGCTTCGCGCTGGTTCTGCAGGCGGGAGAAAAGCAGGCCAAGGTCGTCGATTTCGGACCGATCGCACCGCGTCGCGCCGACCCGTCCGACTATCCGCTGACCGGCGCGGTCAAACAGGACCTTTTCACCTGGCCGGAGGTCGAGGGCGACCGCAATATTCACGGACCTCTATCCTTCTGCATACCGTCGGCCGTCGCAGGCTATGCCAAGCTCAAGGAGACATTCGGTACCGACATGCCGGTCAGCGACCTGCTGCAGCCCGCCATCGGCCTTGCCAAGCGCGGCCTTCCGCAGGATTGGTACACGACCTTGAAGGTGGCCTCCTCGGCCTCCGTCCTGCGGCTCTATTCCGAAAGCGCGCGCATCTATCTGCCGAACGGTCTTCCGCCCGTGCCGCCTTACCAGGGGGTGCCGGGCTTCTTCAGACTTGGCGGCCTTCAGCAAACCCTGGAGCGGCTGGCCGCATCCGGTCTCGACGATTTCTATTCCGGCTCGATCGCTGCCGATCTTGCCGGTGACATCGCCGAACTCGGCGGTGTCGTCGATGCGCAGGACCTTTCCGGCTACCGCGCCGCGGTGCGCGATGCGCCTGGTATCGACTGGCGCGGGACCCATACTGTTCATACCGCCGGCGGCCTGACGGCCGCGCCAACGCTCGCGCAGGTCATTGCCGGCATGACGCAGGCCGATCTTGCCGGCGAACAACCGGGACCCGAGTGGTTTGCGCGCCTTTCAAGGGTAATGCAGGACGCCTATGCAAACCGACTGGAGGGTCTCGGAGCCTCCGACATGGCGACGGAGCCCGGCGATACCTGCACCACGCACCTCACCGTCGTCGACGGCGAAGGCAATCTGGTCGCCGTCACCACGACGCTGCTGTCGTCGATGGGCAGCCGCGTCGTGCTGCCGTCGACGGGCGTCCTGATGAACAACGGCATGATGTGGTTCGATCCGCGGCCGGGTAGCGCCAATGCGATCAAGCCGGGCGCACGTCCCCTCTGCAACATGTGCCCGGTTATCGTCACGCCGAAGGACGGAAGCTGGCCGCGCATGGCCGCCGGCGCCTCCGGAGGGCGGCGGATTCTCGCCAGCATCTACCAGATGCTGGCTTTCACGCTCGACTTCGGACTTGATCTCGCCGATGTCGCCCATCTGCCGCGGATCGACGTGTCGGCTCCTGATGGTGTTAACGCCGATCGGCGATTGCCGGATGCGGTCCTGTCGGCACTTAATGAAACGGGGCCGCTGTCGATCGTCGAACACAGCGTCCTGCCGATCAATTTCGCCTGTCCCAACATGATCATCGTCGATCAAAGCGGTGCGGTCGGCTGCAGCGATGTGATATCCCCGTGGTCGGCGGCAATTGCAGCCGATATTGCAAACTGACATCGAAGCCCAAGCCGCGCTTGCTGGGCATGGCTTGGCAATCGCCGCACGGGATTGGATAGAGACATGATGGTCCGCTTAGACACGATCGAAACCCCTGCCATTCTCCTGGATCGCACCGTACTGGAGCGAAACATCGCAGCAGCCGCTGACCGAGCGGCTGCTCACGGCTTGCAGCTGCGACCGCATGTGAAGTCGCACAAATCAGTAGCGATCGCCAGGATGCAGGTCGCCGCCGGCGCCTGCGGCATTACGGTCGCGAAGAGTTCCGAGGCAGAGGTCTTCATTCGGGGCGGGATCGCCGACATTACCGTCGCCTATCCCCTGATTGATCTCACCAAAATTACCCGGCTTCTGATGTTGGCAAAAGAGCATGGCACCAGGCTCAATCTCATTGTGGATTCAGCTGTTGGCGTGGACGCGATCGGTACGGCTGCGCGCGATATGGCCTTCGAGACCAACTTAATGGTCAAGGTCGACGTCGGCCTGCATCGATGCGGGGTCGATCCATCCGGCGATGATGCGGTCACGCTCGCGCGCATGATCGCCAATCGAGCGCGATTGACGTTCGGTGGGATCATCAGTCACGCCGGGCATGCCTATTCGGCCGTCGACCGCGACGCCGTTGTGGCGATTGCGCGCGAAGAGCAGACAATTATGCGCGACGTTGCCGATCACATTGCTGCCGCCGGCATGCTGGTGCCTTGCACTTCGGTCGGCAGCACGCCGACGGTCTGGGCGTGTGATCACTACGAAAACACCACAGAAATCCGGCCTGGCAACTACGTCTTCATGGACCTTGTCCAGGCTTCGCTAGGACTAATCACGAAAGCCGATATCGCCCTGACGGTTCTGGCGACCGTCGTCAGCTGCAACGACACCCACGCCATCATCGATGCAGGTTCCAAGGTTCTCAGCAGCGATCGTGGCCCCCATGGTTCCACGCGATTGACCAGCTATGGTCTTGCGGTCCCCGTCGGCACGGACCATCCGGGAATGCCCGTCGTCAGCCTCTCGGAAGAGCACGGCTTCGTTGCCCATGGCGGTCAATGCCCTGCGATCGGGGACCGGTTGCGCATCTATCCCAATCACGCGTGCCCCGTGGTCAATCTCGCGAGAGCGTTTCAAGTGATCGACGAGAACGGCAAGTTTGAGCTTTGGCCGATCGACGCGCACGGCACCGTTTTCTGATCTCTTTCATGCCGGCCGCCGAGAGGCGCGTTCTGTCCCGTAGCCGCTATTGCCGGGCCACGTCGACCGACAGGAATTGACATGCGCTCATCAGTGATCGTTTTCGATCATTCCTTCTACATTTCCCATTTTACGAATGAACCCTCAGCGGAATTTGCCATCAAAACATAAGAAAAATGTCATATCGCTGTCACGCCTTGGCGATAGATATCGCTCACAATAATGAGCGATATAGATCAATTTTGATCGAGGAGTAGCGTGTGCTCACCCCCGCGGAAGAACGTCAGGGAAAGATTGTCGAGCTACTGCGCGAGAAAAACTTTCTCGACATCCGGACACTGACCGAACGTTTCGACATTTCGGTCGCAACGGTGCGTCGTGACCTTGATGAGCTTGAGGAAGCCGGTCTGCTGCGCAGGACGCACGGAGGCGCCGTGCTCATCAACCAGGTCGCGCTGGACGCGACAAATGCGGCCCGGTCCGCCTGGAAGCAGGAAGAGAAGGCGGCCATCGCCGCGGTCGTCAGAGGGATGATCGTCGACGGCGACACAGTCATGTTCGACTCGGGCACCACCGCGCTGGAGGTTGCCCGATCACTCGCTGGACGGAGTAATCTTACATTCATCTCGAATGGTCTCGACATCGTCGCCGAGCTCACCCGCGTCGAGGGACGAAGCATCTATACGGTCGGCGGTGAATATTTCGAGTCCAACCGCTCCTTCGGCGGTCCTTTGGCCGAGCAGTTCATTCGCCAGTTTAATGTCGACAAGCTCATCCTCAATGCCGCGTCGATCGATGTCGATCGCGGATTGATCTGCACGGTTTCACCGGTGAACGCGAGCGTTGCACGCGCCATGATCGAGGTGTCGAGGCGTGTGATCGTCGTGGCGGATCACTCGAAATTCACAAAATCCAGCCTGTCGGTCGTCGCGAAGATCGACGATGTCGGCGTCATCGTGACCGACGCCGGCACGAAATCGATCATCGACGCAGCCCCCGAAAAGCTGCGGAAGAAGTTCATTGTCGCATAGCCGTCCTGGCGCTTTAAAAAGTGCCACCTCCGGGAACCGACGGGATCAATGGGCCTTGTCTTCGCCCGTGCAGATTGCCTCTCGCGCGACCGAAGCGTTGAGAGCGCGCCGCTTGCCTGGCGGCCGCAGGGAATACGTCAACAGCATCGGCAAGCCACAGCCTGGCCGACCGCACCATCGAGGAGTCGAAACAATGAAGAGAAGAACCTTTTTGGGGAGCGCGGCGGCTTGCGTCGCCGTTACCTTCGCCGGCGGCGGTGTTGCCAGCGCTGAGGAAGACAATCGTCCCGAACTGCGGATCGCGGTTCAGAAGAACCCTGAAACGCAGGAGCCGGTCGATCAGGCCTCCAACGTGGCTTTCCGCAACAATCCGACCATTCACGAGACGCTGCTGAAGCTCAACCTCGAGGGCGACTTTTCGGTCCAGCCGAACCTTGCGACGTCCTGGAGCTGGCTCGACGACAAGACCCTGGAACTGAAACTTCGCAAGGGCGTCATCTTCCATGATGGCCGCGAGATGACCGCAGAGGACGTGGCCTTCTCCTTCGGTCCGGAGCGCCTGACGGACCCCAAGGCCCCGGGATATCCGGCCTACTTGACGAACTTCGTCACCATCGATCATGCAGAAATGATTGATCCGCAGACCGTCCGTTTCGTTACGAAGTTCAAGGATCCGATCCTGCTTCAGCGCCTCGCCAGCTACCCTGCCGTCGTCATCAGCAAGGACGCCTGGATAAAGATGGGCGGCGACTGGACGAAGTGGAAGCAGAAGCCGGTTGGCGCCGGCCCATACAAGGTCATCGAGTCGGTCACCAACGACCATGTGACGCTTGCTGCCCATGATCAGTATTTTGGCGGCAAGCCCAATGCGAAGCGCGTCATCTTCAAGATGGTGCCTGAGGTTTCGTCCCGTATCGCCGGCCTGATCGCGGGTGACTACGATATCGCAACAGATCTGCCGCCCGATCAACTCGACGTCGTCAACAAGTCCGGCAACGCGAAAATCGTCGGCGGCCCGGTCCCCAATCACCGGATCCTGTTTTTCGACAAGAACAACGCCGTCCTAAAGGACGCTCGCGTGCGTCAGGCGCTCATTCTCGCCATCGACCGTCAGGCCATCGTCGACAGCATCTGGGAGGGCAAGACCGTCGTGCCGAACGGCCTGCAGTTCAAGCAGTATGGTCCCGTCTACCTGAAGGATCGTCCAGCCTACGAGTTCAATCCGGACAAGGCTCAAAAGCTTCTCAAGGACGCGGGCTACAAGGGCGAGGAAATCACCATCCGATCGCAGAACAATTACTATACCGCCGAAAACCAGGTCACCGAAGCCGTGGTCGCGATGTGGCAGGCGGTCGGCGTCAACGCCAGGATGGCGCTGGTGGAACCGGGCAAGCTCTTCGACGACCCGTCAACCCGCCAGACGGGCAACTGGTCGAGCACCGCCTCCATTCCCGATCCCGCCGTTTCATTTTACGCCAGTGCCTATGCCAAGACGGCGCAGATGGGCAATCTGAAGATCTGGGAAAATCCGGACTTCGATGCGCTCGGCGCCAAGCTGGACCGGGCGGTCGATCCGAAGGATCGCGCCAAGATCTTTTCAGAGATGCTGGATATCATCGAAGTCAACGATCCCGGCGTTACCGTCCTCCACCAGAATGCCGTCTTCTACGGAATTTCCAAGAAGGTGAAGTGGGAACCGAAGCAGACCTTTGCGATGGACCTCGGTCCCGGCGCTCTGTCCTTTGCAAATGCCCTAAACTGAGGTTGCCAGGATGAGCGAACCCGTTCTCTCCGTCCGTGAGCTGACGATCTCCTTCGTTGCTGGAAAGAGCAGGACGACCCCGGTCAAGTCCATCTCCTTCGACGTCGATGAAGGCGAGATACTTGGCGTGGTCGGAGAGAGCGGTTCGGGAAAATCGCTTTCGTGCCTTGCCCTCGCCGGTCTTTTGCCGGCGAGGGCGCATGCCAGCGGTTCGGTGACCGTCGGTGGCATCGCGTTTGCAGCGTCGGATTTGCCGAAGGCGCTGTCGACGCGCAAGCTTCCGCCGATCGGGATGATCTTTCAGGAGCCGGTTTCCTGCCTCAATCCCGTGCGCACGGTCGGCGAACAGATCGCCGAGGCTGCAAGAAGCGCCGGACAGTCGCGGGCGGAAGCGCGCAAGACCGCGCTGCAGCTTCTAAAAGACGTGGCGATCGACGAGCCCGAGAAGCGATACCACTACTACCCCTCCCAATTGTCAGGAGGCATGTGCCAGCGCGTGATGATCGCGACGGCGCTTGCCCTCGAGCCCCGGCTGATCATCGCCGACGAGCCTACCACCGCGCTCGACGTCACCATTCAGGCGCAGATCGTTTCTCTCCTCGTCTCACTGGTTAGAAGGAGAAGCATCGCCATGATCTTTATCAGCCATGATCTCGATCTGGTGGCCGAAGCCTGTGATCGCATTGCCGTCATGCACGGCGGCGACATCATGGAGGTCGACACGACCAGGAACATCTACGAACGGCCGCAGCATCCCTACACGCGCGTCCTCCTTGCCTCCATGCCCGGGCACGGTGAACCCCTCACCAGACTGGTCGAGATGCCCACGAACTGGGCGCAGGAGGCGGCTCAATCCCCAAGCCTGCCGGAGCTTGTCCAATGACTGCGCAAGCCATGGGCACGACGGCGGTCCTTAAGGCCAACGATCTTCAGTTTACCTATCAGGCGGGATTCTCTCTTCTGCCTGGCGGACGGCGCGGCCACCGCGCCGTCCGCGGCGTCTCCCTTACCCTTGGACAAGGCGAAACGCTCGGCCTTGTGGGCGAATCCGGATGTGGAAAATCCACCCTGTCGGCGCTGCTTTGCGGCGACCGCCGCCCGGATGCCGGCACGCTGGAACTGTTCGGCGAGCCCATTGCAAACTTCCTGAAACCGAACCGGCGCCGTCTTGCACGTATTCTCCAGGTCGTCGCGCAGGATACGCTCGGAACCTTTGATCCTCGACATGCCATCGGTCGCCAGATCGAGGAGGTGCTTGCCATCCATTCCATCGGCCACAAGATCGAGCGCCGCGACATGGCGGCAGAAGCATTGAGTGCCGTGGCTCTGCCCGTCGCCATGCTGGATCGCTATCCGCACCAGATGTCCGGCGGCCAGCGACAGCGCGCCGCGATCGCCAGAGCGCTCGTCGTCGAACCCAAGATCCTGCTTTGCGACGAGCCCGTTTCCGCTCTCGACGTCTCCGTTCAAGCGCAGGTCCTCAATCTCCTTCTCGACCTGCAGCAAAAGCGTGGCCTTTCGATCCTCTTCATCAGCCATGACGTGCGCGTCGTGCGACATGTTTCCCATCGCGTCGCGGTCATGCAGAGCGGTCGGATCGTCGAGACAGGACCGACGACAACAGTCTTTGCCGAGCCGTCCGATCCCTATACCGCAAGGCTCCTTGCAGCCGCTCCTCAAGGATGGCGCGGCGCGGATCCTTCGACCGTGACGGACCATCGTCCGATCGTAGCGGAGCGTGAACCATGCTGAACATGATGATCAGCGCGATCCTGCGCGCGATCCTGACGGTCTTTCTCGTCCTGACCTTCACCTTCACGATGTTGCGTATCAGCGGCGATCCAATGACATCGCTCCTGGGGGTCGACACCCCGCCGCAGGTGATCGACATGCTGCGTCAGCAATGGGGCTTGGACCGGCCTATCGGCCAGCAATACCTGACCTATCTCGGAAGAATGCTGAGGGGCGACTTCGGCGTGTCGCTGGAGACCGGCCAGAGTGCAATCGCAACCATCATCCAGAAAGTGCCCGCGACGCTGGAGTTGATGGGAGCAGCGCTCGTTCTTTCCCTTCTCGTCGGCGTGCCGTTTGGCATCATCGCGGCGCGCTATCGTGGCGGTTTCGTCGACCGGTCCGTCATCGGTCTCGCCGTCCTGACGCATTCTGTTCCAACCTTCCTGACCGGCATTCTGCTCATCCAGCTTTTTGCGGTGAAGCTGCGCATCCTTCCGTCGGGCGGGGGCTCCACGCTCGCCCATATGGTGATGCCAACCCTGGTCATCGGCCTGTACAATGCTGGGGTCATTGCGCGCTTCGTCCGGTCGAGTGCGCTCGACGTTGTCGGACAGCCCTATATCCTCGCCGCACGAGCACGGCGCGTTTCCGAATGGGGTCTGATCGTCCGCCATGTCCTGCCGAACGCGGCGCTGCCGCTTCTCACCCTCCTCGGCTTCCTGCTTGGCGGTCTGATCGGCGGCTCGGCGGTCGTCGAGGCGGTGTATGCCTGGCCAGGGGTCGGCCTGCTGCTGATCAGTTCGGTCGGTGCCAGAGACGTCGCCGTCGTCCAGGCCATCGTCATTCTGATCACGATGACAATGGTGAGCGCGAACCTGTTCGTCGATTTTCTGCATGCGATGGCCGACCCTCGGCTTCGTCTTTCGAAACAGCACTGAGGGGAGCTCGTCGATGACAGAGATATCGCCGACTGAGTCCACGAAGTCGTTCAGGCCGTTTGCCCGAATTCCGCGCGTCAGCCCTCTGCTGCTGGTGGGCCTGCTGATAATCGCGGGTTTCGTGCTGGTCGCGATTTTTGCCGATCAGCTCGCGCCTTACAAGTTCACCCAGATTGATCTTAGAGCGCGCAAGATGCCGCCGCTCTATTTCAGCGATCGGTCGACCCATTGGCTCGGCACGGACGAAATGGGCCGAGATATTTTAAGCAGAATCTTCTTTGCCTTGCGCATGAGCATTCTGATTTCGCTCGGCGCGTCGATCATCAGCATGATCACTGGCACGACGCTTGGCCTTATCGCGAGCTTTCGCCGTGGCCTTGCGGACATTCTGATCCGCATCGCGGTCGACTTCCAGGCTTCCTTGCCATTCATCATCATCGCCCTGTCGGTGCTTGCTTTCATCGGAAACAGCCTGCCGCTCTTCGTCTGCCTGATGGGCCTGTTCGGCTGGGAACGCTTCGCACGCCTGACCCGGACCATGGCCGGCCTGGAACTGGAAAAACCCTATGTTGCGGCGTTGCATCGCAATGGTGCCGGGGCCATGCGCATCGCTGTGATCCATGTCTTGCCGAATATTGTTGCCGTCCTTCTCGTAACATTCACGGTCGTGATGCCGGAGATCCTCATCCTCGAATCGTCGCTTAGCTTTCTCGGCCTTGGCGTCCAGCCGCCGCAGGTCAGCCTGGGCTCGATGGTCGGCTTCGGCCGCGACTACATCATGACGGAATGGTGGATGTCGATCGTTCCGGGTCTGGTCATCTTCCTTCTGTCACTGACCATCAGTCTGATCGGCGACCAGTTGCGGGATTTCTTTGATCCCACACTGAAGTGATCATCTCGCCAAATGTGGAGCAATCGGCTGGTGGACACCCAAGCGATTCGGCTCGTCGAGACAGCCAACCAAGATCTATCCGACGCAATTGCCCTTCCTCCACTGCAGGACGCAAGCGAAGGGCGCTTCACGCGCATCGCACTTACACGAAAGGAAACGGAATGAACCCCCTCAGAATGACCCTGGAGAATATGCGCATTGGCGGCCATCGAGGCCATAGCGCCGGCGCCCCGGAAAATACGCTTGCCGCCTTCAGGAAAGCGTTTGAATATGGTGGCCGCGACGTTACCTGCGAGACCGATCTTGCCATCACCGCCGATGGCGAACTGATCCTGATGCATGACAAGACCGTTGACCGCACCACGAATGGTCGCGGCATCGTTCAGAAGATGACCTATTCCGAAATCTCGAAACTGGATGCCGGGAGCTGGTTCAGCAACGAATTCGCCGGCGAGCAGGTCCCCCTGCTGAAGGACGCGCTGCAGCTCGCCCGCGAACGCGGCATCATCTACCAGCTCGAGCTCAAGATATACGACCGGGACGATGTGATCTTCCCGAAGCTGAGGGCATTGATCGACGAGTTGGGCTGTGCCGACCTCCTGCAGTTTTCCTCGTTCGACTATGTCCAGCTCAAGGCCGTGAAAAAAGCGATCCCGGAAGTGCCGACAGTCGGACTGATGCACTCTCGCCTCATCGATCCCGCTGCGATAGCCCGACAGGCCGACCTCGATGCGATGAATATCGAAATCTACCATTTTGCCAGCGGGGAGGCGCGCCAACTTCATGAAGATGGCTTTGCCGCATTCCTCTACCTGCCGGCCGGGCATCATGAAAAACTGATGCAATATGGCGTTGACGTCGAAGCTCAGGTCCTTCAATGGGTGCGCGAGGGACAGCTGGATCAGCTTCTCGGAGACGATGTCGCCCAGGTAGCAGGGCTCAGGAAAGAAGCTCTAAGCTGAGCCACGAAACCGAAGACATTATACGTCAGGCCGCGAAGCTTAAGACGCGGGGATCGGCATTCGAGAGAGTGATCAAATGGGCGATGGAAGGCTTCAGCCGGCGTATGGCCCTGGAGTTCGCGGCCTATGGAATCCGCGTCAATACGCTTTTTCCGACCTTCACCAAGACGCCCATGACGAAGCCATAAGCCCCGGCCACGTCGTCCTCATTCATGCCGTCGATATTACAGTCCGCGAATTGTGCAGCTTGGTGATGGCAAGCCGTGTGCTGCCATCTGGTGGCAAGGCCGCCCATATCCTTAATCTCGCCGCGGACGGCGCAGCGTGAAACTTTCGAACGGCGCGATCTGACCATCCTGGCCCACCACGTCGTAATAGGTCACCTTCATGGTGGTGAGATCGCCCTGATGGGCGCCGGGGTCGACGTCGAAGGCGGCGAAGCCGTAGGCGTGGGCGGCGTTGCGCACGGCCGACCAGGTCGCATCCTCTGCCATGTAGATCGGCGGGCGCTTGCCGGTGGTGGGATTCTTGTCGCCCACGCCCATGATCACGCGACAGCAGGGCGGGTTGAAGAAAAGTTCGTTGGAGGGCACGGAGGTGCCGCCGCCGCCGATCACCATATGCACGGTTCCCTTGGTCGTGTCGATCACGTCGGTGGCGGTACCGACCGGGATCGGCGTCAGCGTCTTGTTGTTCTGCTGGCCGCGGATGGGGTGAGAGCGCTCATAGTGGTGCTCATGACCGCAGACCACCAAGTCGACGCCATATGTGTCGAACAGCGGCAGCCATTCCTCGCGGATGCCGAGATCGGCGCCGTTGAACTTGTCGGCGGTTGAAACGGCAACCTGGTGCATGCAAACCACGAGCCAGTCGATGTCCTTGTCGTTGCGGGCTGCGGCGAGTTCCTTCTCGAGCCATGCTTTCTGAGCGCCGTCGGAATAGCCGCGTACATAGGAATCGCCGCCATCCTGGTAGCAGACATCGTCATTGGCAATGGCGATCACCCGCACCGAGCCGGCTGTGAAGCTGTACCAAAGCCCATGCGTCACCTCGGTTTGACCGTCAGCGGCTGGCAAGGAAAAATAGGTCTGATAGGCTTTGTAGCCGATCGGCCCGTTGCCGAGTTCGTTCTCGTGGTTGCCAGGCGAAGGCATCCACGGGCGGTTGCGGGCGCTGCGGGTGTTGTTGTTCCAGAAATCCCACCAGGTTCGCACGCGGTCCTGGGCGAGGTTGGCGTAGCACAGGTCCCCGTTGAACAGGTGGAAGAGGGGGCGCAGGCGCTCGACGCCGAGCGTGGTGTCGCCTGCCGATGGCGAACCGAGATTGTCGTTGATATAGGTGACGCCTTGCAGCGTCACGCCCGCCGGCGGGTGGAAGACCTTCCCGAGGGTCGGTGTGCCCTGGTCACCGAAGCTGGTGAAGGTAAGGGGCTTACGACCACGCGGTGAGGTGCGGAAAGTACCGAATTGCGGCTCGGCGCCGTCGTGCAGCGCGGCGTAGAGATAGGCGGCATCCGCGTCGAGCCCGCCGACCTTGGCATGCCAAGCATAGACCGTCTGGTTTGATTTGCCGTCGACATAGCTGGATTCGACAGCAACGACCGTTTGTTCGAGCTTGCCGTCGAGCCGGCCGATCAAGACGCGCGGCTGCTTCACCGGCTGCAGCGTATGCCAGGAGACCACCATCTCGGCGGACGCATCGGC
Organism: Neorhizobium sp. P12A; assembly: GCF_008365395.1. Taxonomy (NCBI): domain Bacteria; kingdom Pseudomonadati; phylum Pseudomonadota; class Alphaproteobacteria; order Hyphomicrobiales; family Rhizobiaceae; genus Neorhizobium; species Neorhizobium sp. P12A. The sequence continues at coordinate 51,692 of NZ_QOVX01000011.1, read as the reverse complement.
GCCGAACTGAAGGTGGAGTCCCGCCACCGGGGGCGTTTCCACCGCATTCGTCAAACCAGCAACAGTCGATGTCGGCGCATTCTCTTCGGCGCTGGCAAACGACACTGTCAGCAGCACCCCGGTGCCGATGCCGGCGGCGGTTAGCAGTCTGCGGCGGCTGATATCAAAGTTCTGATCGCTGTCCGGTTTCATGGCGAGGCGCTCCGGCGAGGTGGGGTCCCTCTTGCTACCGCGAGACTGTGACCATGGCGCGACAATCTGGCCGCAACCCCGCCTTTGCCTCGCGGATGAGCGCCAACGAGGTTAGTTAATCGTTTTAATCAAAGGATGTTGATTCCATTGCGAAATGCCCCCTTTTCCATTCCGCGCCGCGCCGGTCTCAAACCCGCTACGGCATTGAAAAGGCTGACTAAAGATTCGCCAAACGGGTCGTTGCTTGACAGAGGCAGTGATCAAATCTTGGCGGAAATCAGCAACCTCTTATTGCGAGGCGTGAACCCGGAAAATCGAGCTCCCATTGGCTCTTATCTGGCTAAGGACGCTCATCAACGGGTCTATGCGGACGCCGGCCTGAGGAAGAGTTCGAACGTGCGTGGTTCAGAAGAGCCGGTAATGGCTACGATCAGCCCCCCATTCTCTTGCTTGGTGGGCACCGTGACCCCATCGATATAGGCAGCGATCACATCGCTTGAAACGACCGATGGAAAGGCAATGTCTCCACCCACGTCGAGGGCGGCGATAGCCATGCGAATGTGGCTCGGTCCAAAGGACAAGCAAGACATTCGAAGCCTGAGGCTGGTCTCCAGAATAAGTTTGCCGTTCACCGAGAGGAACAGGCGACCTTCCGAAATCCGGACGCTTAGCGGCCCCGCCGGAGATACGATCGGGCCGAGCATCGTATTCTGCTGCTGGTTGCTGATTGCCCATCCGGTCCACGGATCGACATCGACGACATCGCTCATTGCCATCAGTGGCAGCAGGCCTGCCCATATATAGAAGGGATCGGTATCTCCCTGATCCATGGCCTCACCGGTCACGGAGTTGTAGTTCTCGGCGGCGATCCGCGTCCCTTCCCAGGACTTCAGGAACAGCTTGCGTGACTGCTCCATCAGCGTCCGGGCCTGCGGCTCAAGGCCATATCGCTTCAGGCCGAGCCAGACCAGATAGTTGACATTCGGCCAGATGCGGCCGCGCCAATAGACGTTCTCGGCATAGGCCGGATCGTTGCGGGTGGCGTTCGGCAAGCCGAACTCGCCGGCAAAAAGGCTTTCGTCCTGAAGATGATCGATCAGATGACGGGCCTGCTCGTCGCTCGCAGCGCCGCACAGCAGCGGATAGAAGCTGGTCGGCGATAGCGACTTGACGAAGGCGCCTGAACGCTGACGGTTGGCGAAGATCTTGCGCTCATCGTCCCAGAGTTCTTCGCGAATTCGCTGGCGCAGCCCGGCTGCGATCGCCTCGAAGTCTTCGGCGTCGCTGGTCCTTCCCAGAACGGCCGCGAGCTTTGCGAGCATTTCGGCATCGAGCGCCACGACGCAGTTCAGGCCGAGATCGAAAGTCGAGAGCGAGCGGGTCTTTGGATCGTAGGCCGCCTCGTCATGGGTCGCAGAATTGTCCATACCCGTTTCGTTGCGGGCGCCGAAGGCTGTGCCCTTGTAAAGCGATTCGCCGACGTCAGATGTGCCGCAGGAGATCATGCCGCGGCCTTCCGGGTCGCGATTGTCCCACCACCAGCGGTGGGCGCGGGCGACGACGTCGTAGCTTGCTTCGATGATCGATCGCTCGCCGCTGCGCTGATAGAGATCCCAGATGACAAGCGAGCCGAGCGGCGGCTGTGTGCGGTCGACCCACGCGTCGTTCGAGGTGACGATACAGGCGACGTTGCCTTGCGGCGTGACGCCGGCGAAGGCGGCTGCGAGGTTTTCGCGGGCGATGTCCATGTCGAACAGGCCGGAAAGAAGCGCGGCATAAGTCTGGTCGTTGTACCAGACGGCAAATTTGCCGAGGTTCCAGATGCGGGTGACGGCCGTGTAAGGCCGGTTGTTGGTCTCGTCCCAGATCGTATTCCAGCCAACGATATCGCGAACCGCGGCAAGGAATGTGTCGGTTTCAGCGGGTGCGGGTGCTGCTTTTTGGGCAAGGGCGTTCCGCGCCTTCTCGATGGCGAGATCGGCACGGTCTGCGACGGCGGCCGAATAGCTGCCGTCGCGCATCATTTCGAGATTGAAGCGCAGGCCGATAACCGGAGCGGCGCTGCTTCGGCTGCCGAGATAGAAATAGCCGTTCGCCTCGAAATCCTGACGCAGATCGGCAATGCTGTCATGGCCGGTGACCTGTACCGGGCTCTCGGCGCTGACGACGGCGACAAATCGTTGGCCGATCTTGATGAGGGCGGCGCCGGCTGCCTCATCGTAGGTGACCTCAGCGCCATCGGCTGAGATCGCCAACGTGACCCAGAAGCGCAGCCCCCACTCGCCGCTTGTCAGCGCCTTCCAGCCGCCGGTTACGACGAAGGGGTCGGGTTTGCGCCAGTGGAAGGAGAGGGCGGTGCCGGTGTGGTCGGTCTCGAGCGATACTTCCGAACCGTCGAGTTCGTGCCGTCCCAGGCGAACGGTGTCATGGCGGGGCTCGATGGTCGATGTCTTCCGGCTGCGGCTCGAATACAGCACCGGTGTCAGGCGCACGCCCAGCGGCAGGAATACCATCTCGGCCGGCCGGTCGCTCCAGGTGTTCCAGGCGCGGTTGAGGGGAATGGTCGTGTGCTGAGGCATGTCTTAATGTCCCGAGAAGAAGAGAATGGGAGGCGCGCCGAGCCCTGCGGGATCGTTCTTGCCGCCTTTGAACGGCGTGTCGGCATAATAGGCATTTGCCGCCGTGGAAGAGACGGAAATTTCCAGCAGATGATTGCCTGGTTCGAGCTCGCCGAGATCAAAGCGATAGGGGCGCCAGCCGCGCCGGCCCGACGGGCGACCATCGATGCTGACGCTGGCGGCGGTATGCACGACGGGCAGCTCCAGCTGCCAACTGCCGGGATGGGTCGTGGTGATCACCCGCGAGTAGGTTGCCGTACCGGAGATAGCTTCAAACCCCTGTGCATCCCATCCGCAATCGACACGGATATCGATTGTCCCAGGGCTGCCCTCGAAGCGCAACGTCCATCGGTCGGAAAGGGCGATGCTCCTGCGATCCACGCGATTAAGGCCAGATGGTGACAAGGCAAGCCTGCTGCCGGCCGTCAGGCTCGGGCCAAGCCGCAGGCAGATCAGTTCATGGGGTTCGAGGCTGATCGACAGATGCGAGGAGGCGCCATGCCGGAACTCGGTGCCATCGGCGCAATCCCATGATGCGATGTCGAAGTCTGAGCTCAGTGCGAAATCTTCTGTTGCAGGTTGCGCGCTATCGTTGAACAGAGCCAATCTCCAGCCCGTCGCATCCTCTCCCAACCAGCGCCAGAATTTCGGCATGGCATCCGTTCGAAGAATAGGCCCTCGTTGACCGAAGGTTGACTGCAATGCCTCGGCATCAGCGTCGGTGGGCAGTCTGTCGAGGGTGGTCGTCGAAGGATCGTCGACCGCGCTCCCGCCCTCGACTGGGACGAAACGGCGGTGGCCGCCGGATGACCAAACGATGCCTCCGGCAGCTCTGAAGCGTTCAAGCGGGTGGATGGCCTCGGGGCCGCCAATTGTCGTGACCGCGGGCAGGATGACGGCGTCGAATATCTGGGCGCTGATTTCGATCAGCGCTCCAACGATCGAAGCATTTGCCAGCGCATCCTCGGAAACGAAGAGGAAATCGATACGCTTTTCCAGAAGCGCTCTGCACCAGGCGCCGACATGTTCTGCATGAATGTGTCTTGGCCCTTCCGCCAGGGCGGTGTGGAGCGGATAGAAAATCGCGACGCGCGTCAGCGGCCGTGCTGGCTCGATGAAGGCCGATAGCCTTGCGGTCTCGTCTGCCAGCAAGTCATGAAACGGCCACCACGGCTCGAAATTGATACCGGGCGCGAAGTCGAAGCGGGGGTTGACGAATGGTCGTGGCTCCGCAGTCCCATCCGATGTGTAGAGCCCGTGCCAGATGGATTGACGCATTCCTAGAAAGTGCATGCGGATCAGATGCGTCCGTAGGGTTTCGAGCGTCAAATCCCATTGCCCGGCGGCTCTCAGCGATGTGCGCTCCGCGGTCGCGTAGGTCTCCAGCATGCAGCGGCTGCGCCCGTTGGCGCGCGCGACCGAATCCGCAAGCTTTGGCGAGAGCTGTGGCATGAAGTTGTTGGCATCCGCCGCGGTCAGATCGCGATAGGCATCGATGCCGAAGAAATCGACGGCCGGGGCGATGCGCGGATCGATCCCTTTGAATGTGCCGTTGAGGTCGAAACTGCCGACATGCGGAAGAATTTCGTGGCCGGTCAGCAGCAACTTCTTTTCCTGCGCCCAGGCCCGCAGAGTGCCGAAGAAGGCGTCGTTCATCTGCTGGGACAGGGCACCGTAGGTCTTGGCGCGAATGACGGCCGTTTCAGGCCCGATGTCCCGCACCAGCGAAAGAAGGGCAACTGCGAGAGGCTGACCTGTCCGCCCGCGAAGTGATTGGGCGAGGGCGGCCGAGAATGGCAGGCTGTTTTCGAGATTTCCGGTCTTCTGTTTCCAGCTGTAGAAGCCGGCGGCTGGCTGGTCGTAGAAAATCTGATCGACCGGATCCGGCAAAAGACCGTCGAGCGCGGAAACCAGCGGCTCCAATCCATGGGTGACGAAGGCTTCAGCAGCTTCCGGCAGCAGATAGTTGATGATGCGGGAGGTGCGGCTGCGGGCGCTGATGAAAATGGTGATCCTGGACCCGGCCGGGATCTCACCTGCTATGCGAAACGCGCAATGGTCATCGCCGCTATCGGTAATTTCGATGGATCCGGAAAATACCGATGCCTCGCCGATGGATGTCATGCCGCCAGAGGGGTGGAGAGCGGCGGCCTCGACCCGCCAGTCGCACCAGGCAGGACGTCCCTCGTCATACTGCCAGTCGAGGATGTCTTTGCCCATTCCCGAGGTCCAGGAGGTGACGATGCCGCTGATCTCACCGGTCTGGCCCGAGGTCTTGCTCCAGAACAGATGCCGTTCGCGAAGTTCGTCACGGCCTTTGACGGTGCGTCCGGCCGCCTGGCCGCTGATCCAGTTATAGTCGTCGTAAATGCCGATGCGCAAGCCGAGTGTCCTGGCAACTTCGACGGCGTCCCTGTAGGCTGTGATGAACCGGCGCGAGAGATAGTCCTCCCGCGGCATCGCCAGCCTGGCCTGGATGTAGATCCTGCCAAAGCCCTTGGCGACAAAGTCCGCGAGCTGCAGGCGCGTCAGCTCGCCAGAGGGGATCGAATGCCAGAACCAATAGGCGGCCGGCCGGAATTCCGAGCCGGGCGACTGGAAGCTCTGATTGGTCGATATCTCTTGGCGTGATGGCATCGGCATGCTCAATGTCCGGAAGTGCGCGCTTTGGCAAGGCTGCCGTTGATATCGGCCCAGGCCGGCTCGTCAGGCGCAAAGCGGGCGCGAAGATAGGCAACGAGATCCTCGACTGCGCTATCGCTCAGCGTATCTTTGAACGCCGGCATCGACATAGTCTCGGCAGAATTTCGTGCCTTCATCTCCGCCGGCGCCTCGGCGCCTGCGAGAATGGCCTGAATGACGTTGTCCGATGTCCCAGCGTGAAGGTTGGTGTTCAGCGCAAGGGATGCCAGCGCCGCGTTGCCGCTATGGCAGGCGGCGCAGGCACCTTCGAAGATCCGCTGGCCGCGGGGTGATGCCGCAAAAGCGGTTTGTTCGGCTGCATCGGCCTTTGCAATGGACTGGGCGGCATCGGCGTCCGGATCGGCCGATGTCTCCTGCTTGTTCAGGCTGGCAAGATAGGTTGCCATCGCCCGGATGTCCTGGTCAGGCAGTGGTTCCAGCGCCTTGACCACATGGCCCATCGGCCCAAGCGCACTGCCGTGGTTGGCCGCGCTGCCTTTGCGCAGGTAGTCGTAAAGCGACGCCTCGGTCCATTGGACCGGGGCCTTGCCCGAACCGTCCAGCGCCGGGGCGTGCCAGCCGTCGGCAAAGCCGCCTGCAAGGTGAGACTGACCCGACTTCTCTGCGCCGAGCGCATTTCGGGGCGAGTGACAGGCCGAACAGTGACCCAGCGTTTCCACGAGGTAGGCGCCTCTGTTCCAGACGGCGTCCTTGTCAGGCTGAAACTGCATTACGCTGCGCTGATGGAACAGCGCGTTCCAGCCGGCCATCAGTGTCCGGATATTGAAGGGAAAGGAGAGCTTCGTCTCCGGTACCTTTGTCTCCACCGGCGGCTGGCCCATGAGATAGGCGTAGAGGGCCTGTAGGTCCGCGTCTTCGGCGCCTGCGAAAGACGTGTAGGGATGTGCAGGATAGAGGCGATGGCCATCCCGGCTGACCCCGCTGCGCATTGCCCGCTCGAAGGCCGGATAGGACCAGGCGCCGATCCCGGCGGTCACGTCGGGACTGATATTGCTGGCATAGATCGTGCCGAACGGGGTCTCCAGGGCCCTGCCGCCACCGAAGGCGCGTCCGTCGTCAGAGACGTGGCAGACATCGCAGGCGCCGATGGCCGCGGCGAGCCGACCACGCTCGATGGTCGCTGAAGAAAAGACGTTGGCGTCCGGGCGGCTGATCGAAGCAATGCTTGGCTGCCACGGCGAGAGCAGTTGAAGAAACCCGCCGGCAACGGCAGCAATACCTGCCGTGCCGAGCGAGAACTGCCACCATTTGCGGGCCTGCTTGGGAGGATCGACCTGCTTGGGGGTGACATTGCCCAGTCCCGCAAGGATAGCTTCTGGCGTCAGCGGCAGCTCGCGGAACCGCACGCCGGTCGCGTCATAGACGGCATTGGCAATGGCCGCAGCACTCGGGACCGATGCCGACTCGCCGACGCCGAGCGGCGGATCGTTCGGCCGGTCGAGCATCAGAACGTCGATATCAGGCACCTCAGGGAAGGTGATGATCGGATAACCGCCCCATTCCTTGGACAGAACGGCGGTGTCTGAGAACTCGACCTTTTCCTTGAGGACCCGGCTGGTCGACTGGATGACATTGCCGTGGATCTGGTGGCGGACGCCATCCGGATTGATCATCAGGCCGGCATCCTGGCCGCAGGTCACCTTGGTGATCGCGATCTCGCCCGTCTTCTTGTTGACCGCTACATCGGCAACCCAGGCCGCCCATGCGGCGGCTGTTCCCGGGAATTTCCCGTGGACATAGACGGCATAGGCGAAGCCGCGCCCGTAGAGAAGATCGCCTTCGCCGCCCAGGGTGCCCCAGGTCGTGTGCGGCTGCCATTTTGCCCGTTCGGCCACCGCGCGCACCAGTTCGCTGGCGCGCTGGTCGGGCAGGTAGCGGAGCCGGTACTCGATCGGATCGACCTGAGCAGCGGCGGCCAGCTCATCGATATAGCATTCATGCGCGAAGGTATTCGGCATCGCCGAGACGCCGCGAAACCAAGAGGCGCGGGCAATCGGCGGCATGTCGTGAACCGTCACCCGGAGATTGCCATAGGCGTAAGGCGGGATCGCGGTTCGATCGCCCATCTGCAACACGTCGGGCACGGGAGCGACCTTGCCGGTCAGAATCAGGGCGAGCGTCGGCGAGAGATTGGAGGGGTAGCGCGTTTCGAAATCATAAGCCGCCGGGCCGCCTTCCGTATCGATGCCGCCGCGGACATCCATGACCTGGGCGGCACCCTTAGGCTCCCAGGCATGTTCCTGGTCGCGGGTCAGCTGTACACGAACAGGCGCGCTGACCGCGCGCGACAGAAGGGCCGCGTCGGCGGTCACGTCGTCGGCACAGTTCCTGCCGTAGCAGCCTGCAGCTTCAAGCCGCTCGACGACGATCTGTTCTTCGGAAATATCCATCAGCAACGCGAGATCGCGCCGGATCGGATAGGGGTTCTGCGTTCCCGACCAGACCGTCAGGTGATCATTCTCGAAGTGCGCAACGGCGCATGACGGGCCGATCGAGCCGTGCATCTGATAGGGCCAGATATAGGTGCGGTTCATCGCCGAAGGCATGCCTTCCAGCGCCAGATCGACATTGCCGCGATCGATCAGCTGCCTCGGCGTCGAGGGATTCGTTCGCAGCGCAATCTCCGGTCGGTTCAGGTCGGGCCGCCGCGCCGGAGCCAGCCATTCGACCTTCAGCGCGTTCATCGCGGCGATTGCGTTTTCTTCGCGGGTCGCGACGACACCGACGAAATCGCCAACGACGACGACCGCCACAAGGCCATCGATATGTGCGACCGAGGTCTCGTCGACGGAAACAAAGCTCGAGCCGACATTGCTGCCATGGTCGAAGCCGGCATAGGGCGGTCTGATAACGCGGCCGTGCAGCATGCCCGCGACGCGAACGTCGTGCACGAAAGTCCAGGCGCCAACCGCTTTCAGCGGGATGTCGACACGAGATTGCGATTTGCCGACCAACCGGTAGTCCGCGATGCGCTTCAGTACGACACCGGGATCATGCGCCAGATGCTCATCGAGACCATCGACCACCTCGCCATAGCTGATCGAAACATTCCGCTCTCCGTCGCAGAATATGATGCCGTCTTCCACTTTGAGCTCCGCATCCTCGATGCCGAGAACGGCCCGCGCCCGTGCAAGCAGGAAGCGCCGGGCGGTCGCTGCCGCCTGCCGAAGGGGAACGGCGGTGACCTGAATGGTTTCGCTGGCAATGGTGGCGCCCTGGTCCGGCCCGCCGACGGTGCTGCCGAGCACCATCTCGACGCTCTTGAACGCGACATCCAACTCTTCGGCGACGATCTGGGCAAGAGATGTGCGGATCCCCGTGCCGAGGTCGACATGGCCGTTGAAGGCGACGATGCGGCCATCGTCGTGAATGACCAGAAACAAGGGGCCATCCAGCGTCGTGGAATGAACGCTAAGCATTCGCCTCTCCTTGATCTGCTTCGCTGCTTGCCAGCTCTTCGTCCGGACCTTCCGGCGAATTCGCGGTCCTCGAGAGCATCAGGGCACGCCTGGCGGCGGCTAGAATTTCATGGTGCGTGCCGCAGCGGCAGAGGCTGTGTTCGAGGGCGCGCCTGATCTGATCATCGTCGGCATTCGGCTCGCGCAGGGCGAGCGCAGCAACCGTGATAATCATGCCGTTCAGGCAATAGCCACACTGGGCGGCGTTCTCTTCGATGAAGGCCTGCTGTACCGGGTGCAACGAGGCGCTATCTCCAAGGCCCTCAAGCGTGACCACACTCCGGCTCTGCACTGCGGTTACCGGAACCACGCAAGAGCGGACAGCGCGTCCGTCGATCAGCACGGCGCAGGCGCCGCACTCGCCAAGCCCGCAGCCGAATTTCGGGCCGTTGAGGGCGAGGTCGTTGCGCAGGACGTAAAGCAGCGGGGTTTTCGGATCGCAGCAGACCGTGTGCTGTGCGTCATTCACCCTGATCGATATTGACGATGCGCTCACGTGAGGATCGCTCCCGCGGCATGCCATTCGCTGCACCGGTCGGGGAGGGCGATTGTGGCAAAATCGATTGCCAGATCTAGCATCCCAGTCTCCATGGCCGGCTTTCGCCGCCTGATATTCGCTGCCTTTGCGGCCGGATCGACCGATATCGCGAAGGAGCGCGTTCCCTTTTTATTTAATAGCGTATACACTGATTTAAGATGGATCGGCTGTCAACAGGCCGGTCGACCAAATTTCCAATAGCCGTGCCGCGTCTGTTGCGAAGTAAGAATGTCTTGATCTTCGAAATCTCGCTTGCAATAAATAGTGTATACGCTTAATCTGGCCGAAACTGATGGCGATGCATTGCCAGCCAGAAAAGGGGAGCAGCTTATGGGAAAACAGAAGATTGCCATTATCGGTGCCGGCCTCGGCGGTGCGGTGGCCGGGTCGCTGCTTCAGCATTCCGGTTTTGATGTCGACGTCTATGAGCAGGCGCCGACTTTCTCGCGTCTTGGGGCCGGGATTCACATGGGCCCGAACGTGCTCAAGATCTTCGAGCGCATCGGCGTTGCCGAAAAAATAGTGTCGATCAGCAGCACGCCGACGTTCTGGCTGAGCCGCGACGGCATTTCGGGCGAGTATCTCTCGCGCATCCCTCTGGAAGGCTATGGCCATACCTATTGCACGGTTCATCGCGGCGACCTGCAGGCACTGCAGTGCGACACGCTGAAGGACGGCACCCTTCACTTCGGCAAGAAGCTTGCGACGATCGAAGACACCGGCATTGACGTTCATATGACCTTCGAGGACGGCACCTCGGCGAGCGCCGACATCGTTATCGGTGCCGACGGCATCAATTCGAAGATTCGCGAGACGCTGCTCGGCTTCGAAAAGCCCAACTATAGCGGCTGGGTCGGACATCGCGCGCTGATCAATGCGGAGCGGCTGAAGAAGTACGATCTCGAATTCGAAGACTGTGTGAAGTGGTGGGGTCCGGACCGTCACATGATGGTCTATTTCACCACCAGCCGGAAAGACGAATATTATTATGTTACCGGCGTTCCACACGACGCGTGGGAGTTCGAAACGGCATTCGTCGACAGCAGCCGCGAAGAAATGCATGCGGCATTTCCGGGCTATCACCCTGTCATCGAAGCGCTGATCGACAGCACCGAGACGGTCACCAAGTGGCCGCTCTTCAACCGCAATCCGCTGCCGATCTGGAGCCAGGGCAGGCTGGTGATGCTGGGCGATGCCTGCCACCCGATGAAGCCGCACATGGCGCAGGGTGCGGCGATGGCGATCGAAGATGCCGCGATGTTGACCCGTTGCCTGCTGGAGACCGGAATCTCCGACTACGCGACCGCCTTCAAACTCTATGAGGTCAACCGGCGTGACCGGGCGACGCGTGTTCAAGTTGTTTCCAACGCCAATACGTTCCTGCTGACGCAGGAAGACCCCTCCTGGGTCTACGGCTACGACGTCTACGCCGAACCGCTGCGCACGGAGGATGCAGCATGAACGGCCGGTTTCTCTATGGAGCGAATGTCTTCGCCAATGGCATCCGCCAGCACTACCTCCGCTACGGCGGCAAGGGGCCCGTGGTCGTCCTGGTTCCCGGTATAACGTCGCCGGCGATCACCTGGGGCTTTGTTGCCGAAAGGCTGGCGCTGCGCCATGACGTCTATGTTCTCGACGTTCGCGGGCGCGGCCTCTCCTCGACCGGCCCCGAACTCGACTACGGTCTCGATGCGATGGCGGATGACGTCATTGCTTTTGCCGGCGAGCTCGGGTTGAAGCATCCGGCCATACTCGGACATTCCATGGGCGCACGTATCGCGATGCGGGCGTCCAACCGTTCGCCAAGCGTCTTCAGCCGCCTGGCGCTGATCGATCCGCCTGTCTCCGGTCCTGGTCGTCGTCCGTACCCGAGCAAGCTGCCTTGGTATACCGACTCGATCGCCCTTGCCGAGAAGGGCATGGATGGCGAGGCGATGAAGGCGTTTTGCCCAACCTGGACCGAGGAGCAGCTGCAACTGCGCGCCGAATGGCTCCACACCTGCTATGCGCCCGGGATCATCAAGGCGTTCAGCGATTTCCACGACATCGATATCCTGCCTGATTTCGGCACGCTGACCGTTCCGGCCATGCTCATGGTTGCCGGCCGCGGCGGCGTCATCCAGGCCGCGGACGAAGAGGAGATCAAAGGTCTCAATCCCTCGCTGCAGATCACCCATGCTCAGAATGCCGGCCACATGATCCCCTGGGACGACTTTGAAGGCTTTTTCGTCGCGCTCGGCGACTTCCTGATCCAGTGACTTTTCCATGACGCGGCAGCCGCGTCATCGCTTTTTTGAACGCATTGCAAAAGGACAAGCCGTGCAAAAGGTTTATCGCATTGGTCAAATCGTGCCGAGCTCCAACACCACGATGGAGACGGAAATCCCCGCGATGCTGCTCGCAAGGCAGTCGATCCGCCCGGAACGATTCACCTTCCACTCCAGCCGCATGCGGATGAAGACGGTCAAGAAGGAAGAGCTGGCGGCGATGGACGCGGAATCCGATCGCTGCGCGCTCGAGCTTTCCGACGCGCAGGTCGATGTTCTCGGTTACGCGTGCCTCGTCGCGATCATGGCGATGGGTCATGGCTATCACCGCGAATCCGAGACGCGCCTTCGGGGCCGCACGGTTGAGAACGGCGCGAACACGCCCGTCGTCACCAGCGCCGGTGCGCTTGTCGAAGCGCTGAAGGTCATGAAGGCGAAGCGGATCGCGGTGGTCGCGCCCTATATGAAGCCGCTCACCGAACTGGTCGTCGATTATATCAGGAACGAAGGTTTCGAAGTCGGTGACTGGCGCGCCCTTGAAATCCCGGACAATCTCGCCGTTGGCCGTCATGATCCGCAGAACCTGCCTGAGATCGTTGCCGGTCTCGATCTGACCGGTGTCGATGTGATCGTCCTGTCGGCCTGCGTGCAGATGCCGTCGCTGGCCGCCATCGCCAAGGTGGAAGCGATGACCGGCAAGCCCGTCTTAACCGCGGCGGTTGCCACGACCTACTTCATGCTGAAGTCGCTGGATCTCGAACCGGTGGTCCCCGGTGCGGGCGCGCTGCTATCAGGCGCATACTAGGGAGCTCTGAGATGGAGACGGCCGAAGCGAACTATCAGGGTGTGTGGGGCAACAGGATCGGCTTCGGCCGGTCCCCTGCGCTGCTCGTTATCGATTTTCTGAAGGCCTATACGATCGAGGGCGCGCCTCTCTATGCGCCCGGTGTCGTCGATGCCGTGGCGCAGACGCCAGAACTCATCGAAGCCGCTCGCAAGGCCGGCATTCCGGTCATTCACACCCGCATTCTGTATCTGGCGGAAAATTGCGCCGACGGCGGTATGTGGGTGAAGAAGTCGCCAGTGATGAAGGCGATGGTTGAGGGTAACGTGCTTGCAGAGTTCTGCGACGAGGTTGAGCCCGCCAGGAACGAGTTGGTGATCGTCAAGCAGTATGCCAGCGCTTTCTTCGGGACCAGCCTTGCCTCGCATCTCCATGCGCAGGGCATCGATACTGTCATCATGGCGGGTTGCTCGACCAGCGGATGCATTCGCGCCAGTGCAGTGGATGCAGTTCAGCATGGTTTTCGAGCGATCGTGGTGCGCGACTGCGTCGGCGACCGGCATCCCGATCCACACAATGCGAACCTTTTCGATATCGACAGCAAATATGGCGATGTCGTCGCAAAGGCGGAGGCGATCGCAGAAATCGCCAAGGCCAAAGCCTGACTTTCCGTAACGATACGAGGCATTGCAGTCCTCAAGCAATAAAAGGGAACGAGCATGGATCAGTTCAGCTTCACGGAAATCTGCCTGCATCAGTTGAAGATGTCAGGCGTTCACGAGGGCGAAAAGCTTATCGTCCTGACCCAGGGTAACGAGCGCCTCGATTATGCCGATGCTTTCATGGCGGCGGGCATGCGCCTCGGCGCAAAAATGTATCACATGCGGTTGCCGCCGGTTCCGCCGGCAGGTGCATGGGCCGTCGGCCAGACCGGACTGGCAGCCATGCCTGATGCGGTGGAAGCTCTTAAGGCAGCAGACATGGTCATCGATTGCATCTTCCTGCTTTTCAGCCCGGAGCAGATGGCGATCCAGGCATCCGGCACGCGCATTCTGACGGCGGTAGAGCCGCCGGAAGTTCTCGCCCGTATGCTGCCGACGAAGGAACTGCGTGAGCGTGTCGAATTTGCCGGCGAGCTTCTGTCCAAGGCGAAGGTGATGCGCATCACCTCCGAGCACGGTACGGACGTCACCTACAAGCTCAACACCTATCCCGCGATCACCGAATACGCATGCACGGATGAGCCAGGCCGTTGGGACCATTGGCCATCGGGTTTCGTGTTCACCGGCGGTGACGACGACGGCGTCGATGGCACGATTGTCGTTGCCCCGGGGGACATCCTGCTGCCGCAGAACATCTATGTCCGCGATCCGATCATCTATACCATTGAAAACGGCTGGATCACCGATATTCGTGGCGGTCTCGATGCTGAACTCGTGAAGTCCTACATGGCCGGTTTCAACGATCCGCGCGGCATGGGCATGAGCCATGTCGGCTGGGGCCTCAATCAGAACGCCAAGTGGCATCGCATGGTGCCTGGCGAATTCCCGGGCGGCATGGGCATGGAGGCGCGCTCATTCTATGGCAACGTGATGTTCTCCACCGGTCCGAACAACGAGCTGGGCGGCCCGAACGATACGGCTTGCCATCTCGACATTCCGATGCGTAATTGCAGCCTCTTCTTGGATGATGAGCCCATGGTCCTGAAGGGCGAAATCGCCGTCAAGGAAATGCAGCATAAGTTCGGGTAAACATCGGCCACCGACCGCATGATGGTGACGCGGCTGTACCAGCATGCTGGTGCAGCCGTTTTTCGATCGGCTTCATCTGATGTCGAGGAGGTTTGGAGCAGGAATGAGCAATGGTGAAGGCAAGCCTCCAGGGGGGCCCTACCGCGTCACAGACCAGGTGGGACATCTGCTGCGCAAGGCCTATCAGCGCCACCTGGCGATCTTCCAGGACAATGCCATCGATCCTTCGCTGACGTCGGTTCAGTTCGTGACGCTTTGCGCGCTACGCGACAACGGACCGATCTCCCAGGGCGAGCTGGTCAAGGCGACCGCCGTCGACCAGGCGACGATCCGCGGCATCATCGACCGCCTCAAGTCGAAGAATATGATCGAGATCTCTCGGGATGCCTATGACGGACGAAAGGTGATCGTTTCTCTGATGCCAGCGGGCGAGGCGATCCTCGAGCAGATGTATCCGCGCGCGCGTTCCATCACTGAGAAGACGATGGGGCCGCTCAACCCGGCGGAGCAGGTCGCTTTGCTCTACCTTTTACGCAAGATCGCCGATGTCGATCCGGATGCGGTTGATGTCGCAGACGTCGGCTGAGCCGTCACGGACTTCGTCTGTCCCGGCGCAATGCCTTTCGCCGGCGCATTTCATCAATTCAAGCCCAGGGCGCGTCTGAATAGCTGCCCGGTACCGCAAGGCACCGGGCAGCCGTCATCATTAGCTGGCGTAGAACGCCTTCACTTCCTGCCAGAGATTGTTGAAGCTTTCACGGCGGTCGTCGGGAAGAGCGGACTGAATTGCCATGGTCTTCAGATACTCGGGCTTGTGAATCTGGCGGTTCAGGTCGTCGGCGGGCAGCTTTTCCATAGCGGCGGCGTTGGCCGAGGCCGGAGCGCCGATCTTGGTTGCCCATTCGACATAGAAGTCCGGGTCGATCATGTAGTTGATGAAGGTTGCCGCGGCTTCCGGATTCGGTGCGGAGGCGGGAATGGAGAGGCTGTCGAGCCAGCCGATGCCACCTTCCTTCGGAACCACGAAATCGACGGGCAGGTGGCTGTTGCGCTTCGAGCGGACCGTTGCGCCTGACCAGTAGACCGAGAGATCGAATTCCTTGGCGGCGAAGGACTTGTTCCACTGGTCTTCGCTCGACCACAGAAGCTTGACGTTCTGCTTGAAAGCCTTGAGCTTTTCGCCAACTGCTGCAAGGTCGGTCGGATTGTTGATATCCTGCCCGGAAAGCAGCGCGCCGATGGCGACGCCGGTCACTGCGTCGTCGAACAGCGCGACCTTGCCCTTGTGTTCAGGAGCGCCGAGCGCGGCGTAACTGTCCGGCTTCGGTGTGCCATCGGCAACCGCCAGCGCGGTGATGCCCCACACCCACGCGACGCCGTTGGTCTTGCCCTCGAGCTGCAGGTTTGCATGGTTCTTCAGTTCCGGGGAAAGGCCGGCTGAATTCGGGATCTTCGAAAAATCGATCGGCGTCAGCAGGCCGTCACCCGCGGCCTGCTGAGAGCGGGCGCTGTTGATCAGCACGACGTCGTATGCGCCCGGATTGGTGCGCAGCTTCGTCAGCATTTCCGGCTCGGAGCTGAAGTAGTCGTGAACGACTTCGATCCCGGTCTTTTCCTTGAAGGCCTTCAGCGCCCAGGCTTCGTCGGTGCCGTAGCCCTGCCAGTTGAGAACGGTGATCTTGCCGGCGGCGAGCGCCGGGCGCGTCGAAAGCGACAGACCGGTTGTGGCGGCAACCGCCGCGGTGCCCATCAGGCCGAGGGCTTGTCTTCGGGTGAAGTTGTTCATCTCTGTACCCCTTGTCGATAGTTTTTTGGATTTTGTCTGCGGCTGCGCAGGCGAGTGCGGTGATGCCTCCCCGCATCCTCTGAACATCCGCAACGAAATATGTTCACGATCTTCCCGCCGCGAAGGCCCTGGGCAACTTCGCAGAAAAACGTTCGTGTACAAATAACCTGTCCCTAGTTTTCTATCTTGTCAAGCGCCGTTTGACCGCGGTTTAGATGCCTTGGTTTCCGATCTAACGATATTCTCGGACATTCAGCACGTTCCGCTGCGATGAACGGGCCCAGGCCGGCGCCGTTGCCCTGGCTATTTTGCAGGAAAAACAGCATCTAAGCGTTCGGCGAAAAAGCGCGCTTGACAATGACTGGGACTGCTGAAATCATTTGTACACAAAACAAAGAAAGAAGAATTTGAGGGTGAGCAAATGAGGCAGTCACAGACAATCATGCAAGCGACCGCTTAGCGGATAACGCGATATCGGCATCGGCGCGAGAAACCGTGCTGCGGCATGACGCGGCCGGCGCGTGAACTTCAATATTGGATTTGACCGCTGCAGCGACGCGAAGGTCGTTGTGGTCGCGGAGGACGGCTGGATGGCCACACTTAACGCTCAAGAACCCCCGTCGGTGGTTGCGCTTGAAGGAAGGCAGTCAGGGCGGCTACCGTCATGGGTGACGACAGGCGCGTTGCTTTTGCCGACCTATGGCTGGCTGACGCTGGCCGTCTTCATTCCCTTGCTGGCGATGTTTGCCTTTTCCTTCATGACGGCAACGCCGCTGGGCAACAAGCCGATTGTCTTCACGCTGAAGCAATACCGCGCCTTCATCGATCAGCCCTATCTGATCGGCGTCGGGATCAGCTCGCTGCTGATCGGCTTCTGGACGACGTTTTTCTGTGCCGTGCTTGGTTTCTTTGCG
Source organism: Neorhizobium sp. P12A (assembly GCF_008365395.1). Lineage (NCBI taxonomy): Bacteria > Pseudomonadati > Pseudomonadota > Alphaproteobacteria > Hyphomicrobiales > Rhizobiaceae > Neorhizobium > Neorhizobium sp. P12A. The sequence continues at coordinate 34,681 of NZ_QOVX01000011.1, read as the reverse complement.
GCCCTTGCTCTTGCCCGCGCCACGATTGGCAGAACCAAAGAGGTGCTGCTGATCCTCATCCTCCTACCTTTCTGGACCAACGGACTGGTGCGCGTCTTTTCCTGGACGATGGTGCTGCGTGAAGGCGGGTTCCTCGACTATGTCCTTCACCTGATCGCGCCGGGGGCCGGTTCGATCGGCTTCCTCTACACTCGGCCGGCGATCGTGGTTGGTCTGGTACATGGCTATCTGCCCTACATGATCCTGACCTGTTACATCGCGCTCTCGACCATCGACGACGCGATTATCGAAGCGGCATTCAGCCTCGGCGCTCGCTGGTGGGTCGTGCTCTACAAGATCCTCCTGCCGATGGCTGCGCCCGGCCTGATTTCCGGTGCCGTTCTGACATTCGTTCCCGTGATCGGCTCGTTCATGGAGCCCCGCATTCTTGGCGGCCGCGTCGGCGTGACGATGGGAACCGTAATCGAGGACCAGTTCACCCAGGCGTTTAACTGGCCGCTCGGAGCTTCACTCTCCTTCACGCTTCTGGCCGTGGTTCTGGCGATCTTCGCCACGTTCTCCGGCGTGCTGAAGCGTGGATCCGTCGCATAGGTGCTGGAATGAAGACACTCGGACGTTTCTATCTCTTTGCGATCCTGGCGTTTCTCTACACGCCGATCATCGTGATGATGGCGATGGGCTTCAATGAATCGCCGCTCTACCAGCTGCCGTTCAGTTTCTCGACCCGGTGGTACGTCGCCCTGATGGGCAATACCGTGCTGCTGACTTCGGGTCTGAACAGCATCATCATCGCCGTGATCACCGCTGTGGTTGCGACGACGCTCGGAACCGTAGCCTCCGTGGCGCTGTCCCGCCGCAGCTTCCGCGGACGCAGCCTGCTGCAGCTGCTGCTCCTGCCACCGATCGCCATTCCTTGGCTGATCACCGGGACGGCGATGCTGATCTTCTTCTACTGGAGTGGAATAGGCCGCGGCATGCACGCACTGATCATAGGCCACGTTGCACTCGCCATTCCCTATGTCGTCATCGTCGTTGGTACCGGGTTCAAGACGATCCGCGCAGATCTTGAGGAAGCGGCGATGAGCCTTGGGTCGACGCCGATCCATGCCTTCTATTCGGTAACGCTGCCGCTGCTCTTTCCAAGCATTTTGGGCGCCGCCCTGTTTGCGTTTGCCGTCTCGCTTGACCAGTTCGTGATTTCCTACTTCCTGGCGACGCCGGGTTACACGACGTTGCCGGTGCAGATCTATTCGGCGATCCGCAAGGGTTTCACGCCTGAGATCAATGCGATCTCCACCATCCTTCTACTCGGCTCCATGGCTGCAATTCTCATCTTCGCCCGCTTCGCAAAACCCGGAGAAAATCGTGACCCACGTTAACGTAAAGTCGGTTGCCAAGAGCTATGGCTCGGTGCCTGTCCTGTCCGATATTTCGACGGAATTCGCTGAAGGCTCTTTCACCAGTCTGCTTGGCCCTTCCGGCTCCGGCAAGACGACGCTCCTGCGTATTATTGCAGGCTTCATTACCGCCGATCAGGGCAGCGTGACGATCGGCGAACGGGATGTCACCAACGTTCCCGTCTGGCACCGCAACATTGGAATGATGTTCCAGTCCTACGCGCTTTTCCCGCACATGACGATTGCGCAGAACGTCTCCTTCGGACTGGAACGTCGCGGCATCCGCGGCGAGGTCGCCCGCAAGGAAGTCGAGCGCGCGCTCGAAATGGTACGGCTGCCGGGCTTCGGTGACCGCTTGCCGAAGCAGCTGTCGGGCGGCCAGCAACAGCGCGTCGCGCTAGCTCGCGCTATCGTCATCAAGCCGAGCGTCCTGCTGCTCGACGAGCCGCTTTCGGCGCTCGATCGGAGGCTGCGCCAGGAAATGCAGGTCGAGCTCTTGCGCATCCAGCGCGAAAGCGGGCTGACGACGATTTTCGTCACGCATGACCAGGAAGAGGCGCTGACGCTGTCCGACAAGGTGGCGATCCTCGACAAGGGCAAGATCGTCCAGATCGGCGAGCCGGCAAACGTCTACGAGCGACCGCGAACGCGATTTGCGGCGGAGTTCCTCGGTGACTCGAACTTTCTGCCCGGCACCGTGGAGAATGGCGGTGTCCGCCTCGAAGATGGCGGCATGGTCGACGTTTCAGGCACACTGCCGTCGGCAGGAACGAAGGTGACGCTCGCCATCCGGCCCGAGAAGATGTCGCCGTCAGGCGAAGGCAAGAATCGGATCTCGGCGCAGATCAAGACGGTGATCTATGCAGGGCCAGTGCTCTCCTATCACCTGGTGACCAATCAGGGACGCGAGCTGAAACTGTTCTCGCAGAATCGCGACGGCAGCCTTCTGCGCGAAGGCGAAAACGTCACGCTATCGTGGATGCCCGAGCACACCGTCGCGTTGGTCGAATAGAATGAAGATCGAGACCATCTTTGATGGCTACTGTCACGTGGTCATCGACATGCAGCGGCTTTTCGCCGAAGAGACCGTATGGCACGCGCCTGCAATGCGCGACATTCTCGAAAACGTCATTGCGCTCAGCCGGCGCATGCCGTCCGAGACGCTATTTGCGCGGTTTATCGTGCCTGCCTCCGTGGACAACGCGTCCGGATGCTGGAAGCCCTACTACGAGCGTTGGTCCATGCTGACCGGCGATCATCACGATCCAGCCCTTCACGACCTGATGGGGCCGCTGCGGGCGATCGCGCCGGCCGGACAGATATTCGACAAACCGGGGTACTCGATCTTCTCCAACGAGACCCTGCATTCGCGGCTGCAGAAGAACGGTGTTCGGACCATCATCGTCTCCGGAGCGGAAACCGACGTCTGCGTCTATTCCAGCGTTCTCCAGGCCATCGACCTCGGCTACCTCGTGGTGATTGCGACGGATGCGGTGGCAAGCAGCGATGGCGCGGCCCATCGCGCGGTCATCGACCAGCTTGCACCGCGCATGCCCGAACAAATCTTGCTGCTTTCGACCGAAGAGATCTTGAGCGCAGTGGACGCGGCTGCGGCTCGCGGCACTCTCACCAAAGGATAGGTCATGCCGAACGTGGATCAGGAGGTGCCGAGCCAGCCGCGCCATAGTGACAAAGCGGCCGGGGCCTATACGCTTGCCGAACAGATTGGATATCTTCTGCGACAGGCAAACCAGCGGCACGTTGCGATCTTTACCAGCCGAATGAACGAGAAGCTGACGACGACGCAATGGGCGGCGCTGGTCAAACTGCGCGACCTCCAGCCCTGTTCGCAGGTCAATCTTGGGCGCGAGACGGCGATGGACGTCGCGACCATCAAGGGCGTGGTAGACCGGTTGGCAAAGCGCAACCTGGTCCGTACCGCGCCGGATACGACCGACGCCAGACGGCTCGTCCTGACCCTTACCGAGGAAGGCGAGGCCGCGGTCGCCCGCAACCTGCCTGTCGCGAACGACATCTCGGAAGAGACCCTGTCAACACTGTCACCCGCCGAGCGTGCCATGCTCGCCGAGCTGTTACGCAAGATCTCCTGACCCGGCGAGCCTCGGTTCTTACTGCCAATTAAACGAGCTGCAGCCTGTAGCGCGCGGCCATGCGCGCGCCTCGCAGTCGCTTCACCCAATAAAGGGAATGCAGATGATCACAGTGCTTGGTTCCATCAATATCGACCTCGTCGCGCGCACGCGCCGCCTACCGCGGCCTGGCGAAACGGTCGCCGGCCGCTCCGCCAACACCGCAGCCGGTGGCAAGGGAGCCAACCAGGCGCTTGCCGTCCACCGTGCCGGGAGGCCCGTGCATCTGATCGGCGCGGTGGGACGTGACGGTTTTGCCGAGCCGGCATTGGCAGTGCTGAAGGAGGCGGGACTTGACCTGTCCCGTGTCAGGCAGGTCGAAGGGGCAACCGGCAGCGCCTTCATCATCATCGGCGACGACGGCGAGAACATGATCACGGTTGTCGCTGGCGCAAATGGGATGCTTGGCGAAGAGGATGTGGAGCGGTCACTTGCCGGTAGTCGGCAGGGCGATTTCCTGATGCTTCAGATGGAAATCCACGCCGACATGATCTCCCGGGCACTGGCGATGGCGCGTGGCCGGAAGGTGAAGACAATCCTCAACATTGCGCCGGCTACCGGCGACGTCCTTGATCTGGCCTCGATGGCGGATATCGTCATCGCCAACGAGAGCGAGTTCGCGTTGCTCGCCAGTCAGCCGCTGAAGGGGCTAGACGACCAGATCGCCGCTCTTCGTCGTCTCCACGACAACTGCCATCAGACGATCGTCGTGACACTCGGACCGGCGGGTGCGATGGCGATCTCGGACGGCCAGATCATTCAGGTTCCCGCTCTACCGGTGACACCCATTGACACGGTCGGTGCCGGCGATACGTTCTGCGGCTACTTCGCCGCCGAACTCGACCGGCATGGAGACATCGAACGGGCGCTGCGTGTCTCCGCCATCGCCGGCTCGTTGGCCTGCACTGAGTTGGGCGCGCAGACGTCCATTCCCGGGCGCGACGTGGTTATGGCGGCTCTAATCAATCCGCATTCCTTGCCTCTGTCCGTCGGCGCCGGGTATGGGATCGAGTTCTATGTGGAACGAATAGACGATACGGGCTGATTGCTCATGGTGATTTCGGTTCGTATCCCTTACCGGCGACGAGCGCCTTCGCAGCGTCCTCATCCGTTACAAGGACATGACAAAGGCGCGCATTGATCGCCGCTCTGATGATCGGCAGTTTCTGAAGGCCGCCTGCCGCGAGAACGAGTGCCGGTATCGCCCTCAAGCTATCGAGTGGAGGATGAACGGCCCATAGGGCAAGCGGATGATCGACAACCTCTCCCTCTGCATTGAGATAATGCCCGCAAATGTCCCCGACGGCGCCGGCGTCCTTCAGCGACATCCAGGTTTCTCGGCTGATGACACCATATTCCAGCGATTTCGATTGTTCGGAAAGATCGATGGCGCTCAGAAGTGCCATGTCCAATCGCCTGACCATGTCGAGAATGGATCGGATCGGTTCGCTCTTCAGGAGAGCATCACGAAGTTCGCGGGTTTCGGCATACATCGGCGCGGTCATATAGGAGCAGGTCGCATCGAGGGCGCGCGCCGTCATCGCCGCATTGTCGTAAGGATTGATCAGCGTGCTCTCGGCCAGGCCACCGGAAAGCATTACGACCCGGTTCTGCATATTCTGGCGTGGCCGAAGGTTCTGCGCCGCCGCATTGATCGTTCCTCCCCAGCCAATGCCGAGAGACCCGCCACGCGGAAGTTCATTCGATATGTATTGACCCGCGGCCGCGCCAATGAAAGGTCGAACATCGCTGCCTGGCATGGGTGCCGGAACGACAATGGCGTGCCTTAAGCCAAACCGCTCGACTAGCGCGGCTTCCAGCTCATAGCATGGGCCGCGGTCTCCAATGATTGAGATCTGGACAAGGCCGCTCTGACGCGCTTCACCGAGAAGCTGGTTGACGCGCTTGCGCGTGATGGAGAGCCGCTGGGCGATCGCCTCCTGCGTTTGGCCTTCCTTGAAATAGTACCAGCAGATGCGCGCAAGCAGAGCAACGTCGGTCGGCTCGTCGGCGCTAGCCGACTCTATCTGCTTGGTCCCTTTAATTCTGTTCGACACTTTTTCCAATCTCCATCTGCGCGGCAGAAATTGCCTCGGGATGCCCGATCATGCAACCGGCTTTCGCTTCTGGTACATATGTTCCTAGTATGTCACATGTGTGTCACTGAGTGCGCATATCACATTGCCAACCTCAACCGGAGAAGACGAATGCGTAAAATTCTTTTGGCCACCGTTGCATTCTGTGGCATCGCCACATCGGCCTTTGCCGATTTCACCGACAACAAGGTCGTCATCGGCGTCCTGGGAGACCAGAGCGGCGTCGTCGCGGATGTCGGCGGGCAAGGCTCGATCATTGCCGCGCGCATGGCCGTCGAAGATTTCGGCGGTTCGATCGATGGGACCCCGATCGAAATCATCACGGCCGACCACCAGAACAAGCCGGATGTCGGATCCGCGATCGCCCGAGAATGGTTCGACCGCAAGGGCGTCGACGTCATCGTCGACCTGCCGCATTCCGGCGTCGTCTTCAGCCTCATGGCGATTGCCAATGAAAAGAAGAAGTCGCTGGAGATTTCCGGCGCTGCCAGCGTCGATATCACCGGCGCGCAGTGCTCGCCCTACGTCACACACTGGACGGACGACACCTACGCCCTCGCCCAGGGGACGGCGGCAGCCCTCGCCGATCAGGGGTTCAAATCCTGGTACTTCCTGACTGCCGACTACGCATTCGGCCACGATCTCGAAAAGGACGCAACGCGCGTCGTCGAAGCCCGCGGCGGGCAGGTCGTCGGCGGCGCCCGTCATCCGCTGGGCACGGCGGACTTTTCCGCGCTGCTGCTGCGCGCACGCAGCTCCAAGGCGCAGGTCGTTGCTCTTGCCAGCGCAGGCGCAGATACGGTCAATGCCATCAAGCAGGCAGGCCAGTTCGGCATCACCCGCGGTGGCCAGAAGGTCGCCGCGCTGCACACCTTTATTACCGACATCAACAGCGTCGGTCTCGAAGCGGCACAGGGCCTGATCGTGACCGAGGGTTTCTATTGGGATGAGACCGATGGCACGCGCGCCTTCGCCAAGCGCTTTTTCGAAAAGCACAATCGCATGCCGACCCGCGAGCAGGCTGGCGTCTACACCGGAGTGCTACATTATCTGAAGGCTGCGAAGTCCGCCCACAGCGACGACGCCGCAATCGTCAATGCTGAAATGCGTCGTCTGCCTGTTGACCGGTTCGGCAAGCCGGCGACGGTGGAAGAAAACGGCCGCGTCACCTACGATCTCGGCGTCTATCGCGTGAAGGCGCCGAGCGAAAGCCGCAACCCCTGGGATCTCTACGAGAAGCTCGCTACGATCCCTGCGGACAAGGCCTTTAAGCCGGTCGCCGAATCCGGTTGTGCCATTCCGGCGAAGGCTCAATGAGCGCCATGAACACATCCGACAAGACGTCGGTGGCGGTCAATACCGCCACCGATGACCGTCTGTCGCCTTTGCTGTTCGTGGAGGGCCTGACGGTTAGATATGGCGATTTCCACGCCTTGAAGGATGTTTCCCTGTCATTGGCCCCTTACGGCACTCATGCTGTCATCGGCCCGAACGGCGCCGGCAAGTCGACGCTGTTCAACGCCATCAGCGGTTTCGTAAAACCGACGGCCGGGCGTGTGGTCTTTTCCGGAACCGATGTCACGGCCTGGCGTCCGGACCGTCTGGCTCGCAGTGGCCTTGCCCGGTCCTTCCAGATTTCGGCGATCTTCCCCGATCTGTCCGTTGAGGACAACCTCAGGATGGCGCTTGGGAGACATGCCGACAAAGCCTCCCTGATGAGCTCGCGGCGGGCTATTGGGCTGGGGGAAGAAGCAGCGCGCCTGCTTTCAGAAACGGGACTGGACCTGCGCCGCAAGGAACGTGCGGCCGACCTGTCCTATGGGCAAAAGCGCCTGCTGGAACTTGTCACCACACTGTTGCTCGATCCGCGTCTTCTGATGCTGGACGAGCCGATGGCGGGTCTTGCGCGGGAAGACATTCCCGAAGTGACGTCGCTGATCGCAAAGGCGGCCGGTCGCTGCTCGGTTCTGCTTGTCGAGCACAATCTGCATGTCGTCGAACGGCTGGCACAGGAGGTCACCGTTCTTGCAGGCGGCTGCCTTCTCAGTCGCGGCACCTATGGCGAGGTGGCCTCGGACCCTCGCGTCCGAGAGGCCTATATCGGGGGAAGCGCAAGTGACTGAACGTCTTTTCAAGGGGGCGCAACCCGCCCTCGACGTCGTCGATCTAGAGACATGGTACGGCGCCTCGCAGGCATTGTTCGGCGTCAGCTTCACGATCATGCCCGGCGAAGTCGTTGGACTGGTCGGCCGCAATGGCGCAGGCAAGACGACGGTGTTGAGATCGGTGATGGGCCTGCTGCAACGTCAGTCCGGTCGGGTCGCCATCGGCGGTGTCGATACGACAAAGCTCGGGCCCGCCGCCCGCGCGCGGCTTGGCGTCGGTTACTGCCCCGAGGAGCGAGCCGTGTTCGCAAGCCTGACGGTAGCGGAAAACCTCGCTCTTCCGCCGTCGGTCGGCCCGGAAGGCCTGAGCGAAGCGGAAATCCTTACGCTTTTCCCAAATCTGGAAAGCAGACGGCACCAGTATGGCGGGCAACTCAGCGGCGGCGAACAGCAGATGCTGGCGATCGCGCGGATCCTCCGCACTGGCGCCCGTACGCTGATGTTCGACGAGCCGACCGAGGGCTTGGCGCCCGTCATCGTCAAACAGATCGAGGCCGCTCTCATTACCCTCAAGAGGCGGGGCTTCACGATCCTGCTCGTGGAACAGAACCTCGCATTCGTCTTGCGTGTTGCCGATCGCATCGTCGCGATCGAGCACGGCCGCGTTGTGGCCGAGCGCATTGTCGATGAGCCGCTTGAGGTGGAGCGCCACCTTGCACAATACCTCGTCCTGTGAGTTGCAATGTTTGACCTTATTCTCGGATACCTCACGATCGGCCTCGTCAACGGCTCCTTCTATGCCCTCTTGAGCCTCGGGCTGGCCTTGATCTTCGGCCTCCTGAACGTGCTGAACATGACGCATGGAGCGCTCTATATGATGGGCGCTTTCGCCGCCTTCGCAGCCGTCGAAATTCTCGGCGTCGGCTATCTGCCGGCGCTGGCGATTGCGACCGTGGGTGTTGGGGTCGTCGGGATCGTCATCGAGAGGCTCCTCCTGAGCCAGACATATTCCCTCGACCCGCTTTACGGCTTCATGCTCACCTTCGGCCTTGCGACTGCAATCCAAGGCACCTTCCAGGTGCGTTTCGGCTCGACCGGCCTGCCGTTCTCGGCACCGGACTGGCTTTCAGGCGGCGTCGATCTCGGCTTGTCTTTTTGCCGGTCTATCGCATCTGGGTGGTCGGCGTTTCGCTGGTCGTCTGCCTGATCGTATGGCTGGCGATCGAACGCACCAAGGTTGGTGCGATACTGCGAGCCGTCTCGGAAAACGGGATGATTGCCGACGCACTCGGAATCCGGGTGCCGCGCGTGCGAACCGTGGCCTTCGGTTTCGGAGCGGCACTGGCGGGATTGGCTGGCGCTCTCGCGGCGTCGGTCTACCAGGTGAGTCCCTTGATGGGCGAAGATCTGCTGCTGGTCGTCTTCGCCATCATTATTGTCGGCGGAATGGGATCGATCGGCGGAACCCTGGTTGCAAGCTATTGCCTTGCACTGATCGAGAGCCTGACCCAGGCCCTTTATCCGCAGGCGTCGAGCTTCGTCATTTTTGCGTTCATGTGTATTCTTCTGATGGTGCGTCCCCAGGGCTTGTTCGGGCTTTCCGTGATCAAGCGCCATGAGTTTCGCGCAGCAAGATTGCCTGGCGGCGATGGTGAGATAGCATTCCATCTGCCGCTCGCCGGCAGAATGGCGTTCGTCGGCGTTGCCATCGTCGCGCTGGTATTGCTGCCGGTGGCGATCTACCCGATCCACCTCGTCAAGATTGCATGCCTGGCGATCTTTGCAGCTTCATTCAATTTCCTGATCGGTTTCGTCGGCATCGTCTCGTTCGGACAGGCGGCGCTGTTCGGTACCGGCGCCTATGTCACGGCCCATGCCATGAAGGTATGGATGCTGTCACCTGAAGTCGCGCTGCTGCTCGGCGTCGCGTCTGCGCTCGTTCTCGGACTGGCGATGGGAGCCCTCGCGATACGCCGATCGGGGATCTATCAGGCGATGATCACGCTGGCGATCGCGCAGATGGTCTATTTCGTCTATGCGCAAGCGCCCTTTACCCACGGCGATGACGGTATCCAATCGGTTCCTCGCGGTATACTTTTCGGCCTTGTCGATCTGAGCGATGACAGGGCGGTCTACGGCCTTGCCGTGATCGCTCTCGTGGTCGTCTTTTGGGGCATGCGATGGCTGCTGTCCTCGCGCCTGGGAATGATTCTGGTCGCGATCCGCGACGACGAGCGTCGCGCCCTGTCGCTCGGCTACAACGTCTACCGCTATAAGCTCGGCGCTTTTGCGATTGCGGCTGCAGGCGCCGGCCTGGCCGGCTCGATCAGCGCGATCGCGTTCCAGCTCGCAACCCTCTCTGGCGCCCATTGGCAGCTTTCCGGCGAAGCCGTCCTGATGGCGCTCGTTGGCGGTATAGGCACACTGTCCGGCCCAATCGTGGGCGCGGCGATCGTCGCCATGATGCAGCAGATACTGGCTCCCTTCGGCGCATGGGTTCTGGTCATCCAGGGCATCGTCTTCGTGCTGTGCGTCCTTCTTTTCCGCGACGGCCTGATTTCCCACCTGGCCGGGATCCCCGGACTTCTGGGCGCGTATCGCGGCAAGGCCGACCGGACGAAAGCGTAGCAACGACTTCCTGAGATCAACAGCTCGAAATCGAGATACAAATGCCGATAGATAAACCGAACTCATCCGACAATCCCGCCGTTCTTTCCGCAATCGAGGCCGCGCAGGCTCTGCGATCGGGAATGCTCACATCTGTCGATCTCGTCACCGCCTGTCTGGATCGGATCGACCGGCGCGATGGCGATGTCCGCGCCTGGAGCCACTATGACAGAGATGCGGCGATCCTCCAGGCAAAGGCCGCCGACGCCCGCCGTGCCACCGGCGAGAAGCTTGGCCTGTTCCATGGATTACCGGTCGGTGTGAAGGACGTTTTCGATACTGCCGACATGCCATCGGAATATGGCAGCGAAATCTATCGCGGCCGACGCCCGGCTGCGGACGCGGCAGCGGTCACCCGCCTGCGCGAAGCAGGCGCGATCATCATCGGCAAGACCGCGACATCGGAATTCGGAATGTATCATCCGAGCCCGACGCGCAATCCTCTGGATCTGACACGATCGCCGGGTGTTTCGTCGGCGGGCTCCGCGGCCGCGGTCGTCGATTACATGGTGCCGCTTGCGCTTGGCACTCAGCACACCGCGTCGACGACACTTCCAGCATCATTTTGCGGTGCCTATGCTTTCAAGCCGTCGCTTGGCTTCAGCGATATGCGAGGCTCGAATATCCTTGTTCCGCGCCTCGCCCATCTGGGTTTCCTGGCACGCTCCGTCGAGGATTTGGGCTTCTTTGCAAGCGCGTTCGATCCGGATCTCGGCGATACCGGATGGAGTGACGCTCTGCCAGCTCCTAGAATGGCCTTTGTTTGCGGTCCGGCTTGGCCACTGGCCTCACAGGATGCGGCAGCAGCGCTCGAAACCCTGCTTGCCAAGGTTGCGGGCAAGGTGGGCGCGCTCAAAGAAGCAAGCCTGCCGCGTGAGTTCGACGACGCGCTGATCGTTGTCATGGGCTTGCTCGATGCGCATCTTGCCTTCCGTTTCGGCGGACTGCGCGAAGAGGACTTTTCACGTCTTTGCCCGCCGCTTCGCGCCGGCGTGGAAAACGGCCGCACCACGAGCGCACCGCGCTACCTCGAACTCGACGCGCAGGCTGATCGCCTGACGGAGCTTGCTTCGGACCTTTTTGCCGATCGCGATCTGCTGGTCACACTGTCTACTCCGGGCGAAGCAACTCGTCTCGAAGACGGGCCGGGTTCAGGAGCGATGTCCATGCCCTGGAGCCTCTGCGGCCTTCCAACCGTCTCCCTGCCGCTTCTGACCGGTGCTCACGGCCTGCCGATCGGCGTTCAACTCATCGGTCAGCATGGCCGCGACCACTACCTCCTCAAGGCGGCTTCCTGGTTCGTTTCTCGAGCCGGGCTGTAAATGTCCCCGGGCATCAGCCGTTTGAGGCAACCCTCACGGCTAAGGTTTTGAAACTTAATTTCTTCTTCATTTTGGGCCATTTGAACGCCTCGCGAAGGGGATTAGGTAACTTGGACACGGTCACTGCATTGAGAGCCGTCTTCGAGCTGTTTATCCGAGGCTAATTCGCTTTTCGGATCAGTCGGCGCATCGAGCGAAGCAAGCGCAGCCGGCGTCAGCCTTCGTCTTTTACCGATGCAAAGACCGTGCTGGCGTCGCTGACGATCGAGACATGCGAATAGGCGGCTTGGCCGGCGCCGATGGCATCGGCACGCATGATCGCCGTCACGATGACGTCGTGCTCTTCATAGGATTTGGCAAGGCGTCCCGGAAGGCGGAACTGCGCGCGGCGGAAGGGTGCCAGACGCGCTCGCGTCTGGGTCACCAGGTCATAGACGTGATCGTTGTGGGCACCGCGGTAAAGCCGCGTGTGAAAATCCGTATTGTGGGCCGCATAGTCTTCTTCGGCACCGCGACGAACGAGTTGCATCGAGGCGCGGTGTTCCGCCTCCAGCGCGTGTCGCTCATCGATCGTCATACGCTGGGCCGAAAGCCGAGCGCAGATCGCCTCGAGTTCCGCCATCGCTTCGAACATCGAATGAAGATAACGCTCGCTGACATTGGTGACGACGGCGCTGCGGTTGGGCTCGCGGCCGACGAGCCCCATGGCGCAGAGCTGCCTCAGAGCTTCGCGCACGGGTGTGCGCGATACGTCGAAGCGCGCGGCAAGCGATATTTCATCGAGCTTATCGCCAGGTGACATGACGCCGGTGACGATCATGTCGGCAATCGCCCGCACCATCTGCTCGACGGTCGTTCCTGCCCGGATGATTTCCTTGCGCCTGACTTGTTTCACGGACTCAATCTGCGTGTTGCCTGAGTGCATACAGATGTATTGTGAGAACCCGAAAGTCAAATTTGGCGGAAATCGCTCGAAAACTCACAGAAAACCAGGTCTGTGAGAAGCTTCCCCTTCGCCGCAATCGCTGTGCCGGCGCGTTTTTTAATCAGTGATTAATTTTTGACCTTTCCACATCCGAAATCTGCATACACTTTTTACATGTCGCCAATGGGAGAAAATATAATCACGTATTTTCAATTGGTTAAAATTTGGCACGGCCATTGCATACACTTTCTTGTAACCAATTTAACCGGCCCCGCGCCGCAAGGGAGCATCGCGATGACCAAACTCCTTTCCATGAACCGCCGCAACTTTCTGCAGACTTCAGCCGCCGGTGCGCTTGCCGGTCTGGTTCCCGGCCTGCTTGCTTCCCGTGCCGCCGCAGAGACGGCGCTGACCGTCGGCTTCATCTATGTCGGTCCCAAGGACGACTATGGCTACAACCAGTCACATGCCGAAGGTGCTGCCGTCGTCAAGGCGATGCCGGGTGTTACGGTCGTCGAGGAAGAGAACGTGCCGGAGACGGTCGACGTCCAGAAGACGATGGAATCGATGATCAATCTCGACGGGGCTTCGCTGATTTTCCCGACGTCCTTCGGCTATTTCGATCCACACATGCTGGCGATGGCGGCCAAATATCCGAACATCCAGTTCCGTCATTGCGGCGGCCTGTGGCAGAAGGACAAGCACCCGACGAATACCGGGTCCTACTTCGGCTATATCTTCCAGGGTCAGTATCTGAACGGCGTTACGGCCGGCTATGCGACGAAGAGCAAGAAGATCGGCTTCGTCGCCGCCAAACCCATTCCGCAGGTGCTGCAAAACATCAACGCCTTTCTGCTCGGCGCGCGCTCGGTCGATCCGGGCATCACCTGCCAGGTCATCTTCACGGGCGAATGGTCGTTGGCGGTCAAGGAAGCGGAAGCCACCAACGCACTCGTCGACCAGGGTGCCGACGTCATCACCTGCCATGTCGATAGCCCGAAGGTGGTTGTCCAGACGGCGGCCGGTCGCGGCGCATTCGTCTGCGGCTACCACGCAAACCAGAGCCCGCTCGCGCCTGAAAAATACCTGACCGGCGCCGAATGGGCGTGGGGGAATGTCTATAGCAATTTCATCAAGCAGGCTCAGGCGGGGCAGACCCTGCCGAACTTCGTCCGCGGCGGCCTGAAGGACGGCTTCGTCAAGATGAGCGCCCTTGGCCCCGGCGTGTCGGACGAAGGCCGCAAGAAATTCGAGGCGACCAAGGCCGAGATGACGGCCGGCGGCTTCTCCGTCTTCAAGGGTCCGTTGAAGGACAACAAGGGCAAGCAGGTGGTAGACAGCGGCAAGGCCTATGCCGAAGACGCAATCGAGCTGGAGAGCATGGATTATCTCGTCGAGGGCGTCGTGGGATCCACAGCCTGATCCCAAGGGAGGGAAGCGTCATGACGGTCAAGGTCGACGATCCGACAATTTCGCTTGCTGCCACCAGGCAGGCATCGCTGCGCCCGATGCTGGAATGGCTGGCGCGGCGAACCGAGCCGGTGGTCATCACGCTCGGCGGCATTCTGACCGGCCTGGCGCTCTTCTCCCTTTTCATCCTTGCGCTCGGCAAATCGCCGGCCATGCTCTACCAGCTGATGTATACCGGCGGCTTCGGCAGCTGGTTTTCCATCCAGAACAGCCTGAGCCGGGCCTCGCCGCTGCTTCTGACCGCGCTCTGCGTCGCGCTGCCGGCACGTCTCGGGCTCGTCATCATCGGTGGCGAAGGCGCGGTTGTTCTCGGCGGTGTCGCGGCAGCGGCGATCGCCCTGCCGCTCGTCGGCACGGCGCCGGTCTTCATCGTCCTGATCCTGATGGCCGCCGCCGCCTTCGTCGTTGGTGGCATCTGGATCAGCCTGGCGGGCTTGCTGCGCCATTATCGCGGCGTCAACGAGACCATTTCCTCGCTGCTGCTCGCCTATATCGCCATCGCCCTGATGAACCAGTTCGTCGAGGGGCCGCTGCGCGATCCCGCGAGCCTCAACAAGCCTTCCACCAAGCCGCTGCCGCATGACTACATGCTGGGCAATATTCCGGGCATGGACGTGCATTGGGGCCTCGTGATCGGCATCGTCGCCTGCATCCTTTCCTGGGTGCTGATCGAAATGACGAGCTTCGGCTTTGCCGCACGCATCGCCGGCGGGAATGTGCGTGCCGCCCAGATCCAGGGCCTGCCTGTCGGCAGGCTGATCGGCGAACTGACGGCGATTGCCGGCGGCTTCGCCGGTCTTGCCGGCATGGTGGAAGTCGCAGCCGTCCAGGGCAGCGCCAACGCTTCCCTTGCAGCCGGCTACGGCTATACCGGCATCCTCGTCGCCTTCCTCGCGCGGCATAATCCGCTGGCGATCATTCCCGTCGCCTTCTTTCTCGGCGGCATCGATGCCGCCGGCGGCCTGATCCAGCGGCGCATGGGCCTGCCGGACGCCACCGTTCTCGTCCTCCAGGGCACGCTCTTTATCGTGATCCTGTTCTGCGAGACCTTCTATGGCCGGTTCAGGATCTTCAATCCCGATCTCTGGAACGCCAGAGGCTTCAACAAGGGGAAGGCATGATGGAAGATACTGCCATCGGCGTCTGGGGTGTGCCGCTTGCGATCCTTGCCGGAGCGATCCGTGTCTCGACGCCCTTCATCTTCGTGAGCCTCGGGGAAACCATCACCGAACGCTCCGGCCGTATCAATCTCGGCCTCGAGGGCACGCTGGTCTTCGGCGCCATGACCGCCTACGCCGTCGACGTCATGAGCGGTTCTCCCTGGCTCGGCGTCCTCGCGGCAATGGCAACCGGTGCCGTATTCGGCAGCATCCACGGGTGGATCTGCAAGTGGCCGAAGATCAATGATATCGCGATCGGTATCGCCATGATGCAGTTCGGTCTCGGCCTTGCGTTCTTTCTCGGCAAGCCCTTCATCCAGCCGGCAGCGCCGCACCTGCCCTCGATCCCCTTCGGTTTCTGGTCGACGTTGGCGCCGGTGCGTGCGGCGCTTGATGTCAACGCGCTCTTCCTGATCGGTATCGCGCTAGCGGTGCTGTTCTGGTGGGCATTCAGGAACACGAGGATCGGCCTTATCCTCAGGGTCGTCGGCGACAGCACCGATGCCGCCCGTGCCATGGGTATCCATCCCGACCGCGTCCGGCTGATCGCAACCGCCGTTGGCGGATCGCTCGCGGCCGTGGGCGGCGCCTATCTGTCGCTCTACTATCCAGGCTCCTGGAACGAGCGCATCTCGTCCGGCCAGGGCTTGATGGCGGTGGCGCTCGTCATCTTCGCCCGGTGGAACCCGATCGGATGTTTTCTGGCGGCGCTTCTTTTCGGCGGCGCGGGCGCCCTCGGGCCGGCGCTACAGTCCGTCGGGGTCACCGAGGGTTACTATCTCTTCTACGCAGCGCCCTATGTCCTCACGCTGATCATCCTCATCGCCACATCTTCGCCGACCCGTTCGCTTGCCGGGGCCCCCGGCGCGCTTTCCCTTACGAAATGAGCATGAAAGGAGCCAAGCCATGAACGGCCTCGGCGGTTTGAACAAATCGGAACACGGTGTCGGCATAGGTCTCGTCCAGCTGCAGCTTCCTGTGACCGTCACCAGAGAAGACCTTGCCCAGCAAACGCAAGTGATCGTCGATCTCGTGGGCAAGGCGCGGCGCAATCAGCCCGGCATGGATATGGTTGTCTTCCCCGAATACGCGCTTCACGGCCTGTCGATGGATATCAATCCCGACATCATGTGCACGCTGGACGGACCCGAAGTCGACGCCTTCAAGAAAGCCTGCCACAAGAATGCGATCTGGGGCTGCTTCTCCATCATGGAGCGGAATCCCAGCGGCATGCCTTACAATTCCGGCATCGTCATCGACGACAATGGTGAATTGAAGCTCTATTATCGCAAGATGCACCCCTGGGTGCCGGTCGAGCCCTGGGAGCCCGGAAATCTCGGCATTCCCGTCATCGACGGCCCGAAGGGCGCCAAGCTGGCGCTGATCATTTGCCACGACGGCATGTTTCCCGAGATGGCGCGCGAATGCGCCTATAAGGGCGCCGAGATCATGATCCGCACGGCTGGCTACACGGCGCCGATCCGCGACAGCTGGACATTCACCAACCAGTCCAATGCCTTCTGCAACCTGATGGTGACAGCGAGCGTGTGCATGTGCGGTTCCGACGGCACCTTCGATTCCATGGGCGAAGGCATGATCTGCAATTTCGATGGTTCGATCATCGCCCACGGCACATCTGGCCGAGTCAACGAGATCATCACAGCGGAAGTGCGTCCCGATCTGGTGCGGGAGGCGCGGCTCGGCTGGGGCGTGGAGAACAACATCTACCAGTTCGGCCATCGTGGCTATGTGGCCGTCTCGGGAGGTGCGGGCGATGCGCCCTACACATACATGCATGACCTGATCGCCGGCCAATACCGCCTGCCATGGGAAGACGGGATCAAGATCACGGACGGCACGTCCTGTGGATTCGACAAGCCTGTGCGCCGCTACGGCGAGACACTCAAACCTGCCGCCGAATAGGAGAAGAAGACGATGGATGCGATGGTCGAGACCAAGGGACATTATATCGGCGCCGATCCCTATGCGTGGCCTTACAATGGTGGTCTGAGGCCGGACAACACTGCGCTCATCATCATCGACATGCAGACGGATTTCTGCGGCAAGGGCGGTTACGTTGACCACATGGGCTACGACCTGTCGCTGGTCCAGGCGCCAATCGAACCCATCAAGGCGGTGCTCTCGGCCATGCGCGCCAAGGGCTATCACATCATCCACACCCGCGAGGGCCATCGTCCCGATCTCGCCGATCTGCCGGCCAACAAGCGGTGGCGCTCGCAGCGCATCGGCGCCGGCATCGGCGACAGCGGTCCCTGCGGCCGCATTCTTGTGCGTGGCGAACCCGGCTGGGACATCATTCC
This sequence comes from Neorhizobium sp. P12A, assembly GCF_008365395.1. Classification (NCBI taxonomy): domain Bacteria; kingdom Pseudomonadati; phylum Pseudomonadota; class Alphaproteobacteria; order Hyphomicrobiales; family Rhizobiaceae; genus Neorhizobium; species Neorhizobium sp. P12A. Next base: position 17,068 of record NZ_QOVX01000011.1, on the reverse strand, counting down.
CGAACTCTATCCGATCGAAGGCGAAGTAATCATCGACAAGCCGGGCAAGGGCTCGTTCTGCGCCACGGATCTCGAGCTGATCCTCAATCAGAAGCGTATAGAAAACATCATATTGGCCGGGATCACGACTGACGTCTGTGTCTCCACCACCATGCGCGAGGCGAACGACCGTGGCTTCGAATGCCTGCTCCTGGAAGACTGCTGCGGTGCGACCGATTACGGCAATCATCTCGCCGCCATCAAGATGGTGAAGATGCAGGGCGGCGTCTTCGGCTCCGTCTCTAATTCCAAGGCACTGATCGAGGCCCTGCCATGAGCCCATCGGTCCGAAATATCGTCCGCGACACACCCCTTCCGCAAGCCGGCAAGGCCGTCGGCATCGACACGCTCGACATGACGATGCGCTTCGGAAGCTTCACCGCGCTCGACGGGGTTTCCGTCAAAATTCCGGCCGGCAGCTTCCATGCCCTGCTCGGCGAAAACGGCGCCGGCAAGTCGACGCTCGTCAAATGCATCATGGGCTTCTACCACGCGACCACGGGTTCGCTCTCCGTCGATGGCCGCGAAGTGACGATCGCATCGCCGAAGGATGCCGCGACCTACGGTCTTGGCATGGTCTACCAGCATTTTACGCTGGTGCCCTCGCTGACAGGCGCTGAAAACCTGGTCATCAGCCGCGCCGAAGTGCCTTCGGTCATCAACTGGGGGAGGGAGCGCAAGGATCTCGCCGGGTTCATGGAGCACATGCCCTTCAAGATTCCACTCGACCGGCCGGTTCGCGAGCTTGCCGCAGGCGAAAAGCAGAAGCTGGAGATCGTCAAACAGCTCTATCTCGGCCGCTCCTTCCTCGTGCTTGACGAGCCGACCTCCGTGCTGACGCCGGCCGAGGCCGACGAGATGCTCGGTCTCGTGCGCGGCATGACCGAGCGCGGCGAACTCACCGTGCTGATGATCAGCCACAAGTTCCATGAGGTGACGAAATTCGCCGACGCGGTCTCGATCCTGCGGCGCGGCAAGCTGGTCGGGACGGGCAAGGTCGGCGAGCTCTCGACCTCGGACATGGCGGCGATGATGATCGGCGACGTCAAGCTTGCCGAGCTTGATACTCGGGTGCCCGTTGCCAATTCCGCAAAGCCGGTCTTGGCGGTGGAAAAGGTCAAGGCGCCGGACCGCACCGGCCTCAAGACGATCGAGATCGACAGTCTGACCGTTCGCTCCGGTGAGATCGTCGGCATTGCCGGTATCTCGGGCAACGGCCAGAAGGAACTGACGGAAATCCTTGCCGGCCAACGCCCGACTGACGCGGGCCGGGTCATGGTGAATGGTGAGATCTACGGCGCGACGCGACCGGAGACGCGCCGAAACAATGTCCGCTTCATCCCGGAAGAGCCGCTGCAGAATGCCTGCGCACCGAAGATGACGGTCAGCGAGAACCTCGCCTTCCGCACCTTCGACCTCAAGGCCGATGGCAGCCAGGCGATCTGGCTGAGTGCGACCAAGATGAAGAAGCGAGCCGCCGAATTGATTGCCGATTTCAAGGTGAAGACCGCCTCGTCCTCCTCGCCCATCGCGGCGCTTTCGGGCGGCAACGTCCAGCGCGCCGTGCTTGCACGCGAGCTGACGGGTCAGGTCGATCTCCTGATCATCTCGAACCCGTGCTTCGGCCTCGACTTCTCCGCGGTCGCCGAAATCCGCGCCCGCATCATGCGCGCCCGCAATGCTGGCGCCGCCGTACTGCTGCTCTCGGAGGACCTCGACGAATTGCTGGAAATGTCCGATCGCATCATGGTGATCTCAGAGGGCAAGCTGGTTTACGAGACGCCGGCGCTCTCGGCCGATATCGGCGTCATCGGCGCGCACATGGCGGGACATCACTGATGGTTGATATCAAGGCAGAACCTTTCGCCTTCGCGGCAAAGCCAGATGAGATCGCCTTGATCGTCATCGACATGCAGCGCGATTTCGCCGAGCTTGGCGGTTTCGGCGAAAGCCTTGGCAACGATGTCAGCCGCATCACGAAAATCGTGCCCCATGTGAAGCGGCTGATCGAAGGCTTCCGCAAGGCGGGACTGCCGGTGATCCACACGATGGAATGCCATAGGCCGGATCTTTCCGACCTGCCACCTGCCAAGCGTGACCGCGGCAATCCCTTGCTGAGGATCGGTGACGAAGGGCCGATGGGGCGTATCCTCATTGCCGGCGAGCCGGGCACGGCGATCCTTCCCGAACTGGCGCCCATCAACGATGAGGTTGTGATCGAAAAGCCGGGGAAGGGGGCCTTCTACGCCACTGATCTCGGCGACATCCTGAAACGGCGCGCCATCACCCAGCTCGTCTTCGCCGGTGTCACGACGGAAGTCTGCGTCCAGACGACCATGCGCGAGGCGAACGACCGAGGCTATGAGTGCCTGCTCGCCGAAGAGGCGACAGAGAGCTATTTCCCCGAATTCAAGGCTGCCGCCATCGCCATGATCCGCGCTCAGGGCGCGATCGTCGGCTGGACGGCGCATGTGGACGATATATTGGAGGCGATCCATGCCTGAGACCATCCGCGAACTCCTGACGTCAGGCGGTTGGAGGGAGCTGGAATTCGGGCCGTTCCGCCCCGATGTCACCATCCACTGGATCCGGCCTTTCGAAGACGATCAGCCGGGTGTGGCGCTTCTGAAATACGAGGCAGGCGCCTCGGTACCCCGCCATCGACACGAAGGGCTCGAAACCATCCTGGTGCTTGAGGGCACCCAATCCGATGAGGCCGGCGATTACGGCAAGGGCAGCTATGTGGTCAACGCGCCAGGCACCGAACATTCGGTCTGGAGCGACACCGGCTGCGTCGTGCTGATCCAATGGGACCGGCCCGTCAAAATACTGGAAGAGGAAACAGCATGAGAGCGGGACCAGCTTTCGATATCGCCTCCCTGCACGCGGCCTATGCTAATGGCCTGACCGCCGGTGGCATGATCGAAACCGTATTTGCGCGCGTCGCCGAGGTGAACGATCCCGGCATTTTCATCCACCTGGCCGATGTCAAGGGTCTGCTGGCGCAGGCCGAAGCCCTTGGCCCCTTCGACCCCGCGACCAGACCGCTCTGGGGCGTACCCTTCGCGGTCAAGGACAATATCGACGTCGCGGGCATGCCGACGACGGCTGCCTGCCCGGACTATAGCCACATGCCCGAGGCCGACGCGACGGTTGTCAAGCTGCTGAAGGAGGCGGGCGCGCTTGTCATCGGCAAGACCAATCTCGACCAGTTCGCCACCGGCCTCGTCGGTGTGCGCTCGCCTTATCCGATCCCGCGCAACGCGATTGATCCCGATCTCGTGCCGGGCGGCTCTTCTTCCGGTTCGGCGGTCGCCACTGCGCAGGGGATCGTCAGCTTCGCGCTCGGAACGGATACGGCGGGTTCGGGACGTATCCCGGCTGGGCTCAACAATATCGTCGGGCTGAAGCCTTCCGTCGGCGCGCTTTCGACGACGGGTGTGATCCCCGCCTGCCGGACGCTGGATTGCGTCTCGGTCTTTGCGCTGACGGTGGACGATGCCTGGAAGGTCTTTTCCGTGGCAGCAAAGCCCGACCCCAGCGATGCCTATTCGCGCTTGATCCCCGCGGTTGGTTTCGGTGCCGCGCCGCCAGTGCTGACCATCGGCGTTCCCGTTAAAACGGATCGGCGCTTCTTCGGCGACGACGCCATGGAGGCGGCGTATGAGGCTGCACTTGCGACGCTGTCCGGCCTCGGCCACCGGCTGGTCGAGGTGCCATTCGCCGATTTCTTTGGGGTTGCGGACCTCCTCTATGAGGGCGCCTGGGTCGCTGAGCGCTATGCCGCGGTCAAAGAATTCTTCGACGCCAGGGAAGGCAGCTTCCATCCGGTGACGCGCAAAATCTACGGCGCCGCGAAGACGCTGTCGGCCGCTGATGCCTTCAACGGCTTCTATGCACTGCAGGCCTTGAAACGCAAGCTTGCGCCCGCGATTGCCTCCGTCGATCTCTTCTGCGTCCCGACAGCACCGCGCCACTATACGCGCGCCGAGCTGGAGGCCGAACCGATCCGCGAGAATTCGCGCCTCGGCACCTACACGAATTTCGTCAATCTCCTCGACATGTGCGGCATCGCGGTGCCGACGGGGACGCGCATCGACGGTCTGCCGGCGAGCGTCACCCTGCTCGCTCCAGCCGGCCGCGATGGCCTGACCGCCTCGCTTGCTCGCGACATTCATGCGGCACGCGGGCTGACGCTCGGCGCAACCGGCCATGGTCTGCCGACTTCGCAAGCAGTCTCCCCGGTAGAGTCCAGCGGCATGATCGATCTCGTCGTCGTCGGCGCGCATCTCTCGGGCATGCCGCTGAATGGTCAGCTCCGCGACGTCGAAGCCCGCTTCTTGCGAGCAGCGCGCACGTCGTCCTCCTATCGGCTCTATGCTCTTGCCAGCCAGGTGCCGCCCAAGCCCGGCCTTGTTCGTGTCGAAGAGGGCCATGGCTCCGGCATTGACGTCGAAATCTGGCGATTGACGCCGGCGGCATTCGGTCAGTTTGTCGCCGCTATCCCGGCGCCGCTCGGCATCGGCACGATCGTTCTCGATGATGGAACCTCGGCGAAGGGCTTCCTGGCCGAACCCATTGCCCTTGGCGAAGCGACCGACATCACGGAATACGGCGGCTGGCGCGCCTACATTCAGAGAGCGGAAGCGGCAAACCGATTGGGGAGAACCAGAGCGTGACGGACCTTCTTATTGGGGGCTTGTAAGAAGGCTGCTGATTGGCCGGTACTGGAAACGGTACCGGCCGATTGGCGTCTGTCTATGGGCGGCATCGCCTGCCTGCAACCGGTGTCAGTAGACCAGCCGAGCCCTTATTGTTCCCGGGATCTGGCGGAGCGCATCAAGGATATCGTTTGCCGTTTGGCCAACGCCTTCGACTTCGATAACCACGTAGCCGGTTTCGCCGTGCGTCTGCAGGAACTCGCCGACGATATTCAGTCCACGGGACGAAATGACTGTATTGAGGCTGTTCAAGATGCCTGGGCGATTTTCGTGAACATGGATGAAGCGCGTGCCGTTTGGACGTGGCGGCAGTTGAACTTGCGGGAAATTGACCGCGCCCAGCGTCGAGCCGACATCGGAATATTCCACAAGCTTTCTGGCGACTTCCCTTCCAATGCGCTCCTGGGCTTCTTCGGTCGATCCGCCGATATGCGGAGTGAGAATGACATTACTCAAACCTTGCAACGGCGTTTCGAAGCGCTCTTTGTTTGATGCCGGCTCCTTCGGGAATACGTCGACAGCAGCGCCTGCAAGATGTCCTTCTTTCAAAACTTTCGCGAGCGCTTCGAGATCCACCACGGTGCCGCGGGAATTATTGATGAAAAAGGCTCCCTTTTTCATTTTGCGCAGCTCGGCTTCAGTTATCATGTTTTGCGTCGAGCTGGTTTCCGGAACATGCATCGTCACGAAATCGGAGATTTCCAGCAGCTCGCCGAGCGAGGCCATTGATTCCGAGTTGCCTTGGCGAAGCTTGTCGGAAAGATCGAAGTAGCGGACGATCATGCCCATGCTTTCAGCAAGAACGCTGAGCTGCATGCCGATGTTGCCGTATCCCACGATGCCCAGCGTTTTCCCGCGGAGCTCACGGCTGCCTTCCGCAGATTTGTCCCAGCCACCTTCGTGTGCCGATGCCGAGCGCGGGAGAATCCGCCTGGTCAGCATGATAATTTCACCGATCACAAGCTCTGCGACCGAGCGCGTGTTCGAATAGGGGGCGTTGAACACGGGAATCCCGCGTCGGCGGGCAGCATCCAGATCGACCTGATTTGTGCCCACGGAAAAACAGCCGACGGCCATGAGCTTCTTGGCGGAGCTGAAAATCTCCTCGGTCAGTTGCGTGCGCGAGCGAATTCCGACGATGTGAGCCTCGGCTATGTGAGACTTAAGATCCTTGTCATCCAAAGCCTTCGGCAAATGAATGAGATTCACGTAGCCGGATGCTGAAAAGTAGTCCACCGCACTCTGGCTGATCCCCTCCAACAGAAGTACGGAAATCCGATCGCGGGGAAGAGAAAGTTGTGCCGTCATTGAACTGCCTTCGATAGTCGAATTCTAATTGGGCGAGGTCGCTCGTTCGCCACAAACGCCCGCCGTGGTAACATGACTTAGCGACCATCCGATGAACAGTGCAAGAGCAAACTCAGGTGTCGATTCCACGCCATTGCAGATGCGAAAGAAAAGCGATGTGTCCAGCATGCTCTCAGGGGGCGAAATCCGCTTGCCAATGGCCGTGGCTGCATGTCTTCCCCTTGACGACTCTCTACAGCAATTCGCAGATTGCGCCGTCGGCTCCTGAAATTAGTGGTTCCTTGAAAAGAGGTGGCGCGTGCGATTTCGCTTTGTAGTCTGCAGTTGCGCCACCCTTGCCGGGTCCCCGGTCTGTGCCGATGACAGCCAGCCGCCGGACTATTCTAGCACTACATTGACGGGCAATTGGTCCGGCAGCCGAGATTGGTTACATGACCGTGGCGTCACCTTCACATTGACGCAAGAGAGTGACGGCCTTGCGAACGTATCGGGCGGCATCAACACGGGCACTGGTTACGCAGGTGCCTTCCAGCTTCAGGGCGATTTCGATCTGGGCAGGCTTTTCGGCTGGGACGGAGCGACGGTCCATGCCTCGGGATATGCGGTGCAGGGGCAGGGCCTTGGAAGCAAGGTCGGCAACCTGCTGGAGACCAGCTCCCTGGAGGCCGACCCGGGTGTCCGATTGAGCGAATTATATCTGTCACAAGAGCTCTCAGACGGGAAGTTGACGTTCAAGGCCGGACAGATCCTCGCCGACCAGAACTTCGCCATCAGCACCAATGCTGCCCTGTTCGTGAATTCGACCTTTGGCTGGCCCGGCATCTTCGCCAATGATCTGCCGGGAGGTGGCCCCGCCTATCCCTATGCGGTCCCTGCGGTTCAAGCGATATTCAAGCCGAATGATGCATGGACGCTGCAAGCTGCGATCTTCAACGGCAGCCCGACTGGCTCGGATCCTGATGGAAACAAAAACGGGCTGGGCTTTCCGCTGGGAGATGGCGTTCTCGCGATTGCCGAAGCGGCCTATAGCTATACGCCATCGAAGGACAGCTCCGGGTTACCGGGCACATATAAGATCGGCGCGTGGTACAATTCCGAAACGTTCGACAGTCTCTTAGCTGATCGCAGCGGTCTGTCGCTTGCCGATCCCGCTTCGGACGGAGTACCGGCGCGGCTTTCGGGCGACTATGCGATTTACGCGATCATCGATCAGACGCTGTGGGGGGAGCATGGCAGTCGCGACAACGGACTCAACGGCTTCCTTCGTGTAGCAGTCGCACCACAGTCCGACCGGAATCTGACGGACTGGTATTTCGATAGCGGGCTGACATACAAGGGGCTTCTGCCAGGGCGAGGCGATGATGTCGCCGGTATCAGCTACGCTTTCGCGCATGCGTCCTCCGGCGCGCGGGAATTTGCCAAGACGGAAAATACCTTCGGGGGTTCGGTGCCCGAGCCAACGGCGGAGCAGGTCATCGAGATAACCTACCAGGCAGCTGTTACGCCGGCTCTGTCTCTGCAACCCTTCGTCCAATATATCATCCGGCCCGGCGCAAATGCTGAAGATCCCGACAAACCCGGCAAGACTATTCCCAACGCGACCGTCGTTGGATTGCGCGCAGCGGCGACGTTTTAGGGGGATGCGAGTTGGAATTATCGCCGCCGTTCACCGGCGATTGCCTCTTACAGCTGTCCAACTTGCGTGGCTCTTGAAAGGATTGGAACCTGCGACCCTGTCAGCGGACGTCCTGCAGCATCCTCGCGGCGGAGGAAATAGACAAGGCAGTTACATCATTCTTGAGCGGGAAGGAGACTTCGCCTGGATAGAGGACGAGACGTTGTTCGGGCTCAAGATCTTCACAGGCGAGATAAAAACCTTTCTCAAGCGTCGGACTTAGGCTTCGCTTGATTTCAATCGCCCAAGGCCGGCGCCCAGGCAATGTTAATAGTAGATCGATTTCCGCACCTGCAGCGGTCCGGTAAAAATTCGCCGTGGTTCCCGTCGGGGCAGCAGCGATCAACGTTTCTATGGCAAAGCCTTCCCAGCTTGCTCCGGCAACGGGATGGCCTAGCAATTGCTCTTCATTTGCCAGGCCCAGAAGTGTGTGGGTCAGTCCGCTATCCCGAACATAGATCCGCGGGGATTTGACCAACCGCTTGCCTACGTTGGCATGCCAAGGTTCCAATCGTCTCACTAGGAGGAGATCCACAAGCAGATCGAGATAGGACGCAACAGTCTTGCCGTCGACGCCAAGTGATCGCGCGAATTCGGCGGCGTTAAGAAGCCCGGATTGGTGGTGGGCGAGCATTGTCCAAAATCGCCTCAAGGTTTCCGCAGGAATCCGAGGGCCGAGTTGAGGAATATCGCGCTCCAGATAAGTGCGAATAAAATCCTGCCGCCAGCGCTGGCTAATGTGGTCTCCCTCGGCGAGAAAACTGTCTGGAAAGCCGCCACGGACCCACAAGCGGGAAATATCTTTTGTCGGAACCTCAAGACCATCGATCGGATGCATTTCCAGATAGGCAATGCGCCCGGCAAGGGTTTCACCGGACTGCCGCAATAAGTCGATCGAGGCCGATCCGAGAAGGAGGAACTGGCCGGCTTTACGACCGGATCGTCGGCCGCGGTCGATAAGGCCACGGAGGTTCTGGAATAGGTTCGGCAATCGGTGGACTTCGTCGAGAATCACCAATTTATCCGCGTGCTGGCTGAGATACAGCTCCGGCTCGCCCAGCTTGGCGCGATCCGCGTCCGATTCCAGATCGAGATAGATCGACGGTCGTGTCTCGCTGATTTCAAGCGCCAAGGTCGTTTTGCCCACCTGCCGAGGGCCAATCAGCGCCACCGCGGGACTGGAGCCGAGTAAGTCTTGGAGGTCTGACTGAATCCTGCGTTTTATCATACCTTGCATTTATGGACCTCCGCTCCAGATTTGCAAGGACAAAGAGGGCGGTGGTTCGAGTTCGAGCGTTTCGTGCGATAATTCTACCTACGCCTAAATGCGATGCGACGATACCGCCTCTCCGTATCCCGTAAATCGGGATCGCCAATCTCGGGCCTGAATATAGCAATTTTTTCTCCCCAAACATTCGCGGGTCGACGGTTCAGGTCTCTTCAAGAGCAAGTCTGGAGGGCATCAAGTCTGCACGTGAGCGAATCCGGGAGAATTTCTTTGATTATCACTTCACTTTTCTCAGCCGCGCCGATTGTACTCCGAACCAATCATGAGGGGTTTCTTGTCGATGCCCTTCTTCATCAGTACGCCCGTGTCAGGACCGAACATCGCATAGAGCGGCATCAGACTTGCCCCTAAAGCGGAAGCGCGCGCGCCCAACTCGCCGGCAGTGATCGCCGGCGGGATTAGGCCGGGTGGCATCATCTCGACAAAACAGTGCTTGACCCGCTCCACGGTGTCTACGAGCAGAGGTCTTGGCAACAGTCCGTCAACGACAACGGCCTCGACGTCGACAACGGAGATGCTACCGATAAGGGCCTGGGCCAGGGCATCAGCGCAATCGTCCTGCCATTCCGATACCAGAACCTGCGCGGCAGATGGCATGGGATCGAGATCGCGAACCCGCGTGATCTGGAAGCCGTTCGATCTCAGATGGTTCACCAGGGTAAAAATCGAAGCGCGATGCAAAAGCACATCGAATTTCCCCGGAGGCTTCGGCACAGAATTCAGAGTCGAATGCGTCACGGGAAAGGGGCCATAGGCTGCCGTGTTGCCATTCGGACCTGTTTGCAACGTGCCGTCAAGCACGAGGCCGCCGCCGACAAAGGTGCTGAGCGAAAGGTGCAGGAAGTCGGAGTGCCGCCTGCCCACGCCGTAGACCAGTTCCGCGATTGCAGCGGCCGAGGCGTCGTTCTCGATCATCACAGGAAGATCATACCTGTCAGCAAAGTACGATCTTAGATCGAACGTGCGCCACTCGAGCTGGACCTCAGAAGGAAAGCCGAGTTCCGCATCCCAGCCTCCAATGAAATACGGAGCAGAGATACCTATGCCGACGAGACGCTTGCGATCACTTGCTCCCAAAGCACTCTGAAATCGGGCAATCGCCTCATCGCCCAATTGTCTGATTCCGACCGGATTGGGATGATCGTAGTCATGGGTCTCGAAGGCCACCGTCTGGCCTGCAAAATCGGTCAATATGGCATCGAGCGCACGGCGGCCGACATGGAGCCCGATCGAAAATGCGCCGTTGTTTGCCAATCGGTACATCGCAGACGGTTGTCCTTTCCCGCCAAAACGCTTGCCGTTCTCCACGAGATAGCCGCCGTCGACAAGGGCGTCGACGATCGCCGCAACTGCAGGCGGGGTAAGGTGAGCGTATCGTGCAATTTCGGCCTTGGATGCCTCGCCCGACCGCCGAACGGCGTCGAGAACGACCCGTTCGTTGTAATAGCGCAACTGCATCGAATTGCTGCCCTTGCCTGCCATGTTTGTCGGCTCCGCACATCCCGTGAATTCGCGCTGTTTTACGCGCCGATCTCCGATTGTCAAAACGACACTACGATGCCTCTTGACGAAGTTCAATTCCAATTATAGTAACTTGCTTTAATTATTCCGCGGTAGGAGTTGGCGGAATGAGTTTGTGGTGAGGACCCCATGATTTCTTCCCGTTGCCGGATCGTAATCGCGGCTTTGCGCACTGATGTTGGCAAGCATGCTTGAGGATGTCTCCATGCCTGCGGCCGCATCGAAAGACACTGTTGAAGTCGCAGCGTCGCTCGTTGGTGTAACCAAGGTCTTCGGCGGTACCGTCGCCGTATCGGACGTGAGCATCGAGCTTCGGGCAGGTGAAGTTCTGGCTTTGCTTGGCGAGAACGGCGCCGGCAAAAGCACATGCGTGAAAGTGCTTGCGGGCGTCCATCGGCCGGACATGGGTTCGATTGTCATCGGCGGCCAGCAGCGGCGCTTCTCTTCACCCCTCGAGGCCCAGCATGCGGGTGTCGCGGTGATGCACCAGCATCCGGGTCTGTTTCCGGACCTCAGCATAGCCGAAAACCTCTTCATTGGTCAGACTGGAGCATCGTGGAAGCTCGATCACGGCTCCATGCAGGCGGAGGCGGCCCGTCTCCTAAAGACCGTCGGCCTCGATGCGGACGTTTCCCAGCCTCTGGGCAAACTCAGGACGTCCGAGCAGCAATTGGTCGAAGTTGCTCGCGCCCTGTCGCTGGATGCTCGGGTGCTGATCATGGACGAACCGACGGCAGCCCTGTCGCAGCGCGAAGTCGAGCGGCTCTTCGCCGTCGTGGGCTCTCTGCGGCAGCGCGGGGTGGCAATGATGTTCGTCGGCCATCGCATGGATGAGATCTACCGCGTGTCCGATCGGATCGCGGTCCTGCGTGACGGACGGCTCGTCGGTACCGAATTGACCGCGGATTTGTCCCGCGAGCGCGCTATCCAGATGATGGTCGGTCGTGCGCTCGATGGGCTTTACCCTCGTCATACCTCGGCTCCTGGGAGCGTTGTCCTCAAGGTTGATGGCCTGTCGCGCAGTAGCACCTTCGACGACATTTCTTTTGAGCTCAAGGCAGGAGAAATTCTCGGCTTCGGAGGGTTGGTGGGAAGCGGCCGCACGGAGATCGCTCGCGTGCTGTTCGGTATCGATCGGCCGACTGCAGGTTCCATCGCGGTAGATGGCCGTGTCGTCTATTTTTCGTCCGCAAGCGAAGCGATGGAACAGGGCATCGCCTACGTCTCCGAGGATCGTATTGGCCAAAGCCTGGTGATGGACTTCTCGATCTTGAACAACGCGTCGCTCACCGTTCTCGACAAGGCAACGCGTGGCGGGATGATGTCTCGCTCGAAAGAACTGCGGCTCGCCGAACCCTTCCTCAATCGATTGCGTCTGCGCTTCAGTTCCTACGAACAGCCGGTCACTTCTCTTTCGGGCGGCAATCAGCAAAAGGTCGTTGTGTCGAAGTGGCTGGCGACCAACCCTCGGATTCTGATCCTCGACGAGCCCACCCAGGGCATTGACGTCCAGGCAAAGGCCGACGTCCATGCGATGATGGCTGATCTCGCCAGCCAGGGCATGGCAATCATCCTGATCTCGTCGGAGCTTCCCGAGCTTCTCGGAATGTCTGACCGCATGATTGTGCTGCGGGAAGGACATATTTCCGGCAGGTTCGAACGCGACGAGGCCACGCAGGAAAAGGTGATTGCCGCAGCAACGGATGCCATCGTTCAGAAGATCGATGGAGAGGTTGTCGCCAAGCCGGTCCATACAGGGATCGAGCACATTGAGCTCAGTTCGCATCAAAGCCCGTTAAAGCGGATATTTGCCCGGCGCGAATTTGGGCTTGTTGCAGCCATGCTTGCCGTGATCGTTCCAATTTCAATCCTCAACATTCGCATGTTGAGCGGATCGAACCTCTCCGCTCTGGCCATGGACGCCGGTCTGCTGATGATCGTCGCCGTTGCGCAAATGTTGGTGTTGATAACGCGCAGCATCGACCTGTCCGTCGCTGCGATCATAGGGCTGGCGGCTTATGGCGCAGCTTCGACCCTTCATGCCCATCCGGAAATAGGTGTGATCGGCGGCTTGCTTCTTGCCTGCGCGATCGGCCTGGTTGCCGGCACAGTAAACGGGGTGATCATCACCTATGGACGGGTGCCGGCCATTGTCGTGACATTGGGCACGATGTCCGTTTTCCGCGGCTTGAACAGCATATGGGCGGGCGGCACTCAGGTCAGTGCCGACCAGGTGCCGCAGGCTTGGCTGGACATGACCAGCGCAAACATCCTTGGCGTTCCGGCAATCATTCTCATCGCCGTCGCCACCTTGCTGATTGCAGGCTACGTCCTTCGCTACACCTCGCTTGGACGCGAACTTTATGCAATCGGCTCCAACCCGGAAGGTGCAAGGCTCATCGGGATCCCCGCGAGACCTCGCATTCTGCTGGCATTTGCCGCAGCCGGTCTCCTCGCGGGATTCGACGGCGCTCTCTGGGCGTCCCGATACGCCACGGTTGATGCGCGCGTTGCCTATGGCTTCGAGTTGACGGTCATCGCCGCCGTCGTCGTCGGCGGTGTCGCCGTTCGCGGGGGGTCCGGCACCGTGCTCGGCGTCGCCGCCGGCGCCCTGCTGCTCCTGGTGATCAACAATGGCCTCACGCTCGTGCGCGTCGACCCCCTATGGCTTCAGGGTGTCTACGGTCTCGTCATCCTCATCGCCATCGGCATCGACGCCTATGTCGCCCGAAGAGCGGCCCGCGGAGGAGCGCACTCATGATCGACAAATCGAAGGAAAAGACTGATTTCGTCGCCCGTATCGGCAACTGGGACAACTTCCTGGCTGCGATCACCATTGTCGTGATCCTCTACGCAATCCTCGAGGTGCCGAACTTCGCATCGACCTTCAATATTTCGCAGGCCGTCGCGGGAATCTCGGAACGAGCTCTGATCGCGCTGCCGATGGTGTTTCTTATCATCGCCCGTGAGATCGACCTTTCGGTCGGCAGCACGCTGGCGCTCACGAGCGTTGTGTTCGGCCTGATGGTCCAGGCGGAGTTTCCCCTCTACGCCGCCATTCCCCTGACATTGCTGGCGGGAGCCGCTTGCGGCGCCTTTAATGGCGTGCTTGTGACGAAACTGGGCTTGCCGTCGCTGGTCGTTACGCTGGGAACAATGGCGCTGTTCCGGGGTATCGGCTATATTCTGCTCGGCTCGGACTCGATCAACGACTTTCCCGACAGCTTCCTCGATTTTGGTATCAATACCGTCGGCGATACGCCGGTTCCCTGGACCATCGCGCCATTCATCGTTCTTGCGCCGATGTTCGCAATCGCTTTGCAAAGGATGCCGCTGGGACGCCGGATATATGCCATCGGCGGAAGTCCCGAGGCGGCACGATACTCGGGCATCCGTCTTGCTCGGACGGTGCTGGGTCTGTTCATCACGTCGGGTGTCGTCTGCGCCGCTGCCGGGATGGTCTACGCTGCACGGCTGGCCAACGCTCGAGCCAACAATGCGCTTGGCATCGAGTTGGATGTCATAACGATCGCGCTCCTTGGCGGCATCAGCGTCTTTGGAGGCAAGGGCAAGCTGACGGGTGTTTTGTGGGCTCTGCTCCTGTTTGCGACGATCCGAAACGTTCTTGGCCTTCTGCAGACTGGCGGCGATGCGCAAGGGACGGTCATCGGACTGCTGCTGATCGTCTCGCTGCTCGCCAGCAATGCGGCCGAGCGCATCTTCGCCAGCGTTAGAACCCACTACTTCAAAACCAAGACAAGCGAGTAGCATCCGGTGGCTCGCAATGTTCACTCAAGCCGGACTTTCGGAGGAGGAAACTTCATGAAAACGACAGTTTTGACATCGCTGCTTCTCGCCAGCACACTGATTGCAAGCTTCGGAGTGGCAAGTGCGGCCGACTGCGCCAAGGCGCCTGTTACCGTAGGCTTCCTGCCGAAGCTCGACACGGACCCCTATTTCCAGGTCGCCCAGACCGGGGCGGAAGAGGCCGCAGCCGAGATCGGCGGCAAGGCGATCAAGCAGGCACCCTCCCAGGCGACAGCAGAAGCCCAGATTGATTTCATCAACAATCTGGTTTCCCAGAAGGTCGGCGTCATCGCGATTTCGGCGAACGATGCCAACGCCGTTGCTCCCGCACTTCGTCGCGCCGAAAAGCAGGGCGTAAAGATCGTCTCCTACGACTCCGACGTCGCTACGAATTCCCGCACGCTCTTCCTGAACCAGGCAGCCGGCGATAGTTTGGCCGAAATGATGCTGGAGTCGATGGGGCAACTCATCAACTACGAAGGCGATTTTGCGATCCTGTCCTCCACGCCGACGGCCACGAACCAGAACGCCTGGATCGACTTCATGAAAAAGAAGATGGCGGCCGACAAGAAATATTCGAAGATGAAGCTGGTGCAGGTCGCCTATGGTCAGGAAAGCGAACAGGTGAATCAGCAGCAGGCTCTGGGCCTTGCGCAGGCGTTTCCCAACTTGAAGGGCATCATCATTCCTGCCGGCATTGGTCTGCCAGCCGCCGCCCGCGCCATGGAGCAGGCCGGTCTTCTCGGCAAGATCAAGCTGACTGGATTGGCGCCCGCCACTCTTATCAAGAAGTATATTCAGGACGGCTCCGTCCAGGACATCTGGTGGAACGTCAAGGATCTCGGCTACCTGACATATTACGCCGCGCAGGCCGTCGCCGAGTGCAAAGTCAGCGGCAAGGAAGGCGAAACCTTCACCGCCGGTCGTCTCGGATCCTACAAGGTTGGAGCCAAGGGCGAGGTTCTGCTCGGGCCGGCAAAGATCGTAACGCCGAGCAACGTCGAAGAATTCAAGTTCTGACTTTGAAACGGAGCAACGCCGACATGGCGTTGCTCACCCTTCTCCATCGAGGATCTGTCATGAAGCCGGTACTTCTTGCGGGCGAGACTTTCCACGTCACCTCATTCGCTTCCAAGGGGTTGGAGGTCGGGTCATCATCCCGCTACTCCAATGGCGCGACGCGATACATCCAGGCACTCGCCGCCCATGGGATCGATGTCGTCCAGATCGGCGGCGAACGATGCGAGGCCGAGTTTCCGACGACACTGGAAGCGCTCTCGCAATATTCGGTTGTCGTGATCTCCGATGTCGGCGCGCTGTCGCTGCTATACACACCTGAAACCCGAGCGGGGCAGCGATCAGTCAACAGGCTGGAGCTTCTTCGCCATTGGGTAGAGCAGGGCGGCGCATTGCTGATGGCGGGTGGCTACACCTGTTTCCAGGGCATGGACGGATCAGCTATGTTCCACGGCACTGCTATCGAGGAGTGCCTGCCGGTCGAGATCAGTGCTGGACCCGATGGCCTTGAGGCGCCGGAAGGCCTCGATCCCATTGTGATCGATGGAGGCCACCCGGTTCTAACTGGTGTCCCATCGCAGCTTCCCTTCGTGCTTGGAATGAATCGTGTTGTCCTTCGGACCGATGACAAAGCGGTTGGCTTGGTCCAATGCTCCATCCGAGGAAGAGAACTGCCGCTTCTGGCCGTTCGCGACTATGGCGCCGGTCGATCGCTGGCATGGGCGACAGATATCGGACCCCATTGGCTCTCCGACGACTTCATGCGCTGGCGAGGATATGACCAACTGATGACCAATATGGTTCGCTGGCTCGCGCGCGAAATCTGATCCAGGAAGCGCGCAATGAAATATATATCCGAACAAGAGCTTGTCGATCTTCTCGCGAACATCGCGGACGGCGAACGACGGATCGTTGCCGTTGCCGGGCCACCCGGCTCCGGTAAATCGACCTTGGCCGAAAGAATGGAAACCGTTCTGAACGCGAAGACGCCCGGTTACGCTGCTGTCTTCCCGATGGACGGATATCATTTCGATGACCAGGTTTTGATCCCACGGGGATTGCGCCCGCGCAAGGGCGCCCCTGAGACCTTTGACATCGAAGGTTTTTTCCACATGCTGGACCGGCTCCGGCGCAACGCGGTCAAAGAAATCGCGCTGCCGGTCTTCGATCGCTCGCTGGAGATTGCGCGGGCGGGGGCTCGCATTATTCCACAATCGGTGCGCCTGGTTCTCGTTGAAGGCAATTATCTCCTGCTGGATCGGGATGGGTGGAACGCTCTCACCTTCGATACGACCATGATGTTGGATGTTCCTCGAGAGACCTTGCGACAAAGACTGATGAAACGTTGGGCGGAACACGGCAAGTCGAGCGAGGAGATCGCGCAGCAGGTCGATTCCAGCGACATGCTGAATGTGGACCTGATTCAAACATCGAGCCGTCCGGCGGATTATGGGCTGCGCTTTTGAAGGGCCGAGACCGAAGCTCAAGGCACGCTACCCGAGATGCTTTCAAACAGGAAAGAAACGCCGAACCGCTGACGAGGTTACTAATTGTAGTCCGATTAAGCGTACAACCATTGCCGGTGTCATTTCTTAGGCTAAACTCATATTAAGTCCCTTGGCGATTCGATGGGAGCCGAGTAGCAATCGATGGAACAGTCGACTGGCGTTGTTGCCAATGCCTCTAGCCGTG
>NZ_QOVX01000010.1:0-211702 GCF_008365395.1 Neorhizobium sp. P12A | reverse complement strand
GCGGCTCGCGCTTGCGCATCCATAACTATAGAATCTTGCATATTCAGTAACATTGGATAGTATGGCGTCGCGTTTCTAAATTGCTTACTTTGTCTCATCTTTAAATAGCTGTGACAACGAATGGACGCTGATACCATCTGCTTCCAAGTGATTTCAATGGCTTCATGCTATCGGCAACTGACCCTCACCGATCGGCGTCGTCTTCATCGCCTGGTCGAGCGGAAAGTTGTCGATCACCGAGATCTGGCGTCAGCGCTCTGCGACCTGTCGGGCGATCAGGCACAATGTGCTTCGTGATCGCCGAGCTTTTGGATGCGGCGGCTATTTCTCGACGCTTGGCGATAGTGTCGCCGCGAAGTGACAACGGCGTTTGAGAAAGCTTCGACGCCGTCTGCATCTTGCGCCGCACGGGTGGTTTAGAAACTGAAGGCCTTCTGGCTACATCAGAGGTTCATGCGCGAGCATATGCTTGGGGGCCGTAACATCTTCTAGCCGCGGCGATCGTTAGACCACAAACTGCGTGCCTCAGAGCTAACGGGATTCCAAAGACCCCTGGATCCAAACTGAAATCGCGACGGGCCGATGTGGCGCAAACGACAGCCATTCACATTGAGGACCATGCCTCGAGAGCAGGGGCGAGCGCCCCCACCCTCAGAGACATATCGCCGATCAACGTTGGTTCTTGTTCGGACCTTTTCCTGTCGTGGTATTGCAGGTCATAACCGGGCATTTCAGATCGTCGCTCACGGCGATGGTGGTGCGTGACGAGCCGCCTTGGCCGACGCACATCGTCGAGTTCGTGACATAGCGGTTATACATCATCATTCCCGGGTGATGGGACGGATAGCGGAGAACAACGGCGCCTTCCTGGGCGATCTTCTGGTGAACGGTTCCGCAGCTCACGGACTTGGCGTCGTAGCTGGACATAGCCATCGCGTTCGTAGCAAGCAGGCCGACAGCGGCGATAAAGAGGAGTCTTTTCATTTTGGGGGCTTCCTTTTGTTGACGCTGACATTTCCGTCAGCGGCACGCCCATTACTCCTCTCGCGCCGCAGCATTTATGACAAATCCTTGACACGGACTTGGACGCACTTTTCAGATATTGCGAACAAACGAACTCTTGAAAATAAGCGACTTCGACAACATGGGATACTCCGACTCCCGGCCAGTACATCCGCGTAGTGACGCAAATTGCGGGTCCCCAAGCGCAGCGGCATTCCGGCTCCATTCCGCAGAACCTGTCGTTTTTTTGTGTATAGTTTTCCGTGTGTTACGCGACAGACGACAAGCAGGAAAATCCCATGAGATCGGGTGAGTCTGAAAGAACACGGCAATCTTCTGAACTGAAATCACCGTGCTTTCGCGCAGTTAGCCGCGAGCATGAAAATCACCGCGTTTCCCAGGCTTTTTTGTCCTGAAAAGCGCTGTGCAATGCACCTATGCAAATGGCGATGAACTCGACCTTCAGGGTTTGAAATTACCTGCGGGAATTGGGTCCGCCTTGCAGACAGCTTACCGCCCTCGCCCGCTCGCAAGTTCCCCGGATCATCTTTTTGGGCGGCTCAGGGCACAAATGGCCGTCGCGCTCGTTTTCTTTCCAGAAAGGAAACTTCCATGTCCAAAAGCAGGAACGCTCTCAACCGCCGACCAAGGAGCACCAGGGCCGCCAAGACGGGTCCCGGTATTCCCGACGACAAGCAGCCAACGGTCGTCTCCGCCAATGAAATCGCGCAAGCTCGGGAAAAGCTTCTCGGCGACCACGGCGCTGCCGAAAGCACCAAGCGAGAGCGGGATCGCCACAGGCAGCCCGCGGACGGCGCGGCCTGACAACGAAGCTTGCCCTCGCTTTCGACCCGTGTCGAACGGGAACGCGTCTCGCGTTGCAGCGGTCCACGTGCAGCAAGCGATGCGAGGTTCGACATCAGTCCGGTGAAACCTTTGGGCTATTTAGCCGTTGTGACACATATGACCGACGCCAAGCTCAAACCGAAATCGGTCGACGGCACCAGGCCGCGGGGTGCCGAGGAGACGCGCCAAGCGAAGGTCTCCACTCCCGAGGATGTTCCGCCGCCCGAGGTTATCGAACCGGATCGAACCCTGCCGCCCGAAGAGGCCGAGCAGGCTCGAAAGAAATATTTGCTCAAGCGTTTCTGGATCAGCGCACGCGGTTACTGGAGCCGCCGCGGCGACGGCTTCGCTTGGCCATGCACGATCGGGCTACTTGCCCTGATCGGCGCCAATGTCTGCTTCCAGTATGGCATCAATCTCTGGAACCGCTGGATTTTTGACGCCATTGAGCAGCACGATGCGCATACCGTCTATGTTCTCAGTGTGGTGTTCCTGCCGCTGGTGCTCGGTAGTGTCGCTCTGGTCACCGTACAAGTCTACGTCCGCATGATGATCCAGCGGCGATGGCGTTCCTGGCTGACGACCGGTCTCATTGCCCGCTGGCTCGCAAATGGCCGTTACTATCAGCTCAACCTCATCGGCGGCGATGCTCACAAGAACCCGGAAGCGCGTCTCTCGGAAGATATGCGGATCGCGACGGAATCCCCTGTCGATTTCCTCGCCGGCGTCATTTCCGCCTTCGTATCGGCCTCGACCTTCATCGTCGTGCTATGGACGATCGGCGGAGCCCTGACGGTTTCGATCGCGGGCTCGATCATCACAATTCCAGGTTTTCTCGTTGTGACGGCTGTCCTCTACGCCGTGATCACCTCAACTTCGATGGCGGTCATCGGCCGTCATTTCGTTGCGGTCTCCGAGGTCAAGAACCAGGTTGAAGCTGAATTTCGCTATACGCTGACGCATGTGCGCGAAAACGGCGAAAGCATTGCCTTGCTCGGCGGCGAAGAGGAGGAGCGCAACGACCTCGACAGGACTTTTGGCAATGCGCTGAAGCAATGGGCGCTGCTTGCGCATCAATATATGCGCACGACGCTCGTGTCGCAGGGGTCCATGTTGATTGCACCTGTCGTGCCGGTCCTGCTTTGCGCGCCGAAATTTCTCGAAGGCAGCATGACGCTGGGTGAGGTCATGCAGGCCGCCTCTGCCTTTGCCATCGTTCAAAGTGCGTTCGGATGGCTGGTGGACAACTACCCGCGCCTTGCCGACTGGAACGCCTCTGCCCACCGCGTCGCCTCGCTGATGATGTCGCTCGACGGGCTGGAGCGTGCCGAAAAGAGCGACTCCCTCGTGCGCATCAGGCATGGCGAGACCGAGGGCGAGGCAATGCTGTGCCTCAACGATCTCTCCGTGACGCTCGATGACGGCACGTCCGTGGTCAAGGAGACAGAGGTCAAGATCGAACGAGGCGAACGGGTGCTCGTGGCCGGCGAATCCGGGACGGGCAAGAGCACGCTCGTGCGGGCAATTTCCGGTCTCTGGCCCTGGGGCCATGGCAGCGTCGACTTCCATCCCGACAGCCGATTGTTCATGTTGCCGCAGCGGCCCTACATACCCTCGGGCACGCTTCGCCGCGCCGTCGCCTACCCCCGTGCAGCCGATGGCTGGCCGCTCGACGAGATAAAGGCGGCCGTCGAGAAAGTCGGCCTCGACTATCTGAACGACAGGATCGAGGAAGAGGCGCCATGGGACCAGACCTTGTCGGGCGGCGAAAAGCAGCGGCTCGCCTTTGCACGTCTCCTCCTGCACAATCCCGACATCATCGTGCTCGATGAAGCGACCTCAGCGCTCGACGAGAAGAGCCAGGACAAGATGATGGAGATGGTGATCCGCGAATTGCCTGATGTCACCATCATCAGCGTCGCCCATCGCGCAGAACTGGAAGCCTTCCATAGTCGTAAGATCACCTTGGAACGGCGCGAAGGCGGCGCAAAGCTCGTGAGTGATGTCGATCTCGTTCCGAAAAAGAAGAAACAGAACGTGTTTTCGCGTCTTCTGGACAAGGGGCGCTCCGCACCGAAAGACAGCACGAAGAAAGCCGCGTCGCCGGGGAACAAAAGCTGAAGTCTGTCTCGCATCGATGCGGCTACCAAGTGGATCATCTGCAGCAATCGCCACTCTCAAATATGTTGACCAACGCACGTGTCCAGAAAAAACCGGCTTGCGATGATGCGCGTTCGACTGAGCGCCAGTGGCGGCGGCGATGGACGTCCCCCTGCTCCACTGCCCACTTGTATAGGCGGCCGATACCTAAGTTCACTTACGCAAGGCGCCGCCGCGGCATAGAGTCCTTGCAGTGGCTGCCCTCCTCGATAAGCGGTAGCTGCAACCACAGCCTTGCTCCGGTGCCCCTCCCCTCCACTGGAGCTTGCGGATCGTTTCCCTGATCCGCCAAGGCCGTCTCCGCCCGCCCGGAGACGGCCTTTCCACGACGGAGGATAATGTCCATCAACGCGACTATCGCGGACGAAGGTTTCGTGATTCCCAACAGCGATCGCGGTCGCAAACTCCCCTGGCTTGCGACCGTGACTTGAGCTCGGCAACGATTAGGGCTTAGGCAGCGCTAGGCTTGGACCTCAACTCACTCAGCAACTTTACCAGGGCCTGGGCGCCGGCTGTCGAGGACGCCGGATTCTGGCCGGTGATCAATCGGCCGTCGGTGATTGCGAAGCTTTGCCAGTTCGGCTTCTTTTCGAATAGGCCACCAAGACGTTTCAGCTCGTCCTCGACCAGGAACGGCACCACCTTCGTAAGCTGGACTTCCTCTTCTTCCGTATTCGTGAATCCCGTGACGCGCTTGCCCTTTACGATCGGAGCGCCCTTGTAGGACACGTGACGCAACAAGCCCGGTGCGTGACAGACGGCTGCGACCGGCCTTCCGGAATTGTAGAAGGACTCGATGAGCGAGATCGAGATCGGATCTTCCGCCAGATCCCACATCGGCCCATGGCCGCCAGGGTAGAAGACCGTATCGAAGCCTTCCGAACTCACGTCGCTAAGCTTCCTGGTCGTGGCAAAGACCTTCTGTGCATCCGGATCCTTCTTGAAACGCGCCATCGCCGGCGTCTGGTTTTCAGGCAAGTCGCTCTTCGGATCCACCGGCGGCTGCCCGCCCTTTGGCGAGGCGAGCGTCAGTTCGATGCCGGCGTCGCGGAAGACGTAATAGGGTGCAGCGCCTTCCTCGAGCCAAAAGCCCGTCTTGCGCCCTGTACTGCCAAGTACGTCATGCGAGGTGAACACCATCAGGATCTTCATCTGTCGGTTCCTTCCTAATCGTTCACGCAGCGGACTGCTGCACGGGCGGATTATTGCAGCGATCCGCCCATGGTGCATTTGCACATAGGTATTGCTTCAAACGAATTTGGCGCCGCCTATCGCAATCTCAGCAAATCGTCTTGATAAGGACAGGTATTTTAGGAGATGTTTAATAAATTGAGAACGAATACGCAGCATGCTCATCGGCGGGCTATGTTCGAGGTACCCACATGCGTAAGCCAGTCTCTTTGGAATTGCGTCCGGACATTTTCTACTGGGTCAGACGGAGAGAGCCGTCTTCGGACCTTGAAGTCGCCCGGGTTTCGGCCGTCTTCGGCGAGGACCCCGACTACTGGACAGTCACAAGAGCCGGGTCTGATGTGCATCACATGCTGGATGAGTTTGAATTTGTCGCTGAAGTGATGCCTCCGGCGGCACCTGGCCAGTTGAGGACGATAAGATGAACAGCATCTCGCGCCCCTTTGTCACCAGAGACGATCCCGATCGGGATATCCGATGCCAAGATGCGCTTGATACCGCGTTCTGCGAACTTCTTGCCGGGGCGATGGATGCAGGCTGGTCGGAAAGAGAAAGCGTCGAGGCAATCATCGCGATTGCAGAAAGCCACCTGCTTTCGGTCGCCGCAAACGACGGCACCGACGGGCTTGTGACAATGCTTCGGCAGATGCTGGATCGATCGGCGTGAAGGGTGATCTTCCACACTTCCGCGCCCCTTCACACGAGTTCGCATCTCTGAACACCATGACTTGAAAGTCACACTTGAAGGCCAAGATTTCCTCGATGATCTGGCTGGACCATCAGGTATCAAAGGTTGAGGGAGAGCGGACGATGCAGATGTTTCAGATCCTGGATAAGTTTCCTCGGATTCGCCTGATGGCCGCTCCGACGCCTATTCAACGGCTCGAGCGCCTTGAGCAATGGCTCGGAGATCGGCGGCAAGGAGTTGCGATCTGGGTGAAACGGGACGACCTCATGGGACTTGGAGGAGGAGGAAACAAGCTGCGCAAGCTTGAGTTTTTGCTCGGACAGGCCCAATCGGAGGGCTGCGACACGGTCATCGCCCTTGGTGGTGTCCAGTCCAACTTCGCTCGCCTGGCGGCGGCGGCCTGTGCGCGCTCCGGTTTGGCGTGCGAGCTTGTCCTGGCGCAGATGGTTCCGCGGTTTGATGACCTCTACCGGAAGAATGGGAACGTGCTGTTGGATGACCTGTTTGGAGCGCGGCTGCACATCCTTTCGAACGGTGATGACCCGAAGCAATTTGCAGAAAATCGCGCCGCCGAGATCACCGCATCTGGCGGCAGGGCGTTTGTCGCTACACTCGGCGGCTCGACGCCGGTCGGATGCCTGGGTTACGTCGACTGCGCCTTTGAGATTGCGGCGCAATCGGCCGATCTTGACATTGCGTTCGACCGGATTGTCATCCCCAATGGCAGCGGCGGCACACACGCAGGTCTCGCCGCCGGCATGATTATGTCCGGCAATGACGCAGCCAGAGTAAGAGCGTATTGCGTCGTGTCACCACAGGAATTCGCGATATCCGTCACCGCCGACAAGGTGAATGCCGTTCTCGAACTCCTATCGGCCGGAGAGCGGGTTGATTCGAAAGACCTCACCATAAGTGACGGCCAACTCGGGGATGGGTATGGTATTCCGACAACGGCCATGGTCGACGCCGTCAAGACGCTGGCTCGGTCGGAAGGCCTGCTTCTCGACCCAGTCTATGGCGGCAAGGCCTTCGCCGGCCTGTTGTCCGACATTCAAGACGGGAACATTGCCCCCGGCTCCAAGGTGCTGTTTGTCATGACGGGCGGAACGCCGGCACTTTACGCCTATGCCGGCGTTTTTGGCCATTAGCATTCCCCTAGAATGCTGCCGCCAAGATGAAAGCGAGAGGCAGCCTATCGACATGGACAGCAATACTTCCAACTTGGACTAGGCTGTATCGAAGAGGCCGTGAGCTGCCTGCAGCAAAATATGACAGTTTCTCACACTTGAGCCTTCTCAATTAGACTTCCCTTAAGGCAATCGCGCGATGATGTTTTCTTCATCCTCAGGTCGCAGCCGGAATGCCCACATCCTTGGAAAAACTTCTCCATGAAGCAGGCACCTATCTTGGTCGCCGAGCAACCTTTGCGCCTGCAATATTGGCAACTGTCGTTGCGCTCATCGTGTTTGTCCTTGCGGACCATCAGCGACAGGCCCGGCTAAATGCCGACGAACGGGCAGAGGTAGCGGAGAAGATTACCTCGCTCGCGGCCCGTCTTCAAACGAACCTCATCGGCGACATTATGCTGCTGCAAGGTATCGTTGCCGGAATCGCGGTCAATCCGACAATGGATGAAGCCGAATATGCCAGGTTGAGCGCCCAGGTCCTGCAGACACCTTCGCAGCTGAAGATCATTACCGCAGCACCGAACCTAGTTGTCAGATGGGTTTACCCTACACACGGCAACGAAAAGGTGATCGGCCTCGACTACCGAACCGACAAGCAGCAGCATGACGGAGCGATGGCAGCCCGCAACAGTCATAACATCGTTCTGGTTGGCCCAATCCATCTTGTCCAGGGCGGTGAAGGGTTCATTGCGCGAACGCCGGTCTACATCACCGACGGCAGGGCCCAGACCTTCTGGGGATTGCTGTCCGGCGTGATCGATGTCGAGAAGCTCTATTCCGACAGCGGGCTGACCACCACCGATCTCGATATCGCGATCAGTTCCCCGGCCGCATCTGCAAACGCGAAAAATGTCTTTTATGGTGATGCGTCGATATTAGATCGCGATCCCATGTTCGCTTCGCTCGACATGGGTTACGGAAGATGGACAATTGCCGGAACTCCAAAGTCCGGATGGGGCAGCCACAATAACATGACCGTTTTCCGCCTGGCCGCCGGTGCGGTCTGCCTTGCGGTGGTCGCTCCAATGCTTTGGGCTGGATCCCTCGCCCGCTCGCGCCAGAAAACGATTGTGAAATTGCGCGAACGGGAAAGCGATCTCATGTTGGCCCGGCAGGACATGGAATATCAATCGCTCCATGACCCGCTGACCGAGCTGCCTAACCGCCGATACCTGGATCGACTGCTTGCTTCGGAGTATCTACGTCCCGAACGGACCCTGCTTTCGCTGATCCATGTTGACCTCGATGCCTTCAAGGAAGTCAACGACAGCAGAGGCCATGCCGGCGGGGACACGGTATTGCGCGTAACCGCATCACGCCTGCGAGATGTCATCGGCCCGGACGACGTTGCCATGCGTATTGGTGGAGATGAATTCGTCATCGCCACCAGGGGCGATAATCCGAAAGCATTCGTATCCCTTGCCCATTCGATCGTGCGCGAACTGTCGACGCCGATCCTGGTTGACGGAGTGGAATGCAAGGTCGGCGCGAGCGCCGGTGTCGCCTGGCAGCGGGAAAACGGGAACGTCGCTCATCTGCTTGGAAATGCCGACCTTGCGCTCTACGAGGCAAAGAGACAGGGACGAGGCCAAGCGGAGGTTTTCACCAGAAAGCTCGGTGATGCTGCGCGCGCCACCAAAAAGCTCGGTGACGAGATCGAGGCGGCCATAGAACGCAACGAACTGGTGCCCTACTTCCAGCCGCAGTTCGACGTCAACACCCATTCGATCGTCGGCGTCGAGGCTCTGGTGCGATGGGATCATCCGGAACGTGGCATTCTCGCACCGGCGCAATTTCTTTCCGTTGCCGAGGAGCGTGGCTGGTCCAGCGCCATTGACAGGCTGGTCCTGCAGCGATCGCTGTTCGAATTGACGCGCTGGGATGCCGCCGGCATGTACGTGCCAAGGATTTCTGTCAACGTTTCCGCGCAGAGGTTGGTCGAACTGGCGAATCGATGGGAGCTTTCCTCCCTTGTGTTCCAACGAGGCAGGCTTTGCTTCGAACTCCTCGAGAGCATCTCTTTCGAAGGCCAAAGCGCTGCGTTCCAGGCGTCGATCCAGAACGTCAAGGAGCTCGGCATCGACATCGAGATCGATGATTTCGGTACGGGCCATGCATCGATATTGAGCCTTCTCGAGCTCCGGCCGCGGAGGCTGAAGATCGATCGACAGATCGTAATGCCCATCACGCAGTCCACCTCCCAACGGCGATTGGTGTCCTCGATCGTCGAAATCGGCCGATCTCAAAACATCGAAATCGTCGCCGAAGGTGTGGAAACGATGGAGCACGCCAGCATCCTTCGCGATCTTGGATGTCACGTCCTGCAGGGCTATGCCTTCGCTCGACCCATGTCTTCCGAGGAGTTCATGCGCTTTTATGAGGCTCGCAAGCAAGCGGGCCAGCATGTGGCCTAACCGGTAAGGCGACGGCTGGGCGCGACAATAAGCTCAGATTATGGATACCTTGGCGTAAAAATAGGCAGCGGCTTGCGGTCCGGATGCTCGCTATGCGCCAATCATCATTCCGGACTTGTGGCATCAAAACAAAAACGCGCCCGTATTGAACCAATACGGACGCGTTTTTATATCGATGATATTATAGGTTAGCGGGTCACTGCAGACCGCGCTACGTCGCGGATCTCATCCCGGTTAATGCCGAGGTCGTGAAGGCTGCGGTTGGACATGCGTCCAAGTTCTTCAACGGTTTTGCGGTATTTACGCCAGTTGTTGATGCTACGTGCGAGGCTCATTTTAATCCCCTTTCCTTGGGTTCCTGCGATGGCTGCCGTTCGAGGCGCTCCGTTCGCTTTGATGAGAGATATATAATATTGATCCCTGTACCAGAGTAGCGTGAAGCTTACCCCTCAGCCATGCATTAATCGCATGGCTCGAAATTCTCAGGTACCGAATGTCGGCGGGCTCTGTACCGTGCCCCCATATGGGGAAACACTCACACACAGGCGGTTATCATGGTAAGCAAGATCAGACGTGCACTGACCGTGCAGGAACGCGCGGCCGCATTCGAAGACATGAGCGGGATAACAATGGAAGCAGCGGAAGAGGAGCGCAGGCATCGGGAGAAGAAGACCGAACGGCCCCAAAGGCTACGACTTGCCGGAGCCGCAGATGCCTCGAAAAGATAGTGCTTCAGGCGGCGTTGCAGAACCCCAAGCCCTGATCCGGGTTGCCAGATCATCGGATACAGCCGTTCTCGGCAAATACGGTGCGGCTCTGGTCGCTCTTCACAACACCCTGGACCCACAGCGCTTTTTCCCGACGACGGACAGAACGGAAGTGTCCTATGCCTCATGGCTGGGACGGCAGCTTGAGCGCGAGGATGTCGTCCTCCTCGTCGCGGAAGTCGACCTTTCCGTCATCGGCTATGTCTACGGCGTGCTGGAGGGGCCGGACTATATGGCGTTGAGGGGACCGGCCGGGGTCATTCACGACCTCTTCGTCGATCCGCATCACCGACGTAGCGGAGTAGGCAGCAGGCTGTTGCAGGCGGCGATCAGCAATTTTGAGGAGCGCGGGGCGCCGCGAGTCGTTCTGTCCACGGCGGCCCGCAACGAGGTGGCGCAGAGACTGTTCGCATCGCTACGGTTCCGGCCGACGATGGTCGAAATGACCAGGGACCTGTGAGCGCGCAACATCCCCTACCGCACCAAAATGCCATAGTCGGATTCCCTGCCGGAGAGGCATATGGTATTCTTGCTTCAAGCTTGACCACCGGATGAGATGGATTTCACGACGCCGCACCAACAGGTTTGCAGGGAGGCAGCAATGGCGAAGCAGACGACATTGGTTCCCAACGTCCATGGCGAATTGCGAGACGGGACAGATATGTTACCCGAGCGCGTCGACATCATGAGCGAACTGTTCCCCGCACCCAGAGTTCGGGCCTCGGATCGGGAACTCGATGAAGCGCTTCGTGAGACTTTTCCAGCGAGCGATCCTGCCGCTTCGGGCAAATTTGAATAGCCCCGCGAAGATGGAAGGCCATCCAAACCTAGCTAGACCTGTGTCTCGCAGCTCTAGAACGACGTCTCCCCGCTATTCGGATTTGTCATCCGGAGCCCATTTGAAGTGATCGCCTTCGGCCTCGATATATCCCACACCAGGGAAGGGAAAATGCGGCGCGAAAATCCTCTCGTGGCTCTTCGCGACCGAGCCCAGCGTTTTGACGCGGTTCTGTTCGCCTTCCGGCTTATCGCCGTCGAACGATATCGCCCAGTCTGGCTTGGCAAGCGAGATGATGGAACTGTGAGCGGTATCGCCGATATCGAATAGCCTCTCCTTTCCTGATCTTATCTGGTAGCCGACATGACCCGGCGTATGGCCGCTCAGGGCCACAGATGTGATGCCAGGGGCAACCTCGGCACCGGGTTTGAACGTCTTTACATGGTTCGCGATGACCTTGACGATGTCGGCCAGCTTTTCATTTGCCTTGGCATAGGACCACTCCGCTTCCGACATGCGGATCGTGGCATTTGGAAAAGCGAGCTTTCCATTCAAAACCAATCCACCGACGTGATCAGGATGAGAATGGGTGATCAGGATTTCGTCCACTGCATCAGGCTTGTAACCAGCCTTCGCCAAACTGCCCTGAAGCGCGCCGCCGACACCGGTGTCGATCAGGATGAGGTACCGGTCGGACTTGATCAGCAGCGCATCGACGCTGAGTGTGACAGTATCGGTCGGTGCGCCCGCGGCCTTGAGCAAATCCGCGACTTCGGAAGGGTTGTGATCGAGACCAAAAATCTTGCCATCGTTGGGTTGGACAAACTGCGCGTCATGAAGGGCGACAATGTCGAGCTTCCCCAGTTTGAAAGCCTTCGCGTCCGGCTGTTGCTGCGGCATCTGCGCGAAAGCAAATCCCTGATACCCCACCATCAGAGCGGTCGCGGCCAATAGCTTCGCCGAAATCTTGAAATCAAGCATCTCACTTCTCCCCCGAGCAAAAATCGTAATACACCTTATTCGAGTTTACACGACCACGCATGTCACTAATCGGTGTTCAACAGGATCAGCCCAAAAGGACCGGCATCACGCACGCCTTTTCGTCGAAGAGATGAACGCGTCGAGTTCCTGCAACGTACCGGCTCCCTCCATCGGTCCACGGACCGTGACATTGCGAGCGCCGGCGGCAGACGCGTATGTGAGCGCCTCGTTCGGCGCCATCCCGAGACGGCGGCATGTAAGGTAAGCGCCGCCGAAGCAGTCGCCAGCGCCGGTCGGATCAACCTCCTCGACGATGAAGGCGGGCGCGTCAATGCGCTCACCGCCGCTGCTGAAATAGGTTGCGCCTTCGGCGCCGCGCTTCAGGACGATCTCCTTCACGCCGATCTCAAACAGGCGGTTGATCGCATTCGCCTCGCCTTCCACGCCAGCGGCTCTCTCGAGCTCCTCTCCGGACGGAAGAAGCAGGTCGGCGGCGGCTACAAGCTTTGCGAACCGCTGCTCCGTCGCCTCGTCCAGTCTGAGCTCCTTGCGGATGTTGGGATCGACGGAAAGCGTTCCGCCCCTCGCCTTGACGATATCCACCGCCCGATCGATGACTTCGCGCGCGCTCGGCACCGACAGCGCCGATCCCATGACGTGCAGATGCCCTGTGCGCTCGATGAGCCGGCGGACGTCGTCGGACCATCCGAAGCGCGCGGCCGCGGACTTCGCAATGTTGTAGACGAAGTCTCTGGAGCCGTCTTTGCGGTAGCGGACGAACGCGCTGCCCGTCGGATAGTCGGCATCGACCGCGATTGTCGAGATGTCGACACCGTCACGCTTCAGCCTGTCCGTGTTGACACGACCGAAGTCGTCATCGCCGACTGCGCCTACCATGGCCG
Source organism: Neorhizobium sp. P12A (assembly GCF_008365395.1). NCBI lineage: Bacteria > Pseudomonadati > Pseudomonadota > Alphaproteobacteria > Hyphomicrobiales > Rhizobiaceae > Neorhizobium > Neorhizobium sp. P12A. The sequence goes on along the minus strand of NZ_QOVX01000010.1, from coordinate 198,786 downwards.
ACGAGCCACCGAGGCGTCCGCATTGTGAAATGAAGATTGCCGGTGCGCCGCTCGGATATGGTCCGACGAGGGACTGCGCTTCGGTAAACCCATCGCCGACGGTCATTGCGACGATCTCGACCAGAATCTCGCCGACACAGACAGTAGGACCTAGCTGGTCCGGAGCAAGTGTTGAAGTCATGCAATCCTGCTTTCGATATGTGGTTCCTAAGGTCGTCGCTACTTGCGGCAGCCAGCTGTCCTCGCTTTCGAACACGACCTCACGCTTGTAGTCGATGTCAAGCAGCGCATCGAAAATCAGGTCGAAGTTGATCACGCAATCGCCGAGATAACCTCGTATGCCTTCGCGATGTGGAGCGTATCAATCTTGTCGCTGACATACGGATGGTCAGCGCTGCGCCGGTGGACGGAGGCAACATGATTGCATGCGCAAGCAAGATCAGGCCTGGCCCACCTAACTACGGTTCAGGGCAATGTGCGGCTCAATTAAATCGTCAGATGCATACCGGGAACGCCATACCCTGCGGAAGCCAATTCAAGATGATCGGTGTCGTTCCCTCTTCGTCGATGGCAGCCCATCCGGCGATCACCTTCCAGTCTATCTGCTGACTTTTGCCGTCGAGGATTACCGTCAACGAGCCCTTGCTTCCCCCAATAACTTCCACAATGAGCGTACGGCAGGAGCCGTCCGCTTGCAAAACGTCGATCGCGTATCTCATAAACCCTCAGCGCATGTTTGCATAAAATATGAATGCAACTCACGTTCATAGAGCACCGAGGTAAGGAAATAGTATCCCTGACGGCGATTGCTATCTGATTGCGCTAATTTATCGAGTAGCGAACCCCACCCGATCCCGGAGGGAGGCCATTGCCGTTATAATAGAAACCATTAGTACACGTTTTCGGCAAGATTGAAGCAAGTTTCGCCCCACAGGTTGTGTTGCGCCCCGCATATCCAACAAGGGATGGAACACCATGAAAGTAGACTCCGACAACTCAATCTACAGCCTCTTCGTGCCCAAAGCCAAAAAGAGCCCGTCCGTTGCGGATGAAAAGTTCGATGTGCATGTGGAGCCGCCAAAGGCACCTCAGGTCAAATCGGATGAAGAGCTCGTCGGCGATTTCTACTCGCGGATGGCTGACCAACTCGTCGACGCGGCTGACGTCAACGGCGATGGAGAGGTCACGAAAGACGAATATATGGCTGCCGAAAAGCGCCTCGCAGAAGCGAACCATAAGCCGTTCGACCAGAAATCTGCCGAGAACTACTGGTCGAAGCTGGACACGACCGGCAAGGGATCGGCCAGCGAAGACGATATTCTTGGCGGCCTCAAGAATATCCTCAACGTGAACGTCGGACACCTCGATCCAGGCTATGCCGAGGCATTCCGTACACGAGCGCTGGAGAAATAGCACTCCTCTGCATGCGGACATGCTTGTCACTAAGCGATTGTACTTGCTGATATAATGTTGATCTGAAGCCGCCGCTATCTACTTGATGGGTTGGCGGCGGTCTCGATCATACGTCGCAAGGCCGCTCTATGACACCCCGTAGGAGTGCTTCACACGATCTATCCCATGGCATGCCGGATGGCTTTCGAAAGCCGCAGCAGAACGTCGGGTCTCGACGAGGCCACGAGCTTCCACGACAGGACGGCTCGCGCCATGCGAGCTGGCAGGACGCCGACGGACAGAAACCAGGCTGCGAGCAGCGCACGGCGTCTTCGCGATGCGTTCATATCCAGGCTCGCGACGGCGCCGGCGGTCGCCAGGCCAAGCCTGGAGTCGTTGGCTACGGGATGCAGATCCTTGTCCATGCAAAGCGATGCCAAGCGCTCTTCCAGATGAACGGGATCGCGCAGACCGACATCCGGCGGCAGGTCCAGGCCGATCTCCGTTGCCTGATCCGACAGCGCCTCCAGCCGATGGAAATCATGCTCGATGCGCCAGCGCGCCCGCTGGCCGAGCTTTTCGGCAAACACGGAGTGGTTGGCGCCGTGCATGCGATAGGCACCAAGACAATCGTCGATCGACGTCACATCTCCGTGGAGAGGCGCGACGGTCGCGAGATAACCATCGGCTCCCTGGCGGAAATCCTTTTCCGGAACCGGCATGATCGCCTCCAGCGCCGAGCGGTCGAACGCCAGGCCGCTGGTAACCGTGGTCTGATAGCGTCCCTTCTGCAGCAGTTTCGGGGTGACATCGCCGGATTCGAAGGCCAGTTCGGGCGGCGGGAAGACGTCCTTCACGCGCATTTCCTCGTCGACGATATGCAGTCTGAACTGCATCTGGGCGGTCCTGTCCTCCCAGGCATCGACGATCTCGGTCACCGCATGGGGATAGAGATAATCGTCGGCGTCGAGGAACAGCACGATCTCGCCCTTGCTGGAGGCAAAGCCGGTGTTGAATGCAGCGGCATGGCCGCCATTCTCTTCCCGCAGGCAGGCCTTGATACGCGGCCCATAGGAAGCAACGACACTCGCCGTTTCGTCCGTCGAGGCATCGTCGACGACAATGACTTCCGCATTGTCGTAATCCTGCTCCAGAGCGCTATCGATGCAGCGCCTCAGAAACCGAGCATAGTTGTAATTGGCGATCACGACGGAAACCGGAACACGGTCTTGGGTGGAATACCTCACATTGAACCTCGCAAATCTGCTCTGGTCGCGGTGAGCCTTCTCATTCAGGCCCTGTGAATAAACCCGTTCCCGGCAAACCCACCGTTTGAGGCGAGAACGTCGGCCGCAGAGGCGCGGATCGACGGGTGTTGCGGATCCTGCTTGATCCGTCTGTACCTTGCTAAGCCTCCCCAACTATGTGGCATTTGAATGACTCCTGCCCGCGACCCGGCATTTCGTGCGAATACCGGCCCCCACAATCCGCCTGCGACCGGATGCCTCAGACTGGCCTTGCCTGCTTGCCGACGGTTTGGCTTCAACACGGTTTCTAACGTTAGGGTGGTAGTTGTGACCACATCGCCCCTTGAATGACCGGGCGGAATCGGCAAAATTCATCATATCAATCATTTCAGCGATCCGAACCCGACGCTCGGGCCCGCCTCGTTCATAATATGCTTGGAAATTAGCGTGAGCAGCGATTCATCAAGAAGCGCGGCGAAGCCTTTGGCATCGTTGGCGCATGTCAAAGCAGCCGGTTGGGGACGTGGCCTTTCGACCATTGTGCGCATAACGCATATGACACTGCGACACCCCTGGCAGACCAGTTTTGCGATCGGATCAACTCTTGTAGCTGCAACGTTGCAGTTGATGATCCCTCGCCTGTTGGGCCACGCTGTCGACCAGACGCAAACGGCCTTCGCAGGAGGCGCAGCCGGACAGGCGGCCGAGGCAGCACTCTGGACCACGGCGCTGCTGCTGCTCTTCGTCAGCATATTCCGTGGTCTTTTTACCATGGTGCAGAACTACTTCAGCGAAGCTGTCGGCCACCACATGGGCTACGAGCTTCGCCTCGCTTGCTATGAGAAGATCCAGCAACTGAGCTTCAGCTTCCACGACAGCGTCCATTCCGGAGATCTGATCACGGTCGGCCTGCTCGATCTGGAAGGCGTGCGCATGTATTTTTCGACTGCGCTGGTGCGCATGGTGTTGCTTACCATGCTGATCGGCATCGGCGCCTACATGCTTTTGTCGACCGACATGTTGCTCGGGCTGCTGGCGCTGAGCTTCGTGCCCTTCGTCGCCTGGCGATCATCTGTCACACAGCTGCGACTGCGCGCCACCTGGCTCGACCTGCAGGAACGACTGTCGGTTCTGACCCGCATCATGGAAGAGAATCTCGGCGGCATCCGCGTGGTCCGCGCCTTTGCCGCCCAGGCCTATGAGATCCTGAAATTCGAGAAGGCGTCGCACCATGCCCTGAGCCTTGCGCACAATCGTGTCGGCATCCGCGTGGTGAACACAAGCGCCATGAACTTTTCCTTCTTCGCCGCCATGGGCCTCGTTCTGTGGATCGGCGGCAACAAGGTGATTGCGGGCGAGATCACCGTCGGCACCCTCGCCTCGTTCCTGACCTTCATGACCATCCTGCAGATGCCGGTGCGCCAGCTCGGCCTGATGGTCAACGCCTTTGCGCGCGCTTCTACCTGCGGCTCGCGCGTCTTTGGCCTGCTGGATCTCGACATTGCCATCAAGGATGCCCCGGATGCCAAGCCGCTTGAGGTTACGGCAGGCACGCTGCGCTTTGAGGATGTCGGTTTCGCCTATCCGGCGGCCGAGGATCGCCCGGTGCTGAAGCACATCAGCTTCGAGGCAAGGCGTGGCGAAACGATCGCCTTCGTCGGACCGCCCGGCAGCGGCAAGTCCACCATCGCGCATCTGATCCCGCGCTTCTACGACACTACGTCAGGCCGGATCACGATCGACGGTCAGGATATCCGCAAGGCGACGCTGCAATCGTTGCGCCATGCCGTTGCTGTCGTGCAGCAGGATTCATTCCTGTTCACCACCAGCATCGAGAACAATATTGCCTATGGCGATCCGTGGGCGAAGGAACAGCGGATCGAGCGCGCGGCCGAGTCCGCACAGCTTCACAATTATATTCTCGGCCTGCCGACCGGATACGAAACGGTTGTCGGCGAGCGAGGCGTATCGCTGTCCGGCGGACAGCGGCAGCGCCTCTCGATCGCGCGGACGCTGATGCTGAAGCCGGCGGTCATGGTGTTCGACGATTCCACCGCGGCAATCGATGCCGCGACCGAGCAGCGCATCCGCAGCGCGATGAAGCGTTTTGCTCGGGACCGGGTGACGATCATCGTCGCCCACCGGCTGAGTTCGCTGATGCATGCCGACCAGATACTTTTCGTCGAGAACGGCCAGATCGTCGAGCGCGGCACGCACCAGTCGTTGCTTGCCGCCGGCGGGCGGTACCGCGCGCTGTACGACCTGCAGGTCCGGCCGGAGGATGAACTTCCCGTCCTCAAGAAGGGGGCATAGACATGGCCGAAGTGACTGAAACGGAGCGCAACGACGTTCGCGAAGACGGGCGCCGCCCTCCCCGTGCCGTTGTCGGATCGCATCGCGTCGAGGAGGAGATCTTCGGTAAGGTCTTCGACGGCAAGATCATCCGGCGGATCTGGGCCTTCGTGAAACCCTATCGCAGGCAGATGTATCTCGCCGTTTTCGCGGTGCTGATGTTCACCGCATCGCAGATCGTCATTCCGCTGCTTATCCGCTACGCTATTGACCACGGAATGGCGCCGGGGGCCGCTTCCGATCATTCGGCCCTCAGGCTCGCGATCATCGGCTTCCTCATCGCTATCCTGGTCAACTACGCCGCCAGCTATGTCCAGGAGACTGTGGTCGGCGGGGTTGCGGAAGAGGTGCTGTTCGATATTCGCAAGGCGATGTTCGTGCATCTGCAACGCGTTTCCCTGTCCTTCATGGACAAGACCGAAGTGGGCCGCCTGATGTCGCGCCTGCAGGGCGACGTCAACTCGATGCAGGAGTTCCTGGAGACTTCGGTGCTCTCGGTCGGCGATATCGCCCTGCTCTTCGGCATCATCGTCGTCATGTTGTGGCTGGACGTTCGTCTCGGGCTGCTGACGCTCTCGGTCATGCCCATCCTCTTTATCATTCGCCTTTTCTGGCTGCCGCGGGCGCGCGTTGCCTTCATGGACGCGCACGAAACCAATTCCGTCACCAACGGGGCGCTGGCCGAGGCCATTCATGGTGTGCGCGCCGTCCAGGGCATGGATCGCCAACGCGTCAACTTCAATCTCTTCGACGACAAGGCGCATACAAATCTCAAGGCGCACCTGACGGCGGCGAAATATGCACAGGTAATGGTGCCGATCGTCGATACGCTGACGGGCATGGCCATGGCCTTCGTCATCGTCGTTGGCGGTTCGATGGTGCTGAGCAACAGGCTGGATGTCGGCGTCATGGTCGCCTTTCTGTTCTATATCCAGCGCTTCTTCGATCCAATCCGCTCGCTCACCATGCAGTATTCCGTCATGCAGCGCGCCATGGCCTCGGGTCAGCGCCTGACCGAGGTGCTCGATGTCCCCGTCGATATCGAGGATGCGCCCGATGCCGAGATCTTGCCGCCTGATATGGATGGCTCGGTCGAATTCCGTGACGTGGTTTTCGGCTACAATCCGGATCATCCGGTGCTGAAGAATGTCAGCTTCAGGGTCAATCCGGGCGAAACGGTCGCGCTCGTCGGGCCGACGGGCTCGGGCAAGTCCAGCTCCATGGCGCTGATCCATCGCTTCTACGACGTCCAACAGGGACAGGTGCTGGTCGGCGGCTATGACGTGCGCGCCCTCACCCAGGATTCGCTCGGGCGGCAGATCGCCATGGTGCTGCAGGAACCCTTCCTGTTTACCGGAACCGTCTTCGAGAACATCCGCTATCACAAGACCGAGGCGACCCGCGAAGAGGTCATCGAGGCGGCAAAGACCGTCGGCGCGCATGAATTCATCATGCGGCTTGCCCAGGGCTACGATACCATGCTCGGCGAGCGCGGCGGCGGCCTTTCGCTCGGCCAACGGCAGCTCGTGAGCTTTGCCCGTGCGCTCGTGGCCGATGCCAAGATTCTGGTGCTCGACGAGGCCACGGCCAATATCGACAGCTACACGGAGATGCTGATCCAGAAGGCGCTGGTGAAGCTGCTGGAGAATCGCACCGGCCTCGTCATTGCCCACCGGCTGGCAACGATCCGCGAGGCGGACCGGATCATCGTCCTGCAAAACGGCCAGGTGATCGAAATGGGCAACCACGCGGAACTTATGGCCAACGGCAAGCTCTATTCGAAGCTCTATAATCTCAACTACGCCTCGTTCGACGATATCCCGGAGGAGGCGCTGGATAAGTCAGCGTCCACGGATTCGCAGACTTGACGCTACCGATGGCGAGGCTGAAAAAGCATTATATTATCGCTGCATGTAATTGATTTTATACCCAATATTTCTTCTTGCAATCAGAAAATCCCGCGCTCGCCAGCGTGGGATTTTTTGCGTTCGCGATCCGCGAAAGATAGTAACTTGCATTTTGATAGTTACTGGTGCTATCCACTGCGGCATGCAACGCACCTGCTCCACAGAACTCAACTGCCCCGCCGCCCGCTCGCTTGAAAGCGTCGGCGACAGCTGGAGCATGCTTATCCTGCGTGACGCCTTTCAGGGCCTTACTCGCTTCGACGCATTTCAGAAGAGCCTCGGCGTTGCGCCGAATATCCTGACGCGGCGGCTGAAGCATCTGACAACAGAAGGCCTCTTCGAGCGCCGGCTCTATTGCGAGCGGCCGCCGCGCTACGAATATGTGCTGACCCAGAAAGGACGGGATTTCTTTCCGGTCATGATGGCGCTTTTTGCATGGGGAAGCCAATACCTTCCGCCAGAAGAGATCGCCATGCGCCTCGGCAATCCCGAGACCGGTGAAGACCGCGAACCCCTACTCATCGATCGTGTCACGGGACGCGCCTTCTCTCCGGAGGAAACCGTCATCAAACCAGGCCCGGCGGCCGACGAGGTCGTCTACGAACGCATCGCGCATATGCGCGCGTGGTTCCTGGGCTTCGACGGCTAGAGTTTTGATTTAACGCAATTCCGGACGCCAAACTGCTTTGCGCTTTTGCCGGAATTGCAATGAACAGATAGGAGCAATCATATGGATCGCATCGTTGTAACCGGCATGGGCGTCGTATCGCCGCTCGGCGTCGGGGTCGAGACTGCCTGGAAGCGACTGGTGTCGGGCACGTCCGGCCTGCGCGTTCTGCCCGAAGACGTGGTCGGAGACCTGGCGGCCAAGGTTGGTGGCGTCGTCCCCGATATTGCCGAGGATGCAGAAGGTGGCTTCGATGTCGACCGTTACATTCCGGTCAAGGACCAAAAGAAGATGGACCGCTTCATCCTTTTCGCCATGGCCGCCGCCGAAGAGGCAATCAAGCAATCGGGCTGGCAGCCGTCAACCACAGCCGAATTCGAGCGTACCGCCACTATCGTCGCATCGGGCATCGGCGGCTTCCCGGCGATTGCCGACGCGGTTCGCACCGTCGAGACGCGTGGTCCCCGCCGTCTTTCGCCCTTCATCGTCCCCTCGTTCCTCGTCAATCTCGCGGCCGGCCAGATCAGCATCCGCTATGGCTACAAGGGCCCGCTCGGCGCGCCTGTCACGGCCTGCGCGGCAAGCGTTCAGGCCCTCGGCGACGCGGCCCGGCTGATCCGCTCCGGCGAGGCCGATGTCGCGATCTGCGGCGGCGCGGAAGCCTGCATCGAGAAGGTCAGTCTCGGCGGCTTTGCGGCGGCACGCGCCCTCTCTACCGGCTTCAGCAATCGGCCGGAAGAGGCATCCCGTCCCTTCGATACCGGCCGCGACGGCTTCGTCATGGGCGAAGGTGCAGGCATTCTCGTCATCGAGACGCTGGAACATGCGCTTGCCCGCGGTGCGACCCCGCTTGCAGAACTCGTCGGCTACGGCACGGCTGCCGATGCCTATCACATGACCTCAGGTCCGGAAGACGGCGATGGTGCGCGACGCGCCATGCACGCGGCACTCTCGCAAGCGCGCATCACGCCGGCGGAAGTCCAGCATCTGAATGCGCATGCGACGTCGACCCAGGTTGGTGACCATGGCGAGATGGAAGCGATCAAGACGATCTTCGGGCGCGAGGGCGGCATTGCCGTCAGCGGCACGAAATCGGCAACCGGGCACCTCCTCGGTGCCGCCGGCGGCCTCGAGGCAGTCTTCACCATTATGGCGCTACGCGACCAGATTGCACCCCCTACCCGCAATCTGGTGGAACCGGATCCGGCAGCCGAAGGCATCGATCTCGTCGGTGCTACGGCGCGGCCAATGGCCATGGAATATGCCATCTCGAACGGCTTCGGTTTCGGCGGCGTGAACGCCAGCGCGCTATTCCGCCGCTGGCACTAAAACCGGCCCCTTTCCGGCAGGCAAAAACGCGCTATCATTTTCCGGATAGAGGCCGGAGACCGTTCCCATGCGCGCATTGCCTGCCGTCTTCATGCTTGCCGGATATCTCACCATCGCTCCAGTCGCTCATGCGGAAGATCCGCTGCAGGCTACGCAAGCCATGATCCAGCAACAGATCCAGGCCTTCCTGCACAACGACCCGGCGACGGCCTATTCCTTTGCAGCACCCGGCATCAAGGCGCTTTTCCCTGACAAGGACGCCTTTTTCGCCATGGTGAAGAAGAGCTACGAGCCGGTCTACCACCCCGGAAACTATGCCTTCGGCCGCAACAAATCGATCGATGACGGCGCCGTGGTCTATCAGGAGGTGCTGATCACGGGCACCGACGGCAAGGACTGGTCGGCGATCTACCAGGTCACTCGACAGCCTGATGGAAGCTACAAGATCAACGGCGTGCAGATCGTGCCGAACACGACGAGCCAAGGTATCTGAGGCGAGACATCCGAACCGCGCCTTTGTCTGGCAAACGCATTCGTTTCCCACATCCAATATCTCAGGATCTACTTGCAACTGACTGATGGCGATATGTCATAATTAAATGAGACTCTATAGCCTTCAATCTAAGTTGCGCCCCAATTGCTCTTGTCCGGGTTGGGGAACGAATGTTTCGATCGTCCTATTGGTCTCTATCAAGCCATTCGTTGTTGTATATCAGGCTCGCGACCGAAATCGTTCGGCCGGTCTCGTCACGCACCCTTACTGAAATTACCGTCCTGTCGCTCACCGGCAGTTCGTCGCGAGCGATGTCGAGAACAATCCGCGCGATCTCTCGGGGGACGGCTTCTCGGGATGGAAGCCTGGTGCCCTCTTCATCGCGTACGGGCCCGTCGCCATTATGCAAATCGAAAAAGTACCGGTTCATGAGCATCACCTGATCCCTACCGGCTAACTAATCGGCATTAAATTTTGTTCCCAGTGGATGCGGCATTGATTTTAATAGAAAATACGGAAGCGCGCCTGCTCCGAACCCTTCCGTCGGGCACCGGAGTCGATCGTGATTGAGCCGCTCCTCTTAAACCTGCGGAGCCACGATATTCTTTCGGAGGATGAAGTCAGGGATCTCACTTCGGTAATCGTGAAGGAACGGCGCTTCTCCGCCGGCGAGGACCTCGTCTCGGAGGGCGCACGCCCGACCTACAGCACGCTTCTGCTCGATGGCTTTTCGGGCCGATACAAGGTTCTGTCCGATGGCACGCGGCAGATAACGGCGCTGCATGTGCCGGGCGATTTTGTCGACCTGCATGCTTTCCTGTTGAAGCAGATGGACCACGGCATCATTGCAATGTCGGCATGCCATGTTGCCTTTGCCGACCATGCGCAATTGAAGAGGATCACCGAGAAATCTCCTCACCTGACCCGGCTTCTCTGGCTGGGGACATTGGTGGACGGCGCTATCCATCGCGAATGGATCGTCGCGATGGGCCGCAGGTCGAAGAAGGCGCATCTTGCGCAGCTTATCTGCGAGCTGTTCGTCCGATTGCAGGTGGTGCATCGAACTAATGGCTCCAGCTTCCAGTTCCCGCTGACGCAGCTGGAAATGGCCGATGTGCTGGGCCTCTCCCTTGTCCATCTCAACAAGACGCTGCAGGCGCTTCGCAAGGAGGGCACTTTCACTTGGGAAAACCGCACCATCACCATCGTCGACTGGGAGCGCCTCCAGGAGATCGCTGAATTCGATCGGACCTATCTCAGTCTCACTGTCGAGCCACGATAGTCCCTGTCGGATTACGGTCCGACCAGTCCTCAACAGCCGACTCCATCTGTCCATCCGCATAGCGGCCAACGCGACCTGCACAGATATTGCCTTGACAGGCAACCTTTTGGTTCCCTATATAATAGGCAACCAAAAGGTTCCGTATATCGACATGGATGATGACGCTGTCTTCAAGGCTCTGGCCGACGGAAGCCGCCGGCAATTGCTGGATCGGCTTTACGAAAGAAACGGCCAGACCCTGAGCGAGCTCTGCCAGGGTCTGGACATGACTCGCCAGGCCGTTGCGAAGCATATCGGCCTGCTCGAGGAAGCCAACCTCGTTTCCTCGGAACGTCGCGGCCGAGAGAAGCTGCATTTCATCAATCCTGTTCCGATCAACGAGATCGCGGAACGCTGGATCGGCAAATTCGAACATCGGCGCCTGAGCGCGCTGGCCGATCTAAAGAAGACCCTTGAAGGCGGCGGTCAATAGTTCGCGCCTGTCGCCGGAACATTCCGATGCCCTGAATAAAGAGGAGTTGAATCATGGCTGGCAGTAAATTCGTCTACGTTACATTCATCCGCACCACGCCGGAAGAACTTTGGTCCGCGATCGTGAACCCCGACTTCATGCGGAAATACTGGTTCAACATTCATTTCGATACGGATTGGAAGCTCGGCTCATCCTGGAAAATGATGTTCCCCGACGGCCGCGTCGCAGATACCGGCGAGATTGTTGAAGTCGAGCCCGCCAAACGCCTCGTGCTCAAATGGCGAAACGAATTCAGGCCGGAGCTGAAGGCCGAGGGTTACTCGCAGTGCGTCTTCCAGATCGAGCCGGTGGGAAATGCGACTAAGCTGAGCATCACGCATACGATCGACGTTGAAAATGCCAAATTCATTGACGCCGTATCGGGCGGCTGGCCGCGCATACTTTCCAATCTCAAGTCCTTGCTCGAAACCGGCGAAGTGATGGAGATTTGAGAAGACCGACGAGGGTTGCGTCTTCAGCCTTGCGCTATAAGAGAAGCCGCCCGAATTCTCGGACGGCTGACCTATTTGCTAACCTGCGGCGTTGGCGAAACTGCCGCAAGAGCCCACGCTGTTAGAAAACCGGGCGCGGCGATGGAATTGCTATCGGCATCGCCGGATCGGGACGGATGCTTGCCGTCACAGTCATATCAGGCGCTGAGGCCGGGATAGGCGGCGGCGTCAGGATCGGAACAGGCACTTGCGTCGGAAGCAGCACCGGCGCTTGCGCTGCCATGGTGGTCGCGGGCACGGTCGCGGCAGCTGCAGACGCCATGACCGTCGGGGATACCGCAGCCATAGTCGTTGCAGGCGCTGTGATTGCATTCGTTGCGGTCGACCCGGTGTCTACAGGAAAGTAACCCATCGTCGACATCGTCTGCACAGGCACGTAGTTCATTGCAACTTCGTAGCCCGGAAGCGGTGCGGGCGTTTCGAGCTGCCCGTATTCATCGCGCTTCTCGTAGAAGGCGTTTCCGCCTGCAACTGCAACGTAATGCATGTTGTCGTAAGGGAATTTCAGGCCGTTGGTATGGAAGAACATCGCGTCCTTGACGCCGGGATGCCGTTCTCCGCGGAGCAAGGCGTTCGCAGCAAGATCAAGGTCCGGCTCGGCCTGGGGAAGAACCACCCTGGTCATGACGCCGGGCGCAAACTGCTTTTCCTGCGCGACGATCCCACAGATCGTGCTGGGATAGGCGCCCGAAGTCAGCCGGTTCATCACAACCGTTCCCACCGCCATGTAGCCATCATGATCCGAGTGCTCCGACTCGAAATACATGACGCGCTTCAGACAATCGCGGTCCTTGGCGGTGTAGTTGTAGGTGACTTTCCCTCCCCGGCTCAACCGGGATTTGGAAGAATTCTGCGCGAGAGGTGTCATCGTGGACGCAGTAGTGCAACCCGTTGCCGCCAACCCCACAAACAATAACCCAGAGATACAAGTACCCAAAGCACGTTGCGCCCTCAACGTCAGGTGCCTCCTATTTGAATTCAGCCCTTATCGGTTAGGTGAAAACGTTTTAGCTGAAGTTAACAAAAACCCCAACCCCGTGACGTTCACAAAATACCCGCGCATTTTGAGGGAATATTTTATTTAAGAAACTTACGTAATTTATTGATATTAAAAGAAACCGCATGCGTGCGCATATTAAAATTCGTTAACATTCAGTCGGCGAAGGAAAATAAAAAAATATGATTTTCTTTTCGTGGCTCACGAAAGGAGAGCGTTTGCCGGCTATCGGACTGGCCAAAATCGCAGTCAAGGCCGGTAGATTCTCCCCTTGATGGGTGGCCCTCGCGCGCCCTCGTTCGATGCCTCAACTCTACAAATCATTGCTTGATTTTCACCGCCTCAACTCAGGCTTGCTCTCGGATGCGCGCAATCGTCTTGCTGACGTCGTGATCGAAGGAACTCTCTGCGGCGCTCCAGAGATTCGTTAGTATTTTAGTGATTACAGATTGATCCCGGTGAATTGAGGTATACGGTTAGGTTGAAGGCCTGCCGGCGGCAGTAGGGAGCTGATCATCAAGGCACAGGATGGACAAGACCCACAAACACCTGTCAGTGGAACCGCCGACCGATCGGCTGGGTGAGCCCGACGACGGTGTTCGCAGGCTCTATCACTACACCACGATGTCCGGGCTGTTGGGGATTGTCGAAAGCAAGAAGCTGCGCGCGACCGACATCCATTACATGAACGACGCCAATGAATTTAAGCATGGGCTCGCGATATTGGGCGAGATCGTCAAGGTCCGTGCCCAAACCGCGGCGGGAACCACCAAGCTTTTTCTTGAGACATTGCCGACCCGGGTGGCGCAATTTTCAAACATAAATCTGTTCGCGGCCTCCTTCACCGAAGATGGAGATCTGCTAAGTCAATGGCGAGGCTATTCCCAGGGCGGCGGTGCATCCATCGGGTTTGACACAGCGCAACTCAAATATCTCGCCTCCCTCGCGGGCTTTGATCTCATCAAATGCATTTATAATGACGAGCTGAAGAGGGAGATCGCGGGCGAATTTCTCGATCGCAAACTTGGCCATTTGGGAAAAGAAGCTGGCATCGACACGCGGGGCGCTTACTTTGCGGCCAATGGTCTGCTGTGGGAATACTACCAGTTGGCGGCTTGCTTCAAGGATAGCGCCTTTTCCGAAGAGAACGAGTGGCGCCTGGTCTCGAAGATCGCGGCAAACACCAACGGCGCGATTTCCTTTCGAGCAACGTCCAGCATGTTGATCCCCTATCTTGAGATCCCTCTCAGCCAGGACGGTCAGGTGCAGCCATCTCTTGGATTTGACCGGATCACGATCGGTCCCAGCTCGCACAAGGAACTGATCGAGAATGCTTTCGTCATGCTATGCGAACGCGGCGGTATCCTGCCCAAGCATATTGGAAAATCGCAGAGCCCCTACAGACTTCTCTAGCGTCCTAGTGGAACCGCCTATCGAGGTAAGCGTTCTGGGAGTTTCTCGAAAGTGTTGAACTGGAAGTTCTGCACCGATCCCCAAGGGGTTGTGTGTTGATACCTCTCGCTCTTCAGAAGCTTGAATTGCTCTCCGAGAACTGCCTGTAGGCTTTCTGCATCGTAGCGGATGACGGGCAAGCCGCTGCACTTTTCCGGCCCGTCAGGCGCAAAGGCGCCGATGATCGCCCTGCCGCCGTCCTTGAGCGCTTTTGTCAGCACGCGAACATAGGCCTGTTGATCCGCCTTAGCAGTCAGGAAGTGGAATGCGGCTCGGTCGTGCCAAAGATCGTACTGGCGATCGGGCGTCCACGTAGTCACATCGGAAACAATCCATTCTATCCGCGAAGCGTCTGCCAATCGCGCTTTTGTGGTATCGAGGGCCGCGTCAGATAAATCAAGCACGGCTATTCCGGCCTGGCCGGATGCCTCCAAGGTGTCCACCAAGTGCGATGCGCCTCCGCCGATATCGATGACGGACATTTCGGGCATCAAACCGGCTTCGCTCAGGAGGCGCAGCGAAAGGTCGGGGGTATCCTCATACCAGCTGACCTCGTTCTCCGCCTTGGTCGTGTACACATTTTGCCAATGCGCTTTCCGGTCAGTCGCAGTCATCGGATCATCCCCATTTGAAACCGACCTTAGCAGATATCGGGGTCAGTTCTCGGTAACGATTTTATGTACCGTGAGCGCTGTATCGGCTGACTGCGAACTTTACCTCAAACCGGCTCCAGATCGCCCTTTGCCCAGTTTTCCTGCGTTTCCGCCATGAAATCGGCGAAGCTTCCCTCGGCAATCGCCTTGCGAATCCCCTGCATCAGTTCCTGATAATAAGCGAGATTGTGCCAGGAGAGCAGCATGCCTCCGAGAGCCTCGTTCGAACGAACAAGATGGTGGAGATAGGCGCGGGAATAGTCGCGCGAGGCGAGGCAATTCGACTGCTCGTCGAGCGGGCGCATATCCTCGGCGTGGCGGGCGTTGCGGATGTTGACCTTGCCGCGGCGCGTGAAGGCGAGGCCGTGGCGGCCGGAGCGGGTCGGCATCACGCAATCGAACATGTCGATGCCGCGTGCCACCGACTTCAAGATATCGTCGGGCGTGCCGACGCCCATGAGATAGCGTGGCTTTTCCGATGGCAGCACCGGCAGCGTCGTCTCCAGCATGCTGAGCATGACATCCTGCGGCTCACCGACCGCGAGGCCGCCGACCGCATAACCCTTGAGGTCGAGCTGCTTCAATGCCTCGGCCGAGCGGATGCGCAGGTTCGGCTGGTCGCCGCCCTGGACGATGCCGAACATCGCCTTGCCGGGCTGATTACCGAAGGCGACCTTGCAACGTTCGGCCCAGCGCAGCGACATTTCCATCGCGCGCTCGATTTCCCTGGGCTCGGCAGGAAGCGCCACGCATTCATCGAGCTGCATCTGGATATCGCTGTCGAGCAGGCCCTGGATCTCGATTGACCGCTCCGGCGACATGTGATGCGTAGAACCATCGACATGCGACTTGAAGGTGACGCCCTTTTCGTCGAGCTTGCGCAGGCCGGAAAGCGACATGACCTGGAACCCGCCGGAATCCGTCAGGATCGGATGCTCCCAGCGGATCAGCTTGTGCAGGCCGCCGAGGCGGGCGACGCGCTCAGCCGTCGGGCGCAGCATCAGGTGATAGGTGTTGCCGAGGATGATGTCGGCGCCGGTCTCGCGCACTTGATCCAGATACATGGCCTTGACAGTGCCAACCGTGCCGACCGGCATGAAGGCCGGCGTGCGGATCGCACCGCGCGGCATGGAGACCTCGCCGAGGCGAGCACCGCCGTCAGTCTTCTTCAGGGTGAACTGGAACGTCTCGGTCATTTAGAGCCTTTCATGGCTATATTAAAACATTCTGCCGGAGCAGGTTTGTGACAGGGCAGAGGCGATTGGCGAAGGGCATACCCCCTGGTACGTCCGAGCCGATCGCCTCTGATCCTGGCTCAAAGATGCCCGGCCCTTCGGGTTGGCTGAAACGGGCCGCCTGATCGCCCGGCCAGCTTGGCCGTATGCTTTGGCCACGACGCCCGCCGGCCGGGCGACCATCCGACTCCGTTTGAGCCAACAGAATGTTTCAATATAGCCATGAAAGGCTCTAATCTTTCCGGAACAGGAGGCTGGCATCGCCATAGGAATAGAAGCGATAGCCCGTCTCGATAGCATGGTTGTAAGCCGCGCGCATCGTATCGAGGCCGGCAAAGGCCGAAACCAGCATGAACAGCGTCGAGCGCGGCAGGTGGAAATTGGTCATCAGGATGTCAATCGCCCTGAACCGATAGCCGGGCGTGATGAAGATGCCTGTTGCATCCGACCAGGCGTGGATCCTGCCGTCCTCGCCGGCGGCACTTTCGATCAGCCGCAGCGAGGTGGTGCCGACGCAGACTATGCGCCCGCCTCTCGCCTTCACGGCATTCAATGCAGCGGCCGTCTCGGCGCTGACATGGCCGATCTCGAAATGCATCTTGTGGTCTTCGGTATCATCGGCCTTCACAGGCAGGAAGGTGCCGGCGCCGACATGCAAAGTTACGAAGTGGCGCTCGACGCCCATGGCGTCCAGCTTGGCAAACAGATCAGGCGTGAAATGCAAGCCTGCGGTCGGCGCGGCAACCGCACCCTCTTCACGGGCATAGATGGTCTGATAATCGGTGCGGTCGCGATCGTCTTCCGGACGCTTGGCCGCGATATATGGCGGCAGCGGGATATGGCCGACGGTAGCAATCGCCTCGTCCAGCGCCGGACCGGAAAGATCGAACAGCAGGGTTATCTCGCCTGCCTCACCCTTTTCCTCGACGGTCGCCTGCAAGCTGCCCAGCATGCAGACATTTTCACCATGGCCGAACTCGATGCGATCGCCGACCTTGATGCGCTTGCCGGGCTTGGCAAAGGCTTTCCAGCGATCGGGTGCCGCACGCATGTGCAATGTCGCCGAAACCTGCTGGCCGGGCGCACCCTCGCGATGACGGATGCCTTCCAGCTGCGCCGGGATAACCTTGGTGTCGTTGAAGACGATTGCATCGCCTTCCCTAAGATAAGATGGCAAATCGCGGACATTGTGGTCGGAAAGCTGCGGCTCGACAACGAGCAGGCGCGCGCTGTCGCGCGGCTCGGCGGGCCTGAGCGCAATACGTTCCTCCGGCAGATCGAAATCGAAAAGGTCTACGCGCATGTCAAACTCTCAGACAAAGCGAAACCCGCCCCCGCGCCGAAAGCACGAAGGCGGGCTCAGGATCAATCACAATCAGACGTCTGCGGCAACCCGCATGGAGACGATGGAGTCCGGATCGACAACCGGCTCGCCCTTCTTGATCTTGTCGACGTTGTCCATGCCTTCGATGACCTGGCCCCAGACGGAATATTGCTTGTTCAGCCAGGGGCTATCGGTAAAGCAGATGAAGAACTGCGAGTTGGCGGAATTCGGGTTCTGCGAGCGCGCCATCGAGCAGGTGCCACGAACGTGGCTGAGCGCCGAGAACTCGGCATTCAAATCTGGCTTTTCCGAACCGCCCATGCCGGCACGGCCCGGGTTGAAGCTCTCGCCATCCTTCTTGCCGAACTTCACGTCGCCGGTCTGGGCCATGAAATCGTTGATGACGCGATGGAAGACCACGCCGTCATAGGCCTTCTCGCGCGCCAGTTCCTTGATGCGCGCAACATGCAGCGGCGCGACTTCCGGCAGAAGCTGGATGACAACCTTGCCCTTGGTGGTTTCGAGGATGATGGTGTTTTCGGGATCCTTGATTTCAGCCATTCTTCTTCTCCTTGGTTTGCTTACTTCTTACCGAGCGTAACTTTGATCATCTTGTCGGGGTTGCTGACTTCGCCGTTCTGGCCTTCGCCGCGCTTGATCTTGTCGACGAGTTCCATGCCGGAAACGACCTTGCCGACGACCGTGTACTGGCCGTTCAGGAAGGAGCCATCGCCGAACATGATGAAGAACTGCGAATTGGCGGAGTTCGGATCCTGGGCGCGAGCCATGCCGACCGTACCACGGGTAAACGGTACCTTGGAAAATTCAGCCGGGATATCAGGCAGATCGGAGCTGCCGGTGCCGGCCTTCTGCGGGTCATAGCCCTTCGACATGTTGCCGAACTTCACGTCGCCGGTCTGGGCCATGAAGCCGTCGATGACGCGATGAAAGGCGACATTATCATATTCGCCCTTCTGGATGAGCGTCTTGATCTGCGCGACATGCTTCGGAGCGACGTCAGGCATGAGCTGAATGACAACGGGGCCGTCCTTCAGCTGAATGGTGATGAAGTTGTCGTCGGCAGCAACGGCGCTGACGGCGAAGGCGAACAGGCACAACAGCCCGGCAAACGCGATATGAATGAGTTTCATGGGTGCTCCATCGGGAAATTTATCTTCGGCCTAGTCTTTGAGCTTGGCCTTCAGGGCTTCAAGAACAGCTGCCGGCACGAAGGCGCTTACATCACCGCCCATGGATGCGATCTGCCGCACCAATGTGGCCGTTATGGGCCGCGAGGCCGTGCCCGCCGGCAGAAAGATCGTCTGAACATCCGGCGCCATCTGGCGGTTCATGCCAGCCATCTGCATTTCATAGTCCAGATCGGTGCCGTCGCGGAGGCCACGCACCAGAAGCTTGGCGCCATGCACTCTTGCCGCATCGACCACCAGATTGTCGAAGGCGATCACCTCAATGTCGACCACCTGCCCCGGCAAGGCCTCGGTAAGCGAGCGGCGAATGAGATCGGCGCGCTCCTCGAAAGAAAAGAGCGGCTTCTTGCCTGGATGGATGCCGATGGCGACAATGACCCTGGAAGCGACGTTCAACGCCTGCACGAGGACGTCGAGATGTCCGTTTGTCATCGGATCGAAGGATCCAGGATAAAAGGCTGTCGTCGTCATGCTTTGCCGGCCGGTTGCTTTGCAGGCCTTTTGTCATGGATGGACCTGTATCGCAAGCAAATTGCGGATGCTCGGCCCGGCTGCGCTGAACCACAGATGAACAGGCCATTCAAGCCCGTTTCAGCTCGGCAATGCTTTATTGCGGACGTTCCCGCAACCGCACTCTCCACGCGGTTCGAAAGTCTCCATCCAAAGGCAAATGACCATGCTGGTCCTCTACGTCGCAGTCGCAATTCTCGGCTCTTTCCTCGTTGAAATGCTGCTGCATCACTTCAGGCGCAACTACGAGATCGTCTGGGTCTCCGTGCCCGAACAGACCGGCCATGACATTGCCCTGGAGATCACAAGGAATTTGCGGAAAAACCAGGCGCGAATCTGAACGCCAGATGAACAGAGCATTCAAGGTCGCTTCAGATCGGCCTTGGTAAACAGAGCCTCAACATCCGGCGGAACTATCTTGAAGCGGATGCGTTACCAGATCGAACCATAGATATGCTGATTATGACCCAAAGGAAAAAACTCATGCTCGATAAGATGAATCTGATCAACCTCGTTTGGATGACCATGGTCACGGGCATGCTGGCAGCCACAATCGCACTCTATGATCAGAAGGTGGACCAATCGAAAGTCTATGGCCCCTTCGCCTCTGCCCGGCCGTTCGTGACGAGCCAGTATTGAGGATCTGAACGCAACCCTTTTAGAGAAAGGACCGCCATGTTCACGATTTTAACAATGCTTACTGCCCTTATCAGCATCATGTTCATCGTGTCCGTGGCGTCGACCATCTCCGCATTGCGCCGCGAAACTGAAGAGATCAAGGAAATCGACAAGCATCACAAGGCTTTCTGATTTTCCCCGACCCAATGCGCTCATGTCCCCGAGCGCTTGGGCCTTTCCCACCGGACGCCGTCCCCCAACAGCGTCCGGTTTTTTTTGTCAAAATCGGCTCCAAACGAAAACCGGGCAGCAAATGCCGCCCGGTTTTTAAAGCTTGCCGATGGTAAAGCGACCTATTCCTCGCTACCAGGCGCGGCTCCCTCTTCAGAAATACCTGCCTCAGGCGGTGTGCCTTCTGTAATCTCGGCTACATCGTCCTCGCCTTCCGGCTCGCTGATACGCTCGACCGAGACGACCTTCTCATCCTTGGCGGTCGAGAAGATGGTCACGCCCTTCGTGGCGCGGCTGGCGATACGGATGCCGCCGACCGGAACACGGATCAGCTGACCGCCATCGGACACCAGCATGATCTGGTCGGTGTCTTCAACCGGGAAGGCTGCGACGAGTTCGCCGATCTCGCCGGTCTTCGAGGTATCGGTGGCACGAATGCCCTTGCCGCCGCGGCCAGAGATACGGAAGTCGTAGGATGAAGAACGCTTGCCGAAGCCCTTCTCCGAGACCGTCAGCACGAATTGCTCCCGCGCCTTCAGTTCCTCGTAGCGTTCGTCGCTCAGCTGTCCCTCTTCGGTGACTTCCTCACCCACCAGTGCGATATCTTCCTCATCGACGCCTATTGCACGGCGTTCAGCGGCAGATCTCCGGAGATAGGCAGCACGCTCCCAAGGCTCGGCATCGACATGGCCGACGATCGTCATGGAAATAATGCTGTCACCCTCACCGAGGTTGATACCGCGTACGCCGATCGAATTGCGTCCGGCAAAGACGCGCACATCATCGACCGGGAAACGGATGCACTGGCCCAACGCCGTGGTGAGCAGGACGTCGTCATGCTCCATGCAGGTCTCGACGGAGAGGATTTCGTCGCCCTCTTCCTCGAGCTTCATGGCGATCTTGCCGTTGCGGTTGACCTGGACGAAGTCGCTGAGCTTGTTGCGGCGGACCGTGCCCCGGGTCGTCGAGAACATGACGTCGAGATTATCCCAGCTGTCCTCGTCCTCGGGCAGCGGCAGGATCGTCGTGATGCGTTCGCCGGGTTCCAGCGGCAGCATGTTGATGAGTGCCTTGCCGCGCGAGGTCGGCGTGCCGATCGGCAGGCGCCAGACCTTCTCCTTGTAGACGATGCCGCGCGACGAGAAGAAGAGAACGGGCGTATGCGTATTGACCACGAATAGCCGGCTAACGAAATCCTCGTCACGAGTGGTCATGCCGGAGCGACCCTTGCCGCCGCGACGCTGCGCGCGGTAGGTCGTGAGGGGCACGCGCTTGATATAGCCGAGGTGCGAAACCGTCACGACCATATCTTCGCGGGCTATGAGATCCTCATCGTCCATTTCCAGACCGCCATCGACAATCTCGGTCCGGCGTGGCGTGCCGAATTCATCACGAACGGCGGTAAGCTCTTCTTTTACAATGGTTTGGATGCGAACGCGCGACGACAGAATTTCGAGGTAATCCTTGATCTCGATGCCGATCTTGTTCAGTTCGTCGCCGATTTCATCGCGGCCGAGAGCCGTCAGGCGGGCGAGACGCAATTCGAGAATGGCGCGCGCCTGCTCTTCGGAGAGGTTATACGTACCGTCCTCGTTGATGCGATGACGCGGATCATCGATTAGCCGGATAAGGGACTCAACATCCGCCGCCGGCCACCGACGCGTCATCAACTCTTCGCGGGCAGAACCCGGATCGGGCGCCTGCCGGATGACGCGGATGACTTCGTCGATATTGGCGACGGCAATGGCAAGACCGACCAAGACGTGGGCGCGCTCGCGCGCCTTGCGCAGCAGGTACTTCGTGCGGCGGCTAACGACTTCCTCGCGGAAGGAAACGAAGGCGCGCAGCATGTCGAGCAGCGTCAACTGCTCCGGCTTGCCGCCATTCAGCGCCACCATATTGCAGCCGAAGGAGGTCTGCAGCGGCGTATAGCGATAAAGCTGGTTCAGGATGACATCCGCATTCGCATCGCGCTTCAGCTCGATGACAACGCGGTAGCCCTGGCGGTCGGACTCGTCGCGCAGGTCGGAGATGCCCTCGATGCGCTTTTCGCGCACCAGTTCGGCCATCTTCTCGATCATCGTCGATTTGTTCACCTGATAGGGAATCTCGGTGATGATGATCTGCTCGCGGTCACCACGCATCGGCTCGATTGCGGCAACGCCGCGCATGATGACGGAACCGCGACCGGTCTCGTAGGCGGAGCGGATGCCGGCGCGGCCGAGGATCTTGGCGGCGGTCGGGAAGTCCGGGCCTGGAATGATCTGCATCATTTCCGGCAGTTCGATCGCCGGGTCGTTAATCAGCGCGATGCAGCCATCGATGACTTCGGACAGATTATGCGGCGGAATGTTCGTCGCCATGCCGACCGCGATACCGCCGGCACCATTCACCAGCAGGTTCGGGAACTTGGCGGGAACGACAACCGGCTCGGAGAGCGTGCCGTCGTAGTTTTCGCGGAAATCAACGGTTTCCTTGTCGAGGTCGTCCAACAGCGAATGCGCAGCCTTCTGCAGGCGGCACTCGGTGTAGCGTTCGGCCGCCGGTGGGTCGCCATCGACAGAACCGAAATTGCCCTGACCGTCGATCAGCGGCAGCCGGAGCGACCAGTCCTGCGCCATACGGGCAAGCGCGTCGTAAATCGCGGCGTTGCCGTGCGGATGGTATTTACCCATCACGTCACCGGTGACGCGGGCGCATTTCACGTATTTCTTGTTCCAGTCGATACCGAGCTCGGACATGCCGTAGAGGATACGCCGGTGAACCGGCTTCAGCCCGTCGCGCACGTCGGGAAGCGCGCGGCTCACGATGACGCTCATGGCGTAATCGAGATACGACCGCTGCATTTCCTCCATGATGGAAATTGGCTCGATGCCTGGCGGGAGCTTCCCGCCGCCGGGAGTGGATTGCTCAGTCAAAACGGATCACGATCTCTTTTAGAATCACTGCAGAATTTATATCCGAAACCATGCGCTTACGCCAATTTTGGCGGGTGCCTGGAACGGGCTTATCCCCTCTTTAAACGATGGAATCGCGCATTTCCGTGGCAGATTTTCGTCTCGCGCCTTGCGAATGCCGTTCCGTCGCATATCAATGGGCCAACACGCAACAAAACGACCCCACGGGAACACGATATGGCGATTGCGGACACGCTGATCAATGCCTTCACGACGCTGCTCGTCACCGTCGATCCGCCGGGTCTCGCGCCGCTGTTTCTGGGGCTGACGACGGGCATGAACCGCTCGGAGCGCAGCCAGGTGGCGCTGCGCGGCTCTTTGATCGCATTCGGCATTCTGGCCGCCTTCGCCCTTTTCGGCTCCAGCGTGCTCGGCATCCTCGGAATTTCGATTGGCGCCTTCCGCATTGCCGGCGGTCTGCTGCTTTTCTGGATCGCCTTCGAGATGGTTTTCGAGAGGCGGCAGGACCGAAAGGAAAAGACGAAGGACGTCGCGATCACGCAGGACCAGATCCACAATATCGCAGTCTTTCCGCTGGCCCTTCCGCTGATCGCAGGTCCCGGCGCGATCTCGGCGACCATTCTGCTTGCGGGATCGCTGCAATCGTCCTTCGAGCGGGCGCAGCTGATCGGCGTCATCGCCATCAACCTGCTGCTGCTCTTCGCGACCCTCTTGATTGCCGAACGCCTGGACCGCTTTCTTGGTGTCACCGGCCGCGCGATCCTCACCCGCCTCCTCGGCGTCATCCTGGCGGCGCTCGCGGCACAATTCGTCGTTGACGGGACCAAGGCGGCGTTGAGCCTCGCTGGCGGCGCGCCGCATTGATCGAACGCGGAACCCTCGCCGGATTTCAGCGTTAGCTGTCCAGAAAACTGGAGAGACGAGATGGCCGACCATTCCATCACGGCATCAGGCGACACCGGTCCGATCCCGGTGGACGATCCGCAGCGTGTTCTTACGATTTCAGCACCAACCGACCCGGATCTATCTGTCGTCAGTCTTGCGGGAGATACCTACACGATCCTCATTTCCAGCGCGCAGACGGAGGGTCGATACTGTCTTATCGACATTCTGGTTCCCGATGGCGGGGGGCCTCCGCTGCACAGGCATGATTTCGAAGAGATGTTCACGCTGCTTGAGGGCGAACTGGAATTCACCTTCCGCGGCAAAACGTTCACGGTGAAAGCACCGGCAAACATCAACATACCGGCGAATGCGCCGCATCGGTTTCAAAACAGGTCCGGACGCATGACGCATATGCTGTGCATGTGTACGCCCGGCGGGCAGGACGAATTCTTTCTCTCGGTGGGAATGCCCATCGACAAAGGCGCGCCACCCTCTCCCAAATTAAGCGAAGAGGAAGCCGAAAGCCGCCGAGCGCTGGCGCAGCGGCTTGCGCCCAAATATCGGACTGAAATGCTCGGCCATCCCTAGCAGCCGATCAGAGACCGGCATTTGAAACAGCAGCCGCCATAGGTTTGAATTCATCGAGGCGATCGAACGGCTTGCAAGTCTCGCGCGCCGCCGCGATAGACGAACGTCGGCGAGCGCGTTCGAAATTCCATCTCAAAACGGAATATCGTCGTCCAGATCCCGCGAGAAGTTGCTTCCACCACCACCGCTGCTGTTACCGCCGCGACCGGAGGACGGGGACTGGCCGTAGTCGTCGCCATATCCACCACCGCCGCCGCCGTAATCATTGCCGCGACCACCGCGACTGCCACCTTCGCTGGCGCCGCCGCCTTCGCCGCGGCCATCCAGCATCGTAAGCGTCGAATTGAAGCCCTGCAGCACGATTTCGGTGGAATAGCGGTCCTGGCCGTTCTGGTCCTGCCATTTGCGGGTCTGGAGTGCGCCCTCGATATAGAGCTTGGCGCCCTTCTTCACATATTGCTCGACGACCTTGCAGAGGCCTTCGTTGAAGACGACGACAGTATGCCATTCGGTCTTTTCGCGGCGTTCGCCGGAATTGCGGTCGCGCCAGGTTTCCGACGTCGCAATCCGAAGATTGGCGATCGGCCGGCCGTCCTGCGTCCGCCGGATTTCGGGGTCAGCCCCCACGTTTCCGACCAGAATTACCTTGTTCACGCTACCAGCCATGCTTTTCACCCTGCTTGCCGCCCTGCCCGGCGGCGTTCTAACCAATCGATATACTTTAAACCATCGCGCTGGCGAATGCGCTCGCCGCCGGTTTAATCCACAAGGAATTTTGTTCTTTATTTGTTCTAGTTTATGTCTATGATCCTGTCAACAGAATCGAAAACCTGATCCCTCCGTTCATTTGAGCCTCGACTCGCCAGCCGGCATCACTAAATAAGGGCGGAGACCAAGGGACCAAGCTAAAGACGATGAGTGAACTGAAAACAATTTCCATCCGCGGCGCACGCGAACATAATCTCAAGGGCATCGATCTTGAGCTTCCGCGCAACAAGCTGATCGTCATGACGGGGCTATCGGGCTCCGGCAAATCCTCGCTTGCCTTCGACACGATCTATGCCGAGGGTCAGCGGCGCTATGTCGAGAGCCTGTCGGCCTATGCGCGGCAATTTCTCGAGATGATGCAGAAGCCCGACGTCGACCAGATCGACGGGCTTTCTCCGGCCATTTCCATCGAGCAGAAGACGACGTCGCGCAATCCGCGCTCGACAGTCGGCACCGTCACCGAAATCCACGACTATATGCGACTGCTTTTCGCGCGTGTCGGCGTCCCCTACTCGCCGGCCACGGGTCTCCCGATCGAGAGCCAGACCGTCAGCCAGATGGTCGACCGCATCCTTACCTTCGGCGAAGGCACGCGGCTCTATATATTGGCGCCTTTGGTTCGCGGCCGAAAGGGCGAGTACAAGAAGGAACTGGCGGAGCTCATGAAAAAGGGCTTCCAGCGCGTCAAGGTCGACGGCCAGTTCTACGAGATTGCGGAAGCACCCGCGCTCGACAAGAAGTATAAGCATGACATCGATGTTGTGGTCGACCGTATCGTCGTGCGTTCCGATGTGTCTGCTCGCCTGGCGGACAGCCTCGAGACCTGCCTGCGGCTTGCCGACGGGCTCGCCGTCGCCGAATTCGCCGACAAGCCGCTTCCGCCGGAGGAAACGGCGGCGGGCGGATCGGCCAACAAGTCCCTGAACGAAACCCACGAGCGCGTGCTCTTTTCGGAGAAGTTCGCCTGTCCAGTCTCCGGCTTCACCATTCCGGAAATC
The DNA here is from genome assembly GCF_008365395.1 of Neorhizobium sp. P12A. NCBI lineage: Bacteria > Pseudomonadati > Pseudomonadota > Alphaproteobacteria > Hyphomicrobiales > Rhizobiaceae > Neorhizobium > Neorhizobium sp. P12A. The sequence goes on along the minus strand of NZ_QOVX01000010.1, from coordinate 172,709 downwards.
GAACCGCGGCTGTTTTCGTTCAACAATCCGACCGGCGCCTGCCCGACCTGCGACGGCCTCGGTTCGCAGCAGAAGATCGATCGGGACCTGATAGTACCGGAACATGAGCGAACATTGCGCGACGGGGCGATCTCACCCTGGGCCAAGTCGACCTCGCCCTATTACAATCAGACTTTGGAAGCGCTGGGTAAGCATTACGGTTTCAAGCTGAGCAACCGCTGGAGCGATCTGTCCGACGAGGCGAAGGACGTCATCCTCAACGGCACGGAAGACAAGATCGAATTCCATTACGCCGACGGCGCGCGCTCCTATACGACGCACAAGAATTTCGAAGGTATCGTGCCGAACCTCGAGCGCCGCTGGAAGGAAACGGATTCCGCCTGGGCGCGCGAGGAGATCGAGCGCTACATGTCGGCGGCCCCCTGCCCGGCCTGCAACGGCTTTCGCCTGAAGCCGGAAGCGCTCGCCGTCAAGATCGACAAGCTGCATATCGGCCAGGTGTCCGACATGTCGATCCGGATCGCACGCGACTGGTTCGAAAAGCTGCCGCAGACGTTCAATGCCAAGCAGAATGAAATCGCCGTTCGCATCCTCAAGGAAATCCGTGATCGCCTTCGCTTCCTGAACGATGTCGGGCTCGAATATCTCAGCCTGTCGCGCAATTCAGGCACGCTGTCCGGTGGCGAGAGCCAGCGCATTCGCCTCGCATCACAGATCGGATCGGGGCTTACGGGCGTTCTCTACGTTCTGGACGAGCCGTCGATCGGCCTGCACCAGCGTGACAATGCGCGCCTGCTCGAAACGCTGAAACACCTGCGCGATATCGGCAATACTGTGATCGTCGTCGAGCATGACGAGGATGCGATCCTGACGGCCGACGACGTGGTGGACATAGGCCCGGCGGCCGGCGTCCATGGCGGCCAGGTCGTCGCCCACGGCACGCCGCAGGAGATCATGGCCAATCCGAAATCGCTGACGGGCAAGTATCTCTCCGGCGAACTCGGCGTTCCCGTGCCTTCCGAGCGGCGCAAGCCGAAGAAGGGCAAGGAAATCAAGGTTATCGGCGCCCGCGGCAACAACCTGAAGAACGTGACGGCCGCCATTCCGCTCGGCGTTTTCACGGCTGTGACGGGTGTTTCCGGTGGTGGCAAGTCCACCTTCCTGATCGAGACGCTCTACAAATCCGCGGCGCGGCGCGTCATGGGCGCTCGCGAAATCCCGGCCGATCACGACCGGATAGACGGCTTCGAGCATATCGACAAGGTGATCGACATCGACCAGTCCCCGATTGGTCGTACGCCGCGATCGAACCCCGCGACCTATACCGGCGCGTTCACGCCGATCCGTGACTGGTTCGCGGGCCTGCCGGAAGCGAAGGCGCGCGGCTATCAGCCGGGGCGGTTCTCGTTCAACGTCAAGGGCGGACGCTGCGAGGCCTGCCAGGGCGACGGCGTGATCAAGATCGAGATGCACTTCTTGCCTGACGTCTACGTCACCTGCGATGTCTGCCATGGCAAGCGCTATAACCGCGAGACGCTCGACGTCACCTTCAAGGGCAAGTCGATAGCCGACGTGCTCGACATGACGGTCGAGGAAGGCGTCGAATTCTTCGCGGCGGTCCCGGCGGTGCGCGACAAGCTGCAGTCGCTCTTCGATGTCGGCCTCGGCTATATCAAGGTCGGCCAGCAGGCGAATACGCTTTCGGGTGGCGAGGCGCAGCGCGTCAAGCTAGCCAAGGAACTGTCGAAGCGCTCGACCGGGCGCACGCTCTACATCCTCGACGAACCGACGACCGGCCTGCACTTCCACGACGTCGCCAAGCTCTTGGAGATGCTGCACGAACTGGTGAACCAGGGCAATTCCGTTGTGGTCATCGAGCACAATCTCGAGGTCATCAAGACCGCCGACTGGGTTCTCGATTTTGGCCCTGAGGGAGGCGACGGCGGCGGCGAGATCGTGGCGACGGGCACGCCGGAGGCAATCGTCAAGGAGAAGCGATCCTATACTGGCCAGTTCCTCAGGGAACTGCTGGAGCGGCGGCCGGTGAAGAAGGTCGTGGCGGCGGAGTGATCTTTTGGCAAACTCGGTCTTCCGATTTTATTCGGCGATGCCCCGAGACATTCAACGGGAGTTTTTTGGCGCCAACAAGACTCCACTTGTCCGCTTTCATGGACTCAAAATTGGAAGATCGCCGTTCTTCAAGATGACGGTCGTGACCGAAGAGGGTTTGGCGTCAACTGAGTTTCAGGGTTGGCTTGATCGAAATTGCAAGCTGGTGACAGGAAAATATCTTGGGTGGACAGGAAATGAGCGCTCATATTTGGTTCACCGACCCTCCAACTGGCGTTTGCGTTGTCTGATTTGGATGTTTCAGAGCAGACGGCGGGCAGCCAAGTATTGGAATCTGATAAAGTTCGCCCTTGGGACTGGACTTAAGAACAAGTCGAACGATCAAAGAAAATTGTAACGTCCAAGCGCTCATTCAAACTTCAACGAGGAGGACTTCATGACCAAATCCGGAATAATCCGAACCGGTATCGGCGGCTGGACCTTTGAACCGTGGCGCGGTCATTTCTTTCCGAAGGAGCTTAAGCAGAAGGACGAGCTCAATTTTGCCAGCCGGCAGCTGAAGGTGATCGAAGTCAACGGCACCTATTACAGCACGCAAAAGCCTGCGGTCTTTGCAAAATGGGCGTCAGATGTGCCCGATGGCTTTATCTTTTCGCTGAAGGCAACGCGGTTCGTCACCAATCGCAAGGTGCTGGCGGAGGCAGGTGAATCGATGGAACGATTTCTGCAGTCCGGTATCAGCGAACTTGGCGACCGTCTGGGACCGCTGCTCTGGCAATTCGCGCCGACGAAGAAGTTCGAGCCCGAGGATTTCGAGGCATTCCTGAAGCTGCTGCCGGCAAAGCAGGACGGGCTTCCGTTGCGTCATGTGGTGGAAGTCCGCCATGATTCCTTCAAGGTGGCGGAATTCGTTGCGCTCCTTGAGAAATATGGCGTGGCGCCGGTTCTCGCCGAGCATTTCGACTATCCGATGATCGCTGATGTCACCGCCGATTTCGTCTATGCCCGCCTTCAAAAGGGATCGGACGATATTCCGACCTGCTACCCGCCGAAGGATCTGAAGGCGTGGGCCGACCGGCTTGAAACCTGGGCGGAGGGCAAGATTCCCGACGATCTGCCGCTCATCGACCCCGACCGGAAGGTCAAGGTTGAACCAAGGGACGTCTTTGCCTTCATGATCCACGAAGGCAAGGTCAATGCGCCGCATGGGGCGATCGCCTTGCAGAAATCCCTTTCGAAATAGAGTGTCGCGTCAGAGCGGTCTGACATGCGCCACGAGATCTTCGGCGGTGAGCCCTTTTCCGGCTCGCTGACCGGTCTCGCCATGCAGCCAGACGCCTGCGGCGGCCGCCTCGAAAGCGGGCATGCCCTGTGCCAACAGGCCGGCGATTATGCCCGCAAGAACGTCGCCCGAGCCCGCGGTCGCGAGCCATGGCGGCGCATTTGCGTTGATCAAGGCGCGACCGTCCGGCGATGCTATGACGCTGTCTGCACCTTTGTAGACGATGGCGGCGTTCGCCCGCTTCGCCGCAGCGCGCGCCTTTTCGACTTTGCCAAGACTGTCGTCCGCGGCGATATCCGGAAACAGCCGGGCGAATTCGCCTTCGTGTGGCGTCAAGACAAGATGGGTGTCGCCGTGGGCGAACGCATCGAACAGCTGCTGTGGATTATCACGGAACGAGGTGATGCCGTCAGCGTCCAGAACGAGATGGCGGTCGCTGAGGGCGAGCGCAAAATGGCGCGCCTTTTCACCAATGCCGAATCCGGGACCGAGAACGAAGGTCGACAGCCGCTTGTCCTCAAGCCATTTCTTCAATGTCGCGTCATCGTCGACCGGATGGACCATGACGGCCGTCAGCGCGCCGGCATTGACGCTGAGCGCTTGCGTTGGAGAGGCGATGGTCACAAGGCCTGCCTCTGCTTTCAAGGCGGCCATTGCCGACATGCGCGCAGCACCGGTCGCGTGGGCGCCGCCGGAGAAAACGACGACATGGCCGCGCTTGTATTTGTGGGTCTCGGTCATGGCCGCAGGAACGGTCCCCTGCCATTGCCTCGGTTCGTTCTCGGCGATCCCGTGGCCGGCATGCGCACGGACGATGCGTCCGGGAATACCGATGTCGAAGACTTCCATGACGCCGCACAGTTCCCGCCCCGGCATCAGCAGATGGCCCGGCTTGCGCGTCATGAAGGTAATCGTGTGGGTCGCCCGGAATGCGGTACCGAGAACATGGCCATTGCGACCATCGAGCCCCGAGGGAAGGTCGACGGCGATGACCGGAACGCCCGCCTGTGTGGTTCGCGCTATAACTGAGGCCACGGTATCCGGGACAGGTCTCGACAGGCCGGCGCCGAAGATGGCATCGACGACCACGTCACCCCTGCCCGGCTCATATTTCCCGATGTCATCTCCCTTGATCTCACAGGCCTCGAAAGCGCGAGCGGCATCCCCCTTTAATGACGAGGGATCGCCTAGATGGAACAGGGCTACATCCGCTCCACTCTGCCGCAAGGCGCGCGCCGCAATATAGCCGTCCCCTCCATTGTTTCCGGGACCGCAAAGGACGACGTATCTGGACGCCTGGGGGTAATGCCGCAGCGCTGCTGCAGCCACCGCCTGCCCCGCCTTTTCCATCAGGCCAAAGGAGTCAATTCCGGACGCTGCGGCGTCACGATCGACCGCGGCCATGTCACTGGGTGTAAGCAGGAGATCTGCGAGGGTTGAGGTCATGATATCGGATATTCAATGCTAAACCTGCCTGAAAAACAATCGCAATTTCGCAACCGCGCTTGCGTAGAAAACATGCTTTTGCATAAAAAATAATCTCTTCAGTTCAATCTTCCTCCTTATTGGCTGGACGGAAAATTGCGCGATTTTTTTCATTTTCGCACGATTTTTTTCAATTCTCCTATAAAACCACTATCAATTCTCTCGTAAATCCCTCTCAATTGGAGGTGCGGGGGCAGATTCTGGAGATTTTTTGCCCAGCATGGATGAGAACTGGCACGCTATGTGCATTGGCAAGGCCGAGCGGGATCGTTCCTGCTGTAACGCGAAAAGCGGAGAGACATTTTCTCATGAAAAAGATCGAAGCGATCATAAAGCCTTTCAAGCTTGACGAAGTGAAGGAAGCCCTTCAAGAAGTCGGCCTGCAGGGTATCACTGTCACGGAAGCGAAGGGCTTCGGTCGTCAGAAAGGTCACACGGAGCTTTACCGTGGAGCCGAATACGTGGTCGATTTTCTACCCAAGGTAAAGGTCGAGGTCGTGCTGGCGGACGAGAATGCGGAAGCCGTCATCGACGCGATCCGCAAGGCTGCCCAGACGGGGCGGATCGGCGACGGAAAGATTTTCGTTTCCAACGTCGAAGAGGTCATTCGAATTCGTACCGGTGAGACTGGCATAGACGCTATTTAAACGCCCTTCGCGCCAAGCGAAGGGTTCATAATCGTCATCAAATAAGGGAAGCACTTAATGACGACCGCAAGCGAAATTCTTAAGCAGATCAAGGACAATGACGTAAAATTCGTTGACCTGCGCTTCACGGATCCCAAGGGTAAGCTGCAGCACGTGACAATGGACATCGCTTGCGTCGACGAGGACATGTTTGCCGATGGCGTCATGTTCGACGGTTCGTCGATCGGCGGATGGAAGGCCATCAACGAGTCCGACATGGTGCTCATGCCGGATACGGAAACGGTCCATATGGACCCGTTCTTCGCGCAGTCCACCATGGTCATTTTGTGCGACATTCTCGACCCGGTTTCGGGCGAAGCCTATAACCGCGACCCGCGCGGCACCGCCAAGAAGGCTGAAGCCTATCTGAAGGCATCCGGCATCGGCGATACCGTATTCGTCGGACCGGAAGCCGAATTTTTCGTCTTCGACGACGTCAAGTACAAGGCCGATCCGTACAATACCGGCTTCAAGCTCGACTCCAGCGAACTGCCGTCGAACGACGACACCGATTACGAGACCGGCAACCTCGGCCATCGTCCGCGCGTCAAGGGCGGCTACTTCCCGGTTCCGCCGGTCGACAGCTGCCAGGACATGCGCTCGGAAATGCTGACCGTACTCTCCGAAATGGGCGTCGTCGTCGAAAAGCATCACCATGAAGTCGCTGCTGCCCAGCACGAACTCGGTATAAAGTTCGATACTCTGGTGCGCAACGCCGACAAGATGCAGATCTACAAGTACGTGGTCCACCAGGTCGCCAATGCCTATGGCAAGACGGCAACCTTCATGCCGAAGCCGATCTTCGGCGACAACGGCTCGGGCATGCACGTTCACCAGTCGATCTGGAAGGGTGGCAAGCCGACCTTCGCCGGCGACGAATATGCGGGCCTTTCCGAAACCTGCCTCTACTATATCGGCGGCATCATCAAGCATGCCAAGGCGATCAACGCCTTCACCAATCCGTCGACGAACTCCTACAAGCGTCTCGTTCCGGGCTATGAAGCACCGGTTCTGCTCGCCTACTCGGCTCGCAACCGTTCGGCTTCCTGCCGCATTCCCTTCGGCACGAACCCGAAGGCAAAGCGTGTCGAAGTCCGCTTCCCGGATCCGACCGCCAACCCCTACCTCGCCTTCGCCGCCATGCTGATGGCCGGCCTCGACGGCATCAAGAACAAGATCCATCCCGGCAAGGCCATGGACAAGGATCTCTACGACCTGCCGCCGAAGGAACTGAAGAAGATCCCGACCGTCTGCGGCTCGCTACGCGAAGCGCTGGAAAGCCTCGACAAGGACCGCAAGTTCCTGACAGCCGGCGGCGTGTTCGACGACGACCAGATCGACGCCTTCATCGAATTGAAGATGGTGGAAGTGATGCGCTTCGAAATGACACCGCATCCTGTCGAATACGACATGTACTACTCGGCCTGATCGCCAGATCGAAAGCCCCGGTTCGCCGGGGCTTTTTGCCAACGCAGATGCTTTGCGGGTGACTTGAACTAAAGTTGGTTGCGACCAAAGAACCTCTATTTTGTCAGGCAGTTCCGACGACGAAATATGACGGCTATATGAAGCAACTGCGAAAAAACCTTGATTTGGCGAGCTGATAACACCACTTATTTCCTTGAAAGGAACTCGCGCCATGAAACAAAGCAATGCAAAATTTAACATCGGCGAAGTGGTTCGACACAGGGTTTTCCCATTTCGTGGAGTCATCTTCGACGTCGACCCCGAATTCGCAAATACGGAAGAGTGGTGGAATGCCATTCCGGCCGAGGTAAGGCCCAACAGGGATCAGCCGTTCTATCACCTGCTTGCTGAAAACGAGGAGACGGAATATGTCGCCTATGTTTCGGAACAGAATCTCGTCAGTGACGAAAGTGGTATTCCGCTGCGCAATCCGCAAGTCTACCAGATCTTCGACACGGCTCCGACAGGCCAGTTCAGACCCAAGATGAGCTTCGCCCACTAAGGCCAGTCGAAACAGTTCAGTCGTAGAGGAAGCTGCGGGCGCAGCTTCCTTTTTTTATGCCCGTCATTCCTCCCGAATCAAAAAAGCCCGGCTTAAAACCGGGCTTTTGAATAGGATCGAAGCAGAGATTACTGCTGCTTGGCAGCCTTCTGGGCGTCTTCAAGCTTCTTGCGGGCTTCTTCAGCCTTCTTCTGCATGCTGTCCTGAAGGCTCTTCTGGCTTTCGGCCAACTTGGAGTCCGAGATCGGCTGACCGTCATAGGCAGCGCCAAAACCGTCGAGGGAAATCTTGATCGGGTTCGGAGCGCGGCGGAAGTTGATCGAGGTGAAGGTCACGTCGGTGCCCTTCTTCATGCCTGCGATCATGGCGTCCGTGACCGGAATTTCGGCCGTGCACTTGTCGGGCAGGCAGACTGCGTAGTCGATCTTCTGACCCTTGCCGCCATCAACCTGCATCGTCACGCCAGGAGCAATCAGGCGAGCCGTGGGGACGGAGATCTGCAGGATCTTGCGGTTGACCTTGCCATCGATCGAGATGAGGCCGACAGCCGTCACGAGCTGGCCGTTATTGGCCATGATCAGATTCTGTGTGATGCAGATATCGTTGTCGTCCTGCTTGGAGCAGGTCTTGTACCAGCCGAGACGCGGCTGGGCCGGGTTAGCGGCACCATCCGCAGGAGCTGCGTTAGACGCATCCTGGGCAAAAGAAGCAACCGGGGCAGCCGCGCCGATGATGAGAGCCAGAGCAGAAACCACTGCCCGGATTTTTTTGTCATTCTTGAACGTCATAGCGAAATCCGCCTCCTGAAATCCGATGCTGAGCAGCTTTTTGCTACCCCATGCCAGTCGGGTCAAACTGCCGTCCACCTGTCGAAAGATTGAGGCAAATGCATGACCCGAAACTCGGAACACCTGTTACATCGCACTGCGGCGGATATCCAGCATTTCTTTGGTGATTTGACGACATGCAGCAAGAAATCCCTTCTGCGGATGTGGATTTTATATCCGCATGATAAGGTCCGTTCGAATCACGCCCTGCCGGAAAGGATGCCATGCAAGCGCTCCGGATCTTTACTTTCCTGATCTTTGCGATCTTCTCCAGTACTGCCGCCTTAGCACAACCGCTTTACGCAATCACCATGCATGGCGACCCTGCTCTTCCCGCCGACTACACGCATTTTCCTTACGTCAATCCGGATGTGAAAAAAGGCGGCCATATTACCTATGGTGTCGTCGGGACTTACGACAATCTCAACCCCTTCATCCTGAAGAGCATGCGCACAACGGCGCGCGGCATGTGGGATCCGGAATTCGGCAATCTGGTCTATGAATCGCTCATGCAGCGCTCCCGCGACGAGCCTTTCACCATGTATGGGCTGCTCGCCCAGACCGTTGAATGGGACGAAGACCGCACCTTCATCCAATTCAATCTGAACCCGGCGGCGAAATGGTCGGACGGGCAGCCGCTCACCGCCGACGACGTCATCTTCAGCTTCAACCTCCTGCGCGAGAAGGGCCGCAGCCCCTTCAGCAACCGCCTCGATTCGGTGGAGAAGATGGAGAAGGTCGGCGACAGCAGCGTCCGCTTCACCTTCAACAAGAAGGCCGATCGCGAAACGCCGATGATCCTCGCTCTCTCCGTGCCAATCTTGCCGAAGCATGCCATCAATCCCGACACATTCGACCAGACCTCGCTGACGCCGCCCATCGGTTCCGGCCCCTATCGGGTCAAGACCGTCAATCCCGGCGAAAGCATCACCTTCGAACGGAACCCGGATTACTGGGCGAAAGACCTGCCCTCCAAGGTCGGCATGGACAATTACGACACGATATCGGTCGATTATTTCCTGCAGGAGACGACGCTGTTCGAGGCCTTCAAGAAGGGCGACGTCGATGTCTATGAGGACGGCAGCCCCGGCCATTGGGCGGATGCCTATGATTTTCCGGCGGTCTCATCCGGCGAGGTTGTCAAGGACGTCTTCACGCCGAAGCTGCCGAGCGGCATGCTCGGCTTCGTCTTCAACACACGCCGGCCGATCTTTGCCAATCCGAAGGTCCGCGAGGGCCTGTCGCTTGCCTTCGATTTCGAATGGGTCAACAGGAACCTCTCCTCCAACGCCTATACGCGCACGGAAAGCTTCTGGCAGAATTCCGACCTCTCCTCTTATGGTGTGCCCGCCAATCAGCGCGAACTGGAAATGCTCGGGCCGATCAAGAACCGCATCGATCCGGCCGTGCTCGACGGCACCTATAAACTGCCCGTCAGCGACGGTTCCGGCCGCGACCGCACGGTTCTGAAACAGGCGGTCGATCTCCTAAGGGAGGGTGGGTACACGATCAGGGATGGCAAGATGGTCGACGCCAACGGCCGGCAGCTCTCCTTCGAGATCATGACGCAGAACATCGACCAAGAGCGCATCGCCATCGCCTATCGCCGCTCGCTGGAACTGCTCGGCATCGCGGTGGCGATCCGCACGGTCGACGATTCGCAATATCAGCGCCGAACGATCAGTTTCGACTACGACATGATCATGAAGGTCTATCCGTCGTCGCTATCGCCGGGAATCGAGCAGATTTCCTACTGGTCGTCCCAGACCCGCAACAAGGAAGGCAGTTCGAATTTCGCTGGCGTCGCCGATCCCGACGTCGACACGCTGATCTCGCATATCCTGACGGCCCGCAACGCCGACGATTTTCGCGACGCCGTCCGCTCCTTCGATCGTCTGTTGATATCGGGGCATTATTTGGTGCCGCTCTACCACATCGACGACCAATGGATCGCCCGCCACAAGCGCGTCGGCCACCCCGAGACTTTGCCTCTCTATGGCTATCAGCTGCCGGTCTGGTGGGACGCGACTGTGCAGTAGGCCTATCGCAAATGTTACGGGTTCCCTTTTGGTAACCGGTTGAACCGGCGGAGCAAAGGGCATAGATGCAGGCAGACTCCACACCTGCCGAAAGGAAAAAGCCATGGAACGCATTACGATCGACGTCGTCTCTGATGTCGTCTGCCCCTGGTGCTATCTCGGCAAGGCGCGGCTCGAGCTGGCGATCGCCGAAGTGCAGGACGAGGTCGGTGTCGACATCAACTGGCGGCCTTATCGCCTCAATCCCGACTATCCGCCCGAGGGCGTCGACCAGAAAAGGTCGCTGGAAGAGAAGCTCGGCGGTCCTGAACGCGTCGCCAAGGGGCATGAAATGCTGACTGGCCTCGGACGCGAAGTCGGCATCAAGTTCAATTTCGAAGCCATCAAGATCGGGCCGAATACGCTCGATGCCCATCGCCTGATCCACTGGGCGACGACAGAGAGCCGCGAGATACAGGAAAAGGTCGTCACTGCCCTCTTCAAGGCGAATTTCGAAGAAGGCCGCAATGTCGGCGACCATGCGGTGCTGCTCGACATCGCCGAGAAGTCGGGGCTCAACCGTTCCGTCATTGAGTCGCTGCTTTCCTCCGACGCGGACAAGGATCTGATTGTCGCCGAAATCGAGGCTGCACAGAAAATCGGTGTCAGCGGCGTGCCGTTTTTCATCTTCGATCAGCAATATGCCGTCAGCGGCGCCCAGACGCCCGACGTGCTTGTCAATGCGCTCCGCGATATCGCCAAGGCAAAGAGCGAGGCCCGCGCCGGCATGAACTGACCGGTGCGGTCCTAGGCGTGCGTTTGAATTGCACGCCAACTGCTACTTCGACAATTCCGAAAGAAGGAATCTTGCGGCGCTGTCGTAGGCTGCTTTGCTTTGGGATGTTTTCAACTTCAAGAAGAAGTCGTGTGGACCTTCGTAAACGTCGAGCTTCGCCACTCCACCCAGCCCCTCGGCGATCTCGTGCAATTTTCGTCCCGTTGATAATGGGAAAGTCCGGTCTGCCCGACCCCAGATCAAAAGCAACGGCGGCAGCGAACTTACGGGCTTCGAATAGCCCTTGGGAAAGCCGCCATCCACCAGCACCAGAGCTCCGATGTCGGTTGTATTGGATGACGCGGCCGCGGCGATTTCCGCGCCCAAGGAAATGCCGACAACCCCTATTTTACCGACGCGGTAGGGTGCGCTGCGAAGATAAGAGATGACATCCTGGACCGCCGCGATCCAAGCCAACTGGCGTGTTGCGTAATAGCCGATACGCGCATTTGCACTGCCGGCGTTTGCGATGTTTTTCAAATCGATCGGCGAAAGCACATGAACCAGGTAGGCATCCAGACCGGCTGCCTCAAAAGTTTTGCCGATATCATCGTAAGCAGGAGAACCGAAGCCGGCGCTGCCGCTCAGAATGATCACGGCTGGCCGCGACACGCCCGCGTCTTTCCACCTCTCGACCACGACAGCACCATTGCTCGTTGGCACCGTGATGGACAGGCGATCAGCAGCGCTGACGTCCGCGAATAATGTCAAATGCAGGAACGAAGACACAACGGCAGCGAGCGAACGCATCAAAATCCTCTGCCATGGCTCCTGCGGGTTCAGCCGGCTTATCCTTTCGCCAGCTCCGCCAACTGTGTCATGACGACGGCAGCACCCTGCAGCCGTTTTTCCGGCGTCGGCAGGTCGCGCGTCAGGAAGACGCTGTGGTCGGGACGGATCTTCGCCATGGTGCCCTGCTTGGCGATATAGCCGACGAGATTCGCCGGGTTCGGGAATTCCTTGTTGCGGAACTGCACGACGATGCCCTTCGGGCCGGCGTCCAGCTTCTCGACATTGGCGGTGCGGCAGAGCGACTTGATGTAGACGATCTTCAAGAGGTGCTGCACCTCTATCGGCATCGACCCGAAGCGGTCGATCATTTCAGCGCCAAAACTGTCGATCTCCTTCAATTCCGTGATCTCGCCGAGGCGACGGTAGAGCGCCATGCGCAGATGCAGGTCCGGCACGTAATTGTCCGGGATCATGACCGGCGTGCCGACCGAAATCTGCGGCGACCAGCCGGTGTCCTGGATCTCGTCGACGCCCTTCACCTCGGCCACGGCCTCTTCGAGCATCTGCTGATAGAGCTCGAAGCCGACTTCCTTGATATGGCCCGATTGCTCCTCGCCGAGCAGGTTGCCGGCGCCTCTGATGTCGAGGTCGTGGCTTGCCAGCTGGAAGCCGGCGCCGAGCGTATCCAGCGACTGCAGCACCTTGAGCCGTCGCTCGGCAGTCGTCGTCAGCACCTTATTGACCGGCAGCGTGAAGAGCGCGAAGGCGCGGACCTTGGAGCGGCCGACACGGCCGCGGAGCTGATAGAGCTGCGCAAGGCCGAACATGTCGGCGCGGTGGACGATCAACGTATTCGCCGTGGGGACATCGAGGCCTGACTCTACGATGGTCGTTGAGAGCAGGACATCGTAGCGGCCTTCGTAGAAGGCATTCATGATGTCTTCCAACTCGCCGGCCGGCATCTGGCCGTGCGCAACTGCGACCTTCAGTTCCGGAACGTCCGACTGCAGGAAGGCCTGGATGTCGGCGAGATCGGCCAATCGCGGGCAAACGTAGAAACTCTGGCCGCCGCGATAGTGCTCGCGCATCAAGGTCTCGCGGATGACGAGACTGTCGAAAGGCGAAATGAAGGTACGCACCGCCATGCGGTCGACCGGCGGTGTGGTAATCAGCGACAATTCGCGGACGCCGGTCATGGCGAGCTGCAGCGTGCGCGGGATCGGTGTTGCCGAGAGCGTCAGCACGTGTACGTCGCTCTTCAGCTCCTTCAGCCGCTCCTTGTGCTTGACGCCGAAATGCTGCTCTTCGTCGATGATCAGCAGGCCGAGATTGGCGAAGTTGATGCCGGCGCCGAGCAGCGCATGTGTTCCGACGACGATATCGGTCTTGCCGTCGGCGACCTCCTTCTTCGTCAGCGCCAGGTCCTTCGAGCCAACGAGACGCGATGCCTGCTGCACCCGGATCGGCAGGCCGCGGAAGCGCTCGGAAAAGGTCTTGAAATGCTGGCGGGAAAGCAGCGTGGTGGGCACGACGACGGCGACCTGCACGCCATTCATGGCCGCGACGAAGGCGGCACGCAGCGCCACTTCGGTCTTGCCGAAACCGACGTCACCGCAGACGAGGCGATCCATCGGCCGGCCGGCGCCAAGGTCTGTGCGCACAGATTCGATGGCAGCGTCCTGATCTTCCGTCTCATCATAGGGGAAGCGAGCCGCAAACTCGTCGTAGAGGCCTTCGGGTGTCGTGAGAACCGGCGCATGGCGCGTCAGGCGCTCGGCTGCGATGCGGATCAAGGCATCCGCCATATCGAGCAGGCGCTTCTTGAGCTTGGCCTTGCGCATTTGCCAAGCGCCGCCGCCCAGCTTGTCGAGCATGGCCTCGGTGCCCTCGCCGCCATAGCGCGACAGCAAGTCGATGTTTTCGACCGGCAGGAACAGCTTGGCGTCGTCGGCATACTGCAGTTCGAGGCAGGCATGCGGCGCGCCGGCAGCCTCGATAGTCTTCAAGCCGACGAAGCGGCCGATGCCGTGTTCCGCATGAACGACGATCGAACCTTCGTCGAGGCCAGCGACCTCGGAGATGAAGTCGGCCGCGCGCTTGCGGCGCTTGGACCGGCGGACCATGCGGTCGCCGAGAATATCTTGCTCGCCGATGACGACGAGATCGCCAGCTTCGAAACCGGATTCCAGGTTCAAGACGGCGGCCGCCGCCTCGCCCCTGGCAAGCCCGGCCATTTCCTTCATGGCGCCGATCGTCTTGATGCCACCGAGCCCGTGCTCCGCCAGAACCTGCAGCAGGCGGTCCAGCGATCCTTCCGTCCAGGCGGTGACCAGGACCTTGGCACCGCCGGAGCGCCGGTCTGCGATATGCTTGACGACGGAATCGAAGACGTTGACGCGTTCGCTATCGGCATTTTCGCCGGCAGTGCGCGCCCAGCGCTGACCCTGCCGGGCCTCGACATTGACGACGCGCCTCGCCTCGCCCTCATGCTCGTTGAACGGCGAGACGCGGATGGCGTTGAAGGCATCAAGTGCCGTGGCGAAACTCTTGCTGTCGAGATAGAGCTGGCCGGGCGTAACGGGCTTATAGGGCGTGCCCTGCGCCATTTGCCCCTTGGTTGGCTGGCCGGAATTCAGGCGGGCGTCGTAATAGTCCAGCACCAGCTTCGAGCGCTCTTCTGCGGCTTCACGAGCGGTATGGTCGGCGACCAGCCGGAAGCCCTTCAGATAATCAAAAACCGTCTCCAGCTTCTCGTAGAAGAGCGGCAGCCAATGTTCCATGCCGGCATAGCGGCGGCCCTCGGACACGGCGACGTAAAGCGCATCGTCGCGGGTTGCCGCGCCGAAAGACGAAAGATAATTCTTGCGGAAACGGCTGATCGTATCCGGCGTCAGCGTCACCTCGCTCATCGGATTGAGATCGAGGGAACGCACTTGCCCCGTCGTGCGCTGGCTCGCCGGATCGAAGCTGCGGATGCTTTCGAGCGTATCGCCGAAAAAGTCGAGGCGAACCGGCTCTTCCGTTCCCGGCACAAAGACATCGAGGATGCCGCCGCGCACGGCATATTCACCCACTTCGCGGACGGTGGCGACGCGGTCGAAGCCGTTGCGCTCCAGACGGCCCGCAATATCGTCCATGCGAAGCTGGTTGCCGGGTCTTGCCGAGAAAGCGAGGCTTTCGATCACATCCTGCGGCGCCACCTTCTGCAGCATGGCATTGACCGTAACGAGAACGATCGCGGGATGCGGCTTGTGATGATGCGCGATCAAACCACTCAACGCAGCAAGGCGGCGGGCGGATGTATCGGAGCTCGGCGACACCCGGTCATAGGGCAAGCAATCCCAGGCTGGCAGCGTCAGCACCGGAATTTCGGGCGCGATGAAACCAAGCATCTGCTCCATGTCGCCCATGTGCTGGCCATCGGACATGACATAGGCGACCGGCTGTCCCGACTGCGCGAGTTCTGCCAGCAACAGGGCTTCCATGCCTGATGGCACGTTGCCGATCGTCAGTGGTTCGGCAGCGGCTGCCAGTTTCTTGACGTCAAGACCAGGGATCATTCTGCCTTCCCAAGAAGAGCGGCCGTCACCTCCTCGAAATCCGGCTTGTAGGAAGCCAGGCGAGCAAAGAGCGGCGTATCAAGATGGGCCGGCACCGGCAACGTGCCCATGACCCAGCGGACGAGATCATTGTCCTCTTCCGCCATGATGCGTTCGAACTCATCGAGATCGGCCTCTGGCAGCGTCGACAATTCATTGTCGGCGAACTGGCCGAAGACCAGATCCATTTCCCTGATACCGCGATGCCAGCAGCGAAAAAGAATGCGCCGGCGCCTGACATCAAGATCGGCACTGCTGAGGGTGACGCCTGTCATGAAGAAACCTTCCCGTTGAAGCGCTCTCTATAAAACATTGCTTTGAAAGGTGGGAACCGCTTTTTCGGAAAAAAGTGTGCCGGGCGGGAAATTTGGGAGAGGTTGGCACAGATCAAGATCTACCGGAATCAGACGAAAGGCCCCAACGGCGATTGTACTCGCCGATAAATTGCGTATTCTGCCTGATAAAACTAAACGGTGATATTTTACTTGCATTCCAGGTGTTTCAGCAATTTTAGATAGGTCAAATTTCATGTCAGGCATTTTCCCGAAGCAGGCTTGGGACGAAGTCGATGCCCAGCAGCGCGGATGGCGCCGAGACCTTCTTTCACGTGCAGAGCAATCGGCGATGGAATTCGGCACGATCAGCGGCTTCATCATTCACAAGGGCACTGTGATCGCCAGCCACGGCGATCCGCAGCGGAAAATCCTTATCCGTTCCATGAGAAAGAGCTTTCTCAGCGCGCTTATCGGCATCGAGGTCGAACGTGGCAGAATACGTCTCGATGACACCCTGGCGGAACTTGGAATTGACGACGTCAATGGTCTTACCGCTTCGGAACAGCAGGCGACGGTCAGACAACTCCTTCAAGCGCGATCAGGCATCTATCATCCGGCTCTCGCTGAATCGAAGGAGATGCTAGCCACCAAACCTCCGCGCGGCAGCAGTCAGCCAGGCGATCGCTGGTACTACAACAACTGGGACTTCAACGCTCTCGGCACGATCTATGAAACCGCAACGGGGCAATCGGTCTTCGACGGGGTATACAGGGATATCGCGCTGCCGATCGGCATGCAGGATTTTCAGCCGTCGGATGGCGAATATCTGCGAGGCGATGCTTCCATTCACCCCGCCTATCACATGCTGATGACAAGCAGAGACCTCGCGCGCTTCGGTTGGCTCTATCTCAACCGCGGCCGATGGCATGATGCTCAAGTCGTGCCGGAGACCTGGGTTCACGAAAGCGTCGCGGCTCATTCCTTCGATGGAACGAACGGATATGGCTATATGTGGTGGACGACAGGCCATGATGGCGAGGCGCAGAACACTGCGCCGTCTCCGTATCGAAAACACATGCCGCCGTTTCGCTATTTCGCTCACGGACATCATGGCCAGATGATCGCCGTCATGCCGGAGAAGGAGATCGTCATCGTCCATCTCGCTCAATCCATCGAGCGCTCCAGGGAGCAGAACGAGAAGCTCTGGGCCTTTGTCTCCCTGGTTCTGGAAGCCCAGCCTCCCGCGCCCTAGCAAAACGTCTTCAACTTTTGAAAATTATTGGCATCAAGTTCGCCACAGATTTTTCAGTGGTGTCAGGTCGCCAGTATCCGCTGCGCCCCTTGCCAAGCCCCTGCTCCCCGTCGCATCTTGCCGGCTATGCGGCCTGCCATTCTTGATCCCCTGTTTGCTTCTGTCTCTTCGCTGCCCGGTGTCGGGCCGAAGGTCGCCGAATTTCTTGCGAAGCTGCTCGATCGCGAGGGCGTGGACGATACGAGGGTGATCGATCTCCTCTTCCATGCGCCATCCTCGCTGATCGACCGTCGCGAGCAGCCCGGCATCGCCCGGGCGCCGCAGGGCGCTATCGTCACGATCACGGGCCGTGTCGACCGGCACCAGCCGCCGCCACGCGGGCGAGGCAATGTGCCCTATCGCGTCTTCCTGCATGACGAGACAGGGGAACTGGCGCTCACCTTCTTTCGCGGCAAGGCGCAGTGGCTGGAAAAGCAGCTGCCCATCGGCGAGACCGTGACCGTCAGCGGCAAGGTCGACTGGTTCAACGGCCGGCCTTCGATGGTTCACCCGGACTATATGGTGCGCGAAAGCGAAGGCGAGAACCTGCCGCTGATCGAGCCGGTCTATCCGCTGACTGCGGGCCTCTCGCCAAAATTCCTGCGCAAGGCGATCGAAGCGGCGGTCGCCCGGATGCCCGAATTGCCGGAATGGGACGATGCCGCACTTATTCAGAAGCAGGGCTTCGATGATATTGCAGAGAGCTTCCGCGCGCTTCATGAGCCGCGCGATGCCGCCGATATCGATCCCCAGGCGCCGGCTCGACGCAGGCTTGCCTATGACGAATTCCTGGCGGGGCAGCTTTCACTTTCGCTCGTCCGCCAGCGCCTGCGCAAGGTTGCCGGACAAAGCGTAATTCCTACAGGAAAAATCAGCGGCAAGATATTGAATTCTCTTCCCTTCTCTCCCACGAACAGTCAGACGGAAGCCATTGCCGATATCCTGAAGGATATGGCGGGCACCGAGCGTATGCTTCGTCTCCTGCAGGGCGATGTCGGCGCCGGCAAGACGCTCGTGGCGCTGATGGCGATTGCGGCTGTGATCGAGAGCGGCGGTCAGGCCGTGCTGATGGCGCCGACCGAAATTCTGGCGCGCCAGCACCATGCCACGATCTCGAAGTTCGCCGCCTCCGCCGGCCTCGGGATTGAAGTGCTCACCGGCCGCACGAAAGGTCGCGAACGCGATGCCATCCTTGAACGCATCGCTTCAGGCGAGGCACAGATCGTTATCGGCACGCATGCACTCTTCCAGGACAGCGTCGCTTACGCCAACCTCATGCTCGCCGTCGTCGACGAGCAGCATCGCTTTGGCGTTCACCAGCGCCTGCGGCTGACGGCCAAAGGCATTTCTCCGCATATGCTCGTCATGACAGCGACGCCTATCCCGCGAACCCTGGTGCTTGCCGCCTTCGGCGACATGGATGTCTCCAAGCTCACGGAGAAGCCGGCCGGCCGCAAGCCGATCCAGACGATCACCATCCCGACAGAACGCACCGGCGACATCGTCAACCGCCTGAAGAGCGCGCTTGCCGAGGGCAAGAAGGCTTATTGGATCTGCCCTCTCGTCGAGGAATCGGAGGAGTCCGACCTGATGTCGGCGGAGGAGCGTCACGAAACGCTGAGCAAGGCGCTCGGGCCGGGAATCGGGCTCATTCACGGCCGCATGAGCGGGCCGGAGAAGGACGCCGTGATGATGGCCTTCAAGAATGGCGAAATCAGGCTTCTCGTCGCCACCACTGTTGTCGAGGTCGGCGTCGACGTGCCCGACGCCACGATCATGGTCATCGAACATGCGGAGCGTTTCGGCCTTGCACAGCTCCATCAGCTCCGTGGCCGCGTGGGACGCGGCGACGAGGCCTCGACCTGCATCCTGCTTTACAAGGGGCCGCTTGGCGAAACCGGTCACGCCAGGCTGTCGATTATGCGGGAAACCGAAGATGGGTTCCGTATTGCAGAAGAAGACCTGAAGCTGCGCGGTGAAGGCGAGCTTCTGGGAACCCGGCAATCGGGTACGCCAGGCTTTCGCATCGCGAGCCTGGAAGCCCATGCCGATCTTCTGGAAATCGCCCGCAAGGACGCGGCCTATCTCATCGAACGCGATCCGGATCTGACGAGCGAGCGGGGAGTAGCGATCCGTACCCTGCTCTACCTATTCCGGCGCGATGAGGCGATCCGCTTCCTTCGCGCTGGATAGAGCCTTCTTGCCGACAAAAGGGACTGGCGCTTCCTTGGGCGAGGTCAGCCTCTCCTTGTATTCGGGCGTGACGAGGCCACCGGAAATCAGAAGCTTGGCCCCATCCTCCGCACTCATGTCTAGTACGACGATTTTTTCGCGCGGCACGAAGATCAGGAAACCGGCGGTCGGTACCGGTGTCGGCGGCAGGAATACGCTGACCATGTCATGGCCCATCGCGTTGAATTTCGATGCTATCTCGCCTTTGGCATCCGTGGCGACAAAGACGAGAGACCACAAGCCGGGGCTCGGATATTCGATGAGGCCAACCTTCTTGAAGGAGTTGGACCGTTCCTTGAGCACCGTCTCGAAAATCTGCTTCACACTCTTATAAACCAGGCGCACGAGCGGTACGCGCTGGACCAACGACTCGCCAAAATTGACGATGCTCTGGCCGATGATATTCTTCGCCAGGAAGCCGATGATCGTGATGAAGATGATCGCGATGATGAGGCCGGTACCCGGAACGGCAAAGTCCAGGTAGCGCTCTGGGTCGTAACGCACCGGAATATAGGGGCGAACCCAGCTGTCGGCCCAATGCACGACGGACCAAGTCAGCCACGTCGTGATCGCAATCGGCGCGCAAATGATCAATCCGGCAAGGAAATTGTTTCTGAGCCGTGCAGCCACGGACAATCTGGTGGTCTTTTCGGTCATTCGCCGCTCATGAACTCCGTTCAATCGTCAACCGACTCCGGCAAATCCCCCGTCTGCAAAAATGGCAGAATTCCCCCGCATGCACAATCGGCAAATGGCGCACTCCCGGGCTTCCGCACTCATCTTACGACAAGTTTACAGAAGGCCCGGCAAAGCGCTCAATCATTCCACCGTGACTGATTTCGCAAGATTGCGCGGCTGATCGACGTCGGTGCCCATGAAGACGGCCGTGTGATAAGCAAGCAGCTGAATGGGGAGGGAAAAAATCATTGGTGCGATAATTTCCTCGACGTTGGGCAAAGTTATTGTCGCCATGGTCGGCAGTGTCGAGGCAGCGGCGCCCGCTTCGTCGGTGATAAAGATAATGCGACCGCCACGCGCGGCGACCTCCTGCATGTTTGAGATCGTCTTTTCGAAGAAGCGATCATAGGGGGCGATGACGATAACGGGCATGTTTTCATCGATCAGCGCGATCGGACCATGTTTCAGTTCGCCGGCCGCGTAGCCTTCCGCATGGATGTAGGAAATTTCCTTGAGCTTCAGCGCGCCTTCCATGGCAAGCGGGAAACTGGTGCCGCGGCCGAGATAGAGCACGTCCTTGTACTTCGAGAGTTCGCGAGCCAGGCTTTCCATCTGAGGCTGAATGAGGTTCAGCACACGCGCCATGATGCGCGGCATTTCGGCGAGATGGCGGACCATCGCCTTTTCTTCGTCAGAAGTTACGGTGCCTCGCGCTACGCCAGCGCCGATGGCAAGCGAAGCCAGAACGGCAAGCTGGCAGGTGAACGCCTTGGTCGAGGCAACCCCGATTTCCGGCCCGGCCATGATCGGAAACACGGCGTCGGATTCGCGGGCGATCGTCGATTCCCGGACATTGACGACGGCGCCGATTTTCAGCCCGTTCTCCTTGCAATAGCGCAGCGAGGCGAGCGTATCGGCAGTTTCGCCCGACTGTGAGATGAAGAGTGCGGCCTGGGTGGGCGAAAGCGGCATTTCGCGATAGCGGAACTCGGAAGCGACATCGATCTCGACAGGCAGGCGCGCATAGCGCTCGAACCAATATTTGCCGATGAGGCCGGCCAGATAGGCCGTGCCGCAGGCGGACAGCGCCAGGCCGGAAACATTCGAGAAGTCGATTGCCGATGCATCGCGGTTCACGCGGTTGCTGGCGAAATCCACGTATTGCGACAGCGCGTGAGAGATCACTTCCGGCTGCTCGTAGATTTCCTTTTCCATGAAGTGGCGGTGGTTGCCCTTGTCGACAATAAACGCGGTTGCCTGCGAAATCTGGCGCGCGCGCTCGACCGGATTTCCGGCAAAATCAAGGATGGTCGCGCTGTCTCTGGTGATGATCGCGAAGTCGCCGTCGACCAGATAGGTGATATCGTTGGTGAAAGGCGCAAGAGCGATCGCATCCGATCCCAGGAACATCTCGCCGCGACCGAAGCCTATGGCAAGCGGCGGTCCGGAGCGGGCGGCCATCAGCACGTTGGGATCGCTCTGGAACATCACGACCAACGCATAGGCACCGGTGACACGATTGAGCATCTTGAGCATCGCGGCACGAGCATCGAAGCCCTCGCCCAGGTATTTCGCCAGCAGATGTGCGACGACTTCAGTATCCGTCTCGGTGTCGAAAATGGCGCCCTCGGCCTTCAGTTCCTCGCGCAGTTCGGAAAAGTTCTCGATGATGCCATTATGGACGACCGCAACGCCCTTGACGAAATGTGGGTGCGCATTCGTCTCGTTGGGAACGCCATGCGTTGCCCAGCGGGTATGCGCAATGCCGGCAGTGCCTGGAAGGGGCTCACTATCCAGTTTCTTTTCAAGATTGAAGAGTTTGCCCGGCGCCCGGCGACGGTCCATTACGCCTTCATGGATCGTCGCGATACCTGCCGAATCATAGCCGCGATACTCGAGCCGCTTCAGCGCATCGACCAGCCGTTCGGCCACCGGCTTCGTTCCGACAATCCCCACGATCCCGCACATAGAACTCTCCGTCTTGCTCTGCCAAAACGCCGCGCCGACAGAAGTCGAGGCGCAGTTTAGAAATGGCGCATAATCCCGCGCGAAAGTCGACCCCGGTCGCCGAGTTCTTTCGCATTACGACGGGAGTACTATCGATTTATGGAATTCTCTCAATGGCGTAGCCGGTCACTTTCAGTTTCCGACCGTTACGGAAGTCCAGGGATCAATCCTTGGACTTTTTGGCTGCCTTGAATGCGAGGGCACGTTCCCGGATGAACGTCGCGCGTTCGAGCTTCATCTCCTGTCTCGCCCTTCCCAGAGCGAGCGCGTTAGCGGGAACGTCCTTGGTGATGACACTGCCGGAAGCGATGTAGGCGCCGTCGCCGATACTGACCGGCGCAACGAGCGACGTATTGGAGCCGATAAACGCGTACTCGCCGATATGGGTCTCGTATTTGTTAACACCATCATAGTTGCAGGTGATCGCGCCGGCTCCGATGTTGCTGCCGGCACCTACGGTCGAATCTCCAATATAGGTCAGGTGATTGACCTTCGTGCCCTTCCCGATCTTGCTGTTCTTGACCTCACAGAAATTGCCGACCTTCGCGTCTTCTGCAAGATCAGCGCCCGGACGCAGCCGGGCGAACGGTCCGATCTCAGCACCTGCGCCGACATGCGCTCCCTCGATATGCGAAAAGGAGTGAATGATCGCGTCCGTCTCCACGACAGTTTTCGGGCCGAAGAAGACATTGGGTTCGATGACAGTGTCCCGGCCAATGACGGTGTCATAAGCCAGGAAGACGGTTTCCGGCGCGATCATGGTCACACCCGAAAGCATCAGCTCGTTGCGACGCCGCTCCTGCCAAAGGCGCTCGATAGCGGCCAGTTCCACGCGGTTGTTGCAGCCGGCAACCTCTGTCTCGGGTGCATCCACCGCGACGACCTTGCCGCCCAGCGAACGGGCGATCTCGACGAGATCCGTCAGATAATATTCACCCTTGGCATTGTCGTTGCGAATACGATCGAGCAGATCCAATGCCTTGCGGCCGTTGATCGCCATAAGGCCGCTGTTGCACCAGGTGACCATGCGCTCGGCGTCGCTTGCATCCTTTTCTTCACGGATCGCGATCAGCTCACCGTCCTTGACCAGCAATCGTCCATAACCGGCAGGCTTGTCCGTGTGGAAGCCGATCACAACGATATCGGCACCATCTGCCAGCCCCTGTCGTGCAGCACGCAGAGGTGCATCGGTGATCAGGGGCACGTCGCCATAGGTTACGAGAATATCGTCGTAGCCGGCAGCAATCTCTTCCCGGGCGGCCAATACCGCATGACCGGTACCGAGGCGCTCCGCCTGAAGATGAGGTGTCACTTCGATACCGCCGATGCGAGCGGCCGCGGCGACCTCTTCCGCGTCACGACCGACCACCAGGGCAGCGGATGAGATACCCGTCTTGCGGATTGCTTCCATGACATGACCGATCATCGGCCGTCTGGCGATCGAATGCAGCACTTTCGACATAGAGGATTTCATGCGAGTGCTGTCGCCAGCGGCGAGGATGATGGCAAGGCAGGTGCGGTTCATGTCGCGAGCTCCGATCGATCGGTCGTTTGCCGTCTCATATCAGCAAGTCAGGCGGAGAACCAAGGCGAAAATCAGGACGGTGATCAGTAAGCTTCCTGCGCCGAAAAGGCTTCGAGCACGTGATCTCTGCCTTCAAGGATCACCACTTCCATTGCCCGACGCGCGGCGGGAACGTCGCCGGCAACAATGGCATCGACAATCCGCATGTGGGTATCGGCTATATTAGCAAAGCCATTCTTGGACGGCGGAGTGCTTATCCGAAACATGCCGACGAGAGCCGCTTCGATAAGGCTGCCAAGCGTGCGCATGAAAGGGTTGTGCGAGGCCTCGGCAATCGCGAGGTGAAAGCGAAGATCGATAAGCGCCAGGCTATCGGTCGTGATTTCCTCTGAGGTCATCTCGCCTACAATTTCCCTCAGCAGCTCGATCTCCGACGCATCGGCGCGCTCCGCGACCATGGCCGCGGCGACTGGCTCGAAGGCAAGGCGGATGTCATAGAGATGCAGCAGGAATTCCTGGTCGACCCCGCTTTCGAAATGCCAGGTCAGGACATCGCTGTCGAACATGTTCCACTGATTGCGCTCGGTCACCTTCGTTCCGACCCGGGCGCGCGGAACGACAAGCCCCTTGGCTGCGAGCGTTTTCATGCTCTCGCGAAGAACCGTTCGGGAGACCTTGAAGCGTTGGAGAAGATCGTTGTCGCCGGGAAGAATGCCGCCGACCGGAAAGGCACCCGACACAATAGCCTTGCCGAGCTCGTCGACCACCTGCGCATGGCTGGTTCGCGATTTCCGTCCGTTCTTTCGTGCTTCAAGCAGTCTGCTTCGCAAGCGCCTCTCCTCAGGCATATCGTCGATTGAAGCGGGAAAGCAGCAACAGGCCCTTCTGCATCAGGATGAAGGCAAAGAGCAGGAAACCGATCAGGATCTTCGTCCACCAACTCGACAGCGTGCCGTCGAAAGTGATGTAAGTCTGGATGAGGCCCTGTATGAGAATTCCGATCAGGGTTCCTCCCACAAACCCTGCACCGCCCGTCAGCAACGTCCCGCCGATAACCACTGCGGCAATGGCGTCGAGCTCAACGCCGACGGTCGCCAGTGAATATCCTGCTGAGGTATAAAGCGAAAAAATGATTCCGGATAGACCCGCTAGGAAGCCTGATAGCGCGTAGATCTGGATCGTCGTGCGACCGACTGGAACGCCCATCAATTCCGCCGTCTGGACGCCGCCGCCGAGCGCATAGACATTGGCTCCGAAACGGGTGCGATGGGCAACCAAGATGCCACCGGCAAAGACCAGCAGCATAATGCCGCCAATGAGGGTGAGCCGTCCGCCACCCGGAAGCAGGAGGTACATGTCGCTCAGCTGCGAGTAGAAATCATGCTCGATCGGGATACTGTCGATCGACAGGACGAAGGCGATCCCGCGGGCGAGAAACATGCCCGCCAGCGTAACGATGAAGGGCGGCATCTGCAGATAGTGAATAATCGCGCCCATCCCTGCCCCGAACGCCGTGGTGATGATCAGCACCAGCACGAAGGCGATAAGCGGATGGATCGTGGTGTCGCGCAAGAGCACCGCCAGGAAGACGCCGGTGAAAGCAATCACGGAGCCGATCGACAAGTCGATGCCACCAGAGAGGATCACGAAGGTCATGCCGACGGCGGCAATGCCCAAAAAACCATTGTCGGTCAGCAAGTTACCCACCACCCGGGTCGAAAGCATCGCCGGGTATTCGAAAGCGCAGACCGCATAGGCGAGGATGAAGATGACGATCGTTGCGAGCAGCGGCAGATATTTGGAGTTCATTTTACCTGCTCCTCGCGAACGATCTGAACACTCTCCCGATGCCTTCCGAGGAAGGCCGCAACAGATCGCAAAGCCGGCGACTGGATGACCAGAATGATGATGACGATGACGGCCTTGATGACCAGATTGAACTCGGGAGGAAAGCCGGAAAGCAGTATGCCGGTGTTGACGGATTGAATGATCATCGCGCCGATCAGGGAACCAACGATGCTGAAGCGTCCACCAAGCAGCGAGTTGCCACCGACCACGACGGCAAGGATGGCATCGAGCTCCAGCCAGAGGCCGGCATTGTTCGCATCTGCGCCTTTGATGTCGGCCGCAACGATGATGCCTGCCACCGATGCGCAAAGTCCGCTTAGGACGTAGACGGCAATGAGCAATATGGGGGTCTGAATCCCCGAGAGCGTACTTGCACGGCGATTGATACCGATCGCCTCGACCAGCATGCCGAGGGCTGTTCGACGCACGAGCAGCGTCACGATAAGCCCGGCCAGCAGCCAGATGACCACGGGCATGGGCAATCCGAATAGCGAACCGCTGCCAAAGAAGATCAGCCCGTCATTGTTGAAGGTCAGGATGATGCCCTCTGTGATCAATTGGGCGATTCCTCGACCGGCAACCATCAGGACAAGCGTGGCGATAATCGGCTGAATGTCGAGAACCGCGACGAGGAAGCCGTTCCACAGCCCGCATAGCAGGCCCGTGGCAATCGCCAGTACGAGCGTATAGCCGAGAGAATTGCCGGACTCGATCGCGGAGGCCGCAACCGCACCGCATATCGCGATAACCGCACCGACGGAAAGATCGATCCCTTTCGTCGCGATGACGAGCGTCATGCCTATGGCAATCAGGGCCACCGGCGCACCGCGATTGAGCACGTCGATCAAGCTTCCATAAAGTCTGCCGTTCTGAACTTCGACATCAAAAAACTGCGGGAACATTATGAAATTCAACGCAAGAATAGCAGCCAGAGCTATAAGCTGCGGAGCCAGTCGCGTCAGCAAGGCTTTGAAGGACGAGTTCATGCCTCCTCCCTTTTTTCCTGGGCGGCAGCGATCGCATTGACAATCGCGCCTGCGGAAATTTCCTGGCCCGTCAACTCGGCAATGTGCTCCCTGTCACGCAGCACGATGACACGAGAACTATAAGCCACGAGTTCCTCCAGTTCCGAGGAGATTACGATCAGGGACATTCCCTGTCGGCAGAGGTCCTCGATGAGGTGAATGATTTCCGCATGCGCGCCCACGTCGATCCCGCGCGTCGGTTCGTCGAGGATGAGGAAATTCGGATTGGTCGCCAGCCACCGCGCCAGGATGGCCTTCTGCTGGTTGCCGCCCGACAATAGCCTGATCGGCTTTTCGCGATCGGTTGTCCGGATGTCGAGCGCCTTGATGTAGTGATCGGCGAGCGCATTCTGCTCGCTGCGCGCCAACGGTCTCGCCCAGCCGCGGCGCGCCTGCAGCGCCATGACGATATTCTCGCGGATGGAAAGGTCGCCGATGATGCCGTCGGTCTTGCGATCCTCCGGACAAAAGCCGAACCCGCGTTTGATCGCAGCGCGCGGGCCGGTCAGCGTCAACGGCTTGCCATCGACGAGCGCTTCGCCGCTATCGGCCCTCTCGACGCCAAAGAGAACCTCCGCGGTTTCGGTCCGTCCCGATCCCAGCAGGCCGGCCACGCCGACAACTTCTCCGCCCCTGACTTCCAGATCGAAAGGCTTGATCTTTCCGCGCTTGCCGAAATTGCGGAAGCTGTATCTAATCGGGCCACTCTCGGTCACGCTCTCCTTGATGGCCGCCTCGGCCTGGGCCAATTCACGTCCGAGCATCATGGCGATCAGCGCCTGTCGTTCCAGCCCTGCGGTCTCGCGGGTGCCGACAAGGCGGCCGTTGCGAAGGACTGTTATGCGATCGCTGATCTCATAGACCTGTTCAAGAAAGTGAGTAATAAAAACAATACCTAATCCGCGATTTTTCAAATCGCGTATGATCCGGAACAGCATCGCCACTTCCTGTGTGTCCAGGCTGGCGGTAGGCTCGTCCAGAATAAGGACCTTGCCGGAAAGGTCGACGGCTCTGGCGATGGCAATGACCTGCTGGATGGCGACGGAAAAACGGTCCAGCTGCCGCGTCACATCGATATCGATGCCGTATTGCGATAGCAGGTCCTTCGCGCGCCGATTGATCTCGCGCGCCTTTACCAAGCCAAAGCTTCTTGGCTGGCGACCGAGGAAGAGATTTTCCGCAACGCTCAGATTGGGAAGGAGGTTCACCTCCTGATAGACTGTACCGATACCCAGCTTCTGGGCAGCCAGCGTATCGTGCGGATTGATTTCCTCGCCATCGAGAACGAGGCTGCCGGCATCGCGGCGATAGGCGCCGGTTATGCATTTGATCAGCGTGGACTTCCCGGCGCCGTTTTCACCGAGCAACGAATGAACCTCGCCACGGCGCAAAGTGAAGTTCACATGATCCAGAGCCGTAGAGCCTGGAAAGTATTTGCAGAAGCCGGTGGCGACCAGAATGTTCTCGAAATCGTGAGCCATGGGGCAATCAAATTCCTGATATTTGATACGCATGCCGAAGCGCTGGACATGATGTCCGACTCGCGTCGGCCGTTCTGCACCGGTCCATGATGGGCCGGTGCAGTTCGGGGCGTCTGATCAGTAGCCCTGGTTCTTCTTTTCCTCGTAGACCTTCTGCGGATCGTCAGCCTGGGTATAGAGCTTCGATTCGGTCTGGATCCACTTCGGCGGAGCCTTCTTGTCCTTGAGGTAGGCATCGAGCGCGTCGAAGGCCGGGCCTGCCATGTTCGGCGTCAGCTCGACGGTTGCGTTCGCCTCACCCGCAGCCATGGCCTTGAAGAGGTCAGGAACCGAATCGACGGAAACGGTCAGGATGTCCTTGCCTGGCTTGAGGCCGGCTTCCTTGATCGCCTGGATCGCGCCGACAGCCATATCGTCGTTATGGGCGTAGAGTGCGCAGATATCCTTGCCGCCATTCTCGGCCTTCAAGAAGCTTTCCATGACTTCCTTGCCCTTGGTGCGGGTGAAGTCGCCGGTCTGGCTGCGAACGATCTTCAGGTTGTCATGTCCCTTGATCGCCTCTTCGAAGCCCTTCTTGCGAGCGATCGCCGGCGAGGAACCGGTTGTGCCCTGGAGCTCGACGATGTTGCACTTCCTGTCGGCGACGGTCTTGACCAGCCAGTCGCCGGCAACCTTGCCTTCATGCACCTGATCGGAAGTGACGGCGGTCAGGTAGAGATCTTCCGGAGCGTTTATCGTGCGGTCGAGCAGAATGACCGGGATCTTGGCTTCCTTGGCTTCCTTCAGGACCGAATCCCAACCGGTTTCTACGACCGGAGCGAGCAGAACTGCATCCACGCCCTGGGCGATGAAGGAGCGGATAGCCTTGATCTGGTTTTCCTGCTTCTGCTGTGCGTCGGCAAACTTCAGGTCGATGCCACGCTTCTTGGCCTGTTCCTTCGTCACCGTCGTCTCGGCTGCGCGCCAGCCCGATTCAGAGCCGATCTGCGAGAAGCCGACGACCAGATCCTTTGCAGACGCTGATGTGAACATGCAGGCAGCCAAAATCGTGGCACTTACGAGTGCAGTCTTCAATTTCATAATGTCCTCCCAATCGACCGCCTCCAAGCGGCCAAGTGAACAACAATCATATAGTAATACTTTTGTAAATGAGGTTTCGATGATGCACTGCAACAAAAAAGGGCGCCCATGGCGCCCTCCCGTATCAAGTGAAGAAATCAGCTTATTTCGAGGACGGCAGCTTGTCGTCCACGCCTTCGATGTAGAAGTTCATGCCGAGCAATGTGGCGTCGTCCGCCTTCTCGCCAGCCTTCAGCCACGGCGTGCCGTCCTGCTTGTTGATCGGGCCGGTGAACGGAGCCAGTTCGCCGGACTTGATCTTCGCTTCGGTATCCTCAGCCATCTTCTTCACATCGTCAGGCATGTTGGTATAGGGCGCCATCGTCAGGATGCCGTCCTTGAGACCGTCCCAGTTCTGCTGGGACTTCCAGGTCCCATCAAGAAGGGCATGAACGCGCTTGGAATAATAGGCTCCCCAAGTATCGGTGATGGCGGTCAGCTGCGCGTTCGGGCCGGCTTTGATCATGTCGGTCGCCTGGCCGAAAGCATGGATCTTGCGCTCTTCAGCAACCTGCATCGGAGCAGTCGTATCCGTATGCTGCGTGAGGATATCGACGCCCTGGTCGATCATAGCCTTGGCGGCATCGGCTTCCTTGCCGGGGTCGAACCAGGTGTTAACCCAGATGACCTTCAGCTTGAAACTCGGATCGACCGACTTCGCGCCCTGCTCGAAAGCATTGATACCCATCACGACCTCAGGGATCGGGAAGGAGGCGAGATAGGCGGCACCGTGATTCTTCGACATCTTCGCAGCGATCTGGCCGATGATGTAGCGGCCTTCATAGAAGCGCGAATTGTAGGTGGCGACATTCGGTGCGGTCTTGAAGCCCGTCGCGTGCTCGAACTTCACCTTCGGGAACTTCTTGGCGACGTTTATCGTCGCATCCATGAAGCCGAAGGAGGTGGTGAAGATCAGCTGGCAGCCGGAGCGTGCGAGACGCTCGATGGCACGCTCGGCATCCGGACCTTCCGGCACGTTTTCGAGATAGGGCGTCTCGATCTTGTCGCCGAATTCCTTCTGGACCTGCTGGCGACCCAGATCATGCGCCTGCGAATAGCCGCCGTCGGTATGCGAACCGACGTAGACAAAGCAGACCTTGGTTTTATCCGCAGCCTCAGCGGCGGAGGAGAGGCCGATCACGGCAGCGGCCGAGGCGGCAAGGGCAAATGCAAACTTCTTCATAGGGACCCCTGTTTGGTTTGAAGTTTTCCGGAAACCCGTCGGTTTTGGTTCTTGTCTATCGCTCCGGTACGAAGGCTTTTCCAAGCGACGCAGGCGTGTTGATCAACGTCGTGCGGCGATTATGGGAAATGATGATGAGAACGACAATAGTCGCTGCATAGGGCAGCATCGAGAGGAACTGCGAGGGAACGCCGAGGCCGAAGGCCTGGGCATGCAGCTGCAGGATCGTCACTGCGCCGAAGAGATAGCCGCCGGCAAAAACCCGCCACGGGCGCCAGGACGCGAAGACCACGAGCGCGAGCGTGATCCAGCCACGTCCGGCAGACATGTTCTCCACCCATTGCGGCGTATAGACGAGCGACAGCTGGGCGCCGGCCAGGCCCGCGCAGGCGCCGCCGAACATCACCGCAAGGTAGCGCGTGCGGATGACATGGATGCCGAGCGCGTGGGCCGATGAATGACTGTCGCCGATCGCCCGCAGTTTCAGGCCGGTGCGACTGCGGAACAGAAACCAATTGACCCCGAAGACGAGGGCGATCGACAGATAGAAGATCAGGTCCTGCTTGAAGAGAACGGAACCGATGACCGGAATATTGGAGAGAAAGGGAATGACAATCGCTTCGAGCCGGATACCGGGCACGCCGACATAGCCCTCGCCGATCATGCCTGATGCACCGAGGCCGAGAAGCGTCAATGCAAGGCCCGTTGCCACCTGATTTGCCACCAGCGTCAGCGTCAGGAAGCCGAAGAGCAGCGAGAAGAGCGCGCCGGCGACGATACCGCAAACGATGCCGACATAGGGCGAGCCGGACATCTGCGCACCGACAAAGGCAGCGACGGCGCCCATGATCATCATGCCTTCGACGCCGAGATTAAGGACGCCCGATCGCTCTGTCACCAATTCGCCGAGAGCGGCGATGACGAGCGGGGTGGACGCCGTGATGACAGTCAGGAGGATAGCTTCAAAGATACTCATGCCACGCCTCCACGAATGCGCGACCAGACGATGCGGATCTTGTAGTAGATCAGCGTGTCGCAGGAGAGTACGAAGAAGAGCAGCAGCCCCTGGAAGACGCGTGTCACCTTGTCCGAGACACCGATCGACAGCTGCGCCGCCTCGCCGCCGAGATAGGTCAGCGCCAGCACCAGGCCGGAGGCAACGATGCCGAGCGGATTGAGGCGGCCAAGGAAGGCGACGATGATGGCGGTGAAGCCGTAGCCCGGCGAGATCGCCGGCTGCAGATGGCCGATCGAGCCCGAGACCTCGCAGATGCCGGCGAGCCCGGCAAGCGCACCAGAGAAGAGAAAGCCGAACCAGATCATCTTCTTGGAGGAGAAGCCGGCAAAGCGCCCGGCCCGCTCCGATTGACCAAGCACAGTGATCTCGAAGCCCTTCAGCGTATAGCGCATCATGAACCAGCAGCCGACGGCCGCAATCAACGCGAAGATGAAGGCCCAGTGCGCACGGCCGGAATCCGGCCATATCGCCGGCACGATCGCTTCCGGCGCGAAATCGCGAGAGACCGGGAAATTGAAGCCCTGAGGATCGCGCCAGGCGCCACGGATCAGCCAGTCGAGGAAGAGCTGGGCAATATAGACCAGCATCAGCGAGGTCAGGATCTCGTTGGTGTTGAAATGCGCCTTCAGCAGCGCCGGAATTGCGGCAAACAGCGCGCCACCGAGCGCGCCGAGAATGAGCATCAGCGGCAGGACCAGCGGCGAATGCCAGTCGTAGAAGACTATCGGGATATAGGAGCCGGTAATCGCGCCGATCGTGAACTGGCCTTCGGCGCCGATATTCCAGTTGTTGGAGCGATAGCAAATGGCGAGGCCAACGCCCATCAGGATGAGCGGTGCGGCCTTGACCGCCAGCTCATGCAGGGACCAGACCTCGAGCAGCGGCTCGACGAAGAAGGCATCCATTGCCTCGACGGGATCCTTGCCGAGCATAGCAAACATGATGACACCGGTAATCAGGGTCAGCACCAGGGCAAGCAGTGGCGAGACGAAAGCGAAAAGCTTCGAGACCTGCGGGCGCTTTTCGAGTTCAATGCGCATGCGTGGCCTCCGTGCCGGCTGACTTGCTCTCGTGCAGACCGCCCATTAGCAGGCCGATCTTTTCGCGTGTCAGCGTGCCGGCCGCAAAGGGGGACGACAGCCTTCCCTCTGATATGACGGCGATATCGGTCGCCACTTCGAAGATCTCGTCGAGATCCTGGCTGATGACCACGACAGCCGATCCGGCCCGTGCAAGATCGACAAGCGCCTGACGGATGCGGCTTGCCGCTCCGGCATCGACGCCCCAGGTCGGCTGATTGACGACAAGGACGGCCGGTTGGCGGTCAAGCTCGCGGCCCACGATGAATTTCTGCAAATTACCCCCGGACAGCGATCCTGCTGCCGGATCCTCGCCGCTCTTGCGCACATCCATGGCCTCGGAAATGCGACGCGACGCGAGCTTGACCGCGGCGTAGCGGATGATGCCGAAGAGGCCAGCGCCGAGGAAGGCCTTGCGGTCCGACTGGTTGCGGGCGAGCACGAGATTGTCCGAAAGTTTCATGCCCGGCACGGCAGCATGACCGTGGCGTTCTTCCGGCACGAAGCTGGCGCCGAGAAGCCGGCGGGCAGTAATCCCTTGGGTGCCGACCGGCTTGCGGCGAATGACAACGGCATCCGGCGAGGCAACGGGATATTCTCCGGACAAGGCATCAAAAAGCTCGCCCTGACCATTGCCCGCGACACCGGCTATCGCCAGGATTTCGCCAGCACGCACCGTCAGCGAGACATCGCGCAGCGGCATGGCAAAGGGCGTACGCGGGGCGACGGAGAGATTGTTGACGGCAAGCTGTACCTCGCCCCTGTCGCCACGTTCGGGATGGGTGACGGCAGCCACGTCGCTGCCGACCATCATGCGGGCAAGCGAGGCCGGCGTTTCCAGCTTCGGATCGCAGGAGCCGGTCACGCGACCGTGGCGCAAAACGGTGGCGCGGTCGCAAATGCGCTGCACCTCTTCCAGGCGGTGGCTGATATAGAGAACCGAGCGGCCCTCGGCCCTCAGCTTGAACAGGGTCTCGAAAAGCTTGTCGGCCTCCTGCGGCGTCAGCACCGAGGTCGGCTCGTCGAGGATGATGAGCTTCGGATTCTGCAACAGCGCGCGGACAATCTCGATGCGCTGGCGCTCGCCGACCGAGAGATCGGCCACATGTGCATGCGGATCAAGCGGCAGGCCATAGGCGCTGGACAGCGACCTCGCCTCCTCCGCAATCCGGCCGATCGGGATACTGTCGCTGAGTGACAAGGCAATATTCTCGGCGACGGTCAGTGCCTCGAACAGCGAGAAATGCTGGAAAACCATGCCAATGCCAAGCTTGCGCGCCTCGCCCGGAGACGTGATCGAGACCGGCCGATCCTGCCAGAGGATTTCACCATGGCTCGGCTCCAATACGCCGAACAGCATCTTCACCAGGGTCGATTTGCCGGCGCCGTTCTCTCCCAACAATGCGTGGATTTCACCCGGCCTGATGTCGAGATCTATTTCGTTGCAGGCAGCAAAGCTGCCAAAGAGCTTCGTCAGTTTTCGGACCGACAATAACGTACCGGCTTGCGGCACATCGGATGACGACACTTTCCCCTCATTTCTCCCTGCTGTCCTGTCCATTCGGGATCTTTACGGCACCAGCAGCTTCGTTCCACTTGTTCTTCTCAGTTCCACCCCTACGCACGCAGCGGCAGATGCGCAAGGTTCGCGTTCTGCCATTATTGATACGCACTTTGCTGCCTTGCACAACAGCAAATAATCGAATGCGTTTCCATCAACCATCTGGAGGCACCCTATCGTCCCAGCGAGGGGAAGAATTGCAACACTGCCCCGATGCAATAGAGGTAGATGCCGGCAATGATAAACAGGACGACCGCCCATTGCGGCATCATGAAATGCATCAGCAGCGAATAAACGGCAAGCGCCGACCAGATGAAAAAAACACCGAGATTGAGAGGCCGTAGCCTCTCAACGCGAACCGGATGCAGGAAATTGATCGGCAGGAAGGTCAGCACGACCGAAAAACCGACCACGATCATCGCCGTCGTGGCGCTTGCATCGATGACGAACAGCGTGAATATGACCATGTTCCAGACGACGGGGAAGCCGGAGAAGAAATATTCGTCGGTCTTCATGCCCGTATCGGCATAATAGATGGCGCTCGAAACCACGATCGCGCCGGCGGCCACGAAGGACCAGAATTGCCCAATCATGCCGCTTTCATAGAGCGCAAAGGCGGGCAGCAATACGTAGGTGACGTAGTCGATAATATTGTCGAGCGTATCGCCGGACCAGTTCGGCAGAACCTCCTTGACGCGCACCTTGCGGGCGATCGGGCCGTCGATACCATCGACCAGCAGCGCCAGGCCCAGCCACCAGAACATGTCTATAAAGCGATGTTCTGCCGCCGCGACCACTCCCAGGAAGGCAAGAAACGAGCCGGAAGCAGTCAGGATGTGAACGGAAAAGGCACGAATCTCCGCATAGGGCACCCGCTTGTATTTGAAAATTGCCATGCGCCCCCGCAGCCTGCCTTTATCGATCGCCCCCTACGGCGATGTTTTGTCTAATATGCATCGTTTGCCCCGCGCTGCCAGCGCAAAAGCATAGGGTTTGCCGGACGATAGCCCGACTTCCTGTCATTTTCATCCACTGCGATGTTTCATCCCATGGATTTCAACAGGACAAACAGCTAATTTTACCGGAAATGACAACGGGATAGCGACATGAAGCAGATTGAGGTTGCCGTTATCGGCGCAGGCTTGGCCGGAAGCATCGCAGCGATCGCGCTGGCGCGCGGCGGCAGACAGGTCGTCCTCATCGCCGCTGCCCCGGCAAAGACCGATCGGCGCACAACGGCACTGATGGACCAGTCCATTCGCTTTCTGGAGCGACTTGCGCTTTGGGAGAAGATTGCGCCCTCTGCAACCTCCCTGGATACGATGCAGATCATCGACGGCACCAAGAGATTGTTGCGCGCGCCCACGGTTGCGTTCCGAGCATCGGAAATCGGCCTCGAAAGCTTCGGCTACAATATTCCCAACGCGGCCCTTACACAGGTGCTGAACGACGCCATCAAGGCGGAGGGAAACATATCGACCATCGAGGCAAGCGCCACTGATATCGAGACAAAGCAAGACGGTGTCACCATCACTCTCGACAATGGCGAGACCGTCGAGGCATCCTTCGTCGTCGGCGCCGATGGTCGTCGCTCGATCGTGCGCGACAGCGCCGGCATCAAGTTTCGCAACTGGTCCTATCCGCAATCCGCCATGGTGCTGAACTTCGCGCATTCGCTGCCGCACCAGAATATCTCGACGGAATTTCACACCGAGAGCGGCCCGTTCACGCAGGTACCCCTGCCAGGCAGCCGGTCGAGCCTCGTCTGGGTGCAGAAGCCGACGGAGGCCGCGGCAAGAGCTGAACTGACGCTTGAGGAACTCAGCAGGCACGTCGAAGAGCGCATGCAATCGATGCTCGGAAAGGTCACCGTCGAGGACAGCGTGCAGGTCTGGCCGCTTTCCGGCATGACCGCCTACCGTTTTGGAAAGGGTCGCGCCGCATTGATCGGCGAAGCCGCGCATGTCTTTCCGCCGATCGGTGCGCAGGGTCTCAACCTCAGCCTGCGCGATGTCATGGGATTGGTTGATATTCTTTGCGGCCGGGCCAGCCAGCCGGTCGCGGCTGATGCCGGCGACAGTTTCGACCGCAAGCGCCGCACCGATATCATCAGCCGCACGGCGAGCGTCGATCTTCTCAACCGATCGCTGCTGTCGGATTTCCTGCCGGTGCAGATGCTCCGGGCGGCGGGTCTGCATGTCCTTTCCGCCATCCCGCCGCTGCGCAGCATCGTCATGCGCGAAGGCATAGAGCCCGGCGGCGGCTTCAGGCTGATGCCGTCGGCTCTTCGCGAAAAGCTGCGGCGATAGGCTTTACTCAGCCGATCTGCATCAGGATCGGGAAGGTCTGCTGGAACCAGATCGAGACGTCGCTGACGAAACCGAACATGAAGGCAAGGCCGGTGACGACAAGAAAGCCGCCCATGACCTTTTCAACAAGTCCGAGATGACGACGGAAGCGGGCGAGAAAATTCATGAAAGCGCCCGAGAAACCGGCTGCGATCCAGAAGGGCACGGCAAGGCCGAGCGAATAGATGGCAAGCAGCCCTGCCCCCGCCCCAACCGTCTGACGCGACGCGGCAACACCGAGAATTGCGCCTAGAACCGGCCCGATGCAGGGCGTCCATCCAAAGGCGAATGCAAGGCCCATGATATAGGCGCCGGTCAACGTCGCCGGCTTGCCGCCACCCTGGAATCGCGCTTCGCGCGCCAGGATTCCGAGGCGGAAAACGCCGAGGAAGTTGAGCCCCATGACAATGATGATTAGCCCGCCGATCTGCGCAAGCAGATCGAGGTGCTGGCGCAAGAGCAAGCCGATCGAGGAGGCGCCGGCGCCGAGCGCAATGAAGACGGTAGCGAAACCGAGCGTGAAGAACAGTGCCGAAAACAGGACATTCCCACGAATGCTTGGCCCGGCGATCACCGCCTCCCCGCCCCTGAACTGCTCGACCGAGATGCCGGCCATATAGCAAAGGTAAGGTGGGACCAAAGGCAGGACGCAAGGCGAAAGGAAGGAAAGCGCTCCGGCCAGCAAGGCGCTGAGAAGCGAGATATCGGCAATCGACACGAAGGCACTCCGGCTACGACATATCCAGCCTTCCTAGCTTTTGAAGCGCCCGAACGCCAATCACCTTTTAGCGGATCGCTTCAAAAAACCGCAAGGTGCCGCAATTTCGGCAATTTTCCGGGTTGACCACAATAGGGTGTCTGCATATGTTCCGCGCACTTCCAACCGGGGTGCTTCGCATCCGGAAACGGGAGAGCGTAGCTCAGTCGGTAGAGCAACTGACTTTTAATCAGTAGGTCATGGGTTCGAATCCCATCGCTCTCACCATGAAATCAACTATTCAGCGATTTGCGTGTGCTTTTTGTGACGGTTGGAAAGTCATACAGTCACACGGCTTTCTTCTTCTTAGGCTCGCTCTTCGCGCCTCCGTTCGTCAACTCCGATCAGAGAAAACGGCTAGGAACTGTAGGCGATAGTTGCTTTTTCTGGTGTTCTTACCGGACTGGAGCAGAAAGAAGTTGCCGAGTAATATCCGCAATTCTGCAACGGGGCCTGAGCAGTGCTAGTGTAGTAGCGCATCGACGAACGTCACCTCTGGAGGGGTTTGGTATGAACGACGATTTTCGCTTGAAGTTGATCAAGATGCGAGACGAGAAGGTCGCGCATCTTAATGAACTGCTGTCGATGAAGACGCAGGGTCTGAGCGCGAAATGGGTGAGCGAGGATGTCGATATTGAAGGCATGATCGCGCGCGAGCAGTTAGCGATCGATAACCTCGACGATACGATTGCTCGCCTCAGCTGAGACCGAAGCTACTACCATTTAAAGAGGAGGTCTTTTCCGGGCCGTGGTTAGCCAGTACCGGCATCACGGAAGACAAGACGACGACGCTATTCAAATCGAATATTCAAGCGACATACAGTCGACGACTGGCACGCCAGCTTCGTCTGCCGCGCGCAGGAGGCCAAGCCTGGCGTCAAGATTGCTCCGCCTCCCCTCAAGCGCGGCGCTACAGGTTTCCAGCGCTTCTATCAACGCCCGACCTTCGTTGACCGGCCACTTGGTCGACAGCATATCCAGTGCTTCCTGCGTGCTGGTAATCACGAAATATTGGCCGCTTTTCTTGCAGGCCAACATCACGGGAGTTTGCCACCTTGTCCCTTGCATATTCGTCGCGCCCTAACCCCGATGGCCCACTGTAGCGCTTGCGCGGGAACGCACAACTCCGGTTTTTGTGGGGTTAGAATGAAGCTTGCGACTTGATGCGGCGATGGACTCTGTCGCCCACGCTGCGCGCTGAAGCGGTGATGTCCAGGGCCGGCCAAAGGATGGGCTGGCGCGGCCCTGTGACCGCAAGGTCAGATTATCTCACGCGGATACGGTTTCCCTGACGTCGTCCAGCAAGAAATAGACGTCGACATATTTCGTCGTGTAATGCCGCCCACTCTCCGAAACGTTCTCGACGCTTCCGCCATCCGCAGGGTGCCATTCATGGTAATGGGGATTTGTTGTTATCAGCGTCACTGCCTTGCCGGAGAATCGGCCGTCCCCCATGCGAAAGCGCATCTCCGCCAGCGGCCAGATGCGCTCGTAGTCCTCCATCGGCAGATGGGCCTTCAAAGCCTTCCGATGTACCGGATGCTCGGGCGAAGCGCTTTCCAGCATGACTTCTTCCGCGCCATCGAGAACCGCATTCAACTCTTCGGGCCACATTCTCTTCATGAAATCGCTCCTCCAGCTTTCTCATCCACGAAATTAATGTAGCTGTTTCGAATTAAGATGCAAACGGAGGATCAATATCCGGCCGGCCGCCGCTATCCCAGCCCCGGCCGGCTTGATCGAATTCGTTCAAAGACCGTACCGCTTCGGCCGAATCTGCCCTCCCATCAACTCGTTTTCGGCGATACATAAGCCGCGTCGCTTCGATATTTCCCCGAAGCGCAGCAAACTCGGCCTCGCTTCGGCGGGGCTTTTTTCTCCTCCCGTCTCGACGCTTGAAGATGCTGACACCGTTCTTTTCTGGAATGGGAGCAGGCGGCTATCCGCTTTGGTCTGAAGACGTCCTTGCAACTGACCGACGTCCGATCGTTCCGGATTTTTCACAAAGCGAAGACGACCTGACAGCCGCCTTCGCCCTATCGATATCAGTTGCAGAAATTTAAGCCGCTCCGGCGGGATCGCCGATCGGCAATAGTGCCGGATCTTCCGGGTTTTTCGTGTCACCGGGATCCTGCGCTGGCGTCAATGGTGGCTTCTCCTGCGTGCGATCCGGGATTCCAGGCGTGGGCGTCGGGCCGCGCGGGGTTTCTGCGCTAGGAGTCGGTATGGGATCTCTATTCGGCATAGTCGTTCTCCTTTCGTTGAGGTCAACGACAGGCCGTGGGGAATGGTTCCGTCTTTTCCGATGGCTGATCCCCGTGTATGAACAGCCGACCCAAAGAGAGACTGCTCATGGCTTCCCGCGATCGCTTTTCGAAGAAACTCACCTGCCCACAATGCAACAACACCGGTTTTGCCGAAGCATCCGAAGACGATCACCCCACCCGAAAGCACCCTGGTTTTCAGGTCGACCAGCTTCCGACGGGGTTCTTCGAGCAACGGTCCTCCAATTTCCAGGAGAGCTACATCATCAAATGCCAATGCGGGCGAAAATTCCCGTTCCGGGCACGAACCGAGGCGGCGGAGGCCAGCCAGCGTTGATCTAGACGATCTTACCAGGCGCAGTACCTAACGCCTGGTGGATTTCGCGTGACTTGGCGCGGTTCACGTTTAAGCGACCGCTAGTGATGGTGATGACCATGATGGTAGTGGTGACCATGATGGTGATGATCGTGGTGGTGATGATGATGGCGCCAATGCCGATGGTGCCAGCGATGATGGTGCCAGTAGCGATCAGGATAGCGATAGTGTCCATGATGCCCGTAGTAGCCGTACCGGCTATAATACTGAACCTGCAACACATTTGAGTTTTCCGACACTGCGGGGCGGACCATCGGAACAGCCGAAGCCGGTTCCATCGCAGCAAAAATCGCTCCAAATGCCAGGCTTGCTGCGACAGCTAAATTCGCTATCCGTCTCATGAATTCTGCTCCTTGCCATTACGACATAGCAAGTCTGAGCGGGCAGCCATGAACCCGCGCTGAACGCAATGAGCTAGCCCAAAGAGATAAGGCCGGGGCAATTGACGTTAGGTGAGCTTTCCTCAAAATGGCAACTGCGCAGCGCAGAGACCGCCGGCTCATAGTTTTTCCCGAGGGGATCGTCGGCGGTCTCCCCAAACTCCAAACACCGGCGAAGACCTCTTTCGAAGACGGCGGACGAAATGTCATTTTATCTGTGGCCTCCCTCTGGCATGATCGCATCATCTGATGGAGCAAAGTTTCGGAGCGAGCCGGCATGACGAAATTTCGCTATTACGAAGAAGATTGCGCAGAGCCACCTTACGTATTGATCCGGCTCTACAAGGCGAGCCGCGGCTTGCAGGCGGTTATTTCCAAGAGCGAGGATTTGTCCGACGAAGGCTATTCCTGGCCGGATCCAGGCTGCGATGCTGAAGCCGCCCTAGCATGGGCCGCCAATTACGCCGGAATCAACGCCGTGAACGTCTATATCCAGCTTGACCATGTCGACTGGGAGCCGAGCTGGGGAGAAATTGGTCATTGAACCCGGTCGCCCTGATACCGAACAAGGTATCAGACCGTCAAAGCTCTGCAGCATTGATATGGCATATAGCCAGCATTGCGCTTCGCAAGCAGGAAGTGCACAATTCTTTACGGCATTGGCCCTTTTGAAGAACCTTGCCGCCGTTTGATAATCAACAATTCAATAAGCAGGAGGAAATTCATGCAAGACGGGCAAGTGGGTTGGATTGCAGCCATCATCATCGGCGGTATTGCGGGCTGGCTCGCCGAAAAATTCATGAACAGCAATATGGGCGTATTCATGAACATCATTCTTGGCATCGTCGGCGCGATCGTTGCCAACGCCATTCTATCAGTACTCCATCTCAGCCTCGGTGGCGGCATGATCGCCTATCTGATTGCCGGCTTCATCGGTGCCTGCATCTTGATCGCGGTCGGTCGCCTCATTCGCCGCTAACAGCTAATGCCTGTAACGGTCACTATTGAGCCGGGCGGATGGTGACCGTTTCCAATAAAATTTAGCCTATCTCGCGATGGGATCGACGCGGCTCTGATGTTCCGAAGTATTTCGGCGGAAGCGTGCTGCCATCAGACTATAGTTCCCCCTTCTCAAAGCTGCCGGCAGCCCTAACTACCTCCTGGAGTTCAAAAAAAGAGGCTGAGATGACGGGAATTTCCAACCAGACACAGAACCGGAAGGTCATCCGCGGCAAGCCCTACAGCATTGCAGAGTTCGCCAGAAAATACAGGCTCGACGAAGGTGAGGCCAAGCGCCTCTATGACAAATTCGGCCCTTCGGCGACGGAACTGGATTTGTTGATGGCGGCAAAGCGTCGTCCGCCAATGATGCCGTCCACGCTCGAACATTGATGTCGATGACATGCGGTCTGAGGTGACCTCGTCCGAGACCAGAGCCGGCAATTGCCTGTGCGGAGCCGTCAGCTACGAGGTTCGCGGAAACCCGCTACGCATAGGCCTCTGCCACTGTACCGATTGCCGGCAATCCAGCGGCTCGGCCTACGCGACCTTCGCGATCTGGCCACGAGCATCCTTTTCTTCGGAAGGAATGGTATCGAGATATAGCGGTCGAAGCTTCTGCCCCCGTTGCGGCTCGAGGCTCTTCAATCTGAACAAGGACGAAGTCGAAATCCAGATCGGCACCCTTGTCGATGCACCGACCGATCTGCAGCCGACCTACGAACTTTGGATCAAGCGGCGGGAGCATTGGCTGCATCCCTTGCCCGGAACCAGGCAATTTTCCGAGGATGCCATTTCCGAGAAATGAATGGGCCGAAGCAGTTTCCCGCTTCGACGCGGTCGCAATCCTCTACTGCTCAGGCTGATATATCAGGCGAAGTTGCCATCGCAAAAGCGACATGCAAATATGTGATATATCAGCATCATCTGGAATCGCCCAACAATGCAGAATTCGCAGAGCCACCTCGCCTATCTTGCCTTGGAGCATCTGGTCGTCAGCCTTGCGTTGAAACCCGGCGCACTGGTGACGGAGAAGCAGTTAATCGAGCTTGCTGGTCACGGGCGCACTCCGGTCCGCGAAGCGATCCAGAAGCTCGCGTGGCAGGGTCTTATTCTCATAAAGCCGCGTGTCGGCCTGCAGGTCGCAGAGATCCGCCCGGAAGACCATACCAATGTCATGCAGGTGCGCCGCGAACTGGAGCCGATTGCCGCGGCGCTTGTGGCTCAACATGCCAATGGCGAGCAGCGGATGAAGCTTTTGGATTGCGCACGGCTCATGTCCGATTGCGCCGTCAGCGGGGATCTCGCGGGTTTCTTTGCGGCCGACAAGGCCTTTGACGAGCTTCTGGAAGATGCCTGCCCCAACGGCTTCATTACCGCCGCGCTCGCACCCGTGCAGACGCACTCCCGCAGGCTCTGGTATTCGACCGCCAATCCCGAACGCATGGACCGGTCGATCTCGCTCCATGTGACCGTGATCCGTGCTATCCACCAGGCGAACGTGGAGGAAGCCCGCCGCGCGATGACCTCTCTTATCGACTATCTCGGCGCCAAATAGAAAAGGCGGCTCCGTTTCCGGAACCGCCTTTGAAATCTGCTGACAGTCAGCGTCAGCCGACAAACGCGCGTTCGATCACGAATTCCGCCGGCTTGCTGTTGGCGCCCTCGTCCATGCCAGCCTTTTCCAGCAGTTCCTTGGTGTCCTTCAGCATGGCCGAGGAGCCGCAGATCATGCCGCGATCGATCGCAGGATCGAGCGGCGGAACGCCGAGATCGGTAAAGAGCTTGCCTGACGAAATCAGGTCGGTGATGCGGCCGCGATATTCGAAATCCTCGCGGGTCACCGTTGCGTAGTGCCGTAGCTTGTCGCCAACGATCTCGCTCAGCAGCTCGTCGTTGCGGATTTCATCGACCAGATCGAAGCCGTATTTCAGCTCGGCGACGTCGCGAGTCGTGTGGGTGAGGATGACTTCCTCGAACTTCTCGTAGGTCTCGGGATCGCGGATCAGGCTGGCGAAAGGCGCAACGCCCGTGCCCGTCGAGAACATGTAGAGACGCTTGCCGGGGGTTAGCGCGTCGAGCACGAGCGTGCCTGTCGGCTTCTTGCGCATCAGCACCTGATCGCCGGGCTTGATTGCCTGCAGATGCGAGGTCAGCGGACCGTCCGGAACCTTGATGGAGAAGAATTCCAGCTCCTCCGCCCAGGCCGGGCTTGCGATCGAATAGGCGCGGAAAATCGGCTTGCCCTCGACCATGAGGCCGATCATCGCAAATTCGCCGGAGCGGAAGCGGAAGCCCTGCGGCCGGGTCATGGTGAATCGGAACAGCCGATCCGTGTAATGCGTGACGCTCAACACCGTCTCGGCGAAAACGCCGGCAGGAATGGCGGATGCGAATTCTTCTGTCTTGGCGGGGGCGTTCATGCGCAATCTAATCCCGTAGGTCTGATGATCATCGGTGCTGCGAGGCAGATATTACAAATCTGCCTCCATTTAAAGGCATTCCATTCCATGCCTCACCGTAAGCAGGAAATATGCTTATTGCAGTCAAGTTTCCAGACCGCAATGTCACCGGACGGAGAAAAGTATATCACCTCTTCTCACATCCGG
This sequence comes from Neorhizobium sp. P12A, assembly GCF_008365395.1. NCBI lineage: Bacteria > Pseudomonadati > Pseudomonadota > Alphaproteobacteria > Hyphomicrobiales > Rhizobiaceae > Neorhizobium > Neorhizobium sp. P12A. The sequence continues at coordinate 129,151 of NZ_QOVX01000010.1, read as the reverse complement.
GGAAATCGTTTCAGGCGATCTTTCCGGACTGGCGGCGCCAGCTATAGCCCTTGCCGCCCTCGGCATGACGAGCCGTCGGCTGATAGTGATGCGGGATGCTCGGCAGACGGTTTTCGGAAAGCCGCTTCAGCGCCGTTTCGTTGGTCACGGCAAAGCTATCGATGCCGACCCGCAGCATCAGCGGAATCTGGTCGATCAGCACGTCACCGACCGCGCGAATCTCGTTGGTATAGCCGAGACGCTGCCGCAGCAGCGATGCATGGCTGAAAGCCCGGCCGTCATTGAAGGCCGGGAATGCAACAGCAACGATCTCCAGGCGGTAGAGATAGGGCTCAAGGCGCCTTACATCGTCGGCAGGCTTGATCAGCACGCCGAGGCCGACATCGTTGCTCTCTTCAGCCCTGGCAATCATCGCGTCCAGGTCCAGCAACGGCTTCTGGTCTTCCGTCGCCTTCACCTCATCGGTTTCGATGATCCACGGATCGTTTTCGACAAACCCGGTCTCTCTCCAGATCTTCGTCATCTCTATGCCCCCTTATGCCGCTTCTGCTGCCGACGAGCCGTAGAGCGCTTCCTTGAAAGGCTGCGGTCCGACGCGACGATAGGCATCGAGGAAGATTTCCGACGGATTGAGGCGCAGGCCGAGATAAGTATCGACGATGGTCTCGATCGCGTCCGTGACCTTTTCGGGCTCAAAGCCGCGGCCGATGATCTCGCCGATCGAGGTGTGCTCGTCACCGGAGCCGCCAAGCGTGATCTGGTAGAGTTCGGCACCCTTCTTTTCGACACCGAGCAGCCCGATATGGCCGACATGGTGGTGGCCGCAGGCGTTGATGCAGCCCGAGATCTTGATCTTCAACTCGCCGATTTCAGCCTGACGTTCGGCGGAGCCGAAGCGACGGGAGATTTCCTGGGCGACCGGGATCGAGCGCGCATTGGCGAGCGCGCAATAGTCCAGTCCCGGACAGGCGATGATATCGGTGATCAGGCCCGCATTGGCCTCGGCCAGACCGATCGCGACCAAGCCGCGATAGACGGCTTCGAGATCGGCCAGTGCCACATGCGGCAGGATCAGGTTCTGCTCGTGGCTGACGCGGATTTCGTCGAAGGCATATTCCTCGGCGATATCGGCGATCGCATCCATCTGCGCATCCGACGCATCGCCCGGGATACCGCCGATCGGCTTCAGCGAGATCGTCACCATGCCGTAGTCGGGGTTCTTGTGGGGTTGCACGTTCTGCTGAACCCAACGCGCAAACTCGGGATCGGCCTTCTTCCAGCGAGCGAGGTTTTCCCAGCCTTCGGCGCGCTCCGGCAATGCGGGCGGCGCGAAATAGGCGGTGATCGCCTGAACGTCGGCTTCCGGCAGTTTCAGCTCGCTGTCCTTCAGCTTGGCGAACTCGGCCTCGATCTGGCGCGTCAGCTCCTCGGCGCCGGTTTCGTGAACCAGGATCTTGATACGCGCCTTGTACTTGTTGTCGCGGCGGCCATGCAGATTGTAAACGCGCACGATTGCCGTCGTGTAGGACAGTAGATCCTCTTCCGGCAGGAAATCGCGGATCAGCTTGGCAATCATCGGCGTACGGCCCTGGCCGCCGCCGACATAGACGGCAAAGCCGATTTCGCCCTTGCCATTCTTCTTCAGATGCAGGCCGATGTCGTGAACCTGGATCGCGGCGCGGTCACGCTCTGCGCCGGTCACGGCAATCTTGAACTTGCGCGGCAGGAAGGAGAATTCAGGATGAACCGAAGACCACTGTCGCAGGATTTCTGCATAGGGCCGCGGATCGGCGACTTCGTCTGCTGCAGCGCCGGCGAAATGGTCCGCCGTCACGTTGCGAATGCAGTTGCCCGATGTCTGGATCGCGTGCATTTCCACGCTCGCCAACTCTTCCAGAACCGCCGGAATATCGGAGAGCTTCGGCCAATTGAACTGCAGGTTCTGGCGCGTGGTGAAGTGGCCGTAGCCGCGGTCGTAGGTGCGGCCAATATGAGCCAGCATCCGCACCTGCCTGGAGCTTAGCGTGCCGTAGGGAACGGCGATGCGCAGCATATAGGCGTGAAGCTGCAGGTAGACGCCATTCATCAGGCGCAGAGGCTTGAATGCATCTTCCGACAGCTCGCCAGAAAGGCGCCGTTCGACCTGATCGCGAAACTGCGCAACGCGCTCGGCGACAAAGGCGTGGTCAAATTCATCGTAACGATACATCGTCTTCCTCAGGCATCAATGAATTCTGGATCGGCCGGCGCGTAGCCCGGCGCATATTCCATGGTGGGACCTTGGGCGCGGATGCGCTCGCGAAGGCGCAACGGCCACAGAATGCCGTTGGTTTCTTGTACTTCGATGACATTAACGTCAACGACCTTGTTATCCGCATAAGATTTCTTGCCGATCGCCTCAAGCGCCGCGACCGCTTCCGCATGACGAGCGACAAGCGCTTCCTGCAGGGAGGTCGTCCATTCGTCATCCGCATTCAGCCAGACGGCGATGCCGTCGGTCAGGCGATTGGCGGTGAGAACCTTGTCTACCATCATATGCTCCTCGCAAGTTCATCGAGCCGGGCGCGTTTGCGCGTCAGCGGCTCGGACAGTTCAAAATTGGCGCCTGCGACCGCATCGCCGATAATCACCATGACGGGCCCCGTCAACTCGTCCCGGAACTCGAGATCCGGAAGATCCTTCAATGTGCCGTGCAGCAGGCGGCGATCGGAGCGGCTGGCATTCTCGACGACCGCGACTGTCGTCTCGGCCGGCAAGCCCGCATCCATCAGGCGGCTCGCGACCGACGCAGCGACCGTGCGGCCCATATAGACCGCGATCGTCGCGCCCGATACAGCGAGGCTCGCCCAATCCGGCAGGACATCACCCGTGAGATCGTGGCCCGTCGTGAAAACGAGCGAAGATGCAACGCCACGCAAGGTGAGCGGCAGCTCGAAATCGGCTGCGGCAGCAAAGGCGGACGTGATGCCGGGAACAATCTCGTAGGAGATGTCGGCGGCGCGCAGGGCGGCCATCTCTTCGCCTGCCCGGCCATAGACCAGCGGATCACCACTCTTGAGGCGGACGACGCGTTTACCGTCGCGGCCGAGCTGGACGAGCAGATCGTTGATTTCTTCTTGCGACTTCGAATGGCAACCCTTGCGCTTGCCGACCGACAGGCGCTCTGCGTCACGGCGGCCCATGTCGACGATCGCCTGCGGCACAAGGGCATCGTACACGATGACGTCGGCTTCCATCATTACGCGCTGGGCGCGCAGCGTCAGCAAATCAACTGCGCCGGGGCCGGCACCGACGAGCCAGACATGCCCTGAAACTTTCTCCTCGAAGCGCAAGAGCCGATTGGCGACCTGTTGAGCGTGCGGGAGATTGTCGGCAGCAACAGCATCCGCCACCGGGCCTGAAAAGAAGCGGCGCCAGAAAACCCGACGGGCCGCACCGCGCGGAACCACATGCTCGACGGTCTTGCGATAGCTGGTCGCAAGCTCTGCGAGACGGCCGAGGGACGGCGCAAGAAGCTGGTCGATCTGCGCCCGGATCATCTGCGCGAGAACCGGACCGGCCCCTTCCGTGCCGATCGCGACCGCAACAGGTGCGCGGTTGACGAGCGCCGGCGTGAAGAAATCGCAATGATCGGGTTGGTCGACCGCATTCGCCGGGATCTTCTCGGCTCGCGCGGCAGCGGCAATCGCGCGGTCAAGCTCGGCATTTCCCGTAGCTGCAAATACCAGCGAGGCACCTGAAACCTGGTCCGGCGAAAAAGAAGCGCGCACGGTCTGGATACGATTGGAAATCAGGAAGGTGTGATAGTCGGCTTCAGGTGCGTCGGCATAGGCGACGATGCGGGCGCGCGTATTCTGCAGCAGCCGCACCTTGGCAAAGGCCTCGTCGCCATTGCCGAAGACAGCCGTCACCCGTCCTTCAACCCGGAAGAAGGCGGGAAACACAGATAGCTGATCAGTCTTGGGAGGCATACTCTTTCCAATTCGAAGCTGCCGGAATATGCCCTTTAGCGGCAAGAGATTGAAGAAACAGAAATTCCAAACCTCAAGCGAGTTCGTATTCTTTTGCTCGTCCGATCGACGATTTGAGTAAATCTCACCGATCGCGCCAACAAGGGTTCAAGCACGTAAAATCCATAGTTTTTATGGCATTTTCGGCACGACAGAGTCCTTTTCGTTGTGGCAAACGGAACCGGTGCTTCATTTCCGCTTCCCGCGCGACGGGGGTTGCGGATAAGCTCAAGTCAAACTCAGGAGTATCCGCTTGTCTGCCAATACGATTGCCGCTCGACTGCTCGATGTCGTGGAAAACGACATTCTGCCCCTCACTCGACAGGGCGTTGCCGCCGGCAACAAGGTATTCGGCGCGGCGATCCTGCGCAAATCCGACCTTTCGCTGGTCGTGGCCGAAACCAACAACGAGCTGGAAAACCCGCTTTGGCACGGCGAAGTGCATACGCTGAAGCGCTTCTACGAGATGGGCGAGAAACCGACCACGAAAGAGTTGATTTTCCTATCCACGCATGAACCCTGCACCATGTGCATGTCGGCGATCACCTGGGCTGGTTTCGACAATTTCTATTATTTCTTCAGTCACGAGGATTCCCGCGACAGCTTCGCCATCCCGCACGACCTCAAGATCCTGAAAGAAGTCTTCGGCCTTGAACCGGGCGGCTATCGCAAGCAGAACGCCTTCTGGAACAGTTTTGCGATCGCCGACCTGGTGGAGACGGAAGCAGATCACACACGAACCGAACTGAAAGCGCAGATTGCCCGGATCAAGGCGACTTATGCAGCGCTTTCCGATAGTTACCAGGCCTCCAAGGGCGATAACGACATTCCGCTGAATTGAGCCATCATGGAATCTTCAAAAGACATTTCCCGCCTGATCGAAATCATGGCCGCCCTTCGAGATCGCAAGACGGGTTGCCCCTGGGACATCGTCCAGACCTTCGAGACGATCAAGCCCTATACGATCGAGGAGGCCTACGAGGTTTCCGACGCGATCGAACGCCGGGATATGGACGATCTCTGCGACGAGCTGGGCGACCTGCTGCTGCAGGTGGTGTTTCATGCGCGGATGGCGGAAGAGGCCGGTGAATTTTCATTCGGCGATGTCGTCGAGGCCATCACACGGAAAATGATCCGGCGCCATCCGCATGTCTTCGCGCGCTCGGATGCGGACACGCCCGATGCCGTCAAGCTGCAATGGGACCAGATCAAGGCCGAGGAGAAGCGGGAGAGAGCCGAACGCCGCGCGCGGCGCGGTATTACCGAAGACTTCAAGGCAGGCTTCCTGGGTTCGGTGCAACGCAGCTTTCCCGCGCTGACGGAGGCTCTGAAGCTTCAGGAACGGGCAGCGAAGGTCGGCTTTGACTGGTCGGCGCCCGAACCTATCCTCGACAAGATCGAAGAGGAAATCGATGAGCTTCGCGTTGCATTGCGGGACGGCGAAAAAGACAAGGTCGCGGACGAACTCGGCGACCTGATTTTCGCCGTCGTCAATATCGGCCGGCATATCAAAGCTGATCCGGAACAGGCGTTGCGCGGGACGAACACCAAATTCCGCCGCCGTTTCGGCCATATAGAGACGACGCTGGAGGCCGAGGGCGAGACGCTAGAGGGCGCGTCACTGGAGCGCATGGAAGAGATCTGGCAGGCGGCGAAGGCAATCGAGCGGCAGTTGACCTAGGGTGAATTCAGGTTAAGCGTGCATCTGCTATTAGATACTGGGGTCAATGACCGAATTCTCATTGGCGCTTTTCAGTGGAAGCATTTCAGCTTGGTCTTCGGCTCCAATTGAGCGGATGTCTGTGTGAACTCGCAGATCGGGAATGCCCGCAGAGTGCAGCTGTTAAAGGGCGAAAGAAAGCGACTATGATCCGTATGGCGATACCGGATGATGCCGATCGAGCAATCCACGTCATACGCGAATCTATCCAGGAGCTTTGCGTTTCAGATCACCAGGAAAACGACGAAGTCCTGCGAATGTGGCTAGAAAACAAAACGGCTGAGAACTTTCTCCTGTGGCTCGCCTCTGCCAATCAGAGCATTTTCGTTGACGAGCAAGATGGAAAAATTTGCGCAGTTGGCGGGGCAACCAACAGCGGAGAGATCACGCTGAACTATGTTGCGCCCAGCATTCGCTTCCAAGGTGTGAGCAAGATTATGTTAGCCACCCTCGAAGGGTTTTTGACGGATTCGGGCCACAATCAAGCTACTTTAACGAGTACGGAAACAGCGCGCCGCTTTTATTACATGCAAGGCTATGTCGATGCGGGTGCGCCGGAATTTTGGGGCAAACTGCCCGGCTATCCCATGGCTAAGCTCTTAAAGAGGACTCCGCGGACCCAAGGACAGCAATGACGTCAGGAGGGTAGAATCTCACGGGTTCTAAGAAAAGCACCCGCGCCCGCCCTACTCCCAATCTTCCTTCTGCGCCTTCGGCCCGTTGCCCATACGGCGTTCCAATTCCGCAGCCTCGGTTTCTGCGAGACGCAGGTCGAGCGTCACCGAGCCGTCCTCATTGTCCTCTCGTCCGTCGACGACGGCGTGATTGTAGAGCCAGGGCAACAGAGCCAGCTTGTCGACCGGAAGCGTGATCGTCGTTTCGGTCATGACGCCGGAGAGCCTGCGGCTGATCTCGTCCATCAGCCGGTCGACGCCCTCGCCGCTTACCGCAGAAACCGCAACGATATTCTGCGCGCTTGCCGCCTTTTGCACGATGGCGTCGTGGGCTTCCGGCTCCAACCGATCGATCTTGTTCCAGACCTCGATGATGCGTTCAGCGCCCTCGGCCTCGCCGATGCCGAGATCACCGAGGATGCGCATAACGTCAGAACTCTGGGCGGCGTTGTCTTCATCCGCCATGTCGCGTACATGCAGGATCAGATCGGCTTCCAGCACCTCTTCCAGCGTTGCCCGGAAGGCGGCGACGAGGTGGGTCGGCAGATCGGAGATGAAACCGACGGTGTCGGACAGGATAACGGTGCGGCCATGCGGCAGCTTCATGCGGCGCAATGTCGGGTCGAGCGTGGCAAAGAGCATGTCTTCAGCGAGTACGCCTGCCCCTGTGATGCGATTGAACAGCGTCGACTTGCCGGCGTTTGTGTAACCCACGAGCGCCACGATCGGATGCGGCACCTTCTTGCGCTTGGCGCGATGAAGCTGGCGAGTGCGGACGACCTGCTCGAGTTCGCGCTCGAGCTTGATGATGCGATCCTGCAGCAGGCGCCGGTCGGCTTCGATCTGGGTTTCGCCGGGACCGCCCATGAAGCCGCCACCGCCGCGCTGACGCTCAAGGTGGGTCCAGCTTCGGACCAGGCGGCCCTTCTGATAGTTCAGATGTGCCAGATCGACCTGCAGCGTGCCTTCCTTGGTGGAGGCGCGGCGGCCGAAGATTTCAAGGATGAGGCCCGTCCGGTCGATGACCTTGGCGTTCCATTCCTTTTCGAGATTCCGCTGCTGCACCGGCGTCAGGGGATGATCGACGATGACGAGGCCGGCGTCGAACTCGTCGAGAAGCGCCTTGATCTCCTGCATCTTGCCAGTGCCCATCAAGGTTGCCGGCCGCGGGTCGTTGACCGGCACCACGACGCCGCTCATCACATCCAGATCGATCGCCTGGGCAAGGCCCTTGGCTTCTTCCAGTCGGCTTTCCGGCGAACGTGAGGTGGTGATCGCGGTTTCGTTCTGGGAAACCTTGCTTCGCGCCTGTTTCAGCACAGGCACGATGACAACGGCGCGCATGTCATCCCGGAGCTTTTTGGTTTCCGGGATGATGGAATCGTTCTTGGTATCGCGTGTCGTGATGACGGCAGATCCTATCTAGGATGCATTCAGGATGCGGCTTCTTCGCTCTCGAACATCTGCATCGGCTGGCCTGGCATGATGGTCGAGATCGCATGCTTGTAGACAAGTTGCGAATGACCGTCTCGGCGCAGCAGGACGCAGAAATTGTCGAAGGACGTAACAACGCCCGTGAGCTTTACACCGTTGATCAGGAAAATCGTAAGTGAAATTTTTTGTTTGCGAACAGTATTGAGAAACAGATCCTGCAAATTCTGAGAACGTTCCGCCATCGCGCCGCTTCTTTCTTTCTTGCCGACAAATGTCGGTGGAATATCAACTTAGTCCTGGTGTCCCCGGAGGCGAGATTCCCTCGTATCTCCCCTCCAGCAAATCTTGGTATCAAATCACTGTCTTTTCCGCAACGTCGAAAAAGGCCTCTCGGATTTTCTGTGACACACTTCCCGGGTGACCGTTGGCAATGGTCTGGCCATCGATGGAAACAACGGGAAAACAAATGCTTGTCGCCGCCGTGATGAACACTTCGCGAGCCGACATCATCTCTTCGACGGAAAAATACCGCTCCGCAACCGGCAGATCGAGCTTGCCGGCCACGTCGATCAGCGTCGTTCGCGTGATGCCCCGAAGGATGCCGTGCTCGGCCGGGCGAGTGACCAGGATACCATCCGCATCGACGATCCAGACGTTGGTGGCGGCCCCCTCCTTCACCATGCCGTTGTGATCGATATAGATCGCCTCCTGCGCACCGGCCTCCTTGGCCTGCTGGCGCGCCAGCGCGTTCGGCAGCAATCCCACGGTCTTGATATCGACGCGGTCCCAGCGATTGTCCCGAACAGTGATCGCCTTGATGCCGCTGGCATTCTTTTTGGCGACTATCGTTGGGTCGGTGCTCTTGGCCGTCACGACGATCGAAGAGGGCGTTCCTTCCTTGGGGAAGACGTGATCGCGGCGAGCCACACCGCGTGTTACCTGAAGATAGAACAACCCGTTGCGGACATGATTACGGCGCAGCGTCTGGCGAATGACCTGCGTCAGCGCCGCGCGGCTCATCGGCCATGCAATCCGCAACTCACCGAGCGAACGATTAAGGCGATCGAGATGCCGCGTCAGATCGACGATCAGGCCATGCCTGACCTCGCAGACCTCATAGACCCCGTCGGCAAACTGATAGCCACGGTCCTCGATATGCACCATCGCGTCCGTATGCGCTACGTATTGTCCATTCACATAGGCTATTCTCGGCATTGCGTACCTTCGTCGAAATCACTTGAAATAGAAAAAGCAAGACGGGCGGCGGCAATGTCACCGCCCGGAGATAACATCAAACGCCGAGCGACTTCAGCTTGCGATGGAGCGCCGACCGCTCCATCCCGACAAATTCCGCCGTGCGGGAAATATTGCCGCCAAAGCGATTGATCTGGGCGATCAGATAATCCCGCTCGAACATCTCACGCGCTTCACGCAGGGGCAACGTCATGATGTGATAGTCGTTCTTGGCGGAGACCTTCGGCAGCATGTCGCCAAGGTCGGTCGGCAGCATTTCCGCCGTGATCGGAGTCTCCGGTCCGTCGGTGCGCGCGAGGATCATCAGCCGCTCGATGTTGTTGCGAAGCTGGCGGATATTGCCGGGCCAGTCGTGCGCCTGCAGAACGGCCATAGCATCGTCGCCGATCCGACGGGTTCGGATGCCGGCCTGTTCGGATATCTGCCGCATCAACTGGTCTACGAGGAAGGGAATATCCTCGCGGCGTTCGGCGAGCGCCGGCACGCGGACGGGCACGACGGCAAGACGATGATAGAGATCTTCGCGGAACAGGCTTTCGGCAATACGGCTTTCGAGATTATAGGCCGTCGAGGAAATGATGCGGACGTCGACCTTCACCCGCTTGGAGCCGCCGACGCGCTCGAACTGCTGATCGACCAGAACACGCAGGATCTTATTCTGGGTCTCGCGGGGCATTTCGCCGACTTCATCGAGATAGAGGATGCCGCGATGCGCCTCTTCCAGCGCGCCGATCTTGCGCGCCTGACCAGGTGAACCCTCGGTTCCGAAGAGCGCGATCTCCATGCGATCCGGCGTGATATTGGCCGCGTTCAGCGCGACGAAGGGGCCGCTCGATCGCGTCGACTTCTTGTGGATCATACGGGCGACGAGTTCCTTGCCTGATCCCGATGGGCCGAAGATCATGACGCGGCTGTTGGTCGGAGCGACCTTGTCGATCGTCTGGCGAAGCTGGGACACGGCAATCGACGTACCGATCAATTCCGCCGCCTCGCCGGCGCGGCGCTTGAGCTCCACGACCTCACGCTTCAGCTTGGAATTTTCGAGCGCCCGCTCGGCGATCAGCAGCAGTCGGTCTGCCTTGAAGGGTTTTTCGATGAAATCGAAGGCGCCACGCTTGATGGCGGAAACTGCCGTTTCGATATTGCCGTGACCTGATATCATCACGACCGGCAGTTCCGGATGGCGGGTCTTGATTTCGTCCAGCAATGCCAGACCATCCAGCTTGCTGCCCTGCATCCAGATATCCAGAAAGACCAGCCGCGGGGCACGATCGGAAATCGCTGCCAGCGCGCTGTCGCTATCATGGGCTGTCCGGGTTTCATGACCTTCGTCGGAAAGGATCCCCGAGACAATCTCGCGAATGTCTTCCTCGTCGTCTACAACGAGAATATCAGATGCCATAAACATTTTCCTTATCGCTTGCGGGCTGGGCTGCGGTTCCCAGTTCGCGACGTGGCAGATGCACGCGGATCATGGCTCCCCTTCCCTGGTCGAAATCTGCGGGAGCATCGTGGAGTTCCAGCTGCCCGCCGTGGTCTTCAATAATTTTTTTGACAATCGCGAGGCCGAGGCCGGTGCCCTTCTCGCGCATGGTCATATAGGGCTCAAGAATACTGTGCCTGTTTTCGACGGGCAGGCCGCGCCCGTTATCGATCACGTCGACCGTAAAGCGGTCGCGCTCTTCATCGAGGGATGCCCGGACGAGGACCTTCGGCTGCTCGCGGCTCTCGTCGGTCGGCACGGCCTCGATCGCCTCGACCGCATTCTTGATGAGATTGCCGAAGGCCTGACCCAGCATGCGGGCATCGAACATGCCCTCCAGCGGCTCGCTGCCCAGTTCCCGCTCGAATTTGACATGCGTGTTGCCCATCTCCCTGAGGAACACGGCATCGCGCAAAATGTTTCGAAGATCGCTCGGCTCCATCGTCGGCTTCGGCATGCGGGCGAAGGACGAGAATTCATCGACCATGCGGCCGATATCGCCGACCTGCCGGATGATCGTATCCGTGCATTGATCGAAGACCGCCCGATCGTTCTCGTCGATATGTTTGCCGTAACGGCGGCGGATACGCTCTGCGGATAGCTGGATCGGCGTCAGCGGATTCTTGATCTCGTGAGCGATGCGACGGGCGACATCCGCCCATGCGGTCGAACGCTGGGCGATAACGAGGTCGGTGATATCGTCGAGGGTGATGACGTAGGATTCGTTGTGATCCCTCGCCTCCTCCCGCGTGACCTGGACGCTGAGTGTCCGGACAGTACCGCCGCGAACGAGTGCAATCTGTTTGCGGAAATCATTGCGATGACGCGCGGCGGCTTCGGTGACCACCTGATCGACCTCAGGGGCAATATCGGCAAGATTCTTGCCCAGGAGTTCGGCGCTCGGTTGAGTCAACAACACCTCGGCTGACGTGTTGACGATGGTGATCTGCCGATCGTGCTGAACGCCGATAACGGCAGCCGTAACGCCCGACAGAACCGCCTCGATGAAGCGGCGGCGATCATCCACTTCGTCCTTGGCTTCGACAATCTCGTCATGCTGTGTGCGTATCTGCGAGATCATCTTGTTGAAGGTTCGCGAGAGGTTGCCAACATCGCCGTCGGCGGCGCGAACCGGCACTAGGACGTTCATATTGCCAGACGCAACATTGTCGGCGGCGCTGATGAGCAGTCGAATCGGGCGGACGATCCGGTCGGCGACCGCGATGGCCGTCCAGATCGCGGCAAGAAGCACGATCAGCGCAAAACCGAGATAGAGCACGGCGAAGGCGATCTGCAGCGAGATCCTGCCCTCGTCCATCGACTTATATTCGGCCGTATTTTCCTCGACCATGCGCATAGCGCTCATGACGCGGGGATCGACAGCCCGGACCGTATAGAGAAATGCACCGGAAATTTCGTCGAGCTTGATAATCGCGCCGACAAGGTTGGTCACTCCAGGTGGAATGAGAGTCGGCTGGCCGCCGGCCGAGGCGGCAAGTGCATCCTTCGGAATGGCCGGCAGCGGCCTTTCCGTCTTGATGTCGGCCTGGACGATGACCGATCCATCCGACCGCACAATAAACGCGCCAAGCAAGCCGCGTCCGCGGGCCTGACGCGTCATCAGATCGGCAAAACCGGTTCGGTCGAGATTATAGAGGGCCCGATTGCGTTCCAGGTCGTTGCCCATGGACACGGTCTGACCCTGGAGATAGCTGGCATTCTCGGTCAGATAGGCCTGCGCGACGTTCTGGGACGAACTGATGATCTGCTGTGTGCGCAAGGCAAACCAGCGGTCGAGGCCGACGTTCAGGGTCAGGCTGGCAAAGATTGCAACGAGGATCGCCGGCGTAATCGCCACGATCGAAAACAGGACCACGATACGAATATGCAAGCGGGCGGCGGCACGGCCGCGACTGCGGGCCTTGAAGAGGCGGAAGACCTCGAAACCGACCATGAAGAGCAGGCCGCAGACGAAGGCCGAATTCACTGCCACCGATGCGATGACGACCTGCGATGTCGGGGGAATTGGGGTGAGGCCCAGCAGGACCAGAAGCGTGGCCACGGCGCATAACAGCGCACCACCCGCCAATATCAGTCCCGGCAGCGTAAAGGAGGCACGGCGATCCCTGATATTCACGACTTTTCTGTCGCGCAGCCTCGGCGATTCCGCATCTTGGTTCATTCGCGCCTCTCTCAACCGGGGCGATTCTCGTCCCGGCCATGCATCATCGAATTCCAGCTTTTCGCGACCTCACGGCGGCCGATGAGAAAGGAGAGGCTGCGCATCGCGCATTTTTCGGTAAAGCACGCGGCCGCACTGTCGCAACCACCTGAAACACCGCCGATCTTCCCAACGAGAAGAATATGTCGGCCACTCATTTCCACGAAAAACGTGAATCCGCTGCGTGACCTTTAAGCAACGCATTGTGGCGAAAATGCAACGCATCCTGCCACCTTGTCAAGCCGTGCGGGAGCTCCGATAGACCGAAACACCGAGTTCCCGGATCTTCTTTCGCAGCGTATTGCGGTTGAGGCCGAGGAGATCGGCGGCTTTGATCTGATTTCCGCGGGTCGCCGTCAGCGCTGCCAGGATCAGAGGATACTCCATTTCGGTCAAAACGCGGTCATATAATCCGGGCGGCGGCAGATTTTCGCCGAAGCTGGCGAAATAAGTGCGCATGTTTTCCTCGACAGCCTGAGCAATCGACATGTTGCCATTGCGAACCGGCCCCTTGTCGATCGGGCTGTCGGGCACATCGGCCCGCAGCTCGGAATCGATGATTTCGCGGGTGATGACATCCTGTGGATAAAGCGCCATGAGGCGGCGGATGAGGTTTTCCAGTTCGCGGACATTGCCCGGCCACGGATAGGCCTTCATCAATTCGAGCGCTTCCTGATCGAAACGCTTCGAACCGAGGCCCTCCTTCTCCGCCTGCTGGACGAAATGCCGAACCAGGTCCGGAATATCCTCCGCGCGGTCGCGCAGCGGCGGCAGCCGCAGCGGCACGACGTTCAGGCGGTAATATAGGTCTTCGCGGAAGAGGCCCTGGTTGATCGCCTGCTTCAGATCCTTGTTGGTGGCGGCCACGATGCGAACGTCGGTGCGGATCGGCGTGCGTCCGCCGACCGTCGTATATTCGCCCTGCTGCAGGACGCGCAGCAGGCGCGTCTGGGCGTCCATCGGCATGTCGCCGATTTCATCGAGGAAGAGAGTTCCACCCTCGGCCTGTTCGAAACGGCCGGTCGAGCGCGTCTGAGCGCCGGTGAAAGCGCCCTTCTCATGGCCGAAAAGTTCGGATTCGATGAGATCGCGCGGAATGGCGGCCATGTTGATGGCGACGAAGGGGCCGTTGCGGCGCTTGCCGTAGTCGTGCAGCGCGCGGGCGACCAGTTCCTTGCCGGTACCGGATTCGCCGGTGATCATCAGCGTCAGATCGGTCTGCATGAGACGCGCCAGCACGCGGTAGATTTCCTGCATGGCGGCGGAGCGGCCGACCAGCGGCATGCCGTCCTGGATGTCGTCTTCGAGCTTGGCAGGCTTGCGCTTCGGCTCCGAGAGCGCACGGCCGATGATGGCGATCAGTTCCGTGAGATCGAAGGGCTTCGGCAGATAGTCATAGGCTCCCTTCTCCGAAGCCTTGATCGCCGTCATGAAGGTATTCTGGGCGCTCATGACGAGAACTGGCAGGTCCGGCCGGGCCTTTTTGATGCGCGGCAAGAGATCGAAGGCATTTTCGTCGGGCATGACGACGTCGGTCACGACTAGATCGCCCTCTCCGGCGGAAACCCAGCGCCATAGCGTGGCGGCATTCGATGTTATACGTACATCGTAGCCGGCGCGGCTAAGCGCCTGATTAAGCACGGTGCGGATGGCCGCATCGTCGTCGGCAACAAGGATCGTGGCAGTCATCTGGAAGGTCCTGTAGCGTTCGGAGAGATGGCGTCGTCGAGCGTGATGTCCTTGGAGGCAGGCATCAGCACGCGGAAGATGGTCTTATGGTTCTGGCTGTCGCATTCGATGATGCCGCCATGGTCGCCGATGATCTTGGCAACGAGCGCCAGACCGAGACCGGATCCGTTCGTCTTTGTCGTGATGAACGGATCGAAGAGATGCGGGAGGAGATCGGCCGGTACGCCCGGACCGTTGTCGATCACGCAGAATTCCAGCGGCAGCGAAATCTTCTCGCGCGTACCGGCGACCGAAAGGCGGATGCCGGGTCGATAGGCCGTGGTCAGCACGATTTCCGCCTCCGGCGTGTCGCTGAGCGCCTCGGCCGCATTCTTCACCAGATTGAGGAAGACCTGTATCAGCTGGTCGCGGTTGGCAAAGACCGCCGGCAGCGAGGGGTCATAGAGTTCGGTGATCTTGATGTTGCGGGCAAAGCCCGCCTTGGCGATCGCCTTCACATGGTCGAGCACCGAGTGGATGTTGATCGGCAGGCGATCGACCGGCCGCTCGTCGGAGAAAACCTCCATGCGATCGACAAGCGAGACGATGCGGTCCGTCTCGTCGCAGATGAGCCGCGTCAAGGCACGGTCGTCATCTTCTACCGATTGTTCGAGAAGCTGTGCCGCACCGCGGATACCGGAAAGCGGGTTCTTGATCTCATGGGCCAGCATCGAGGCGAGACCGGTCACCGAGCGGGCAGCGGCGCGATGGGTCAGCTGCCTGTCGATCTTGTCGGCCATCGAACGTTCCTGAAACACGACGACGACGGAGCCCGGTTCGCTGGGAACGGGAGCGACATAAATATCGACCAGCTTGTCCTGGCCGAGACGCGGCGAGCTCAGGTCGACGCGATATTCGTTGACCGGCGCCTTGCGCTCGCGCACCTGATCGATGAGCGCCAGAAGCGGACTGCCGAAGGGAATGAAGCTCGAAATCTTGTAGCGGGCGAGATGGGAGGCGCTGGCGCCGAAAAAGGCCTCCGCCTCCCAGTTGGCAAAGACCATGAGGCCGGCTTCGTCGACCATGACGACGGGATTTTGAATGGCATTCAGCACCGCCATCGCCATGGCGTTGCCTGTACCCGCAGCAGGAGGCGTGGAGTCTGACTTGGAGCTCATGCCGCCTCCCGGGCGTTGGACGCAACGCAATCGGCGCCGAGCGCCTCGCGGAAATGTTGAATGACGACACGGCTGTCCGTCGCCGTCATGATCGCAGTCTTTTTCTCGGCGGCAAGCGCCGTTGCGTAGCGATCGAGGTACCAGCCGAGGTGCTTGCGAGAATGGCGCAAGCCGACCGCCTCGCCGTAGAATTCCAGCATCTTCTCGTAGTGTTCGACGGCAATGTCAGCGATGTCGCCGAGATCGGGCGCGGCGTGACCAGCCAGCACGCCGGCATGCCACGGGCGGCCCTGGCAGCCCCTGCCGATCATCACGGCGTCGGCGCCGGACCGGCAAAGGATCTCCTGCGCATCCTCAGGCGTGTCGATATCGCCATTGGCGACCAGCGGAACGGAAATCACGTCCCTCACGGCCCGGATCGCATCCCAATCCGCCCTGCCCTCGTAAAACTGCATACGGGTGCGGCCGTGGATGGTCACGAGCTGGATCCCAGCTTCTTCCGCGCGGCGCGCAATCTGCGGCGCGTTCAGCGATGTGTGATCCCAGCCGAGCCGCATCTTCAGGGTCACGGGCACATCGACGGCTTTCACCGTTGCCTCGATCAGGCTAAGTGCGTGATCGGGATCGCGCATCAAAGCGGAGCCGGCATAGCCGCCGATCACCTTCTTGGCTGGACAGCCCATGTTGATGTCGATGATATCGGCGCCATTGTCGACGGCGATCTTAGCGGCCTCGGCCATCCAATGGGCCTCGCGGCCGGCAAGCTGGACCATGTGCGGCTTGAGCCCCGCGCTCCTCAACCGCGCCCAGGATTCCGGCGTGTCCTGCACCAGCTCCCGGCTCGCAACCATTTCTGTCACCACCAATCCGGCGCCATAGCGCAAGGCGAGTTGCCGGAACGGGAGATCGGTCATACCGGACATCGGCGCCAGAATCACCCGGTTTCGGATCGAAACGGAACCGATGGAAAACGGCGCTGCTAAGTTGAAGGAAAGCAAATGATTATCTTTCAGGCATGCCATTGGTTTGCACTATTTTTAGCCACTCTTTATGGGCTTGCCAAGGGGTTTCGGTGAAAGCCGATATTTTTTGGGCAAATGCTGGAAAATGCCCTGTCGAGGCGATAGACCGCTGCTATCGCGCTGGCTGTTTCCCGGGGATTTATGACGCAAATGCCTTCAATGCAACCAATGTTCGCCGGAATAGTCATCGTTGCCGCCGGCAGAGGCGAACGCGCCGGATCGCCTGAGGAAGGCCCGAAGCAGTATCGCCCCATCGGTGGCAAGCCGGTTATTGCGCATACGCTTGAAAGATTCGTGACATGGCCGCAAACGGCAAAGATCGTGGTCGTGATCCACCGGGATGACGAAGCGCTTTTCAAGGCTGCTTTGGCACATCTGTCCGATCAGTCGAAAATCTCATTCGCGTTCGGCGGCAAGACGCGCCAGCAATCGGTGCTCGCCGGATTGCAGGCGCTCGGCGAAGCAGAGATTACGCATGTCATGATCCATGATGCGGTGCGTCCGTTCTTCGATCATGATCTGCTCGATCGAGTACTCTCGGCACTCTCGGCCGGCGCGCCTGCCGTGCTGCCTGCAATGCCGGTCGCAGATACGCTCAAGCGAGCAACGGCGGACAATCTTGTCGGTGAGACCGTTCCGCGCGCTCATCTGCATGCGGCGCAGACCCCGCAATCATTTCAGTTCGCCGAGATCCTTGCTGCGCACGAAAAGGCCGAAGCGGAACACAAGACCGATTTTACCGACGATGCCGCCATCGCGGAATGGGCAGGAATGCCGGTCACTCTGGTCCTGGGCACGCCGGACAATGTCAAACTGACGATCAAAAGGGATATTGCCATGGCTGACGAGAAGCTTACTGGGGCGCTGCTGCCGGATGTGCGCACAGGAAACGGCTATGACGTGCATCAGCTCGAAGCCGGCGATGGCGTGACGCTTTGCGGCGTCTTCATTCCCCACGACCAAAAGCTTAAGGGCCATTCCGACGCCGATGTGGCGCTGCATGCGCTGACCGATGCGCTCCTTGCCACTTGCGGCGCAGGCGACATAGGCGACCATTTCCCGCCCTCCGATCCGCAATGGAAGGGCGCACCGTCGCGCATCTTCATCGAGCACGCCGCCAGGATCGTGCGGGAGAACGGCGGGACGATCATGAATGCCGACGTGTCGCTGATCGCCGAGGCGCCGAAGGTCGGGCCGCATCGGGACAGCATGCGCGCCAAGCTTTCCGAATATCTCGGCATCGATATTCAGCGCTGCTCGGTCAAGGCAACCACCAACGAGACGATCGGCTTCGTCGGCCGTCGCGAGGGTATCGCCGCCATCGCAACGGCGACGGTCGTTTACCGCGGAGGCAAGGCATGAGCTACTTTTCCGACGACATTCTTTCGCTCGCCCAGACGATCATCACAGAGTTTGCGGCAAAGGGTCTGATGGTCTCAACCGCCGAATCCTGCACCGGCGGACTGATTGCCGGGGCATTGACCGATATTTCCGGCTCGTCGGCAGTCGTCGACCGCGGCTTCGTGACCTATACCAACACGGCGAAGATGGAGATGCTGGGCGTGCAGGAAGCAACGCTTGCGAGTTTTGGCGCTGTGTCCAGAGAAACGGCCCTCCAGATGGTGCATGGTGCGCTTTATCGGTCGGAGGCCGATATGGCCGTTGCCGTCACCGGTGTTGCCGGACCGGGTGGCGGCTCGGTGGATAAGCCAGTCGGCCTCGTCCATCTTGCCGCCAAGTCACGCTCCGGCGAGATCATTCACCGTGAAATGCGTTACGGCGATATCGGCCGCGACAAGGTGCGCAGCGCGACGGTTCAGACGGCTCTGGAAATGCTGCTGAAGCTCTTTCAGGCGTAGATCTTGCCGGCACGCGTCTCGAAGGCATCGGTGAACATCCGGAAGGCGCGGTCGAACATCGAGCCCATGAGGGCGCCGAGGATACGGCTCTTGAACTCGTAGTCGATGAAGAAATCGATCACGCATCCGCCGTTCGGACCATCCTGGAAACGCCAGCGATTGTCGAGATATTTGAACGGGCCGTCGATATATTTCACGTCGATGGCGTTCTCTGCCTTGTTCAGCAACACCTGGGTGGTGAAGGTCTCGCGGATCGCCTTGTAGCCGACGGTCATGTCGGCAATCAGCAGGATCTTCCCGTCCCTCTCCTTGCGGTTTCGGACGGTCAACGCGTCGCAAAGGGGCAAGAATTCGGGATAGCGCTCGACGTCGGCGACGAGGTCGAACATCTGCTCGGGGGTATGCGGGACGGTGCGGTGAGTTTCGAACTGAGGCATGAACCGGCAATTAAGCTGGCGTGCCGAGAAGATCAAGAAGCTCGCGTGTTTGCCGACGGGATTTTAGCTGCAGAACCGGGACTTCTGGAGCATGTGCAGCGATGCCGGTCACGAAGCGCGGCGTGAATTTCTTGTCATAGGTCCAGATGAAACGAACGAACTCCCAATCGATCTTCTCGATGCAACCCGGCGCCATTTCCGGCCGCGTGCGACCGAAGAACATGATCCAGCGTTTGAAAACCGACCAGATGCAGACGAGGCGCGAGATCTGCATCCAGATGACGAGGTCAGCACGCGGCAGCCGCAGATCGAAGCTCGATGGGTTGCTGCCATCCATGATCCAACGCTCTCTGGCGACCATTTCAGTGATGATCTCGCGCTGCTCTGTCCTCGGACGCTCGGTCCAGCCTGGCATCCAGAAAATGTCCCGATCGAAGGAGATGTAAGTAAGGCCGAAGCGCTGTGCGAGCTTCTGCGACAGCGTCGATTTTCCGCCGCCGGAACAACCGATGACAAGGATGCGGTTTGCACTGCGGATCTGTCCCGCGGCGGTGACATCGTCAACGAAGTTCAACGCCGTCGACAGCACCGATTGGTCCATAAGGGTCTCCTCCAAGATCATGCCGCGGTCTGCAACAGAGCGAGCAATCGATCAATCTCGCGGAAGGAACTCAGCGTCAGGAGAGGAATATGGGACCCATGTTTGGTCAGCATCTCCTCGAACTGAGGCACTTCCTTGCGCTCGAAATTCCAGATGTAACGCAGGAATTTCAGGTCGATGTGCTCAGGACAACCGGGTGCCATTTCGGGACGCGTCTTTCCGTGATATTTCCACCAGCGCTTGAACACGCCGAGGAATGCCACATGGCGTGGTGCACGGCGCCATATCACAAGATCCGTGCGCGGCAGCCTTATCGGCAGGGTTCCGGGGCTGTTGCCGTCCATGATCCAGCGCGGCCCGGCAACCGCATCACGGATGCGTTGCTGGATCTCCTCGCGCGGTCGCAGCTTCCACCCCGGCAGCCAGAAAATGTCACGGTCCATCGAGATATAGACATGACCGAATTGCTCGGCCAGGGCCTTTGCGAGCGTGCTTTTGCCCGTGCCGGAGCAGCCGATAATAAGGATGCGCTCCGCCTTTTGAACGAGGGCAGCTGCCTTTGCGAGATCTTCGACATAGTTTGGAGTGGCAAGCTTCGATGTCTGATCCATGCCCTGCTCCATTCAAATAGCTATGTGCGGGCGAGCGATCTATTCCGCCGATATGACCGGCACATGACAAACAGGATTCCACAACCAGAAATTAAATAAATAAAAAGGCCGCAGCAATCACCGCGGCCTTATCGAAACAAAGGCGCCGAAAATATTACTCGGCAGCAATCAGCAGCTTCTTTTCGCGCGCGGCCTTCAGGCGGGCGAAATCGTCGCCGGCGTGGTGGGAGGAGCGGGTCAGCGGGCTCGAGGCGACCATCAGGAAGCCCTTGGTATAGGCGACCGTCTCGTAGGACTTGAATTCCTCAGGCGTGACGAAGCTCATGACGGCGTGATGCTTGCGGGTCGGCTGCAGATACTGGCCGATGGTGAGGAAGTCGACGTCCGCGGTGCGCAGGTCATCCATCAGCTGCAGCACTTCGTTGCGCTCTTCCCCGAGGCCGACCATGATCCCTGATTTGGTGAACATGGTCGGGTCCAGCTCCTTCACCCGCTGCAGCAGGCGAATGGAATGGAAATAGCGGGCGCCGGGACGAACGGTGAGGTAGTTGCCAGGGACCGTCTCCATATTGTGATTGAAGACGTCAGGCTTTGCCGCGACGACGCGCTCCAGCGCACCAGGCTTCTTCAGGAAGTCAGGTGTCAGGATTTCGATAGTTGTGGCAGGAGACGCGGCGCGGATCGCCCAAATTACCTTCTCAAAATGCTCGGCTCCACCGTCCTCGAGATCATCGCGGTCGACCGAGGTGATGACGACGTGGGACAGGCCCATTTCCTTGACGGCCTTGGCGACATTCTCCGGTTCGGCCATGTCGAGCGCGTTCGGTTTGCCGGTCGCGACGTTGCAGAAGGCGCAGGCACGGGTGCAGATTTCACCCATGATCATAAAGGTCGCGTGCTTCTTGTCCCAGCACTCGCCGATATTCGGGCAGCCGGCCTCTTCGCAGACGGTGACGAGCTTGTGCTCCTTCACGATCGAGCGGGTCTCCTGAT
The DNA here is from genome assembly GCF_008365395.1 of Neorhizobium sp. P12A. Lineage (NCBI taxonomy): Bacteria > Pseudomonadati > Pseudomonadota > Alphaproteobacteria > Hyphomicrobiales > Rhizobiaceae > Neorhizobium > Neorhizobium sp. P12A. The sequence continues at coordinate 107,986 of NZ_QOVX01000010.1, read as the reverse complement.
AGCCTTTCGACGTCGGCGCCTTGACGCGGATCCAGTCCGGCTTGCGCAGGACTTCAGTATCCGGGCGATGCGCCTTTTCCGGATGCCGGACGCGCTTGGCCTCTGGATTGATCGTGTCGAGAATCGTGACCATCAGTTCAACTTTCCGCCGCCCCAACGCGGCCCCTTTCGCATATTTTCCCGCCCGAATGTCGGCAAGTTTTTTATGCTTTCTAGCGCCGCACCAGCCGCGCCAGGAATATCAACAGGCAGGCTCCGAGGAAGCCGGTGATGAAGAAGCCGAGCCTGCCGCCGGCCACCACCACATGAAACTGCGCTAATATCGCCGTCGCAATGACGGAACCGACGATACCGAGCACGATGTTGAGGAGGACGCCGTAGCGCGCCTCCATCAGCTTGCCGGCGAGCCAGCCTGCCAAACCGCCGATAATGATCGCGCCAATCCAGCCCACGCTTTCCATTCGCCCTCTATCCCCACGCTATCAACCGCGCCAGCAGGACGACGATAATCGCGCCGACGGTCGCATGAATGATCTCAACCACCAGCGCGTTTTGTATTCCGAGCGATATCCCCAGCGCATGGAAGAGGAAACCGCCGACGAAGGCACCAATGACGCCGCTGACGAGGCAACTAATCAAACCGCCTCCCCCAACCACCAGGCTGGCAAGAAAGCCAGCCACGAGACCGATCAGGAGAAATACGATCCAAGCATGCTGTACTGCTGTCATGTATTGATTTCCTTTCCTGTTTTCCACCCCTTGGGATGACTGAAGCCACCAAGGGATAGAAAGAGCGGATCAGGAAATTATCAAGTATTCAACACGCGGCCGTAGGCATCGAGAACGGCTTCCTTCATCGTCTCCGAAACGGTCGGATGCGGGAAGATCGTGTGCATCAATTCTTCTTCAGTCGTCTCCAGGTTCATGGCGACGACGAAGCCCTGGATGAGTTCGGTGACTTCCGCGCCGACCATATGCGCGCCCAGCAACTCACCGGTCTTCTTGTCGAAGATCACCTTGCAGAGACCCTGATCCTCGCCGAGCGCGATCGCCTTGCCGTTCGCCGTGAAGGGGAAGCGGCCGACGCGGATGTCGCGGCCCTGCTCCTTGGCCTTGGCTTCGGTGAGGCCGACGGAAGCAACCTGCGGCTGGCAGTAGGTGCAGCCCGGAACCTTCAGCTTGTCGATCGGATGAACGTTCGGCAGGCCGGCGATCTTCTCGACGCAGACTACGCCTTCATGCTCAGCCTTGTGGGCGAGCATCGGCGGGCCGGCGACGTCGCCGATCGCGTAGATACCCGGTACGTTGGTCTTGCCGTAGCCGTCGATCACGACACAGCCGCGATCAGTCTTCACGCCAAGGGCTTCCAGGCCGAGATTTTCGATATTGCCCTGCACGCCGACGGCAGAGATCATCCGATCGGCCGTGATCTGCTGCGACTTGCCGTCAGCGGTCTCGACGGTCGCGGTGACGCTGTCGGCGCCCTTCTCGACCTTCGTCACCTTGGCGCTGGTGAAGATCTTCAGGCCGCGCTTTTCAAGCTGCTTGCGAGCGATCGCGGTCACTTCCGCATCCTCGACCGGCATGATCGTCGGCATGACTTCGACGACGGTTACGTCGACGCCCATCGAGCGATAGAAGCTTGCGAATTCGATGCCGATCGCGCCCGACCCCATGACGATCAGCGACTTCGGCAGGGCGTCCGGCTTCAGCGCTTCGAAATAGGTCCAGATCAGCTTGCCATCCGGCTCGATGCCCGGCAGGGCGCGCGGGCGCGCGCCGGTCGCGATGATGATGTTCTTGGCGGTGTAAGTGCCTTCCTGGCTCTTGATGTTCTTCGGCAGCGGATGCTGCGGCTCGACGACGGGCTTCGTGGTCTTGGTGACCACGACTTCGCCGGGCTTGCTGATCTTAGCCTCGCCCCAGATGATGTCGACCTTGTTCTTCTTCATCAGGAAGCCAACGCCCATGTTCAGACGGGCGGAGACGGCGCGCGAGCGGCCAACGACGGCCTTGGCATCCGGCTTTACGGTGCCTTCGAGAACGAGGCCGTAATCCTTCAGATGGTTGGAATGGTCGAGGATCTCGGCCGAGCGCAGCAGCGCCTTGGTCGGAATGCAGCCCCAGTTCAGGCAGATGCCGCCCATATGCTCGCGCTCGATGATCGCGGTCTTCAGGCCAAGCTGGCCGGCGCGCACGGCGGCCACATAGCCGCCGGGACCGGAACCGATGATGATGAGGTCGTAATTCTCAGCCATGTGTTGTTTCCTGCCTTTTCATTGGCGGCTGAACAGAGCCAGGCCGGCCTTTATTCGTTCAAATTCCGAGCATCATGCGCACGATCGGCTCAAGGCCGCGTCCGAGCGCCCGGGTGTTTTCCGCATCGAGATGAATGCCATCGAGCGGCGTCGTGGCGGCAACCGAAGCACCGTCGAAGAAACCGCAGCCGAGCTCGTCGGCGAGATCGCGATAGAGCGTCGCGAGCATCGCGGATTCCTCGATCGCCCCGACAAAGGAGGCCGCAAAAGCCACATTTGCGGTCTCGCGGATCGTCGGCGGCGCAACGATCAGAATGTCGGGCACATCATAGTCGAAGGGCCATGCATGTCCGCGGATCAGCCGCACAAGCCGCGCAACGCCCTGGCATGCCGCAAACGCCGAACCCGCGACAACGGGCTTCATGTCATTGGTGCCGAGGAGAATGATCACCAGATCCAGCGGCGCGTGCGTCTGCAATATCGTCGGCAGCACGCGCGCGCCGTTGCGATCGCAATCGGCAAGGTGGTCGTCGAAGGCGGTGGTTCGGCCGTTGAGCCCTTCCGGGATGATCTGAGCCTGGTCACCGAGCGCCTTTTGCAGCACGCTCGGCCAGCGATCTTCATAGGCATGACGACCGATCGTATCGGCGTCATAGCCCCAGGTCAGCGAATCTCCGTAGCAAAGAACGGTCTTTACCATTTCCGCCTCCGCTCAAGCTCAGACGAGCATCCCCATCGGATTTTCGATATAGCCCTTGAAGGCCTGCAGAAGCTGGGCACCGAGAGCACCGTCGACGCAGCGATGGTCGGTCGAGAGCGTCACGCTCATGACCGTCGCGATCTTCATCTCGCCGTTCTTGACGACGACGCGCTGTTCGCCGGCACCGACGGCCAGGATCGTGGCGTGCGGCGGGTTGATGACGGCGGCGAAATCCTTGACGCCCATCATGCCCATGTTCGACACCGAGGTCGTGCCGCCCTGATATTCCTCGGGCTTCAGCTTGCGTTCCTTGGCGCGCTTGCCGAGATCCTTCATCTCGTTGGAGATGACCGACAGGGTCTTCTCTTCCGCCTTGCGGATGATCGGCGTGATCAGGCCGCCCGGGATCGAGACAGCAACACCTACATCGGCATGCTTGTGCTTGACCATGTTGTTTTCGGTCCAGGAGACATTGGCGTCGGGCACATCGCGCAGCGCAAGCGCCATGGCCTTGATGACCATGTCGTTGACCGAGAGCTTGTAGGCCGGGGCGCTGTCCTTGCGCGGAGCCGCATCGTTCAGCTGCGCACGAAGCGCCATCAGCGCATCGAGCTCGCAATCGACGGTGACGTAGAAATGCGGCACGGTCTGCTTGGATTCGACGAGACGGCGAGCGATCGTCTTGCGCATGCCGTCATGCGGCACGAGCTCGTAGGAACCCGGCTCGAAGAGCTTGAGCACGGCTTCCTCGGAAGCACCCTTGGGGGCGGCTGCCGGAGCAGCGGCTTGGGCCGACGGTGCAGCAGCCGGAGCGGCCTTTGCGCCACCGCCGGCAACGGCAGCTTCGATATCGCTCTTGACGACGCGGCCATGCGGGCCGGAGCCTGCAACGGCGGAGAGATCGATGCCGGATTCCTTTGCGAGGCGGCGAGCGAGCGGCGAGGAGAAAACGCGATTGCCGCCAGCCGATACGGCAGCAGCAAGCGCTGCGGTCGGAGCCGGAGCAGCAGCTGACGCCGCCGGTGCAGCAGGAGCCGGTGTGGCTTCAGCCTTCGGCGCGGGAACGGCTTCCACCTTAGGGGCAGGCGCCGCAGAGCCGGCCGCACTTGCGGCAGCTGCAACGTCCTCGCCCTCGCCGGCGAGAACGGCGATCAGCGCATTGACTTTGACACCTTCGGTGCCGGCAGGAACGACGAGCTTGGCAACAGTGCCTTCGTCGACAGCTTCGACTTCCATCGTCGCCTTGTCGGTCTCAATCTCGGCGATCACATCGCCAGACTTGACGGTGTCGCCTTCCTTGACCAGCCATTTGGCGAGGTTACCCTCCTCCATGGTCGGAGACAGGGCAGGCATCGTGATATTGATCGGCATTAATACGCCTCCCTCAATTGTTCGCAGAAAGCGACCTGTGTTCAAGCTGATGGAACTCGGCCAAACGGCCACGGTACCCCTGCTCGATCGCCTTCAATGTCTCTATCTCTGAAACCGCTCCATCCAGCGATTTCATGCGCGCAATGTGAACAGCAATATCCGCGATCACCATTCCCCAAGCCTCGAGATCGTCACCGAAAAGATCATCGAGGGTGACCACCGAGTCGCCCTCCCCGATCCAGACGCGAACGATCTCGTCCGCGTCTTCCATCTCAAGCACCTCATTGGGAACGTTGAGTGTTTTCACGGCAGACCTACTTGTAGCAAACGGCTTTCACCGCATCGACCACTTCGCCGACATTCGGCAGCGCCAGCTTTTCGAGGTTTGCGGCGTAGGGCATCGGAACGTCCTTGCCGGCGATAGTCAGGATCGGCGCATCGAGATAGTCGAACGCCTGCTGCATCACGCGGGTTGCGATTTCCGTACCAACCGAGTTCTGCGGATAGCCTTCCTCGACGGTGACCAGACGGCCGGTCTTCTTGACCGACTCGATGACGGTCGGGAGATCCATCGGGCGCAGCGCGCGCAGATCGATCAGTTCGGCGTCGATGCCGATCTTCTCGAGCTCGGCAACAGCCTTCGTGGCATAGGTCATGCCGATGCCGAAGGAGACGATCGTGACGTCCTTGCCCTTACGATGGATGCGCGCCTTGCCGATCGGCAGAACGAAATTGTCAAGCTTCGGCACGTCGAAGTGCTGGCCGTAGAGAATTTCGTTTTCCAGGAAGACGACCGGGTTCGGATCGCGGATCGCAGCCTTGAGCAGGCCCTTGGCGTCGGCTGCCGTATAGGGCATGACCACCTTGAGGCCGGGGATGGCGCTGTACCAGGCGGCATAGTCCTGGCTGTGCTGTGCGCCGACGCGCGCCGCCGCACCGTTCGGGCCGCGGAATACGATCGGAGCGCCCATCTGGCCGCCGGACATGTAAAGCGTCTTTGCAGCAGAGTTGATGATCTGGTCTATCGCCTGCATGGCAAAGTTGAAGGTCATGAACTCGACGATCGGCTTCAGGCCGGACATCGCAGCGCCGACGCCGACGCCGGCAAAGCCATGTTCGGTGATCGGGGTATCGATGACGCGACGTGCGCCGAATTCCTGCAGAAGACCCTGGGTGACCTTGTAGGCGCCCTGGTATTCGGCAACTTCTTCGCCCATGACGAAGACGTTTTCATCGGCGCGCATTTCTTCGGCCATGGCGTCACGAAGTGCTTCGCGAACCGTCATCGACACCATTTCCGTGCCAGCCGGAATGTCTGGATCGTTTGCCACCTGAGCCTTGGGCTCGGCGGGAACGGGTGCGGATGCCGGGCTTGCCGCAGCCGGCTTTTCTTCCTGCACGGCCTGCGGAGCAGCGGCAGGAGCCGGTGTTGCTGCAGGAGCGGAGGCGGAAATGTCGGAGGCGGATTCACCGTCCTGCAGCAGAATTGCGATCTTGGCATTCACCTTGACGCCTTCGGTTCCGGCCGGAACCAGAAGCTTGCCGATGATGCCTTCATCAACGGCTTCGACTTCCATCGTCGCCTTGTCGGTTTCGATTTCAGCAAGCACATCGCCTGAGGTGACCTTGTCACCTTCCTGCTTGAGCCATTTGGAAAGCGTGCCTTCTTCCATCGTCGGAGAGAGGGCGGGCATGAGAATATCGATAGGCATTGGTTCCCTCCCCGATTAGAGCAGAATGTCGGTGTAGAGCTCGGATACATCCGGCTCCGGATCGGCCTGGGCGAAATCGGCGCTGTCGGCGACGATGTCGCGAACGTCCTTGTCTATCGCCTTCAGATCCTCTTCGGAAGCCCAGCCCTTTTCGACGAGGCGTGCCTTCACCTGCTCGATCGGGTCATGCTCGGAGCGGACCTTCTGCACTTCGTCCTTGGAGCGATACTTCGCCGGGTCGGACATGGAGTGACCGCGATAACGGTAGGTCAGCATTTCGAGAATGATCGGACCCTTGCCGGACCGGCAATATTCAAGCGCTTCGTCGGCAGCCGCCTTGACGGCGCGAACGTCCATGCCGTCGACCTGGATGCCGGGAATGCCGAAGCCGGAGCCGCGCAGCGAGTAGTTCGACTGTGCAGTGGCGCGCGCCGTCGACGTGCCCATGGCGTAGCGGTTGTTCTCGACGATATAGACGATCGGGAGCTTCCAGAGAGCGGCCATGTTGAAGCTCTCGTAGACCTGGCCCTGGTTGGCGGCGCCGTCGCCGAAATAGGCGATCGAGACGCTGTCGTCACCGCGATACTTGTTGGCAAATGCCAAACCCGTGCCGAGGGAGACCTGGGCTCCGACGATGCCGTGGCCGCCGTAGAAATTCTTCTCTTTCGAGAACATATGCATCGAACCGCCCTTGCCGCGCGAATAACCGCTGCGGCGACCGGTGAGCTCGGCCATGACGCCACGGGCGCTCATGCCGGTTGCCAGCATATGGCCGTGATCACGATAGGCGGTGATGACCTGGTCGCCGTCCTTCTGGGCCATCTGCATGCCGACAACGACAGCTTCCTGACCGATATAGAGGTGACAGAAACCGCCGATGAAGCCCATGCCGTAAAGCTGGCCCGCCTTCTCTTCGAAGCGGCGGATGAGCAGCATCTCGCGATATGCCTTGAGCTCCTCATCACGATCGAAATCGGCGATCGGGCCGCCGTTCGATATCTTGCCAGACGATTTTGCAGTGGTCTTGCGGCTGGAAACGGACGCAGTTTTGCGCGGCGCCATTCAACCCTCCCTGTGTGATTAGCATCGTTCGAAGTGACGCGTACCATAGGCAAGATTGCTCGCCACAGCAATGCTATAATTGCATGGCTCGTATTCTGTATAAACGACTGAAAACTATGCAGAAATTCCGATTAACCGAAATTCGGTTAATTAGTTCTGGCTGTTGAAGATCACAATCTCGTCGGCGCGGGAATAGTTCAGCTGATAACGCGCCTTTTCGTCGAGCATGTCCTTGTCCAGAGAGCCATCACTGAGAAGTGCGACCTCCTTTTCCAGGTGCTCGCGCTTGGCGACAAGATCAGCCAATTCCTTTTCGCGAACAAGGCGTTGCTGCTCGAATTTCTCCGTGGCACGCAGACCGTAATCGCCATGAATGCAATGATAGCCGAAATAGGAAAGAAATGCGACAGTCATGGCAGGAAGGACGAAACGGCCAAGTCGTCTTTTCTTATGATATTTTGTCCACATACTCGCTTGCTCAACACGCAACACCTGAGATGGAACTTTAGCCCGGAGAGATTGACCGTCCGTTAACTATGCTGAGCCGGCAATAAAAAACCGCGCCCGAAGGCGCGGTTCAAGATCAGGAAATCGCTGGATTATCAGCCGCGAAGAATGGAGCGGCCGGCATACTGCGCCTGCGGGCCGAGTGCTTCCTCGATGCGGATCAGCTGGTTGTACTTGGCGGTACGATCCGAGCGCGACAGCGAGCCGGTCTTGATCTGGCCGCAGTTGGTGGCAACTGCGAGATCGGCGATCGTCGAATCTTCCGTTTCGCCCGAGCGGTGCGACATGACGGCGGTGTAGGCTGCCTTGTGCGCGGTTTCGACGGCGTCGAGGGTTTCGGTCAGCGAACCGATCTGGTTGACCTTGACGAGGATCGAGTTGGCAACGCCCATCTTGATGCCGTCGCGCAGACGGGCCGAGTTGGTGACGAAGAGATCGTCGCCGACGAGCTGGGTCTTCTTGCCGATCAGGTCGGTCAGCGTCTTCCAGCCTTCCCAATCGTCTTCAGCCATGCCGTCTTCGATCGAGGCGATCGGGTAGTTGGCGGCGAGCTGGGCAAGATATTCGGCCATGGCGCCGGATTCCAGCGTACGGCCTTCGCCTTCCAGAGCATACTTGCCGTCCTTGAAGAATTCGGTCGAGGCGCAGTCAAGGCCGAGATAGATGTCTTCGCCCGGCTTGTAGCCAGCCTTCTCGATCGACTTCATGATGAAGTCGAGTGCTTCAGGAGCGCTCTTCAGGTTCGGAGCAAAACCGCCTTCATCACCAACGTTGGTGTTGTGGCCGCCGGCGCTCAGTTCCTTCTTCAGAACGTGGAAGACTTCCGAACCCATGCGGACGGCGTCGCGCAGCGTGTCGGCGCCAACCGGCAGGATCATGAATTCCTGGAAGTCGATCGGGTTGTCGGCATGCGCACCGCCGTTGATGATGTTCATCATCGGAACCGGCAGCAGGCAGGCGCGAGCACCGCCGACATAACGGTAGAGCGGCAGGTTGGCGCTCTGGGCCGCAGCCTTGGCAACGGCGAGCGAAACGCCGAGGATGGCGTTGGCGCCGAGGCGCGACTTGTTCGGCGTGCCGTCCAGCTCGATCATGATGTTGTCGATCTGGATCTGGTTTTCAGCGTCCATGCCGCCAATCGCGTCGAAGATTTCCGTATCGACGGCTTCGACTGCCTTCTCGACGCCCTTGCCATGGTAGCGGCTGCCGCCGTCACGGATTTCAACGGCTTCGTGCGCGCCGGTGGAAGCGCCCGACGGAACGGCCGCACGGCCCATGCTGCCGTCTTCGAGATAGACGTCGACTTCGACAGTCGGGTTGCCACGGCTGTCGAGAATCTCGCGGGCGATGATGTCGGTAATTGCGGTCATGGTTTCTTCCTGCTCGCTGGGTGATAAATCGATTGAAATCTCATAATCGAAGGCCGGGAAATTACAATGCCGCTCCGGCCGCCGATTGGAGAAACATATATAGCCGCCTAACCCAAGATCATGTCAGCCTTTTGAAGCGGCCGAAAGAATCAGGATTTGGCGATGGCGTCGAAGGCCAGAAGCTTCTCAAGAAGCCGCGGCATGTCCTTCAGATGCACCATGTTCGGGCCGTCGGACGGCGCATGGTCCGGATCCTCATGGGTTTCGATGAAGACGCCCGCGACGCCGACAGCGACAGCCGCACGCGCCAGCGTTTCCACGAATTCACGCTGGCCGCCAGTCGAACCGCCCTGCCCGCCCGGCTGCTGGACCGAATGCGTTGCGTCGAAAATGACCGGCGCGCCCATGGCCGCCATGATCGGCAGCGAGCGCATGTCGGAAACGAGGGTATTGTAGCCGAAGGAGGCGCCGCGCTCGCACAGAAGCACGTTCGGATTGCCGCTGTCATTCAGCTTGGCAAGCACATTCTTCATGTCCCAGGGCGCAAGGAACTGGCCCTTCTTGACGTTGATCACACGGCCAGTCTTGGCGGCCGCGATCAGGAGATCGGTCTGGCGCGAGAGGAAGGCCGGGATCTGCAGCACGTCGACGACCTTTCCGACAATCGCGCACTGCTCTTCCGTGTGAACGTCAGTCAGGACAGGAAAGCCAAATTCCTTCTTGAGATCGGCGAAGACTTCCAGAGACTTCTCAAGCCCCATGCCACGCTGGCCGGAAAGCGAGGTGCGGTTGGCCTTGTCGAAAGACGATTTGTAGACGAGCCCGATACCAAGCTTGGCACAAAGCTCCTTCAGCACGCCCGCAATCATGAAGGCATGGTCGCGGCTCTCCATCTGACAGGGGCCAGCGATCAGCGACAGCTTGCCGCTGTTTGAAAACGTGACTTTCGATGCGCCTTCGCCGGCGACGACTGCGGAATTGGTCGGATTGCTCATTGTGTCTCCTCGAAGGCAAACAGGGCGCCCTGCCCGGGTGCTGCCCTTACCAAGATACGGTGGTTCTTATGCGTGTAGCTCACGCCGTTACCAGCCAAATGCGCCGCTGTCACGGAAAGATCGCGCGTGCGGAATAGGATTGCCCCCGCACGCAGCCCGGAATCATAGGAGGGAACGGGAAGATCGTAGAACGCTTCCATACCCTGCGGCGTCAGCACCGCGATGCGGGCGTTTGCCGCTTCGATCATCAGGCCGAAGGATTGCTGCGTGATTTTCGGACCGTTTGCGACCTTGTCGAAAAATTCGGCGAAGGCAGCCGGCTCCGGCGTCGATAGCGCCACCTCTATCAACCCGACAGCACCGTTCGCATGCCTCTCGAGAGCATCGCGATCGGTTGGGAACGGATTGATGCGCTCGCAGCAGAAAGAAAAGAAATCAGGGGAGCGCAGATCGGCGGCAAACGCCAACCGGAAGCCGGCGGTCGATTTCGAACCGTCCGGCATCTGCATCGGTCGCGTGAACTCCAGCATTCGGCCGGCAGATATGGCATGGGCGCGCAGCCGTTCATCGTCTGCTGCCGCGTCCGGGGTTCCGAAGACCACGGCAGAAAAACCGTCCTCGCCCTGACGGAACCTGTATGCTTGATCACGAGCGGTAAAGACATTCCCCTCAAGCGTCGCGCTCTCGCATTCCTCTCTGCTCGCAACACCCAGCGGCTCCAGATAAGTCTTGTCCGCGAGGAAGATGCAGGCATTCTCGGTGCCAAAGGGATGCCGGGCATCGGCCGCAACTGTAAAGCCGAGCTTGCCCAGTCTTTCGCGCGCCGACGCGATCTTGAAGGTCGGAAGGACCAGGTGGTCGAGCGGATACGGCAATGGCTTCATCGAATTATCCCCTTACCCTGCCGATGGTTTGCACCTTTCGGTCAAGCAATTCAAGCGGGATGGTAGACCGAACAAGCGTCAAAACGGCGCCCACCCAGCTAAACATTAGAGAAAGTTTGCTCTTTCGCGGAAACTTCACGAAAATTTAGGGACTTGCGGAACACATATGGAACATATAGTGTCTGTTCTGTATTTGTTTCACATATCGGGGTCGATGACGATGTTGACACGCAAGCAGCAGGAACTGCTTCTATTCATTCATGAGCGGATGAAGGAATCCGGCGTTCCACCGTCATTCGACGAGATGAAAGATGCGCTGGATCTCGCCTCCAAATCAGGCATTCACCGGCTGATTACAGCTCTTGAGGAGCGCGGTTTCATTCGCCGCCTCCCGAACCGAGCGCGTGCGCTCGAAGTGATCAAATTGCCCGAAGCATATAACCCTCCTTCGCAGATACGCCGGGGCTTTTCGCCCAGTGTCATCGAGGGGAGCCTTGGAAAACCGCAGCCCGTTGCGGCAGCTCCAACGAAGCCGGCTAATGATGATTCGGGCAACTCGGTTTCCGTGCCTGTCATGGGGCGAATCGCTGCCGGTGTGCCGATTTCCGCTATTCAGAACAATACCCACGACATCGTCGTTCCTGCCGATATGCTGAGCTCCGGCGAGCACTATGCGCTGGAAGTCAAAGGCGATTCGATGATCGAGGCGGGCATTTTCGACGGCGATACGGTCATCATCCGAAACGTGACGACCGCCAATCCCGGAGATATCGTCGTCGCTCTCGTCGATGACGAAGAAGCCACGCTCAAGCGCTTCCGCCGCAAGGGCGCTTCGATTGCGCTCGAAGCAGCAAACCCGGCTTACGAAACCCGCATTTTCGGACCGGATCGCGTCAAGGTGCAGGGCAAACTGGTAGGGCTCATCCGTCGCTATCACTGAGCGATGATATGTCCCGGCTCGTGACAAAGGTGTTGGAGCGCCAATCATAAGCCCGGTGGCGGTTCCAGGCGCGTTGAACGCCTTGAAACGCGGTTATTATTTCGGGTTTTTCGGATGCCAGATCGATCTCGACCGAGCCGGAGCGCCTGAGGGTCGCGCCGGTGAACAACTGTGCACCAGAACGGCAGATGTTGAGACGCAGCCGCACCGGTATCACGACAAGGTCGGCAATATCGCAGGCCGGGCCGAGATAGGCGGCGTTATCGATCGTCAGCAGGATCCTTCCATTGTCCAGGATTGCGGCGCACCAATCCTTGCGGTGGCAGGCAAATCCTCCTTCGGGAACGGTATCCAGAGCGGCTGCCATGGCATCGCGCAGGATTTTCTGCTGATTGAAATCCAGCCTGAGAGGCGGCCCTGTTTTGGCCTTGCGGGTTGGTGTCGTATCGTCCGCAGGCAGCATTTTCGGCGGTTGCTGATCGAAGAGCGCAAGCGCTTGCTGCCACTGTCCGAAAATAAAGTCTGGCGGCCGCTCGCGATTGGGTTCGAGCTTTCCGTTGCGTAGCAGAGCGACGAGTTCGCCGTCCTCGGAGATCAGGACTTCCGTCTTGGGAGTCTCAGGTGTCAGAGCGGCGATTGCGATCGATGCCGCAATCAAGACGGCACCGGCATGGCGCAACTTCGTTCTTAGCATCGTCATCAGCAAAAAGCCGGCAACGATGGTTGGAAAGAGCCAGAGCGGTAGCCGGGCAAATGGAATATTGCCGCCCCACGCGGCAACCGTCTTGGCGATGGCGGTTACGGCGTCGAGCCCCACGCCTGTCACCTGCCAGGGATAATAGTCGAGCCCGAAGGGCATGAGCAGCACGGCGAGCATCCCGACTGGCATGACCACGAAGGACACGACGGGCATGGCGGCGAGATTGGCAACAAGACCATATGTCGCCAGGCGGTGAAAATGCTCGATCGAGAAGATAGCCGTCGACAGGCCGCCGACGAAGGATGTCGATGCAATACCCCCGAAGAAGCGAAACACCACAGCCAGCGGGCTGAATATCCGTAGCCTCAGCAGCCCTCCCTCACGGCTTGGCCGCCGCTGCCAGAGCGAATAGCCAGAGACGAGGGCAAGCGTTGCGGCAAAAGACATCTGGAAGCTCGGGCCAAGTGCCTCGGAGGGCGACAATATCAGAATCGCGATTGCCGAGAGGGCCACGTTCCTTAGACTGAGCGAGGGCCTGTCGAACAGGACGGCGACCAGCATGATCGCCATCATCACGAAGGCGCGCTCTGCCGAGACACCGAAGCCGGAAATCATATAGTAGGCCGTCACCGTCACCAGCGCCCCGAAAGCTGCAATCTTCTTGGTGGGCCATGCTTGTGCGGCGCCGGGAAAGAGACTGAAGAGATAGCGCAGGCCGACATAGAAGATGCCGGCCGACAGCGCCATGTTGAGGCCTGAAATGGCAATGATGTCGGCGAGGCCAGAGACACGCAGGGCCTCCGTCGTCTCATCCGAAATCGCGCGTCTCTCGTCGGTGACGAGCGAAGCCGCAAAGGCGCCGGTATCGCCCGGCAAGATTGTCCTGATGCGATCGCCGATACCGCTGCGGAATTTCGTCAGCCAGATATCTGCCCTGCCGATAAACGATCCATCATCCGTAGCATCACCGGCCGGCGACATCAGTTTCGGCAGACCGTAGAAGTAGCCATTGGCACCAATGCCGTCGAAGAAGGCGCCGAAAGCAAAATCATGTAGGCCGGGCAGAGCCGGGCCTGCCGGTGGCGTCAGGCGCGCCCTGCCCTGAATGATATCGCCGAGTTCGAAAGGCTGCTCCTGCCCGCGGACAAAGGCGGTCACCATTCCCGGCGCCCTGCCAAGCGCGGGCGCCTGGGTCGATTGCAGCTTGAGAACATAGCGCCACCGACCGCGAGCATCGGCTTCGCGTTCTTCAATGCGGCCGGTGACGGTCGTTGTCACTGGCGTATCGAGCATGACGGTTGCGGCGCGCCAGGTCTGCCATTGCGCGAGCAGCATGCCGAACAGAAGGAGAGCAGCGGCAAGAAGCAGATGACGCGCCACTGGCCCGGCTTCACGTCTGAGCAGGAGTGCTGCAACAGAGATTGCAAAGGCCGCCGATATTGCGGCGAGCGGCGGATCCGTATCCAGCTCAAACCAGATGATGGCACCCGCCCCCATGTAGACAGGCGCGAAAAGGACGGCACGACCATATTGCGCCTCCTCCTGCGCCATGCGCTGAACGGCATGTCGTGCCGTTCGCGTCATTAAACGCAGGCGTGCCGGGAAGCCGATCCGGTCCTGGGTTCTTGCCGACTCAGTCGTCCGGACGCCGATATCGGCGATGGAGCTTGGGGAACGCTCTCTGATCGCAAATAAATTTCGATTTTTCGCCCGTCGATCCGGCGCTTCCAATTCCGACATCGAACATACGCCCCAGAGCCCTAACCCCTTGAATTCTGCAACCTTCGATCGAGAAACTCAATTAAAATCGATTAGACTCCCGATAAAATACTGACCGTTTCACCCTTCGTTTGCAGGGGTGTCAGGAGACGGGTCGAAGGCCGGGAAAGCGTTGCCCAAAAGTTGATACTGCAATGCACAAATAGGGGTCAGAGTAACTTGGCATTCACTTCGGGATCATATAGCTAATCGGGGGTCGCTTAACCTTTTGGCGTTTTTTATGGCGCCAACCCGCCAAATCTTGGAGGATCAGCATGACGGAACAAAGCGCGAAACTAACCTTGGGTGAGAAGTCGGTTGACCTGCCGGTCAAAGCCGGAACCATCGGCCCAAGTGTCATTGATATTGGTGCCCTTTATAAGAACACCGCTTCTTTCACTTACGATCCTGGCTTTACCTCGACCGCATCTTGCGAATCCAAGATCACATATATTGACGGCGACGAAGGCGTTCTGCTTCACCGCGGCTATCCGATCGACCAGCTCGCGGAACATGGTGACTTCCTGGAAGTCTGCTATCTGCTGCTTTACGGCGAATTGCCGACGGCAGCTCAGAAAAAGGACTTCGACTATCGCGTCACGCATCACACGATGGTGCATGAACAGATGTCGCGCTTCTTCACCGGTTTCCGTCGCGATGCGCATCCGATGGCCGTCATGTGCGGTTGTGTCGGCGCTCTTTCGGCCTTCTACCACGACTCCACCGACATCACCGATCCGCACCAGCGCATGGTCGCAAGCCTGCGCATGATCGCCAAGATGCCGACGCTTGCCGCCATGGCCTACAAGTACCATATCGGCCAGCCCTTCGTTTACCCGAAGAACGATCTCGACTACGCGTCGAACTTCCTGCGCATGTGCTTTGCCGTTCCTTGCGAGGAATATGTGGTCAATCCGGTGCTTGCACGCGCCATGGACCGCATCTTCATCCTGCATGCCGATCACGAGCAGAACGCTTCGACCTCGACCGTCCGCCTGGCCGGCTCGTCCGGCGCCAATCCGTTCGCCTGCATCGCAGCCGGCATTGCCTGCCTCTGGGGTCCCGCTCATGGCGGCGCCAACGAAGCAGCGCTCAACATGCTGACGGAAATCGGTACGGTTGATCGTATCCCGGAATACATCGCTCGCGCCAAGGACAAGAACGATCCGTTCCGTCTGATGGGCTTCGGTCATCGCGTCTACAAGAACTATGACCCGCGCGCCAAGATCATGCAGAAGACGGCGCACGAAGTTCTCGGAGAACTCGGCATCAAGGACGATCCGCTCCTCGATATCGCGATCGAGCTGGAACATATCGCCCTGACGGACGAGTACTTCATCGAGAAGAAGCTCTACCCGAACGTCGACTTCTATTCCGGCATCACGCTGAAGGCGCTGGGCTTCCCCACGACCATGTTTACCGTTCTGTTCGCTCTCGCCCGCACCGTCGGCTGGATCGCACAGTGGAACGAAATGATCGAAGATCCGCAGCAGCGTATCGGTCGTCCGCGCCAGCTCTACACGGGCGAGCCGAAGCGGGAATACGTTCCGGTTTCCAAGCGCTAAGCCGCTGGACAGACCAACAAAAAACCCGGTCAGAAATGGCCGGGTTTTTTCTTTGCCAGAACATCGAGAACGACGGCCGCCGCCTGTTCGCCCGGCGGCCTCTCGGTCTGCATGCGCTGCCAGACGAGATCGAAACCTTCGAGCATCGCCTTTCGCTGCAGCGTATCGCCGGACAGCCGCTCAAGCCAGCGCGCAAGCATGCCGGGGCGCAGCGTCTCGTTGATCTGCTCGGGGATAACAGCATAATCGGCGATCAGGTTGGGCAAAGCCGCCGTCCAGGTCTTGATGCGTTTGTGGATGATCTTGACGATCCAGTCGGTACTGTAGGTCGATACGACTGGTACGCCGGCAAGACCGAGTTCCAGGAGCACCGTCCCCGAGGCTGCCAGAGCAGCATCCGCCTCAGCGAATGCAGTCCATTTCGCCTCCTGGCCGACACAAATTTCAGGCTTTGTCTGCCAATTCGAGACGAGATCGCGGACCAGTTGCTCCCTCGGGCCGACCGTGGGCAGGACATAGCGTATTGCATTATTTTGCCGGCTCAGTTCCACGACCGCCTGCTGGAAGATCGGCAAGAGCCTGCTGATTTCGGAGGAGCGGGAGCCGGGCAAAAGCATGATCGTCTTTTGCTGATCCTCTCCGGGCAGCGCACGAAGCGCACGTTGGCGACGTGTAGCGATGACGCCGCGGTCCATCACGAGACGGTGACCGACATAGGTCGTCGCAGGGCCGCCAAGCCGTCGCATCACATCGGGCTCAAACGGCAGAACGGCAAGCACGTGGTCCACATAGCCGAGCATTTCCTGCGCGCGATATTCCTTCCACGCCCAGACGCTCGGACAGACGTAGTCGATGATCGGAACGTCCGGCAGTGCCTTGCGCACGGCCCGGGCGACCCGGTGCGTAAAGTCGGGACTGTCAATAATGATCAATATGTCCGGGTTTGCAGCGATGATCGCCGCTGCTGTCTGGCGAATGCGCGCGACAAGGCGCGGAAGGCGCGCAATGACCTGCGTAAAGCCCATGACGGAGAGATCGGAAAAATCGTATAGGGAGCGCAGTCCCTGCGCCTCTAGTGCGTCCCCGCCAACGCCCACGAGTTCGACAACGCCATTGTAGTTCCGCTTCAGCGCGGCGATGAGATCGCCGCCGAGCAAGTCGCCTGAGACCTCTCCGGCGACGACGGCAATTTTCAAGGGTGCGCCGCTCACATGAACCCCTTCGTGCTCAGTCCGCGATCTATGCCACATACAAACAGTCCCGCATTATCTGCGGCCTCGATGACAGCTTTTCGATCCAGGATCAACGCACGACCGGCTTCCACAGCAACGCCGGCAAGCCCCGCTTTCTTCGCATTGAGAATGGTCGATGCGCCGATGGATGGCAGGTCGGCGCGCACATCCTGCTGTGGTTTGCACAGCTTGACCAGAACTCCGCGCCTGCGGTTGGAAATCCTGCCCTCGGCCCGCAAGGTGGCCACGCGCTCGATCATCTGATCGGTACCCTCGACACCCTCGAGCGCAACGATGCGCCCGCCAATACTGATAGCGCCCTGCCCGACATCAAGACGCCCCAGAGCGTCGGCGGCCTCCATGGCGCGGGCAATATCATGAAGATCGTCTTCGCCCGGTGACCGGGCTCCGATCGATCCCGTCGTCGCCAGCAGATCGGGGGCGATCTCATGCGCGCCAATGACCCGCCGTCCCTTGCTTTCGAGAAGGCCGATGACCGTCTTCAGTACCTTGTCGTCACCGCTGGACAGGAGCGCGCGGACGACGCCCGGCATTTTGGCCAGCGTGCGCCATGTCGGCCTGATTTCCCGCCACTCCGGACGGCGGGCAACGCTCCCCGACATCACGATGCGCCCAACACCATATTTATCCAGGATAGCCTCTAATCCCGCAAAATTGCCGATGCCGAGAAGAGCGTGATCGTAGTCGCTCCAATCTCGGTCGGCTTCATTTCGCAATGCGATAATAACGGGATCTTCGCCGGCACTGCGGGCAGCTGCGGCCACGTAGGACGGCAGGAATCCGCTGCCGGCGATGATCGCCAATCTGCCCTTATCCCTTTGGGCGCCTTCTGCCACGTTAGCCTTTCGGTCCCCGGTTCGGAGAGGAAAGAGCACGCTCGCGATCGCCGGCAATGAAATCCAGGATCTCGATCACTTCCTTGCAATCTGCATATTCGTCACGAATGGCAGCCGCATTGTCGCGGATGGACCCTTCGCCCTCGAATATCGCCTTGAAGGCGCGGCGGACGACGTGGATGACCGATCGCTCGATACCGGCGCGGCTCATGCCAACGACGTTCAGGCCATCGAGGATGCCCGGATTTCCGTTCAGCATGCCATAGGGAATGACATCGTAGCTGACGGCAGAGAGACCGCCGATAAAGGCATTTCGGCCAACACGCGTAAACTGGTGGACGGCACAGCCGCCGCCGAGAATAGCGCGGTCGTCAATGACGACGTGACCCGCCAGCATGACATTGTTGGACATAATAATGTTGTTGCCGAGACGGCAATCATGCGCCACATGCGAATTGGCCAGGAAGAGATTGTTATTGCCGACAATCGTCTTGCCGCCGAAATCCGTGGTGCCGGTGTTCATGGTGACACCTTCACGGATCGTGCAGTTCTCGCCGACGGTGAGCGTCGTCTCTTCGCCGCCGTGATGAACGCTCTGCGGATCGCCGCCGACAACCGCATTGGGGAAAATCTTCGTTCCCTTGCCGACGGTTGTCAGGCCGGTCACGATGGCATGCGGGTGCAAGACAACATTGTCGTGCAACACCACTTTCGGCCCGACATAGCTGAACGGGCCGATCGTCACGCCCTCTCCCACGACAGCGCCGTCTTCGACTACAGCCGAGGGATGAACGCGGGCGCTCTTTGCTATACCAGTCATGCCTTGTCCTTGCGTACGATCATCGCACCGATATCGGCCTCTGCGACAAGCACACCATCAACCTTTGCGTCGCAATGGAATTTCCAGATATTGCCACGCTGCTTTTGCTTGTTGACATGATACTCGACGCGATCGCCGGGGACTACCGGCTTGCGGAAGCGGGCATTGTCGATCGTCATGAAGTAGACGAGATTGCCCGACTCGCCTTCCTTACGAGCGCAAATCGCACCTGCCGTCTGAGCCATGCCTTCGATCAACAATACACCAGGCATGATCGGCTGCTCGGGGAAATGCCCCGTAAACTGCGGCTCGTTGGCGGTTACATTCTTAATTCCGATCGCAGAATTATCACCGTCGATGTCGATGATCCTATCGACAAGAAGGAAGGGATAGCGATGCGGCAGCAGCTTCATGATCTCCAGGATTTCGGCCGATGCCAGAGATTCCTTGGCGTCCTCAGTCATTCTTCTTAACCCCACGTTCCTTATTCCGGCTACCGGTCCTCTTTGCGACCTCGGCCGATTCTCTCAAGAAATCCCACAGCGGACGAGCGGGAATCCCAGCATATCTTTCACCGGGAGGGATATCCGAAATTACACCGCTCTTTGCGCCGATCTGGACACCGTCACCAATAGTAATATGGCCATTCAAACCAGCCTGACCACCGATCTGCACGCCGTTTCCGATCTTCGTGCTACCGGCTATTCCCACCTGGCTCACAATAGCGCAGTGACGGCCAATGCGCACGTTATGGCCAATCTGCACCTGGTTGTCGATCTTCGTGCCTTCGCCGATCACGGTGTCATCCATTGCGCCGCGATCGATCGTCGAATTTGCGCCGACCTCGACGTAATCCTGGATGATGACCCGGCCAATCTGGACGATCTTCACCATCCCGCGTGGCCCGGGCGCATAACCAAAACCATCCTGGCCTATACGCGCACCATTGTGGATGATGACGTTGTTGCCGATGAGCGCACAGAGGACAGTCGCACCGGCGCCAATCGTGCAGTTTCGGCCGATCTTCACGTTGGCGCCAATGACGGCGCCTGCGCGAATGCTCGTGCCTTCCCCGATTTCCGCCCCTCGGCCGATGACGGCCATCGGCTCGACTGTAACATTCGCTTCAAGCTTTGCAGCCGGATCGACAAAAGCCGCCGGCGAGATGGCTTCCGATTGGGACGTCACTGCGTCAGGACGAGCAGCCTCCGGATGCAGGAGCAAACCGGCCATGGCAAAGGCAGTGTGAGGCTTTGATGCAAGAATAACCGGAATATGATCCGGAACGATCGACCGCAGGCTCGGCTCACAGATGAGCGCGGAAGCGCGGCAGCTCTCAATATCCTTGGAGCTCTTTCGGGAAAGGATGTAGCAGAGATCGCCATCGGTCGCCCGATGCACCGGCGCCACCGACCGAATAACGACGTCGGCATGGGCTTCATCGGCAAGTTCCGCCCCAAGATACTCGGCCAGCTTGCGCAGGCTGACGCCATCATGGGGCGGGAAAAAGCAGTTATGTTCCATCAACAGCTCCAGAACGGTATTTGAACCCGCAATTCTGGTCTGCCGATATCAGAACTGGTTGGCGATGCCAAACCGGAACTGCTGAACCTTGTCGTAATCTTCCTTCACGACAGGCTGTGCGTAGTCAACACGGATCACACCGAAGGGCGACGACCAGATGACACCGAGGCCGAGCGAAGCACGGAGCGAGCTGTCATTGTGCAGCGTATCGCCGAACAGGTCTGCCTTGTTGCCATAGAGCGTACCGGCATCAGCGAATACCGCTGCACGCAGACCGATATCCTGCGGAATACCCGGCATCGGCATGCTGGCTTCAGCAGAAGCGGTGAAGTAGGTCGTGCCGCCGAGCGGGTCGCCATGCGAAGAACGCGGTCCGATACCCGTGTTCTCAAAGCCGCGAACTTCACGTCCGCCGAGCATGAACTGATCGAAGACATTCAGCGTATTGCCGCTGGTCGGCAGAACGTAACCGGCACCAACCGTCAGCGATCCGATGATATCGGATTCGTCCGACAGCATCTTATAGTAACGAGCCTTGCCGCTGATCTTGTAGAAGTCGGAGTCGCCGCCGAGACCCGCAAGTTCCTGCGTCGCCTTGGCGATGATACCTTCACGCGGCAGGTTCTGGTCATCCAGCGTGTTGTAGGTGATCGTCTGCGAAACGGAAGACTGCGTCCACGGGCCGTTCTCGACAAGGTTGATGTACGGACGGGACAGGTTGTCCTGCCAGTCGTCAACACCGTCATAGTGAAGCTTCTTGTAGTTGTAACGCAGCGTCGTGGACAGGTCGTCCGTGATCGGCGCCGTTACGCGCAGAGAGAAGCCTTCTTCGCTATAATCGTAGAAGTCGTCGCTCGACGTATCGTTCTTGAAGATATCGAAGCCGGCTGCCAGGCGATAGCCGAGGAAGTAAGGCTCGGTGAACGAAATGTTGTAGGTACGGCTGCCTTCGGTACCAGCACCCGCAGCGATACGGATGTACTGGCCGCGACCGAGGAAGTTCTTTTCTTCGACGGAAGCTTCGAGAAGAATGCCGCCGTTGTTGCCGACCGAATAACCAGCACCGATGCCGAACGAGCCGGTCGGCTGATCCTCAACGTTGACAACCACGACCACACGGTCCGGCGCGCTGCCCGGAGCGGTCGTAATGTCGACCTTGGTGAAGTAACCGAGCGCGTCAAGACGGCGCTTGGCGCGCGTGATCATTTGCTGGTTGAACGCGTCGCCTTCGTTGATGTCGAATTCGCGGCGGATAACGTAGTCACGCGTACGGGTGTTTCCGCGGATCTCGATACGCTCGACATAGGCGCGCTCGCCCTGGTCGACCAGGTATTCAACACCGATGGTGTTGTTGGAGAAGTTGCGGTTGCCGCGGGGCGTTACGCGCGCGAAGGGGTAACCTGCTGCTGCGACACGCTTGGAAATGTTCTCGATCGAGGTCTGAATGTCCTTGGCGCTGTAGGTATCACCGGCATGCGTGATGACCAGGCCTTTCAACTCGTCGGCGTTGATACCCTCAACCGTCGAAACAACGTTGATATCGCCGTACTTGTAACGAGGACCTTCCTCGACATTGAAGTTCAGCGTGTATTCGTTGGTCTGCTCATCGAGCGTAGCGTCGGAAGACACGATGCGGAAATCGGCATAACCATGATTGTAGTAGAACTGACGCAGCGCATCTTCGTCGGCATGCTGCTTGTCAGCGCTGTAGACGTCCTTACGGGTCAGGAACGACAGGAAGTTCGACCGCTTGGTCGAAATGACGGCAGCAAGACGACCGTCGCTATAGGCCTGGTTGCCCGTGAAATTGATCTTGGCGATCTTCGTTCGATCGCCTTCGTTGATGACGAATGCAAGATTGACGCGGCCTTCGGCGACGGGAACCACCTGCGTGGTGACCTGAACGTCGTTACGACCGATCACCGCATAGGCGTCCTTGATAGTCTTGACGTCTGCCTGCACCGTATCGGCATTGAAGGGACCAGCCGCGTGGGTCTGAACGATACCCTGCAGCTTGTCGTCCTTGATCTTGCGGTTGCCGTTGAAGACGACGGCGTTGACCAGCTGGTTTTCCTTGACGTTCACAACCAGGGTGCCGCCGGAAACGGTGATATGCACATCGGAGAAATATCCGGTCGCATAGAGCTGCTTGACCGAAGCATCGATGTCGGCATTCGAGAAGGCTTTGCCGGGCTTAATCGTTATGTTGTCGCGAACGGCATCGGCACCCGTACGGGATGCACCGCGCACATCGACATTCTGGATAACGGCAGCCTCGGCGACCGAGGCAGAAGCAAGAGTTACAACACCCGCGCCAGAAGCAACAACACCAGCAGACAGCGCAACCGCCGATACTGCGTTCAAAAATCTTGAACCAGCCTTCATTTCACTTCTTACCTTTTTTCAGTCGTTCCCAGGTCGAGCGAACCCGATTCCGGCTACGTGTGTCGTTTTACCCGCTTTTGACATACAAGCAAGTGAGCGGGTTAATTTCTGTTTACTTCATTTCGAAGCGTGACCCATTCGCCACTACAGCTTTGAAACATCGTAAATAAATGGTTATTTCCCTCTTTCCGTCCCTCATCCGATCAAGGCGCTAATATCGTTCCAGGTAGCGAAAACCATGAGCGACAGCACCATGGCCAATCCGATCCGAAACGCAATATCCTGCGCACCTGCCCCGAGAGGTTTTCCTCTGACGGCTTCAATCGCATAGAACATCAGATGCCCGCCATCAAGTACCGGAACCGGCATAAGATTCAATAGACCGATCGAAACAGACAGAACGGCGGCAAGCTGGAGTACTGCTGCAATGCCTAGCGTGGCCATCTGACCCGAGGCTTGCGCGACGCGGATCGGCCCGCCCAGCTGGTCTGCCTTCATGTATCCGCCCAGCAGGTTGCCGATATATTCGAACGTGCCGCTGATGATGTGGCCCGTTTGCCTCACTCCTTCAGAAATTGCTTGGAGCGGCGTGAAAGTCTGGGTGCGGAAGTGCCCGACCTCCTGATTGGTCACGATGCCGATGAGGCCGACTTCCATTTTGTTGCCGAACTGGTCGGTCATGTCGGTCGCCTGCGGCACCATCGGGAAATCGCGTTTCTCACCGTTACGCTCCACGGTGACGACGATATGGTGGCCCGGGCGGATGCTGACATAGCGGCGCACATCATCGAAGGTCTCGACCCTGCTGCCATCGATGGCAACCAAGAGATCTCCCGGCTGAATGCCGGCCTGGGCCGCCGCACTGTCGGCCTTGACCTCAGCAACCACCGGATCGGCCACAGGTCGCCCATAGATGGCGAAGAGCACGGCAAAGATCGCAATGGCGAGGATGAAGTTGGCGATCGGTCCCGCGGCCACTGTCGCAGCCCGCTTCCAAAGCTTGGCGCCGGCGAAGGATTGCGCCCGCTCTGCCTCGGTCATCGCCTCGACCATGTCCATATCCGGCTTGCTCGAGGCATCCTCGTCGCCGAAGAAGCGCACATAGCCGCCAAGCGGGATCGCCGAAAGCTTCCACCGCGTGCCGTGCCTGTCCGTGAAGCCGAGAATCTCCGGGCCGAATCCGATGGAGAAGGCAACGACCCGAATGCCGGACAAGCGACCAATGAGGTAGTGGCCCATCTCGTGCACGAATACCAATAGAGACAGAACAAGAACGAACGGGACGATATAGCCCGTAAAGAAGCCGATGATACTCGTCACGCTACCCATGAAACGATCCCGCCTGATTTGAGTTCAGACACCGAGCAATACCCCGCCCAGTGACACCGTTTCGCCATCCGTTGCCAGCGACAGCACGATAGCCAACAAAAAGGCCGCAAAACAAGCAAAAATTAGACCATCGACCCTATCCATCACTCCGCCATGGCCAGGAATGAGGTGACTGGAGTCCTTGACGCCGAATCGTCGCTTGATGAAGGATTCGAAAAGATCGCCTGCCTGGCTGCAGATGGAGAGAAGGAGAGCCACTCCGGCAACCCATAAACCCGTGCCGAGAAAGAAGTACCAGATGACGGCGCTACCTGCGATCACGGCTGCAACAGCGCCACCGATCGCCCCTGACCACGTCTTGCCGGGCGATATGCGCGGCGCAAGCTTGGCGCCTCCGATCGCACGTCCGACGAAATAAGCGAATATGTCAGTCGCCCACACGGTCGCGAAGACGAACAGCATGACCGCGAAACCACGGAAATCGTCATCGCGAATCTCGGAAAGGGCAATACAGGTCAGTCCCGCATAGAGCACGCCGCCGGGAAGCCACCAGCTCTTTCGTCGAGCGGCGACCAGTATGGCAGTCACCAGGACAAACAGGCAGAGCGCGGCGACAGCATATACCGGCTCCTCAGCCAGGGTTGCGGCAGCGATCGCGGCAAGGCCGAGCCAGGCGATTGCATTGCCCTGCGGGTCGCGGCCATGCAGCCCCGTGATCCTCGACCATTCGTAATAGACGAGCAAGGCAATCACTGATGCCAGCAAGCGGAAGGCCAAACCGCCACACCACGTGGCCGCAAGGACAACGATAGCAAGGATGATCCCGGAGACGATACGCAGCCTCAGTTCGCGGCTCATCAGGACCCCACGGCGGCGGCGGGCTTGGCGGAAAGGCCGCCGAAGCGACGGTCGCGCGCCGCATATTTCTCGAGGGCTGAAAGGAACAGATCGCGGCTGAAGTCCGGCCAGTATTCGGGCATGAACATGAATTCCGAATAGGCTGCCTGCCAGAGAAGGAAGTTCGAAAGACGTTCCTCACCGCTGGTCCGAATGATCAGATCAGGGTCGGGAATGCCTGCCGTGTCCAGCCTTCCATCGATCAGAGCCGGAGTGATGTCCTGCGCGCGCAGTCGACCCGCCTCCACCTCTTTGGCAAGGCTGACGACGGCACGCGCGATCTCGTCCCGCGAGCCGTAGTTGAAGGCTATGACCAGCGTCAGCGCCGTATTGTCTTTCGTCGTCTCCTCGGCCTCGATCAGCAGCGGCAGGATATCGCTACGCAGATTGTAACGATCGCCGATAACGCGAATGCGCACATTCTGCCTGTGGAGCTCTGCCAGATCACGCCGGATGAACGCCTTCAGCAGGCCGAGCAGATCGGTGACCTCAGTCTCCGGCCGGCGCCAATTCTCGGAAGAGAAGGCGAACAATGTCAGGTAT
Source organism: Neorhizobium sp. P12A (assembly GCF_008365395.1). Taxonomy (NCBI): domain Bacteria; kingdom Pseudomonadati; phylum Pseudomonadota; class Alphaproteobacteria; order Hyphomicrobiales; family Rhizobiaceae; genus Neorhizobium; species Neorhizobium sp. P12A. The sequence continues at coordinate 82,577 of NZ_QOVX01000010.1, read as the reverse complement.
TTTATGCCGACATCGCCCGCTGCGCGCACAGTCTCCCGCACCGCTTCCACACCCTTGCGATGACCCATCGTGCGCGGCAAGCCGCGCGCATTGGCCCATCGGCCATTGCCATCCATGATGATGGCAACATGCTCAGGTATGCGCGAAAACGTGGAGTTTGTCATATGGATCCGGTTTCGTTCGGGCAGGAAGGCGCGGGTATCAGCAGATACTTTAGACCTGCATGATTTCCTTTTCCTTCTCCGCTAGCAAGCGGTCGATATCGGAAATCATATCATCCGTCATCTTCTGCACCTTTTCCGACTGCGCCCGGCTTTCGTCCTGACCGAGCACGCCATCCTTCTCGGCCTTCTTCAGGCCGTCCATGCCGTCGCGGCGAACGTGACGGATCGCGACCTTTGCCTTCTCGGCATAGTCGTGCGCAACCTTGACCAGCGAGCGGCGACGCTCTTCGTTGAGTTCCGGAAGCGGAATGCGCAGGCTCTGGCCGTCGACGATCGGATTAAGACCAAGGTTCGATTCGCGAATCCCGCGCTCGACCGCGCCGACCATCGACTTGTCCCAGACCGAAACCGTGAGCATGCGCGGCTCGGGAACGGTGATGTTGGCAACCTGGTTCAGCGGCACGCGCGATCCATAGGCTTCAAGTGTCACCGGATCGAGAATGTTGGCAGATGCGCGCCCCGTGCGCAAAGACGCGATATCGCTCTTGAAGGCCGAGACGGCGCCATCCATGCGGCGCTTCAGTTCCTTGAGGTCGGTGTTGTCACTCATTGTCATAACTCCATATTTTGAACAGCGCCGTTCAAGGCCTGACGCTGCGGAATTCTCAATTGTCCGATACGATGGTCTTGCGGCCCCCGCCGGTCAAGATTTCTGCGAAGCCGCCTTTCTCGTGAATCGAGAAAACGACGATCGGAATGCTGTTTTCGCGAGCAAGCGCCACGGCAGCAATATCCATCACGGCAAGCCCCTTTTCCAGGACCTGGCTGTGGGTCAGATGATCGAACCGCTCGGCATCCGGCACCTTCTTCGGATCGGCAGAATAGATACCATCGACCTGCGTTCCCTTGAAGATCGCTTCGGCACCCATTTCTGCAGCCCTTAGAGCAGCAGCCGAATCGGTGGTGAAGAAGGGATTCCCCGTCCCGCCGGCAAAGATGACCACACGGCCAAGCGACAGATGATAGAGCGTTGCGCGCTGCGAAAAACTCTCGCAGATTTCGGGCATTGCGATGGCGGAGAGAACGACGGTATCGATATTCAGCTTGCGCAAGGAGGTTGCGAGCGCCAGCGCGTTGATGATGGTCGCCAGCATGCCCATGTGGTCACCGGTTACCCGATCGCCGCCTTTGGACGCGACCGCTACGCCGCGAAAGATGTTGCCGCCACCGACGACGACGCCGACCTCGACCCCCATTTCGCGCGCTTCCGAAATATCCGAAGCAATGCGGTCAGCAACAGCGACATCAATTCCGAAACCCTGGCTCCCCATAAGGGCTTCGCCGGAGGCCTTAAGCAATACGCGCTTGTAAATGGGCTGGGACATATTGGCTCCTCGAAATGATCGTGAAAGCCGGATACACGAAGGGCACCGCGTTGTCACGCGATGCCCTTCAGTTTTCCTTTGGTATGATCCGCAGATCAGCCCTTGGCGACAGCTGCGACTTCAGCTGCGAAGTCCGTCTCTTCCTTCTCGACGCCTTCGCCGAGGAGAAGACGGGCCATGCCGACGACTTCGATCTTCGCGCCGGCTTCCTTTTCAGCTTCCTTGACCGCAGCGCCAACCGTCAGGTCGGGGTTGATCACGAAAGCCTGCGACAGAAGAGCGACTTCTTCGAAGAACTTGCGCATGCGGCCTTCGACCATCTTTTCGATGATCGCGTCCGGCTTGCCGGATTCGCGAGCCTGTTCGATGAACACGTTGCGCTCGCGCTCGGCAACAGCAGCGTCGACTTCTTCGGCGCGGATAGCGAGCGGGTTGGTCGCAGCGATGTGCATGGCAACCTGGCGGCCGATCGACGTCAGAACGGCCTTGTCGCCTTCGGACTTGAGGGCAACGAGAACGCCGAGCTTGCCGATGCCGTCGCCGGCAGCGTTGTGGATGTAGGTCGCGACAACGCCGTGCTCGACTTCGAGCTTGGCAGCGCGACGGAGCGTCATGTTTTCGCCGATCGTGGCGATTGCGTCCTTGATGGTGTCGGCGACCGGCTTGCCGGATGCCGGGTAGGTCGCCGCAGCGATGGCTTCAACCGTGCCGTCGGTCGACAGGGCAACTTCGGCGATACCGCGAACGAGATCCTGGAAGGCGTCGTTACGGGCAACAAAGTCGGTTTCGGAGTTGAGCTCGACGACAACAGCCTTGTGACCGGCGCCGGCAATGGCGACCAGGCCTTCAGCAGCGGCGCGACCAGCCTTCTTGTCGGCCTTGGAGATGCCCTTGGCGCGCAGCCAGTCGATCGATGCTTCGATGTCGCCGTTGTTTTCGACCAGCGCCTTCTTGCAGTCCATCATGCCTGCGCCAGACTTTTCGCGCAGTTCCTTCACCAGTGCAGCCGTAATCTCGGTCATAAGCTTCCTCTTGTCGGTTCAAACGGTGGCCCGCGAAAGGCGGTGCGGCACCGGATTGAGGCACGAAATGTACCTGAATGTATGACAGCGTGATGAAAGACGCGTCATAACGAAACTCGTATGGCGGCGGGCGGATCGCCCTCGCCTGAAACAGTCAAGGCCGCCGAACTTCTAGGAGTCGCGAGCGGCCTTTCCCAATCTCTGGAAAGCACAGCGGACCTTTTGGTCCGCCTGCTTCTTTATCAGGCTTCGGCTTCGCCTTCGAGCGCCGGTTCCATCGGAACTTCAGCAGAAGCACCGAGATCGCGGCCGGAAGCGCCCTGCTGGCGAGCAATGCCGTCGATGGCAGCGCGCGAGATCAGTTCGCAATAGAGAGCGATGGCGCGCGAAGCGTCGTCGTTACCCGGGATCGGGTAGTCGATCAGGTCCGGATCGCAGTTGCTGTCGATGATGGCGACAACCGGGATGCCAAGGCGCTTGGCTTCGTCGATCGCGATCTTTTCCTTGTTGGTGTCGATGATGAACATCAGGTCCGGGGTGCCGCCCATATCGCGGATACCGCCGAGAGCCTTGTCGAGCTTTTCGCGCTCGCGCTCAAGGTTCAGACGTTCCTTCTTGGTGAAACCCTGGGCTTCGCCGTTCAGGATTTCGTCGAGCTTGCGCAGACGCTGGATCGAGTTGGAGATCGTCTTCCAGTTCGTCATCATGCCGCCGAGCCAACGCGAGTTGACGTAGTACTGGGCGGAACGCTTGGCCGAATCAGCGATGAGCTCGGAAGCCTGACGCTTGGTGCCGACGAAGAGAACACGGCCGCCGCGAGCAACGGTGTCGCTGACGACCTGCAGGGCGCGCGACAGCATCGGAACGGTCTGAGCCAGGTCGATGATGTGGATGTTGTTACGATCGCCGAAAATGTACGGCTTCATCTTCGGGTTCCAGCGGTGAGTCTGGTGGCCGAAGTGGACGCCTGCTTCGAGAAGCTGGCGCATAGAGAAATCGGGCAATGCCATGCCTTTTTATCCTTTTCCGGTTGAACCTCCGCAAGGCGAACAGCATCCTCTTCGAAGATGCCACCGGGCGGAACGATCCGGATTTCTCCCGGACAATCCCATGCCTTACGTGTGGAATGCGGCTGGCCTTACCCTCCCTTGGCGGTAAAAGCAAGGCTTATGACAGAAAAATTACTTAAAACCGCGAAGAGCTGCCGCGTCTACTTGCAGGCCTTGGTGTCGAGCACTTCGAGCTTCGAGAGTTTGCCTGTCAGCACGAAATCACCATAGTCCATGGTTAGATCGCGCGTGATGCCGTTCTCGTAGAGCTTGAACGACATGCGGTATACGGGCATCGCATCGCCGCTGCTCTTCTCATTGAAATAGGCAACCGTTACCGGCCAGAACGGCGTCTTGGCGAAGGCACCGGCCTTGTCGGCATCCGCGTCATCGGCCCCCGGCGTTTCCTGCTTGCCGACGACAGTGGTTGCGACCAGCGACTTGTCGCCATCATCGGAACCGTCGAAGACGCGGGCCTCGAAGAAATTCTTGCCGATCTTTGCATTCTGGATGATGTCCAGCATGTGCTCCGTTGGGAAGCGGCTCTCGGCCAGGTCCACCTCTTTGGTGGCCGGCTGGGTGAGTTCGACCTTGACGCCCTTCTGGTCGTCCTCTGCAGCGCCCCTTACATCCTTGTCGAGTTGCTCGTCAGTGAACGACTTTGTCTCGAACCGGAAAATGCGCTTCGTGAGATCCTCGAAGGTCGTCGTCTGCTGGTCGCTCAGGCGTGTCGAATCGCCCGTATCGATCTGGGTGACGAAACGGAAATTGGTCGTGAACCCGGTGCAATCAGAGCCGTCGAACTCGTAGACCATCCGTCCGTACATGCCGGAAATGCCGGAGCGATCGGAAGCATCCTTGAGTTCGAGATCATAGACCGCGCGATGGGCGATGAGGCCGCTCGGACCGGCTGCAAATGCCGACGGCGCAGGAAGAACCGCAAAGCTCGCACCCGAAACCAGAACAGCGGCAAGACTCGAGCGGAACATTCATTATCTCCTATTGGACTCGCACGCGATGTTATAAGAACGCTTTCGACCAAATAGAGGCCGACGTCTCGCTCCGCGGGATTTTAAGTCTTGATGCAGGATTTTTGAAGAATTTACAACAAACGGGAGACGAAAATGTCCGACGCCATCGATACCCGCCTCACCGAGCTTGGGATCACCCTGCCGGAGGCCGCCGCACCGGCTGCGAACTACGTGCCATACGTCATCAGCGGCAACCTCCTTTATCTTTCGGGGCAATTGCCGATCGAGGGTGGAAAGGTCGCGATTACTGGCCATTTGGGCAAGGACGTCGATGTGGCAAGGGGTCAACGTGCCGCGGAACTCTGCGCGATCAACATACTTGCACAGGCAAAGGCAGCATTGGCCGGCGATCTTGGCCGCATCAGGCGGCTGATCAAGCTCAACGGCTTCGTCGCCTCGGTCCCTGATTTCACCGAACAACATCTCGTGATCAACGGCGCATCCAATCTTCTCGCCAACGTGCTTGGAGAGGCCGGCAAGCATGCACGTGCAGCTGTCGGCATGGCTGCCCTGCCGCTGAACGCCGCTGTCGAAATCGATGCCATCCTGGAAATTTCTCTATGAGCAAGATTGCCTGGCTTACCGAAAGGCCGGTCGCCCATCGCGGCTATCATGACATGAACAGCCAAGTCTGGGAGAACACGCTTTCCGCCTTCTCCCGTGCGATAGACGCCGGCTTTTCGATCGAATGCGATCTGCACTATGCTGCCGACGGTGTCCCGGTCGTCTTCCACGACGATGACCTGCAGCGGGTCTGCAATCTGCCCGGCGCCCTGCGCGACCGCAGCTCGGCCGAACTCGGATTGCTGTCCGTCGGCGGCACGAATGACAAGATCCCGACTCTGAAGCAGTTGCTCAAGCTCTGCGACGGGAAAGTGCCGCTGGTTCTCGAACTAAAAGGCCGACAGGGCGACGACGAAGGCTTTGCCGAGACGGTCATCGAGGTTCTGGAAGGCTACAAGGGCCATGTCGCCCTGATGAGCTTCGATCACTGGATTTTGAAGGATCTGAAGGCGCTTAATCCGCCTCACCCGATCGGTTTGACCGCGGATGGAAACAATCCCGACACATTCTTTGTGCATGACGAAGCTATGCAGCTTGGTCTAGACTTCATCTCATATTTCTATGGTGATCTGCCCAATCCCTTCGTCACGGCTCAGCGCCAGCGCGGCATCCCTGTCATTACCTGGACGGTTCGCGACGAGGCAGCAAGGCGACACACATTTGCGAATGCAGACCAGATGACATTCGAAGGCTTTGATCCACGGGAGAGCCCCGCCCTCGTTTCATGACAGACGAATTATCCTTTCGCGCAGAACGATCATTCAAGGCAATATCTCCGGAAAGCTGGTCGAAGCTGGCCGGAGCTTCACGAGCAGGCTCGGCCCTGCCCTACAATCCCTTCGTCTCGCATGCCTTCCTCTCATCCCTTGAGGAATCCGGCTCGGCCACCGACCGGGCCGGATGGCTCGGGCATCACCTGTTACTCGAAACCGATGACGGCACCCTCATAGGCGCCATACCCGGCTATCTCAAAAGCCATAGCCAGGGAGAATATGTCTTCGACCATGGCTGGGCGGACGCGTTCGAACGCGCAGGCGGCGAATATTATCCGAAGCTGCAGTGCTCCATTCCGTTCACGCCAGCGACCGGCCCGCGCCTGCTTGTCGCCGAAGGCTATGACAGGCCGATCATCCAGGCAGCGCTTGCCGAAAGTCTGAAAGAAGTGACACGGCAGCTCGGCATATCTTCCGCGCATGTCACGTTCCTGCCCGAGGACGAGGTCTCCGTCTTCGAAACGGATGGCTATCTGCACCGCACGGACCAGCAATTCCACTTCATCAATGAAGGCTACGCCAACCATGACGCGTTTCTGGAAACGCTCGCGTCGCGCAAGCGCAAGGCGCTGAAGAAGGAACGTCGTGTCGCGCTCGAAAACGGGATCACCATCGACTGGCTGACCGGCAGCGATCTGACAGAGGACATCTGGGACCAGTTCTTCACCTTCTATATGGATACCGGCGGCCGCAAATGGGGCCGACCTTATCTGACGCGCCAATTCTACTCGCTGATCGGCGAGCGCATGGCAGACGACATCCTTCTCGTCATGGCGAAGCGCGAGGGGCGCTACATTGCTGGCGCGATCAATTTCATCGGCGGCGACACGCTCTATGGCCGCCACTGGGGCTGCATCGAGGATCATCCCTTCCTGCATTTCGAAGTCTGCTATCATCAGGCCATCGATTTTGCGCTGGCAAAGGGCCTCAGCCGGGTCGAAGCAGGCGCCCAGGGCGAACACAAGCTCGCCCGCGGCTATCTGCCTGTGACGACGCATTCGGCACACTATATCGCCCATGCCGGGCTTCGCCGCGCCGTTGCCGACTATCTGGCGCGGGAGCGGCAGGAGGTTGAGCAGATCGGCGAGATGCTGACGGAGCATAGCCCCTTCCGCCGGGGCGAACGACAGGATAATTGATTGTCGGGCGACACTGCGGCCCGACAATTCCGGAATAAGGAGATCCTGGATGACCAGCCCGAGCTATGACAGCAACAATATCTTTGCGAAGATACTCAAGGGCGAAATTCCGTCCTACCGGGTCTACGAGGACGAACATACGGTCGCCTTCATGGATGTCATGCCGCAATCGACGGGTCACACATTGGTCGTGCCGAAGCAGCCGTCACGCAATCTGTTCGATGCGGACCCCGAAACGTTGCAGCATGCGATCCAGGTGGTGCAAAAGATCGCCAATGCCGTCAAAGAGGCTTTCGACGCTGACGGTGTCTACATCGCCCAGTTCAACGAACCGGCAGCGGGCCAAACCGTCTTCCACCTGCATTTTCACATCATTCCGCGCAACGAAGGCGTTCCGCTGAAGCCGCATGGCGGCAAGATGGAAGATGGCGCGGTGCTCGCCGCCAATGCGCAGAAGATTATCGAAGCATTGGCTTGAGCTCTCATTCGAGGGGATGAGGGGGCCACACGGCAGGCCACCAACGCTTGGTAGATATAATGTCCCAACCAAAAAGGCCTGCATCGTCACCGATGCAGGCCTTTTCTCATTCAACCTAGTCGCCGCGCTTTACTTCTTGCGCGGAACCTTCGGTACGGCACCGCTCTTGCCGGCGTTCTTCACTTCCGGCTCGGCCTCCGGCTTGGCCTGCTTGGCGGCAGACGAAGCACGCTTCGGCGAGGCCTTCGCCTTCAGTTCGCCATCGGCATCGTGTTCGGCTTCTGCCTCGACCAGTTCGGCCTCCGGCTTCGGCTTAATCGGCGCGGTCTCGGCGATCGATTCGAGAACGATGCCGGGCTTGCCGTCTTCCTTCGGACCGACGGTTACCTTGACGACGCCACCCTTCTTCAGTTTGCCGAAGAGGATTTCGTTCGCCAGAGGCTTCTTGATGACGTCCTGGATGACGCGAGCGAGCGGGCGGGCACCCATCTTCTCGTCGTAACCCTTTTCCGCCAGCCAGGCGATCGCATCCTCATGCAAGTCGAAGGTCACGTTGCGTTCGGAAAGCTGTGCTTCCAGTTGCATGATGAACTTCTGAACCACCTTGTGAATGACAGCCGTCGGCAACGATGCGAACGGAATGATCGCATCCAGACGGTTGCGGAACTCCGGCGTGAAGAGGCGGTTGAGCGCTTCCTCGTCCTCGCCCGTCCGCTTGGACGAGCCGAAGCCGAAGGCGGCCTTGGCCATTTCCGACGCACCCGCATTGGTCGTCATAATTAGGATGACGTTGCGGAAGTCGATCTTCTTGCCATTATGGTCCGTCAGCGTGCCATGGTCCATGACCTGCAGCAGGATGTTGTAGATGTCGGGATGCGCCTTCTCGATTTCATCGAGCAGGACCACGCAATGCGGATGCTGGTCGACGCCGTCGGTCAACAGGCCACCCTGGTCGAAGCCGACATAGCCGGGAGGTGCACCGAGCAGACGGGAAACCGTATGCCGTTCCATATATTCCGACATGTCGAAGCGCAGCATCTCGACGCCGAGCGAAGAGGCAAGCTGCTTGGCGACTTCCGTCTTGCCGACGCCTGTCGGGCCGGAGAAGACGTAGGAGCCGATCGGCTTGTTCGGTTCGCGCAGGCCGGCACGGGCCAACTTGATCGAGGTGGACAGGGCTTCGATGGCCGTATCCTGACCATAGACGACAGACCGCAGTTCCTGCTCGAGATTGGCAAGAACGGCCTCATCGTCCTTGGAGACGCTCTTCGGCGGAATACGCGCCATCGTCGCGACGGTCGCTTCGATTTCCTTCTCGGTGATCAGCTTGCGGCGTCTCGAAGGCGGCAGCAGCATCTGGGCTGCACCCGTTTCGTCGATGACGTCAATCGCCTTGTCAGGCAACTTGCGATCGGAAATATAGCGAGCCGACAGTTCGACCGCCGACTTGATCGCGTCGTTGGAATAACGCAGGTGATGATACTCTTCGAAATAGGGCTTCAGACCCTTCATGATTTCGATCGCATCGTCGATCGACGGTTCGTTGACGTCGATCTTCTGGAAGCGGCGAACCAGGGCCCGATCCTTTTCGAAGAACTGGCGATATTCCTTGTAGGTGGTCGAGCCGATGCAACGGATCGCACCCGAGGATAAAGCAGGCTTCAGGAGGTTCGAGGCATCCATGGCTCCACCCGACGTCGCGCCAGCACCGATGACGGTGTGGATTTCGTCGATGAAGAGCACTGCGCCCGGATATTCCTCGAGTTCCTTGACGACCTGCTTCAGGCGCTCCTCGAAGTCACCGCGATAGCGGGTTCCGGCGAGCAGCGTGCCCATGTCGAGCGAGAAGATGGTGGCGTCAGCGAGCGCTTCCGGCACCTTGCCTTCGACGATGCGCTTTGCCAGACCTTCGGCGATGGCCGTCTTGCCGACGCCCGGATCGCCCACGTAAAGCGGGTTGTTCTTCGAACGGCGGCACAGGACCTGGATAGTCCGGCTGACTTCCTGGTGGCGGCCGATCAGCGGATCGATCTTGCCGCTCTTGGCCTTCTCGTTCAGATTGACGCAATAGGCCTTCAGCGCATCCTGCTGCTTCTTGGCCCCACCCTCCTCCTGCTCGCCGCGGGAGGTCGGCTTGCTTTCGGATTCGTTTTCTTCAGCACCGCGCGGCGCACGAACCTGGGAGGAGCCCGCACGCTTGCCGATACCATGGGAAATATAATTGACCGCGTCGTAGCGGGTCATCTCCTGCTCCTGCAGGAAATAGGCTGCATGGCTTTCCCGTTCCGCGAAAATGGCGACGAGAACATTGGCTCCCGTTACCTCTTCGCGGCCCGAAGACTGAACATGGATCACGGCTCGCTGGATGACGCGCTGGAAGCCGGATGTCGGCTTGGAGTCCTCGTCATAACCGGTGATCAAATTCGAGAGTTCGTTATCGACATATTCAATCAGCGTTTTGCGGAGCGCATCGAGATCGACATTGCAGGCGCCCATGACGGCCGCCGCATCGGAGTCGTCCACAAGCGCCAACAGCAGATGCTCGAGCGTGGCATACTCATGATGCCGCTCGTTTGCGTAGGTCAGTGCCTGATGCAGCGCCTTCTCAAGACTAGGCGAAAATGTTGGCACGTTCAGATCCTCACTTCTTTTCCATTACACATTGCAGCGGATGCTGGTGTTGCCGGGCAAAGTCCATCACCTGGCTCACCTTGGTCTCAGCTACTTCGTATGTAAACACGCCGCACTCGCCCACGCCGTGATTGTGGACATGGAGCATGATGCGCGTGGCACCTTCACGATCCTTCTGGAAAAAACGCTCCAGGATATGGATCACGAAATCCATGGGCGTGTAGTCGTCATTCAGCAGCAGTACGCGATAAAGATTGGGCTTTTTGGTCTTGGACTTCGTGCGTGTAATCACCGAGGTCCCGCGATTGCCGTTGTCCCCGTTCCTTTCGCTGTCGTTTTGCATCCGGATCGGCTTAGCGATCATTGTCATTCATTCCTCAAATCATCCGGCGGGAGGACATTGCATTCCGACCAGTCATTCTTAATCGTTCCGCCGAATATCCGAACCCCTAACTTAGTTCATATTGGCGTGATTTTAAGCCCCTCGCTCGACACTGCAATCACAATTCGTTGCCAAAGAACCCCAGAAGAAAAAAAGTCTTGGCGAGCGGCCCTGATCGGGAACGACAAACGAAAAAGACCGGCTGCAGCAAAGTGCAGCCGGTCTTACCGGACCTTCAAAGTCCTGAAATCTATTCGCGAGGCGTTTTACGCAGCAGAAGCCACAGAGGCTGCCTTGCTCGTTGCCTTTGCAATCGGCGCTTCGTAAGGCTTGTAGGCCGTCTTGGCGAGGTCGGCATACATTTCGCCGAGCTTCGTCGCCTCAGCGATGAAGTTCTCGTAGGACGACTTCACGAAATTGCCCTGCAGTTCGAAAACGGTCTCGAAGCTCTTGGCACCGGCGAGCGTTTCCATGTGCGTTACCGTGTCCTGGAAGGACTTCTTGGAATATTCGGCCGTTTCGGCAGCAATTGCCTGAAAGCCCTTTGCAACTTCGGAATAGCCCTTCAGCGCGGTGTCCATCGCTTCCTTGCTCTTCTTGTTTGCTTCTTCAAAATTGAACATGCTGTCCTCTCTCCCTTGGATGGCTTCGAGGCAAACGTAATTGCGGTGCACAAATAGTCAAGTAGTCTTGTGCGGCGCACAGCATGTTAAAGTTGTATTTGATGCCGTGAACATTGGGCTGGCCGGAAGGGGCACTTCCATCGGTATGTTTTCGCAGAAATATATCAGAAGGCTACAACTTTAGGATTAAGTGAAAAACTTGCGTCTTCACTGAGGATTCCTGATTTCAGCTGTCGCAGGGGCATATTTGAAATGAAATTGGATGAATTTTTGCAGATTTTGAGAGCAAATACTCAAAAAGAGAGCCGGATTTCATCGAAACCCGGCGCTCTTGCTAATCGCGACGTCAGAGATCGACGTCCAGGATAGCCATCGAAAAGTTGTAGGAACGATCGCCATCCTCATCGTCGATATAGACGACACCGAGAAACTCTTCGCCGAGATAGACTTCCGCGGAATCATTCTTGCGCGGACGGGCCTTCACCAATATCTGCGGATTGAAGGTGCGTTTGAAATAAGCGTCGAGTTTCTTGATTTCTTCAGGCTTCACAAGTCATCTCCGTGGTTCTCGCGGCTGGCCGGTTCTTGCACAGGAAAAGCGGCGGTGTAAAGGCTGCAAGCGCGGCATGACGCGGATGTCCACGCCTGCCGCAACCCGCCAATCCCTGGCTGCCTGATCTCAGATTCCGGCGCCGATAACCTGATCCCGAACGATCTGGTCCATCAATCGTGAGGGCTCCGAACAGCCTGCTTCTCCGACGACCTTCGCCGGCACGCCCGCAACAGTCGTCTTCGGCGGGACTTCCTTCAGCACGACGGAGCCTGCCGCGATGCGTGAGCAATGTCCGATCTGGATGTTGCCAAGGATTTTGGCCCCTGCCCCGATGAGCACCCCATTGGCGATCTTCGGATGACGGTCGCTTCCTTCCTTGCCGGTGCCACCAAGTGTCACACCGTGCAGAATGGAGACGTTGTCGCCGATGACGGCGGTCTCGCCGACCACGACGCCCGTCGCATGATCGAGGAAGATACCCTTCCCGATGCGCGCCGCCGGATTGATATCCGTCTGGAACACGCTGGAAGAGCGGCTCTGGAGATAAAGCGCAAAATCCCGACGCCCGTGGTTATACAGCCAATGGGCAAGGCGATGGGTCTGGATGGCGTGGAAGCCCTTGAAATAAAGGACAGGCTCCATGAAACGGAGGCAGGCAGGATCGCGGTCATAGACCGCCTGAATGTCGACACGGAGGATCGATCCCCATTCGGGCCAATCCGCCAGCATTTCCTCGAATGTCTGGCGCAGCAGGACTGCCTGCATATCCGGATGATCGAGACGCTCGCAGATGCGATAAATGACGCATTCCTCAAGCGAACGATGATTGATAATGGTGGAATAGAGAAAGGCAGCCAGAAGCGGATCCCTCTCGGCGGCAGCACGCGCTTCATCCCGCATGCTATCCCATATCGGATCGACCACCTTGACCGAGTTTGCGCCATCAATCTGGCGAACGTCCGTTATTGCGACCATTGGCGGTCTCCTCATTTCCTGTTGAGCGCCATTATATAGAGGAAAAGTCCTACAACATAAATGGGGCAGACCGCATGACTTCTTCTCACGATTTCGCTGGCGGCCATGTCCGCACCACCTTTGACGACGGCATCGGGACATTGGTGCTCGACAATCCGGATCGCAAGAATGCAATCACGGCCGCCATGTGGCGCGCGGTGCCGCAGGCGATACGGCACCTGACGGACGAAGCGAACGCACGTGTGATCGTCATCCGTGGCGGCGGAGAAAAGGATTTCAGCGCCGGTGCGGATATCAGCGAATTCGACACGGAGCGCAAAGATACAGCAACGGCGCGTGTCTACGAGGCCCTGAACTCCGCAGCCTTTACTGCGGTGCGTCATTGCCGCGTGCCGACCATTGCCCTGATCCGCGGCATCTGCTTCGGGGGCGGGTTCGGGATCGCCGCGGCCTGTGATCTGCGTATTGCCGATGAAAGCGCGCGCTTCTCGATACCGGCGGCACGTCTCGGCCTCGCCTACCCGGCCGACGCCATCCAGGACATCGTCACCGCGCTCGGGCCGCAAATGGCCAAGGTCGCCATCTTCACCGGAGCGCCCCTATCGGCGGCAAAGATGATATCGGCCGGCTTCCTGCTGGAGACGATGGCGACAGACGCTCTCGAAGGGGAAGCGCATGCGCTGGCCCTCGCGATCGCCGCAAATGCACCACTTGCCCTGCATGCCTCAAAGATGGCGATACGAGCCGTGATCGAGCAGGATGACGACCTGTTGCGAGACGCCGAAATTCTCGGCGCGGAAACCTTCGACAGCCTGGATTATGCCGAAGGCCGCGCGGCTTTTGCCGAGCGCCGGAAACCGCATTTCACCGGGCAGTGACACTATAAATAATCCAGCTGTCACCGGCCGGCGACACGCTCGTAGAATTCCAGCACGGCTTTCTTGAACACCCGATCGCCGACAGCGAGCATATGGTCGCGATTGGGAATATCCAGCGCTTCGCCATGCGGCATCAGATCGGCAAGCTCCTGCGGCGAGCCGGCAATGTCGTCCTTGGTGCCCACCCCGATCAGGGTCGGCGCTTCGATCCTGGCCATATCCTCACGGCTTATGAGATCGCGGGAGCCGCGGATACAGGCGGCTAACGCCGTACGATCGCTCTTGGTCTGTTCGGCGAAAGCCCGGAACATATGTCCCCGCGCATGCGTCACCGTTTCGAGCGATGGCGCAAGCAATGCGTCGGCGATCGGATCCCAATCTCCGACGCCATCCGTCATACCGATGCCGAGCCCGCCGAAGACGAGCGAGCGAACGCGATCCGGATGCGCGAGCGCAAGGAAGGCAGAGATGCGGGCGCCCATTGAATAGCCCATGATATTCGCTTCAGGAATGCCGAGATGATCGAGCAAAGCCACCGCGTCTTCCGCCATGATCCATGGCCTGTAGGCCTCAGCGTCATGCGGCTTGTCGCTGGCGCCATGGCCTCTGTTGTCGATGGCGATCACACGATAGCCGGCATCTCCAAGCGTTTTCAGCCAGCCCGGATGCACCCAGTTGACATTGGCGGTCGATGCGAAGCCGTGGATCAGCAGAACAGGCACGCCGTTGGGGTCGCCTTCGTCGAAAAAGGCAAGCTTCAATCCGTCGTGGGTGAAATTGGAAAAGACAGGCGTATTCAGGTTCATGGCATCATCCTTCTGCGCGCGGACCATAATTTATCGGCGATATGAGGTGAACCCGGGCGGTGAAGAAAACTGTGTCCGACGCGGGACTTTCGCACTACACAATTGGAACGAAGGACTATAAAGTCCGGCCAAATTCCAGAAGCATTCGGAGATCAACATGGCCGGCCACAACATTCCCCATTTCCAGAACGATGGCGGACATCGCCTTATCGAGATCGGCGTGAAGGAATTCATGTGCACGGGCGCATCGATCCCCTTCGACCATCCCCATATCTTCATCGACATGGGCGACGAGAACGAGAAGGTCTGTTCCTACTGCTCGACGCTCTTCCACTACAATCCGTCGCTGAAGGCCGATCAGACCAACCCGCCGGGCTGCGTCTTTCATGTGAAGGCTGCCTGAGTACCGGATCGTGATCGGAACCTGAAATGCCGATCAAGCATGCCGCAATCATCGGCGCCGGGGTGGCAGGCCTGACTGCAGCCCTGGCCATGGCAAGGCATGGTATCAGTTCCGCGATTTTCGAGCAGGCGGACGCGCTGACTGAAGTCGGCGCCGGCCTGCAGGTTTCGCCGAACGCCTCGTATATCCTCGGACAACTTGGCGTGCTGGATGCATTGTCGGCCGTCTGGCTGGAGCCGAAAGAGGTACGCCTCGTCTCCGGCACCTCGCTGCGTCAGCTGGCTGCCGTGCCGAGCGGAAATTTTGCTAAGCTGCGCTGGGGCTCGCCCTACGGCACGCTGCACCGCGCGACATTGCAGAAGGCTCTGCTCGACGCCGTCCTTGCTAATCCCCTGTGTGAGCTGCATCTCGGCCAGCGTATCGATCCCGTGGCCGGATCATCTGCCGATATCAGCAGCCGTCTCGGGGCGGAGTTGATCATAGGGGCCGATGGCGTCTGGTCAAAGGCGCGGACTATGGTGCCTGGCAGCCCCTCGCCGCATTTTTCCGGAAATATCGCCTGGCGTTTCGCCATTCCGGCAGCCGATGCACCGGGGGTTTTTGACCGGACCAGCGTCACGGCATTCCTCGGCCCCTCCGCGCATCTCGTCTGCTATCCGCTCAAGGAGACCGGCACTTTCAACATCGTCGCCATCACGGCAGGCGGCAATGCGGTGCACGACTGGAACGCGACAGGGAGCGATTCGCAGCGCTCCATCCTGAGGCAGCGTTTCTCCGGATGGAACAAGACGATTTCAGCATTACTGGATCAAGTGAAGCATCCGACCTTCTGGCCGCTCTACGAGGTCGGAACAGGCCGCTGGCACAATGGCGCGGACACCGTACTGATCGGCGACGCCGCCCATGCCATGATGCCGTTTGCGGCCCAGGGTGCTGCCATGGCGATCGAAGATGCCTTCGAGCTCGCCGGTATCGTTGCCGGTCGGCCCCTCACTGAGGCGCTCGATGTTTTCGAGAGGCACCGCACGCCGCGGATCGCTCATTTGCGCCAGCGCGCTGCGTTCAACCGCTTTGCCTATCATGCGCGCGGGCCGTTTCGGCTGGGGCGCGATTTCGTTCTTTCGATGCGGCCGCCGCAAAGTCTTGCGGCGGATCTTGACTGGATCTACGGCTATCACGCCATCGGCTGACGAACAGCCTTAGATCGCCGCTGCGGCTGCCAGGCCCTTTTCGATATCGGCCTTGATATCGGCGACATCCTCCAGTCCGATCTGCAAGCGCAGGACCGGACCCTGCGTGGGAGCCTTTGCGACACGCCTGTCACTGAGATTGACGTGAACAGCAAGGCTTTCGAAGCCGCCCCAGGAATAGCCGAGTCCGAAGATCGACAGCGCGTCGAGGAAGGAGTGCGCCTTCGGCTTGAATTTTTCTGGGCTGTCGGCCGCAAGGACGATGGAAAAGATGCCGCTTGCGCCCTTGAAATCGCGCTTCCACAATTCGTGACCGGGGAAGCTCGGGAGCGCCGGGTGCAGAACGCGCGCGACATCGTCCCTGCCCTCAAGCCACGTCGCCAAGGCAAGCGCACTTTCCTGATGGCGGTCCAGACGGACGCCCATGGTCCGCAGGCCGCGCAGCACCTGATAGGCGTCGTCGGGTGCTGCACAGATGCCGAGCGTGATGTTTGCGTCCTTCAGTCTTTCCCAATGCGCAGCATTGGCGGAAACCGTCCCCAACAGGATATCGGAGTGGCCAGCCGGATATTTAGTCGCTGCATGGATCGAGATATCGACACCATGATCGAGCGGCTTGAAATAGATCGGCGTTGCCCAGGTATTGTCCATCGTCACCACACAGCCGTGCCGGTGAGCGACGGTGGAGATCGCCGAAATGTCCTGCATTTCAAAAGTATTGGAGCCGGGCGCCTCTGTGTGCACCAGCTTGGTGTTCGGCTTTATCAGCTGCTCGATGCCGGCGCCGACGAGCGGATCGTAGTAATCGATCTCAACGCCTAGGCGCTTCAGCATCGTATCGCAGAAGATGCGGGTCGGCGTGTAGACCGAATCAACGATCAGCGCATGGTCGCCAGACGACAGGAACGCCAGAAAAGGAACGGTGATCGCAGCCAGCCCCGATGGCACCAGGATCGTGCCGGCAGATCCCTCGAGCGCGTCGATCGCCTCGCAAAGCGCATCCGTCGTTGGCGTACCCCGTGTGCCGTAGGTGTATTTCTGGGCGCGCGTCTCCATCGCCCGGGCGTTCGGAAACAATACCGTGGAGGCGTGAACGACGGGAGGATTGACGAAGCCGTGGAAGTCGGAGGGGGAATTGCCGATATGAGATAAACGGGTGTTGATACCAGCGTTCTGTAGATAGTCGTCTTTTTCTTTCATCGGGAAATATGCCTTTGGCGCTGTGGGATAGCCGGAGTTTTCGCAACCAAGCCGACCGAGGTCAACCCTGCAAACGACAGCGCTCTGGAGCCTCGGCAACCTTACGTTAGGTGGGCATCCCACAAAACCGCATGGATTTGTTGCAAAATGCCGCCTACCCCGGCGGCAAATGCTTATTTTCAAAGCATTATTTCGCAAAAGACCGACGTTCGCCGCTATTTTCGGCACAACACCTTGACCATGACTGCTTTTGCGACTGTGATAAGGCTAGTCGCACTGGGGGATGGGGTAATATTCCCGAAAATCGCTTCGGCCGCGATACTTTAATTATAAAACAAGGGAAAAAGGTTGGGAAAGATGAAAAAAACGCTTCTGTCCGCAATTATCGGCGCAGCAGCCTTGGCATTCGGCGCGTCGGGCGCCTCTGCCAGCACTCTCAGCGATGTGAAGGCAAAAGGTTTCGTTCAATGCGGCGTCAACACCGGCCTTGCCGGCTTCGCGCAGCCTGACGCATCGGGCAACTATGCCGGGTTTGACGTCGACTATTGTAAAGCCGTCGCCGCCGCCGTCTTCGGCGACGTCAACAAGGTGAAGTACACGCCTCTCAATGCGACGACCCGCTTCCCGGCGCTGGAATCCCGCCAGGTCGACCTTCTCGTCCGCAACACGACATGGACGATCAACCGCGACACCGCCCATCCCCTGCTTTTCCGCGCGATCAACTACTATGATGGCCAGGGCTTCATGGTTCGCAAGAGCCTGAACGTCAAATCGGCCCTCGAGCTTTCCGGCGCGGCGATCTGCGTACAGGCCGGCACGACGACGGAACTGAACCTCGCCGACTATTTCAAGTCGCATAACCTACAATACAACCCGGTGGTTTTCGAAAAGCTCGAAGAAGTCAACGCGGCCTACGAATCGGGCCGTTGCGACGTTTACACGACCGACCAGTCCGGCCTTTATGCGACGCGTCTCGTGATGAAGAACCCGGATGACCACATGATCCTTCCGGAAATCATTTCCAAGGAACCCTTCGGTCCGGCCGTTCGCCAGGGCGACGACCAGTGGTTCAACATCGTCACCTGGGCATCCTATGCGCTGATCAATGCCGAAGAGTTCGGTATCACGCAGGCGAATGTCGACGAGATGAAGAACTCGACCAATCCGGATATCCGCCGCTTCCTCGGCACCGAGGCGAACTCGACGATCGGCACGGATCTCGGCCTCGACAACAACTGGGCGTATAACATCATCAAGGGCGTCGGCAATTACGGCGAAGTGTTCGAGCGTAATCTCGGCGAAGGAAGCCCGCTGAAGATCAAGCGCGGCCTCAACCAGCTGTGGACCAAGGGCGGCATCCAGTACGCACCGCCGGTCCGCTGATCGACCGACGACAGCAACTTTAAGGAGGGACGATCGATCGTCCCTCCGCCTTATAAGAAAGGTCCGATCAAGGACCACAAGGGGAATGGCTGCGCATGGCACAAACAACAGTCGGTGCAACGACGAATTTACCAAAACGAGCGAGCGGTAGCTCCGTCTTGAATGACCCGAGGGTCAGGGGCATTTTCTACCAAATCATCACGGCGGTCATATTGATCGGCTTTTTCTGGTGGGTCGCACACAATACTGCGATCAATCTCGCCCGCAACAATCAGGCCCTCGGCTACGGCTTCATCGACGGCCGCGCCGGTTTCAACATTGGCCAGACGCTGATCGACTATTCAAGCGATTCGACCTATGGGCGCGCCTTTGTCGTCGGCATCGTCAATACACTCTACGCGTCGTTGATCGGCATTGTGATCGCGACGGTCGTCGGCTTCATCATCGGTATCGGCCGCCTGTCGCACAATTGGCTCATCTCCAGGCTGTGCACGGTCTATGTCGAGTTTTTCCGTAACATCCCGCCGCTGCTGGTGATTTTCTTCTGGTATTACGGCGTTCTCAATATCCTGCCGCAGCCGCGGGACTCAGTTCATCTACCGTTCGGTATCTACGTCAACGTCCGTGGTGTCGCTTATCCGAGACCTGTCTTCGGCGATGCCTTCTGGATTATCGGCGTGGCTTTCCTCGTCGCAATTGCGCTCGCCTTTGGGCTTTATCGCTGGTCGGCGCGTCGGCAGGCGGCGACAGGCAAGCAGTTCCCGATCATATGGGCCAGCCTCGGCGTGATCATCGGCTTGCCGCTTCTCACCTTTTTCGCCACCGGCATGCCTGTTACCTTCGACGTGCCGGTCGCGGGGAAATTCAACCTGACGGGCGGCGCCGTCGCACCGCCGGAATTCATGTCGCTGCTTCTGGCTCTTTCCTTCTACACTGCATCGTTCATCGCCGAAATCGTTCGCGGCGGCATTCGGGGCGTCGCCAAGGGGCAAAGTGAAGCAGCCGGCGCACTTGGACTTCGCCCTGCGAAAACCATGCGTCTTGTCATCGTGCCGCAGGCGCTGCGCATCATTATTCCGCCGCTATCGAGCCAGTATCTCAATCTGACCAAGAATACCTCGCTGGCAACGGCAATAGGTTACGCCGACCTGTTCGCCGTCGGCAAGACGGTCCTTAATCAGACAGGCAAGGCCATCGAGGTCGTGACCATCCTCATCGTTTGCTATCTCTTCATCAGCATTCTCCAATCGCTGCTGATGAACTGGTTCAATGCGAAGATGGCATTGGTGGAGCGCTAAATGTCCGTTGCTTCCGATAGAAACTTCGTTCGCCAGAACATTCTTCCGCCGCTGCCAGCGCCCTCCAGCGAAAAGGGCGCCTGGCACTGGATGAGGCTCAATCTCTTCGCCACGCCGAAGGATATCGTCCTGACGATCGCCGCCGTGGTTTTCATTGTCTGGACAGCCACCCATCTCATCAACTGGCTGTTTATTCAGGCCGTCTGGGATGGCGTCGACCGCACCTTCTGCGCCACGAAATCGCAGGGCGGATCGCAGCCGGATGGCTGGAGCGGCGCCTGCTGGGCTTTCGTCGACGCCAAATTCAGCCTGTTCGTCTATGGGCGATATCCATCCTACGAGCGCTGGCGCCCGAATATGGTCGGCATCCTGTTCATCCTCCTGCTGGTGCCGTTGCTTATTCCTTCGGTGCCTCGCAAGGGGCTGAACGCCATCCTGATGTTCATCGTGCTGCCCATCCTCTCCTTCTACCTGCTTTACGGCGGGTTCGGTCTGGAAATCGTCGAAACGGCGCTCTGGGGCGGGCTGATGGTCACGCTGATCCTGTCCTTCGTCGGCATGGCCGTATCTTTTCCGGTAGGAATATTACTGGCGCTTGGAAGACGCTCGACGATGCCTGTCATCCGCATGGCCTCGGTGATCTTCATCGAAGTAATCCGCGGCGTGCCGATCGTCCTCGTGCTTTTCATGGCCAGCGTCATGCTGCCGCTTTTCCTGCCGAGCGGCTTTACCATCGACAATTTCCTGCGCGCCTTGGTAGGCTTCTCGCTGTTTGCCTCCGCCTATATGGCAGAGGTCTTCCGTGGCGGCTTGCAGGCCATTCCGAAGGGGCAGTATGAGGGTGCCGATTCCCTTGGTCTCGGCTATTGGCAGAAGATGCGCCTCATCATCCTGCCGCAGGCAATCAAGCTGCTTATTCCCAGCATCGTCAACACGTTCATCGGCATGTTCAAGGATACCTCGCTGGTATCGATCATCTCGATGTTCGATCTGCTCGGCTCCGTCCAGCAGAACTTTGCCGATACCAACTGGGCAACCGCCGTCACGCCTATCACTGGCCTGATCTTCGCCGGCTTCATTTATTGGCTTTTCTGCTTCGGCATGTCGCGCTATTCCATATTCATGGAACGCCACCTCGATACCGGCTACAAACGATAATAAAAGGGAATACCGATGGCAGAAGCCGTTAAGACAGCGAAGATGACAGTCTCCTCGACGGAAGTCGCGGTGGATATGAGCAACGTCAACAAGTGGTACGGCGACTTCCACGTACTGCGCGACATCAACCTCAAGGTCATGAAGGGCGAGCGCATCGTCATTGCCGGCCCGTCAGGCTCCGGCAAGTCGACGATGATCCGCTGCATCAACCGGCTGGAAGAACACCAGAAGGGCAGCATCGTCGTTGATGGCGTCGAGCTGACCAACGATCTCAAGAAGATCGACGAAGTGCGCCGCGAAGTCGGGATGGTCTTCCAGCACTTCAACCTCTTCCCTCATCTGACGATCCTGGAAAACTGCACGCTGGCGCCGATCTGGGTCCGCAAGCTGCCGAAGAAGCAGGCGGAAGAAATCGCGATGCACTTCCTGACGCGCGTCAAGATCCCCGAGCAGGCCAACAAATATCCGGGCCAGTTGTCAGGCGGCCAGCAGCAGCGCGTGGCGATTGCCCGCTCCCTCTGCATGAACCCGAAGATCATGCTGTTCGACGAGCCGACTTCGGCGCTCGATCCGGAAATGATCAAGGAAGTGCTCGACACCATGGTCGGCCTTGCCGAAGAAGGCATGACGATGCTCTGCGTCACCCACGAAATGGGCTTCGCGCGCCAGGTAGCGAACCGTGTGATCTTCATGGACCAAGGCCAGATTGTCGAACAGAATTCGCCCGCCGAATTCTTCGACAATCCCAAGCACGAGCGCACGAAACTCTTCCTGAGCCAGATCCTTCACTGATCGCACAACGGGCAAAACCAAACAAAAAGCGCCGGTTCGCAAACCGGCGCTTTTGTTTTCTGGATGGGACTCAGCGAGCCGCCATCTGGCCGAGAATCTTGCAAAGGCCAGCCAGGCCAGCGTCATATCCGCCGGCTGCTACATCCTTGCAGCGGGTCAGCATCTTCTGCCGTTGAGCGGAAGACATCCGATCAAAGGCGACGATCGCCCTGTTGGTTGCGTCGGGGCTGAAGTCCGTTCCGCTGCCGGCGGCAGCGCCTGTTCCTGGAGCTGTGCCTGTCCCACCGGCCGTTCCGGTCCCGGGAGTTGTGCCTGTTCCACCGCTTCCGATGCCGAGGCCAAGGCTTGCCCCGGTGCCGCCACCACCACCGACAGATGCGCCTACATTGGCGTTGAGGCCGTTGCGACAGATGCCGTCGTTCCAGCATCGATACCACCGCGGCCCACCGACGCGCCGAGGCCGGCATTGACACCATTGCCACCGCCAAGCGACGCATTCGCACCGGCATTCACTCCGTTACCGCCGCCGAGTGATGCGCCAACACCGGCATTGAGGCCACCGGAACCGCCGGCCGAGGCGCTTACCCCGGCATTTGTGCCGTTACTGCCACCTATATCAGCGCCGACGCCCGCGTTGACGCCCGACGACCCGCCCAGTGAAGCGCCCACCCCGACGCCAAGACCGCCGCTGCTGCTGCGCCCAACGGACGCGCCGACACCCAGGCCGCCGCTGCTGGCCTGCTGCGCCTGAGCGGGGATGACGATTGCCGCACAGGCGGACAGCAGGATGGCAAGAGAGAGATTTCGAGACAGATTTTGCATGACACTCCTCCGTTGTCGTTAGAGCCGCCGCGCGGAGTAAGCTACCGGCGACGGCGGATACGATGTTTAGAGAAGGTGCGCACCCTCATATCGACAAATGGACAACCTGAGATCGTCCATCGTGATAAGTCCGATAACGTAGGCACATTAGAAAAGTTTCATAAATAAACGAACCAAACCCCTTGATATCAAAGGGAAAGAAAGTTTGGTAAATAATCGGGAAATACGCGTCATAATCGAACAACTCGCCCGATAAGCGTGCAAAGCTTAACCAGTTGCGAACACATGTGAAGAATTACGCATTTGTAAGATGCACATCCTTTATGGCCCCAGCTACACTGGAGATCAGCGTTTCCCGGAAAGGGAGGACTGGTCATGAAAGATGAGACAAACGACGGGCTATTCGCTTCCGTCTCGGAGGATCGCCGCGAATTCGGTTTCCAGCGCGACTTGAATTCGACTCCACGCGCAAAATCAAAGCGACCATGGCTTGTTCTCGGCGCGATCCTGATCATAGCTGCCGCCGGCGCCATTCTGGTGACATCCTCCGACCCTGAGAAAGATCCGGTCACCACGACGTCTGTGCATTAGGCGTATTCCACGAACCGCAATCCATCGCCGCGCGTCACTGAACCTGCTTTGTTTCCTGGGCTGACGGCTCCATCCGTTTTGAAAGCAGGCTGTACGCGACGTAGTATTTATAGATGTTACTGACGTACTGGACGGTCTCCCGGCCGACAATCGCCGCGGCGCCATTCTCGACATTGCCGAACCAGACGTTGGGATCGAGACCCAAAGCGCTGGCCTTTTCGCGAAATTTCCTAAGATTTCCAGGACCCGCATTATAGGCTGCGAAAGCGAAGAGCTGCCGGTCCTTCGGCTGCAATCCTTCGTCGTCGATATAAGTATCGATCAGATAGCGGAGATATTTGGCGCCTGCTTCGACATTTCGCTCGGGGTCCTTGTCGATCCCCTTGATGCCTATGACCTTGTCACGGGCCGTGGCCGGCAACATCTGCATAATTCCGACGGCTCCACGGGGAGACCGTTTCGACTGATCAAGTTGCGACTCCTGATAGCCTTGGGCCATCAGCATCAGATAATCGAAGGAATAGCTCGTACCGTACTTTCGAAAAATCTCAACCAAATGCTGAAACCGTGCTACATCTGCGGGCGCGTAAGCTCGTTTGACGATCTTGTCCTGCTGGTAAAAGGTCCTCCTGAGAATGTTTCCAAAGGTCGTGCCGACCTTGTGCGTCGCGACAAAGCTGTTCAACTCTGCCTTCAATTTCGGACTGCTCTTCCGGACCGCCCAGGCGATCTTGCCCTCGGAGGCCAGGACGACGTCGTGGCGGACCTTGATCCGGGTGAAGATGTGCGACCAGATATCCGCCTTATAGGCATCGACGATGGTGAACGGCAGCAGTTCGGCGTTGACCATCTCCATCAGGTCTTCGTCCTCGAGGTTTTCATCCATGAGGTCGATGCCGATTTGAGGCTTGCCCGAGGCAGCGAGTGACTGGTTGTGGGCCAGGAGATGTTCAT
This sequence comes from Neorhizobium sp. P12A, assembly GCF_008365395.1. NCBI lineage: Bacteria > Pseudomonadati > Pseudomonadota > Alphaproteobacteria > Hyphomicrobiales > Rhizobiaceae > Neorhizobium > Neorhizobium sp. P12A. The sequence goes on along the minus strand of NZ_QOVX01000010.1, from coordinate 58,333 downwards.
AGTAGCTGCTTGAGGCGCGGACAGCGACGTGCTTGCCTTCCAGATTGTCGAGGCTGGACACCATCGGGCTATTAGGCGCGGCGACAAGCACTTCCTCGGCGTTCTCATATAACGGATCGGTGAAGTCCACCTCTTTCAGCCGCTCGTCGGTGATGGTCAGGTTGGCCATGACGATGTCGCCGAAGCCCTCATTCAGCCTGCTGAGCAATTTGTCGCGTGGCGTCGGCACGAACACCACGTGGACGTGGTCGATCTGTTTGGGGCGATCCTTGTTGAGGTATTTCTCCAGTGCCAGGCCAAAATCAACCGCAGTGCCGAACTGTCGCCCCTTGTCGATGAAATAGATCGTCTTGCTGTAAGGGACGAGCACCCGCACGATGCGCCGTTGCAGCATCTCATCGAGATCGATCACATGCTTTTCGATCAGAGCCGGCTTGTCATTTGCGGCGACGGCAGGCGGCGCCGAGCATACTGAAATGACGAGCGCCAGCGACATCAGGAACGCCGTCAAGATCGTACAAATTTCACCAAAAACACTGAGGAGCGAAAGGATTGAGGTTCGTCGGGCCTGTACCGGCACGAGGTGCCGCTCGAATTGATCGGGGCTTGCTGATACCCTGGCGTGCCCGGGCTCCCTAAATGAAATTCTCGTTGCCGGAATATGTAGCATCGCCTGCTCCAGTGCGAGTGAGCAGCAGCGAACCACAAAGCGTTTCTTCGAATAAGTACGTTACGGTAAATCTCAGCGTTAATGCGGCATCAGCCGTTGTTCGAGCCTCCATGGCGCTCCATCGCTCCGGAATTTACGGCCGGCAGTGGCTCCATTTACCGTAACGTACTTCTTCAAGCACCAAAAACGAGGAAAGCTTCATCGATCGACTGAGGTCCGGAAAGGTGAGCTCCATGGCGGCACGAGACGATATTCTCGATTTGGGCAAACGCATCGGCCAGTCGATCATCGGTCAGGAGGCAATGGTCGAACGGCTGCTGCTCGGCCTTCTGGCAAATGGACACCTGCTGGTGGAGGGGCTGCCGGGCCTTGCAAAGACCAGGGCGATCAAGAGCCTGGCAAAAAATCTTGATTCCCAGCTTTCACGCGTTCAGTTCACCCCAGATCTGCTGCCGGCCGACATCACGGGCTCCGAGATCTATTTCTCGGAGGGCGGCAAGGGTGAGTTCAAGTTCCAGCAGGGACCGATCTTCGCCAACCTGATCCTCGCCGACGAAATCAACCGCGCGCCCGCTAAAGTGCAATCCGCCCTGCTGGAAGCCATGGAGGAGCGCCAGGTAACCGTCGGGGGCAAGAGTTATCCGCTTCCGCCTCTCTTCATGGTCATGGCGACCCAGAACCCTATCGAGCAGGAAGGCACCTATCCCCTGCCCGAGGCGCAGCTCGACCGCTTTCTGATGCACGTCGAGGTCGGCTATCCCGATGAAGCGTCGGAGGCATCGATCATGCGGCTGAACCGCAACGAGGAGAATGAGACGCATGGCGGCGCAAAGACGGAGCAGCCACTGAAGATGAACCCGCAGGCCGTCTTCGACGCCCGCAAGGAGATAGGTGCTGTCGCCGTGTCAGACCCTGTCGAGAAGTACATGGTCGCCCTTGTCTTCGCCACGCGCTATCCGGACAGATACGACAAGGACCTCGCCAAGCTGCTGCAGGTTGGTGTCAGTCCCCGCGGCGTCATCGGCCTCGACAAGGTATCGCGCGCCTATGCCTGGTTGAAGGGCCGCGACTATGTCACCCCCGATGATGTCAAGGCGATCGTCAACGACGTCTTCCGCCATCGCCTTATCCTCTCTTATGAAGCCCACGCCTCCAACGCCAGTGCCGACCATGTGATCGATCGGATCACCGAGCTGGTAGCCGTCTCATGAGCGGCGCGGCTGGGACCGGTGGCGTTCACGTTACGACCAATGAGCTGGTCGCGCTCGAAGGCCGAGCGCGTGATCTCTCCTTCGTTCAGAAGGCGCGCAGCCATCAGCAGCTCGCCGGGCGCATGCAATCGTCGCTCAGGGGGCGCGGCCTGATATTCGAGGAGCTGCGGGAGTATCTTCCCGGCGACGACATCCGTTCGATCGACTGGCGTGTCACCGCCCGCACCACAAGGCCTGTGGTTCGCGTTTATGCCGAGGAAAAGGAGCGGCCTGCGCTGATCCTTGTCGACCAGAGGATCAACATGTTCTTCGGCAGTCGGAGATCAATGAAGTCAGTGGCGGCAGCTGAGGCGGCGATGCTCTGCGCATGGCGCATCCTCGGTTCCGGCGACCGCGTCGGCGGCTTCGTTTTCGATGACGAAGGCATCAGTGAAGTGAAGCCTCACCGCAGCCGCAACGCGGTCATCGCGCTGGCCGACCGCATTTCCGAAAAAAATCTCAGCCTGAATGCCGCCTATGCCGGAACGCCCGCACCGGGGCGGCTGGACGAAGTGCTTCACCGTGTTTCCGCGGTAGCGCATCACGACCACCTGATCGTTATCGTCAGCGATTTCGACGGTCACGGTGCAGTGACACGAGACATACTGCTGCAGATGTCGAGCGGGAATGATGTCATCTGCCTTCTCGTTTACGACCCCTTCCTGCTTGAGCTGCCGAAATCGGGAGACATCGTCGTCAGTGGCGGTGGATTGCAGGCTGAACTCCTGCTTGCCCGTGGCCCCATGCGCGATGCCGTCGATCGCTTTGCGCGCGACAGAGGGCGGGAACTGATGTCGTGGCAGCGCGAACTCGGCCTGCCGATGCTGCCGGTATCTGCGGCGGAAGAAACGGCGCCACAGTTGCGGCGCCTGCTGGAACAATCGGCCTGGCGACAACGGAGGCGCTGATGGAACCGCAGGCCAAGCTTGATCCCATCACCGAAATAGCCCTGCGCTCCATGAAGGATGTCGCCGTGCCGCCGCCGGTCTCCTGGATGCCTCAGACCTGGGGATGCGCTCTGCTCGCCGTCCTTTTGGCCCTGGCGCTTGCGATCTGGCTCGCTCTGGCCTTGCGCCGCTATCGCCGCAACGCCTATCGCCGCGAGGCTCTGCGGCTGCTTGAAGATATCGGCGTGAAGCTGCACCAATCAGAGAGCCGCGGAACAGCGTTGCATCAATTGGGCGAACTGCTGAAGCGAACAGCGCTCGCCGCGTGGCCACGTGAGAGGATCGCGCAGGCCAGCGGTCAGAACTGGGTTCACTTCCTCGACGATTCACAGAAACAGAGCATTGGCCCAGCGCTCAGGCGTTTTCTTGACGACGGCGAATATCGAGCCGGCAACGCCGTGACAAACCGGCCACCATCCGAGGCAGATGAACTTATCCAGGATACGAGACGCTGGATCGAGGGACATCATGTATCAACTTGATTTCCCGTGGCTTCTCCTGCTTTTGCCGGTTCCGCTATTGGCATGGTGGTTGATACCGCCGCACCGGGAGGCCTCCGCTTCGATCCGTCTGCCCTTTTTCGATCAGGTGGCGCGCGCTGCCGGCATCGAGCCCACCGAGGGTTCGGTGATACCGAAACGATCCTGGCCGCAGACGATCATGGAAGGGATCGCATGGTGTCTCATCGTCCTGGCGCTCGCGCGTCCGCAGTTCGTCGAACCACCGCTTGAGAAGCTGGAGCCGCAGCGAGATATCCTGCTTGCGCTCGATCTTTCGCAATCAATGGAGACGCGAGACTTTGCCGCTCCGGATGGTACGATCCAGGCCAGGCTGGATGCGGTCAGGACCGTCGTTTCCGACTTTGTCTCGAAACGGTCGAAAGATCGGCTCGGGCTGATTGCGATCGGCGACGCACCCTACCCGCTCGCTCCTTTCACCATGGACCAGCCGCTCGTTCAAACCCTCGTCGAAGGGCTGGTTCCGGGGATTGCCGGACCACGGACCGCTCTCGGCGATTCTCTTGGCCTTGCCGTCCGCATGTTCGAAAAGACATCGGTGCCGCAGAAGGTGCTGATATTGCTGACGGACGGTAACGACACGGCCAGCAAGATGCCGCCCCTCAAGGCAGCCGAGATCGCCAAGGGAAAGGGCATCGTCATTCATGCCATCGGCATCGGTGACCCCTCTGCAACCGGCGAGGACAAGCTGGATACCGCCACGCTTCAAAAGATCGCCACAGAGACCGGCGGCCGATATTTCTTCGGCGGCGACCAGACAGCGCTCGCGGCCATCTACGAGGAAATCGACAGGATCACGCCCGAGGACCAGAAGAGCCTCTCCTGGCGACCGCGCAGAGAACTGTTCTATTGGCCGCTTGGCGCCTCGATCGTCATCTTGACGGTCTGGTATGGCCTGGCTGGACTGGGCGGCCTCCTGCATCGGAGGCGGCCGGCATGATTACGGATTTCCATTTCCTGCGTCCCCTATGGCTTCTCGGCTTGCTCATCCCTCCGGCGATCCTCTGGATGGCGTCGCGTTCGGGCGATATTCGCCGCCGTTGGAAGACGATGATCGCGCCGCATCTGCTCGACGGCCTTGTCATCGAGCCTGATCGTGTAAGCCATACTCGTCCCGCTCAGATGCTCGCCGCCATGCTTGCGATTGCCGCACTGGGTGCTGCCGGTCCCACCTGGAAGCGCGAGGCCCCGCCATTCGTCTCGGATACCGCCTCGCTGGTCATAGCCGTCGATCTGTCTCCCACGATGGATGCCGTCGACATATCCCCGAGCAGAATCGAACGGGTTAAGCTGAAAATCCACGACATCCTGTCGACGCGGAACGGAGCGCGGACCGCCGTGATCGCCTATTCCGGTACGGCACATCTGGTCGTGCCCCTCACCGACGATATCGATCTGATCGAAAACTACACGGACGCGCTTGCGACAGGCATCATGCCCAAGCCGGGCAAGGATACGACTGCTGCGCTGAAGCTGGCAGACGGACTGCTGACGCGCGATGGAACGGCAGGCACGATCGTCCTGCTCACCGACGGTATCGAACCGGGTGCGGCATCGGCAGCGTCCGATATCTCCAGCAGTCTGGTCGTTCTCGGTGTCGGAACGACCGCAGGCGGGGTGGTCAAGCAGACGGGCGGAGGCTTTCTCCAGGATGCGGGAGGCGCGCACCTCAATGCCAAGCTGGATGTCGATGCCATCAAACAATTTGGCAGCGATACCGGTGCTGATGTGGCAACCATCACTGACGACGATAGCGATGTCCAATGGCTGGCTGAGCGCGTTCAGACGAACTTCGCGCAGCAAAATGCGTCCGAGGGGGACCGATGGCATGATCTCGGATGGTGGCTGATTGCCCCGGTGGCACTTCTGTTTGCCCTTTCATTCCGGCGCGGCTGGGTCGTGAAGGTTGCGGGCCTGCTCCTCGTCTTGCGCGTTATCGCGCCCTCCCCGTCCCAAGCCGGCGAATTGGCCGATATGTGGCTGACGGCCGACCAGCAGGGTCGCGTCGCTTTCGAGCGCGGCGACTATGCAGCAGCATCCGAACGCTTCCGCGACCCGATGTGGAAGGGCGTCGCGCTCTATCGGGCAGCCCGCTACCAGGATGCCCTCGATGCGTTCGCGGCCGTCGACACTCAGGAGAGCTGGTACAATCAGGGAAATGCGCTGTTGCATCTCGGCGAATTCGAGGACGCCATTTCAGCTTACAGCAGGGCTTTGAAAGGACGCAGCGACTGGCCGGACGCCGCCGCAAACCTTGCGATCGCGCAGCGGCTTCTGAAACTGGAGAAAGACAAGGAACAGGAACAGCAGCAGGACCCGAACGAGAAGGCTGACAGTGTCCAGTTCGACAACAAGGGAAAGAAGGGGAAAGCCGGAGAGGTCGACGTGGTCCAACAGACGTCGGAGACCTGGATGAAGAACATCCAGGTCAGCCCTGCAGATCTTATGGCTCGAAAATTTTCGATCGAAGCGGGAAAGACGAAGCAATGAGAAAAGTCATGCTCGTTGCGCTGTCGTTGATTGCCCCGGCGGACGCCTGGGCAGCCGAGCCTTTCGCGCAAGCCAGTGTCGAGAACGAGAAAGGCATCGTGCCGGGACAACAGGTGCGTGTCGACGTCGATATCTTCGTTCCTGATTTCTTTACGTCGCCTCCGCAATTCCCGCTTTTCGACGTTCCCAACGCGCTGGTTACGCTTCCCGAGGAAAGGGCGGACAATCTCACACAGACTGTGGATGGAGTGAGCTATTCGGGAATTCGCCGGGCATATGCGGTCGTTCCTCAGGTTGCCGGTACGTTTGTCATACCTGAGATCGATGTTGAACTAGGCTACGCCGTCGACGGGAAGCGGACGAAGGCAACCGTCAAGGTACCTTCCGTATCCTTCACTGCGACGGCGCCGGCGACCGGAGGGGCCACCTCCTTCGCCGCCAACGATCTTGCAATCGAGCAGTCATTCGATCGCGACATCCACTCGCTGAAGGTCGGCGACGCGGTGGTTCGAACAATCGTCGCGACGGCGAAAGATACGCAGGCAATGATAATGCCGCCGGTGGCCGTTGGAACGGCCCCGGGCCTTCATCAATATGCGAAGGCGCCCAAAATCGAAGACGGCATATCGATCGGACGAGCGACAGCCAGCCGGCGAACCGAAACCTATGTCTACACCGCCGACAAGGATGGCTCGTTCGTGATCCCGGCGGTTGCCTACCCGTGGTTCGACGTTGCGCACCGCGAAGCAAAGACCTCCAGCCTTCCATCCATACGGGTTACCGTTGCCGCGGCTGTTTCGGAAACAGCGATCAAGCCAATGCTGGAAAAGGCGAAGGTCGAGAGCCCGTGGGTGCATCGCAAGATTGTGGCCGCTTGCATCCTCGCGGCCCTGGCTTTGCTCGGCCTTGCCTGGATCGGCCGCGAGTTTCCCGCGGCCATCATCAGCAAGTTCCGCGACGCGCGGATGCGTCGCTTGGCCTCCCGGGGCCATCGCCTCAAAATGCTTCAGCAAACAATCCGCGCCGGCAATGAGAGAGAAATCTACTCAGGACTCCATGTCTGGAGCCGGAGCCTTGGATACAGAACACTCGACGAGTGGACCTGCGACGGATCGGATGATCTGAGGCGCCAGGTCGAGCTTCTTTCCCGGAGGCTGTTTCACTCCGGTCAGCAGGAACTCGATCGCAACAAGCTTACGGCGGAGGTCGACTTCCGCCCCGCCGTTACCTCCCATACGAGCTCGGCACTTCCGCCACTCAATCCGACTGCCGCAGGTTCTGTTATCGAGCTGTAATGGCTATCGCTTCGGGCTTCCCGGACCTCGGCAGCGATACGGCTGAGCAACACCCCTCACCTATGGTCATCAACGTCCCGCCAACCTGCTTTTACGTCTGGATTTACCGTTGCGTACTTCCGCATTTACGGAGTTTGCGACACCACTTGAGAGGTCATGTTTCAACACTGAGGAGTAAATTCCGATGACGGAAGAAACTGAAAAGCCGGTCAACCAGCCCTCTGTCAGCCGTCGCGACCTCCTGCTTGGCGGCAGTTCACTCGCACTTACCGCACTTGCTGTCGCCGCCACCGCGGAGTCTGCCAGCGCCCAAGCCCAACAGACGACGCAGTCTTCCCAGAGCAGCGGAAGTGGAAAGCCGCCTAACATTCTCGTCATATTCGGCGATGACATCGGCATACCCCAGATCAGTGCCTATACGATGGGTCTCATGGGCTATCGCACCCCCAATATCGACCGTATCGCCAAGGAAGGCGCAATCTTCACCGACTCCTATGGCCAACAGAGCTGCACCGCGGGCCGGGCGTCCTTCATCCTTGGGCAGGAGCCCTTCCGCACCGGTCTGCTTACAATCGGCATGCCGGGTGATCCGCATGGGATCCAGGACTGGATGCCGACGATTGCCGACGTCATGAAGACCAAAGGCTATGCGACCGGCCAGTTCGGCAAGAACCACCTTGGTGACCACGACGAACATCTGCCAACGAAACACGGCTTCGATGAATTCTTCGGCAATCTTTATCATCTCAACGCCGAGGAAGAGCCTGAAGGGTATTTCTACCCGAAGGATCCGGCATTCCGCAGGCAATATGGCCCACGCGGCGTCATTCACTCCACAGCGGATGGCAAGATCGAAGACACCGGAGCGCTGACCACGAAGCGCATGGAGACAATCGACGAGGAATTCCTCGCAGCGGCGAAGGATTTCATCGATCGCCAGCACAAGGCGGACAAGCCGTTCTTCGTCTGGTTCAATTCGACCCGTATGCACATCTTCACGCATCTCAAGAAGGAGTCGCTGGGCAAGACCGGCAAAGGTATCGAGGCTGACGGCATGGTGGAACATGACGGTCACGTCGGCCAACTTCTCGATCAACTGGATTCCCTTGGCATCGCCGACAATACGATCGTTCTCTACACGACCGACAACGGCGCGGAGATTGCATTGTGGCCGGATGGCGCAATGACGCCGTTCCATGGTGAGAAAGGCACGACTTGGGAAGGTGGCTTCCGCATTCCGATGATGGTTCGTTGGCCAGGCGTCGTCAAACCGGGAACACAGATCAACGACATCGTCACTTTGATGGACTGGATGCCGACATTTGCGAGCGCCGCAGGCATCGACGACCTCAAGGGCCAGATGAAGAGCGGTTTCAAATCCGGGGCAAAGGAGTTCAAGGTTCACCTGGATGGCTATGATCTCATGCCGTTCCTGCAGGGGTCGGCGACAAGCGGCCCCCGCGACACCGTCTACTATTTCGACCAGGGCGGCAATCTCAACGCCATTCGGTGGAATGACTGGAAGCTGAGCTTCGCCATAGCCAGTCATGGCAACATCGCAACCGCGACCAGAGAAGTGCCAAGCTGGGCTCTGATCGCCAACTGCGAATGGACCCCTACGAACGAGGAATGGACGAAGGAGGTGGAGCAACCGAGTTCCTTGCCAGGAACATTTGGCTTCTTGTTCCCATCCAGGGAAAGATCAAGGAATTTTTCTCGGATTTCAACCAGTTCCCCTATCAGGAAGGCAGTTCGCTGAATGCGGCCGGGATCAACTACGGCCTGCTCCGCCAGCAGGCTGCACTTAATCGCCTGAACGAACTGGAGCGTCTCGCGCCTCAGTGATTTCCTCCTACTCGGAGCCGCGGCCAACGGATGGTAACATCTGCGCGGCTCCGAGTTCGCCCTACGGCCGACCGAGGGACCCAATGGAACTCGCAGTTAATCTCGCCGAGCGTAGCGAACTCGCATTCGCCATCCTGCTGCTTGCAAGCCAACTTATCGCACATGAGATCGGCTACCGCATAGGATACCAGATCAGGGTGCGAGCGGCCGGACAGGCCGAAAGCGTGGGCGTCGTGGTTGGTGGCATGCTTGCACTGCTGGCTTTCGTGCTCGCTTTGACGCTTTCCTATTCCACTGCCCGGTTCAACGAGCGGCGCCATGGCACCTTGACGGAGGCCAATGCCATCGGCACGGCCTGGCTTCGCGCAAAAGCCATCGGTACTCCTCAGGCCGAGGAGATCGCACAACTACTTGAAGACTACGCGAAGGTTCGAGAGGACTTCGTACGGGAAGGCCGCGACAAGACAGTCATGGCTCAGACGAACCAGCAGACCACCGACTTGCAGAAATCGATCTGGAGCCGTGTTTCTTCGTTGGTGCGTGAGCGGCCGGATCCCGTTTCGGCTGCACTGATGTCTTCCGTCAACGAGACTTTCGATGCCGGCACGGCCGAAAGGTTTGCACTGGGCATACGTCTCCCGCGGCAGATCTTCTGGCTGCTTGTCGGCGTCATGCATCTCAGCATGGCCGCCCTCGGCTATCAGTTCGGCCTGAGGGGAAAGCCGGTCCGGCTTCTGATCGTGCTTCTGACGATAGTCTGGACGGCGGTCGTGGTGAATATCCTGGACCTGGCATCCGCACGAGTGGGAAGCTTTCGGACGGATACCTCCGTGTATGACTGGACACTGCAAACCTTCAAAGGCTTCGAAAGCACTGGCGCCAACTGATTGTGCTGGCCCACCCCGATGAGCGTTGCCTATCGCCGGGTTTGCATAAAGGAGCCTATATTTACCGTAACGTACTTACCGAGCGATGCCTGAAACGTCATTGTTGCATTCCGACCGAACGGAGGCTGCCATGGGTTTGGCATTCGAGGAAACGGAAAGCTCGCCTGCGGCGCACAGGGGTATGATATGGATCCCCGGCCGCACCTTCACCATGGGATCTGACCGTCACTATCCGGAAGAAGCGCCGGCCCATCGGGTCAGCGTCGACGGCTTCTGGATCGATGAGACGCCGGTCACAAACCGCAGCTTCATGGAATTCGTCAAGGCGACCGGCCACGTGACGGTCGCTGAAAAGGCGCCTGAGGCAAAGGATTATCCGGGTGCTCGCCCGGAAATGCTAAGAGCGGGTTCGCTCGTTTTCCATCAGCCCAAGGTCATCGATGGACCTGACATTCGTCAATGGTGGAATTTCAAGTTCGGTGCAAACTGGCGCCGCCCGCTTGGCGGTTTGAGCGACCTGCGCGGCAAGCTCGATCATCCCGTAGTCCACGTCGCATGGTCCGATGCGAAGGCCTATGCCAGCTGGGCCGGCCTCGACCTGCCGACGGAAGCCGAATGGGAGCTTGCCGCCCGTGGCGGCAACGATGACACCGAGTTCGCATGGGGCGACGAATTGATGCCCGGCGGGCAGGCGATGGCCAATATCTGGCAAGGCACCTTCCCGACACACTCGACCAAACCGAAGGGTCAGGAACGCACCTCGCCGGTTCGTTCCTTTCCGGCGAACGGACACGGCCTCTACGACATGATCGGCAATGTCTGGGAATGGACATCCGACTATTGGAGTGACCGGCATTCTGAACCCGCGCAACACTCCTGCTGCATTCCGAGCAATCCGCGCGGCGATGACATCGACGCCAGCTACGACCCCCGCCAGCCCACAATCCGCATCCCGCGCCGGGTGCTGAAAGGCGGCTCGCATCTCTGCGCGCCCAATTACTGCCGCCGTTACCGCCCGGCCGCCAGACACGCCGAACCGGAGGATACGTCCACCAGCCACGTCGGATTTCGTAGCGTGAAAAGGCCGGCGGCCTGAGGAGAAACCGGGATGGGAGGGTCTTGCCAATGTCGCAACAGGATTGTCGCCTCCCTGCTGGTGGCGATTTTTCTCGCCGTCGCAGGCGGTTTCTCAGCATTTGCGCAGGAGCCGCTTCCCTCCTGGAACGATACGGCGGCAAAGTCCCGCATCGTGGATTTCGTCAAGGCGACGGTGACGGAAGGCGGCCAGGGGTATGTGTCGCCGGAGGATCGCATCGCCGTCTTCGACAATGACGGCACTCTATGGACCGAGCAGCCCTATTACACTGAACTCGCCTTCGCTTTTGACCGGGTGAAGACACTTGCGCCGCAACATCCGGAATGGAACTCCAAACAGCCGTTCAAAGGCATCCTGGAAGGCGATATCAAGGGTGCGGCCAAAGGTGGCGAAAGGGGCATCGTCGACCTCGTCGAGGCCACGCACGCCGGCATGACGACCGATCATTTCAATGACATCGTCAGCAACTGGTTCGCGACCGCGAAGCATCCGAAGACTGGCAAGCTCTGGACCGAAATGACCTACCTGCCGATGCGGGAGCTTCTCGACTACCTGCGCGCCAACGGCTTCAAGACCTACATCGTTTCCGGCGGCGGCGTCGAATTCATGCGTCCCGTGACAAAGAGGCTCTACGGCATCCCGCCCGAGCAGGTTGTCGGCAGCACGATCGCCACGGAATATGCGCTCAACGACGACGTACCCGTCCTCAACCGTTTGCCGAAAATCGAGTTTGTCGACGACGGGCCCGGCAAGCCTGCCGGCATCAACAAATTCATCGGGCGCAAGCCGATCTTCGCCGCCGGCAATTCCGATGCCGACTACGAAATGTTGCGCTGGGTGACTGCTACGAAACCGGGTTTCGCCATGATAATCCACCACACCGATGGCCAGCGCGAATACGCCTATGACAGGCAATCGGCCTTCGGAAAGCTGGACAAGGCACTGGATGAAGCCGAGAACCGCAACTGGCTGGTCGTCGACATGAAAGCCGACTGGAAGAAAATCTTTGCCTTCGAACAGTAACCGCAGGTAGCGAGGACCGCGGCCAAGATATCAAAAGGTAGTGATATTGATAGCGACGGTTTAGACGAGTGAGAAAGGTGTGACATTATGGTTCTAAGTTAACCTTTTCGTAATTTTTCATAATATCGACCTACTCAATGACATTTCATTGTGCAATTTTGCCCCAAATTTTAGATGTTACTTTTGGGGCCAGACAATGAATAAGACATTTGGCAGTGTTCTAACCTCCTACCGCGGCTTTGGCCCTGGCTTTGATTTTCTTAGAATAGCCCTGGCCTTCTCAATCGTTTTTTCCCACGCGTTCCTCAATAACGGCAGTGACGAATTCTTTAGAGGCAGCCCGCTTTGGTTCCTGGAATATGCGCTGGTGCCAATGTTCTTTGCGCTGAGCGGATTTCTTATTTGCGGGTCTGCACAGCGCCTCAGCTTAAAGAACTTTCTGATAAATCGCGGACTTCGAATTGTGCCGGCGCTCGCCGTTGATATTGTCATCTGTGCGCTGATCATTGGACCAATTTTTACAACTGTCAGCCTTCAGGCGTATTTTTCCGATCGGCACTTTCACAGCTATTTTCTGAATATTTTCGGCTACATACATTACACGCTGCCCGGCGTTTTCGGAAACCTTCCCAGTGATCAGGTTAACGGTGCGCTCTGGACTGTTCCCTGGGAAATAGGCTGCTACATCATTATGTCGGTCTTCATGCTGACCGCGGTCGTCCGAAGCTGGAAAAGACTTGCCGTGGTCATCGTGACTTATGTTGTCGTCGGGATGGTCGTCCAGTTCACAGCCTCTATACCGCCCAAAGCCGTTGAAGGGATCTTGTACCTTCTATTCGTCAGTCGCGGCACTCAGCTTATTCTGGCCTTCTCGCTCGGCCTTCTTGCCTACCAGCTGCGCGACCGCATTCCTTATAACAGGATGATACTGGTAGCTTGCATTCTGATAGCGCTTGCGGCTGTGTTTCTCCTCGACAGAGACCAAGCAATTTACCAGGTGCCAAACCGGATCATCGTTATTCCGGCGCTGGTTTACATAACCATTTTCATCGGGCTTACCCCAATGAAGCTGCCGGCGGTCTTCAAGAAGGGAGACTATTCCTACGGTGTCTACCTTTACCATGATCCCTTTTTGCAAATCTTGATGACGCTCTTCCCAACTCTTTTCCTCGGCACGAGGATGGGAGCAATTGCACTGTTCATCGTCGGGCTCTGCATTGCCATGGCTGTCGCAACCTTCTCATGGCACTTCATCGAGAAGCCGATCCTCCAGATGAGAAAGAAGTATTCTTTCGTTGCGACCGCAAGGGGTGCAGCCTGATTGGAGATTGGCCAGCCGCATTGGCTTGGAGCAGACATTTCCGATGGGGCTATCCGTAAGTGTTCGAAACGAGCTGAACCTTCGGGCGGCCGGATCCGGACAATCCGGTGCGCGTTGTAGAATCACTTGATAAGTTTTAGCTTCCTCCGGGGCTGTTTTCTTGGAGGGAGAAAAGCATGGAACCCGTTTCCTTGCCTTGGCCACAGGCATTGCAAGTCCGGATGCAAAGCGGGCTGGAACGTCGCTTCGACAATCCGCAGGACGCAGCCGATTTCCTGGAACACGAATGGCCAGTCAAGCACGGAGAGAAATACGAGCTCGCCTTGCGAACCTGCTATCATGCGGCTCACAGAGAGGCTCCGCTCGGTGCAGCCAGGGAGGCCTTTGTCGCGGCTTGTCTCGAAGCAAGCTTGAAATCGTGGCAAAGCCCACCAGGCACTAGCGGCTCGTGAAAGCTTGGCGGTGAGAGCCTCCGGCTCGCACCGTCAAGGGGCCAGACATTCCTCGCAGATGCCGCAGCCATCCTCGTCCATGAATGAACGCGAGCGGCCGCAACAGAGGCAAGGTGTCTTATCGTCGGAGTGATCGCATCGTTCCGGCGGTAATATTTCGATCATTGATGAGGCTGAATGCTCATTCACGGTTAGGTCGTCCATATCGAGTGCTCCAGGGTTGGAGGCCTGGCACAGAGATGGGGACGTCTTCGCAAACCGGCAAGGCCAGCCACGGGACGATCGCAAGAACGCTTCTCTTTGATTTGACGCAATTCCGGACGCAAAACCGTGATACACTTTTGCTGGTCTAGATGCCGGCGTTGTCATTGAAGGGCAATCCGCGGATCCGCCATGCATCGCGCAGGATATCCTCCAGTTCCTCGACCGTGAACTCATCGAAATTGGCCCAGAGCTGTACCGCCAAAGACTTGAGGTCCGCCGTCGTTTCGGGAGCGGCCCCTGCTGCGTCGGCGAGTGCAGCGATCTCATGGCGAAGTGCGTCGTTCTCTGTCATGGTAACCCCTCGTGGCTCGCGTCCGCGCATTCCGTCTGGCATGTAGCGATCTAGTCAAACTGCTCGCCGTGGCCGATCTGCTCGCGAACGGCCTCGGGAATTGACGGGTCATCTGCCGGATCTGGATCGACAGTGGCGGCGTCCTTGAGCGACTGTGCCGCCTCGATCAGCGCGGCGACGATCTCCTGCGTCCCCCAGCCGGTTTCGTTTGCGGAGGCGATGATTTCTTCCAATACGTCCTTGGCGGCCGTCCTCAATTCTTCGAAGCGCTGCCGCGAGTCTTCGGTTTTTGGCGGAGGAAATGGCATGGCCTGCTCCTTTCGATGGCGAGGTAACACTTTCAGACATCCAACAGTTCCGAGTGGATCTTGGTGGAATGGGTTGGACCGCTCTTTTCGGCATCGAGATCAACACTGTCCTCTCCGAGCTGGGCAAATTCTCGCCCGCATATTCCTTCTTCAAGACTGCGCCCTAGCTTCAGTTCGAGACAACGGCGTCCGGCCGCCCGGCACCAAGAATGCATCGGCCGAGAAACAGGAGCGAGATCATGTCAGATACTCCCAACCAGCCCCGTAAGACCGTTCCAGCCCCGAAAGATCAACATTTGAGGGACCTGGCGGACTGCATCCGATTTCTCTCGATGGATGCCGTGCAGGCCGCTAAAAGCGGTCACCCCGGCATGCCGATGGGAATGGCGGACATTGCGACGGTGCTCTTCTCGGAATTCCTGAAATTCGATGCAGCCGACCCCTACTGGTTCGACCGGGATCGATTCGTGATCTCGAACGGTCACGGCTCGATGCTGCTCTACAGTCTCCTGTATCTTACCGGTTACAAAGACATGACGATCGAGGAGATCAAGCGATTCCGGCAGATCGACAGCCGGACGGCAGGACATCCGGAATATCGCCACGCGACCGGTATCGAAACGACGACCGGACCGCTGGGTCAGGGGATCGCCAATTCGGTCGGCATGGCACTTGGCGAGCGGATCATGAACGCGTCCTTCGGCGATGGGCTCGTCGATCATCACACCTATGTCTTTCTCGGTGACGGCTGCCTCATGGAGGGCATCAGTCACGAGGCCATATCTCTCGCCGGCCACTTGAAGCTCGGAAAGCTGATCGCCTTTTGGGACGACAACTCGATCTCCATCGACGGTGCGACAAGCCTCGCCGAATCCGACAACCAACCGGCCCGCTTCGAGGCGGCGAACTGGCACGTCCAGAAAATCGACGGACACGATACCGATGCCATCCGAGCCGCTATCATCGAAGCGAAGAAGGTTACCGACCGTCCTTCCTTGATCGACTGCAGGACCATCATCGGGTTTGGATTTCCCACAAGAGCCGGGACCCAGAAAGCACACAGCGACGCCCCCGGCGAAGAGGAGATCGCCGGCGCCCGCGAGATTCTGGGATGGAAGTCGCCACCGTTCGAGATTCCGCAGAACCTTCTCGACACCTGGCGGAAAATCGGCGCGAAGGGCCGTCCGGAGCGCGCGGCCTGGGCCAAGCGCGTCGCAGACGGCGGGAAAGGCGAGTTCGATCGCCGGATGAAAGGCGAGCTTCCGGGCAATTGGCGATCGGCGATCGCCGAGGCCAAGAAGGAGCTGCTTGGTTCGGAGAAGGATCTCGCCACGCGTCAGGCAAGCGGCATCGTGCTGAACCACCTTTTCGATGCTGTGCCCGAACTACTGGGGGGATCCGCGGACCTCACTCCGTCGAACAACACCAAGGCAAAGAACCAGGTGGAGATCAAGCCGGGCGAGTATCAAGGTTCATACATCCACTATGGCGTTCGCGAGCACGGGATGGCGGCTGCCATGAACGGCCTGTCGCTCCATGGCGGACTTGTTCCTTATGGCGGGACGTTCCTGACATTCTCGGACTATTGCCGCCCGTCGATCAGGCTTGCCGCGATCATGAAAATCCGCACCATCTTCGTCATGACGCACGATTCAATCGGCCTTGGCGAAGACGGCCCGACACATCAACCCATTGAACATCTGAGTGCGCTGCGGGACATCCCGCAACTCGCCGTCTACAGGCCCGGTGACCCGATCGAGACGGCAGAATGCTGGGAAGCGATCATGGAAAGCCCGCGCGAAGCGGCTTTGATCGCACTGTCGCGCCAGCCGATGCCGCTGCTGCGAAAGGCATCTGCGTCGGAGAACCTCGCGGCGAAGGGTGCGTACGTGCTCCTGGAAGCCGAAGGGGGAGGACGGCAATTGACAATCTTCGCCACCGGTTCCGAACTGCATCTGGCGGTCGAGGCTCGTACCATCCTTCAGAAGGAAGGTCTCCGGACCGCTGTCGTCTCGATGCCGTGCCGGCTGGCCTTTGAAAGGCAGGACGCGGCCTACAAGAAGAAGGTCATCGGCGAAACTCGGGCAAGAGTGGCTGTCGAGGCGGGCGTACAGGATTCCTGGGATCGCTACATCGGTCTCGACGGCGAGTTCGTCGGCATGCACGGCTTCGGAGCATCCGGGAAAATCGAAGACGTCTACAAAAAATTCGACATCACCACGGACGCCGTTGTGCGCGCCGGCAAGAAGGCGGTCAGCAATTTGAAGTGAATACGTCCTTCCTTCCATAGCGGCGTTGGCAATTCCGCCAACGCCCTAAAGCGCGTCGCGATCCCCAGGATTCGCTTGCCGCACTTTAGGTCTTTGTTCTTGCATGTCGCTGTCGCAAAACCGCTGCACACGTTCGCGCGACATGCTTTAGTGACTGCTATAGAGCGTCTGTTGGAAGTCTTCGTCCGCGTGCTCTGGGAACAGGTGGCGTCTGGTTTGCCTGAGGGCGTCCGCTTCACGCCGCTGCCGCTGAAGGAGTTCCGAGGTCACGTCGGTGAATGGAGCGCTATCCGACGCTGCCACGCGGACTGTTCCGCCATGGGCGAGGAAATCGCAGAACGCCTCGACCGAACGCAGCCGGGTCGTCAGTTCCACGTAGCGATTATAATTCCCATCCAGCATCGCAACCTCCTTCAATGATTCATTGGAGGAAGAGTTCGGCGGGATGATGGCAGCGCCGCTGGACTTGATGCTTTCGCGAGAGTGTTCCTGCGATGGATGAGGTTGGGCGATGCTCTGTAGGCGTCAATAAAAATGAGGTGCACGGCGCGGCTTTGGCAGGCATGATGTCCGGAGCATCGAGAAACCGGCACCGGAGCCGGTCGGCGGATGGTGAAAGTCGTTCAACTGCGGGCCAAATCCCGTAAAGCGAGGTTTACATGTCACTGCCCGATCCCGCGCCTACGCGAAACCCACTGCTTTCCCTTATTCTCATTGGTTGTATCGTCGGTATTGTCGCCATCGCCTTTGTCTATACTGCCGGATGGCTGTCCCCCAATCGTCTGACGCCGGCCAAGCTGGTGGCGGCGCTCGCTCCGCCAGACGGACCGGCACTGGGCCATCGTCGCAACCATGCCAAGGGTATCTGCTTTACCGGAATTTTCGAATCGAACGGCGCCGGAGTGGAGCTGTCGAAGGCTCAGGTATTTGCGTCGGGCCAGTATCCCGTCCTCGGGCGATTTAACCTCGGGACGCCGAACCCCACAGCAGCAGACGCAACCGTCCGAGTGCGCGGCCTAGGTCTCCAGATCAAGACGCCAAACGGCGAGGTCTGGCGCATGGCTATGATCGACCCGCCGATCTTCCCGGTTTCCACGCCCCAGGGCTTTTACCAGCTGCTCGAAGCCTCCGGCAGCAAAGACCCGGATGCGATGAAGAATTTTGTAGGCCAGCATTCCGAGTTCGCAGCCTTTGCAGACTGGGCGGGCAAGGCACCGTGGACTTCCAGCTATGCGCAAGACCGGTTCAACAGTCTAAACAGCTTTACCTTTGCTGACGCAGTTGGGACCAATCGGATCGTGCGCTGGTCGTTTGTGCCCGCCGCGCAGGTCGTTGCGATTTCGCCGGATGAACTGGCCAAGCGCGGGGCCGACTATCTGGAGCAGGAAATCGCAGACCGTGTCCGCAGCGGACCGCAGCGCTGGACCATGGCCGTCACAATCGCCAATCCGGGCGATCCCACCGCCGATCCAACCAAGGCCTGGCCTTCCGACCGACGTACCGTCGAGGTCGGCACTCTCATCGTGCAGCAGATCGAAGCGGAAGCGGATGGACCGTGCCGCGATATCAATTTTGATCCGACCATACTGCCTCCGGGGATTACGACATCCGACGATCCCTTTCCCGCCGCCCGCTCGGCTGCCTATTCACGATCCTACAACAGCCGTACGGCCGAGGCTGCCGATTATCCACACACAGCTTCAGGAGTGACGCAATGACGACGACGCGCCAAACCTTCACCCTGTCGCAGCGGCTCCTGCACTGGCTGATGGCGATCTGCATCCTGACGATGCTCTTTATCGGCGTCGGGATGGTCTCGACCGTCACGCCAGCCTACCTCACGCTGGTCCAGATCCATAAGCCGCTTGGCATTGCCATCCTAGTCCTGGCAATTGTCCGCCTGTTGCTGCGTCTGCGTTATGGTGCCCCTGCTCTGCCCGCCGATCTGCCCGAACCCATAAAATTGGCAGCCTATCTGTCGCATCTCGCGTTCTATGTGCTGATGTTCGCGATGCCGCTGCTTGGATGGGGAATGCTGTCGGCGGCGTCCTACCCGATAATTTTGGCCGGTGGCATCCATCTGCCGCCGATCCTGCCGTTAAGTCCGCGGCTTCATACCCTGCTCTGGGACGCACATTACTATCTGGCCTTCGCATTCTTCGCGCTGATCCTGATGCACGTCGCAGCCGCGCTGTTCCACGCCCTCATAAGACGCGATGGCGTGTTTGCTGCGATGGCTCCGGTGGGCAGCCGCGATAGCACCCACGTCCCCGGAGAGTGATCAAATTGCGGTGCCTTGGCCGGTAATAGACTACGCTGGCTCGGTCAACGCTATACCATCGCTCGCGCCGGGCGCGGCTTAACCCTGGCAGGTCTCGGTTGGATGGCTGCGCTCAGTTATGTCCGCGGAGCTACCGCAAGAGCGGGTGACGGCCGCACGACAACCTTCACGCTTGAGCCGTGACCGAAGCGGGCAACGTCCGCGCTGGCGACCTGTGCCTGCACCAGGGTATCGTCATGCAGTCTCACCTGCACGCGGGCGATAGGGCCGAGGAAGCTTGCTGCGACCACCCGGCCCACGCCCTCTCTATCCGGTACCAGATCGAGACATTCCGGTCTGACAAGCACGATCGCCGCACCCTCGGCAACGGAGCCTTCGAGCACGGGAATTGTGCAGCCAAGCACCATTGCCATCCCATCACGCACCTCGCAGCGAAGTCGATTGGAAAGACCGACAAATTCGGCGACACGCTGAGAGCAAGGGCGCTCATAAAGCTCGATCGGAGTTGCAATCTGCTCGATCCGTCCGGCATGCATGACCGCGACACGATCGGCCGCAGCCATAGCCTCCTCCTGGTCGTGGGTCACGAACAAGGTCGTCGTGCGCAGATCCAGTTGAATTCTGCGGATTTCGTCGCGCAGCTGCGAGCGAACCTTGGCATCCAGTGCAGAAAGGGGTTCGTCCAGCAGCAACACGCTTGGCTGGATGGCAAGCGCACGCGCGAGGGCGACACGCTGCTGTTGTCCGCCTGACAGCTGGTGCGGATAGCGTTCCGCCCGATCTCCAAGGCCAACGATGTCAAGAAAATGGTTTGCGATCCGCTTCCTCTCAGCGCCGCCAATCTTGCGCATTCGCAGGCCGAACGACACATTCTCCAACGCCGTCATGTGCGGAAACAGGCTGTAGGCTTGAAAGACCATGCCTATGTCGCGGCCAGTCGTCGCCAGCTGCGTCACGTCGGCGCTTCCGATGATGATCTTGCCTTCATCGACCCGCTCCAGCCCGGCGACCGCGCGAAGCGCCGTCGTCTTGCCGCATCCGGAGGGGCCAAGCAGCGCGACCAGCTCGCCGGGACGGATATCGAGGCTCAATCCGTCCAGCGCGCGAATGCTTCCGTACCGCCGCTGAAGATCCAGGAGCTGGACGGGTACGCCGCCATCGGCCCCATCGTTGCCGGACTGAGCGGAAGACATATTCATCATTATTCCTCTTTCTCGGGAATTTCCCGAGCTTCGGGACGTTGTCCCGCAAACGACAGAATGAACAGCAGCATGAAGGCAAAGCAGAGGGCGGCGAGCGATACGGCTACGGCGACGCTCGCATTGCGCTTGCCGATCTCGTTGATGATGACCTGAAGCGTCTCGAAACTGAGAAGCGAAGAGATCGTGAATTCCCCGAGGACAAGAGCGACCGAGATAAGTGCTGCGGCAAGCAGCGCGCCACGGATATTGGGCACGACGATCCGCCAAATCACGCCGTTCCAGGAGCTGCCGAAGACACGCGCCGCCTCGGACAAGGTCACCAGATCGAGCGTATCGAGCCCCGAGGCGATGGCGCGATAATTATAGGGCAAGACCAGGATGACGTAGATGAAGGTGAGAGTCAGCGGGGATTCGCTGACGAACCGACCAACGAGACCGTAGACCGGCCCAAGCCCCACGACGAGAACGATGGCCGGCACGGTCAGCGGCAGAAGACAAATGAATTCCAGCACACGGTTGAGGCCGGGCCGTTTCAGCCGCACCAGGATCATCGTTGGCACCAGCAACGCCAGCGCCAGCAACACTGTCAACGCCGCAAGTTCGAGCTGAAGGATGATGGCGCCCAGGAGATCGGGGTTTGTGCCGATCTCCGCCCAGGCCGCCAATGTGCGCTGGCCGCCCGGACCGCGGGTGGAGAATTCGAACATCGCCAGCATCGGCAGCAGGAGATAGCCCAATACCGAGAAAAGGATTGCCAGCCGAAGGGTCGCTTCACCCCTTCTCGCGCGCGCTCGATCGATGCTCGTCATGCAAGCCACCGGCTGGTTCTGGCCTTGAGCAGCGCGTAAAGAACAGTGGTTGTCACGACGATGATGATCATGCCGAACGCCAGCGCTGCTCCGAGATTTTCCTGGCCCAGCATGACTTCGCTGGTCAGGAAGGTTCCGATACGCAGGGTCACGAGCGGATCGGCCTGGGAAAGCAAGGCTGCGGCCGTGGAGTAAGCGGAAAAAGCATTAGCGAAAAGCAGGAGGGTAGCACCAGCGAAGGACGGCCAGAGAATGGGCAGCCCGACATGCCGCCAATAGGCGATACTGCCGCCCCCCAGCGTCTCGCAGGCTTCGCGCCATTGCGGGCGCAGACCCTCGATCGCGGGCAGAAACACGATGACCATCAGCGGTATCTGGAAATAGGTGTAGACCAGCGCTAGGCCCGGGAGCGAATAGAGCCATTGGCCCCAGGCAAAGATATCAACGCTCATCTGCTGCTTCAGGAATAGCGTGATGAAACCGTTGAAGCCGAATGTGGCAAGGAAAGCGAATGCCAGCATGACGCCACCAAACTGCGCCAGCGTGCCGGATGCTGCAAGGATGGCACGGCGCAGGAGGCCGTGGCGTGGGCCGGTTGCGACAGCCCAGGAGAGCAGCCCGCCCAGAACAGCGCCGGCAACCGCTGTTATCACCGACAACATGATCGACAGCGTGAAGACGCGCAGGTTCTGATTGGAAACCGCATCGATCAGATTGTGTAGGGTGAAGGCGCCTTCGGATGTTTGGAAGGCGCCTTTTACGACGACGACAGTCGGCCAGAAGAGGAACAGCGAAACAAAAATGAAAAAAGGCAGAACGCCGAGTTGATCAAGGCCGAAGCTGCGCTGCACCGGCGCCTTCCGTGCCGGTGCAGTTTGCGCGGATGCCGCGCCCCCGCCAGGGAGCGCGAAACGCGTTTGCGGCTTGCCTGCTGTCATTGGACCGCCTGATCCCAATGCTCCTTAAGGTAATCCTGCGCCTTCTTGAGCTGATCCTGGGTCAGGACGACAGGCTTTCCTTCAACCTGCGGAAGCTGGCCGACCGCAGTCTTGTCCACGGTGCCTGCTTTGGTCATGGCATCGAGGCGTACCGGACGGGCAAAGCCCTGAAGCCAGATATTCTGGCCTTCGTCGGAATAGAGGAATTCCTCCCAAAGGCGTGCAGCGGCCGGATGCGGCGCATCCTTGTTGATCGCCTGCACATAGTAGGCGCCGACCGGTCCGCCCGGCGGAACCACGACCTTCCAGTCGATCGAGCCCTTTAGCGTCTTCGATTGCGCCAGGTTCAGATATTCCCAGTCGATGACGACAGGAGTCTGCCCGGAGGCAATGGTGGCGGGGGTCGGATCGACGGGAAGCATGTTGCCGGACTGGTGCAGCTTCTTGAAGAAATCGACGCCCGGAGCGATGTCGTCGGCGGAGCCGCCGTTTGCGAGTGCGGCCATCATCACACCATGGAAGCCTGCCGACGCGCGCGTCGGATTGCCGTTAAGCGCGACCTTGCCCTTGAACTCGGGCTTGAGCAGATCCGCGACGCTGGTGATCGCCGGAACCTGCTTGGCGTCATAGCCGATCGAGGCATAGCCGCCGTAATCGGCAAACCACGCGCCATTCGGGTCCTTGAGGTTGTCAGCAATGTCGTCCCATCCGGCGACCTTATAGGGCGCAAAAGTGGGTACGGCCGACAGGGCGACGTTAACACCGAGATCGAAGACGTCAGGCGCCCTGTTCTGTCCCTGCAGGCGTTTTGCGGCGTTGAGCTCGTCCTGGCTGTCCGCGTCCGGCTGGGCGCTGTTGACCTTGATGCCGTATTTGGTCTGGAAGGCCTTGATCATCTCGCCGTAATTCGCCCAGTCCGGCGGCAGCGCGATGACGTTCAGTTCACCTTCCTTCTTGGCGGCGGCGATCAAGCCGTCCATGCCGCCGAAGGCGGAGACACTGGTTGCAGCGCTGTCGGCCGATGCGGCCTCAGCGCTCTGTGGTAGGCTGGCGAGGCTGAAAGCCATTGCGACCGCCGCACACAACATGGTTGTGCCGGCGAGACTCCGGCGAAAGAATGCATGATGTTTCATTTTTTCTTCTCCCTCTGTAGTCCTGACACCCGCCTTCTCAGAAGGCGATAGCAAGCTGGTTTTCGCTTTGATTATGTCTTTGGCCGGCATGCGAGGATGGTGAGCATGGCTGACGCCTTGTTCAGATCGCAATTGCTCATCTGCGCCGGATCATCCCCCCATGTCCGAATTCAAGCCGATGGTATGCACGTTCCGACACGACGAATAGGGCCAGTTTCGATGGATTGGCAGGCCATTTTATTTCGACCTAACATTGCCATGAAACCAATCGAAAGGAACCTCCCCGCCCCAGATCAGATCCTGATCGTGACCGATTTCGTGCGACAGTAGCTGGCCATCGCGATCAATCCCTTTTCCCGGCCGATGCCGGATTGCCGGTTGCCACCGAAGGGCGTTTCCACGCCGCCCGCGAAATACTCGTTGACGAAAACCTGGCCGGCGTCGACATCGCGCGCGATGCGATGGGCCTTGGACAGGTCTTTGGTAAAGAGACCCGCCACGAGCGCATAATTGGTGCAGTTGGCGGCCGCGATCGCTTCCTCGGCACTATCGACGACCTGAACCGCCAGCACCGGTCCGAATATCTCTTCCTGAACGATCGGGTCGCTCCATTCCACCGCGTCGAAAATCGTCGGTTCGAAAAACCATCCCTTGCCGGTTGCAGGATCTGCCGTCTCGTTACCGCCGGTCACGACTTCGACCCCGCGTGCCTTGGCTCCCGCGACATAGGATGCGATCTTGTTCAGATGCTCCTTCGAATTGATCGCGCCGAAGTTGACCCCTTCCGTCAGTCCGTGGCCGATCTTCAGCTTTCGGGCTCGCGCCACCAGTCGCTCAATGAATTCAGCATGGATCGAGCGCTCGATGACCAGACGCGAGCCGGCGGAGCAAATCTGGCCGGCATTTTCGAAGATGGCGCCGATGACATTGTCCAGCGCCAGATCGATATCCGCATCGGCCAGCACGATATTGGGAGACTTGCCGCCGAGCTCCAGCGTCACCGAAGCGATATTCTGCGCCGCCGATTTCATGACGTTGATGCCCGTCACGGTCGAGCCAGTAAACGTCACATGGCGGACATCGGGATGGGAGACGAGCGGAGCGCCGGCCGAAATCCCGGTCCCGGTCACTACATTGCAGACGCCCTGCGGCAGACCCGCCTGAACGAGAATTTCTGCCAGCAGCAATGCGGTCAGAGGCGTTTGCTCGGCGGGCTTCACCACGGCGGTGCAGCCGGCTGCGAGCGCCGGCGCGATCGAGCGGGAGGCCGTCGACAGTGGGTAGTTCCAGGGAACGATGTGGGCGGTGACACCGACCGGTTCTTCGATGGAATAGGATGTGTAATCAGGCCCCAGCGGATACGCCTTGCCCTCCTGCTTGTCGGCTGCGCCGGCGTAGTATTCGAAGGCCCGCGCGGAGCCGCGAACGTCGCCGCGCGCCTCATCCAGCGTCTTGCCGCTGTCCAGCACCTCGGCGCGCGCCAGGCGCTCGATATTCTCGCGGATCAGCCCGGCAGCGCGCATCAGGATACGTCCGCGCTCGGCCGGTAGTGACTTTCCCCACACGGTCTCCTGCGCCCGCCGTGCAGAGGCAACGGCATCGGCAACATCTTCGGCCGTTCCCGCTGCAAACCGCGAATGCGGCTCGGCCTTCCCGGGATCGAAGGTCTCCATCAGATTGCCCGCCGCCGGCTTGCGCCATGCGCCGTCGATGAAATGGCCTGATGGCCATTCTTCGGTCGCTATGCCGGAGGATTGAATTGTCATTGTTCAGCCTCGCTCACCTGATAGCTGGATTTTGCAAGCCATTCCGGATCGATCTCGATGCCCCAGCCGGGCGCGTCCGTCACCGTGACCATGCCATCTTCCACCATGTAAGGCGACTTGACGAAAAGCCCATCCTGCCAGGGATAGTAGTCCGCCCCTTCGATGGAGAATTCCAGATATTTGGCGCCGCCATCGATGGCGCGAAGCAGATGCATGGTGAAGAGCGTGACCAGGCCAAGATTGGCGCTGTGCGGCGTCACCGGCAAACCGGCAGCCTTTGCCATGGCGCAGACCCGCAGGGTGCGGCTGATGCCTCCGAGATAGAGGATGTCAGGCTGGACGATGTCGACTGCGCGCATCTCGATCATATGTCGCCAGGTCGCAATCTCGCAATCCTGCTCGCCGCCGGTTACCGCGATGTCGAGAGCGTCGGTGACTTCTTTCGTCTGTTCGAGTTCCCAATAGAGGCAGGGCTCTTCGAAGTGCTCGATGCCGTTATCCTGCAGCATCCGCCCGACTTCGATGGCCCGCTTGGGACTAAAACCGCTGTTGGCGTCCACCAGCAGCGCCACGTCATCACCCAGTGACTTGCGGATCGTCGGAACGATCTCTTCTGTCCGGCCTGGCCACTCGTCGACGTCGTGGCCATATTCCGCAGCGACGCGGAATTTGAAGGCATCGAAACCGAACTGGTCACGCAGGCGCTGAAACCGTTCGGCCTCCTGCTTGGGCGTGATGTCGCGCTTCATAGAGGACGCATAGGCGCGCAGCTTGCCGGGCGAGCCGCCAAGCAGGCTGGCGACGGGGAGGCCGGCGGCCTTTCCGCGCAAGTCCCAGATCGCCGTATCGAGACCGCCAAGCGCTCGCTTCATGTAGGACCCGGGAAATTTGTGCTCCCGCTCGATCGTCCGCTCCGTCAGGGCATCGATATCATCGAACTCGACACCCAGGACATGCGGGGCGACCTGACGATGGAGGACGGTCGAGGTGATATCGGAATTGTAGGTGGATACCTGCCCGATCCCTTCGGCACCATCGTCGGCCGTGATACGAACGAAGCCGACAAAAGGCGTTGAGAATGTTTCTATGCGTTTTATCTTCACGTTCGGTCTCCTCGAAACAGCCCGACTGAAAGCCTCCTGTCCCTCGTACCGAACATCGAGAAAAGCGGTTAGGTCCACTTTCGAAAAACGGCGTGGCCGGTCTAGTGTAGCCATCCGCTATGGGGACGGGGCTGCGCTTGGAGATCGGACTTCGGGGGATCGGCGTCGCTCATGGGATCGCAATTCGACCTGAAACGGCGATAGCTTCCGTCCTCGAAGTGATTTGTGAAATGAAGCAAGGTGGAAGACGCCGGACATGGTGAAGCGATCATCGGGTGAACTGCTATTCTCCATCGCCGTTGATCGCTCGGTCGATAAGTCCATCACCACGCAGGTCTATGGCGCAATGCATCAGATGATCCTGTCGGGCGATCTGGCGGCCGGCAAACGGCTGCCCTCGACGCGCATCCTCGCAAAGGAACTGGGTATTTCGCGAACAACGGCCATGGCGGTCTTCGAGCGCCTGACGTCAGAAGGCCTTATCGAGTCCCGAACGGGTTCCGGTTCGTATATTTCGAGCGCAGCGGGTGCAGCCCGACCCAGACAGCCACTTCTGGTCGATGCGCCGGGCCTGCCGATGTCAGCAACGTTGGCGGATATTATCTCGGATGCCTCGCCGCGCTTTCTCCAGCGGTTGTCGCATCCGCAGACGCCACGGCCTTTCGCAACGGGATTGCCGGATTTCAAAGCTTTTCCGCTCGCCACATGGGCGCGCCTGACGGCCAAGCATTGGCGCGAACCCCGCGAGCAGATCCTGGGGTATTCCGATCCGGAGGGCGATCCTCACCTGAGAGCAGTGCTTGCAGAACATCTTCGTTCGAACCGAGGCATATCCTGTGATCCCGAACAGATATTCATCGTCAATGGAGCTCAACAGGCGTTCGACCTGATCGGGCGCATGCTTCTGAACCCGGGAGATTTCGTCTGGTTCGAGAACCCCGGTGCGATCGGCGCTCGCAACAGTCTGATCGCCTGCGGCGCTCGCATGGTTCCGGTTCCGGTCGATGACGAGGGCCTGTCCGTCGCCGAAGGATTGCGCCTTGCGCCAAATTTCCGATTGGCCTTCGTGACCCCATCGCATCAACATCCGATGGGCGTGGAAATGAGCCTGGAGCGCAGGGCCGAACTTCTGGCGGCCGCGATCAGGCACCAGGCCTGGATCATCGAAGACGATTATGACGGAGAGTTCAGGTACGATAACAGGCCCCTGCCAACCCTGAAAAGTGGAGACGCAGGAGAGCGAGTGATTTATGTCGGAACGTTCTCCAAGACGATGTTCCCGTCTCTCAGGCTCGGATTCTATATCGTCCCAAAACCATTGGCTTCTGTGTTCAAGCGAATTTCCGGCGCATTTCTTCAGGGCGTGCCGTCAAGCATTCAAGCAGTTATGGCCGCCTTTATCGAGGAAGGACATTTTGCAACCCATCTTCGGCGCATGCGCGAAATCTATGCCGAACGCCACGCCGCATTCCATGATGCCGCACAGCGCCATCTCGGAGGGCTTTTGAACGTGAAACGATCCGTCGCCGGATTTCATGTCGTGGGAAACTTCGCCTCGCCCGCGATGGACGAAGACAAGATCACGAGCGACGCCGCAAATGCCGGCCTTGTCGTTTCGCCCATCAGCCGCTTCTGCATCGATCAGGCGAACGTTGAGCGCGGTCTTGTTCTGGGCGTCAGCGCAATCGACACGCGCATGATAGAAGAAGGTGTGCGGACGCTGGCACGCGTGCTGGAGGCCAATCGCGGTTGATCAACAAGCCTGTCCTATCGGCGCTCTACCTACCGAATGTCTTCCAGGATCATTGCGGCGCCTTTTTCCGCCACCATCAATGTCGGCGTATTGGTGTTGCCTGACGTCACATTGGGAAAAACCGACGCATCGATCACGCGCAATCGATCGATCCCGTGAACCCGCAAACGCGCATCCACCACACTCGTCCCGTCGGCCGGTCCCATGCGGCACGTGCAGGACGCGTGGAAAACGCTTCCCGACCGAGCGCGTATATCG
Source organism: Neorhizobium sp. P12A (assembly GCF_008365395.1). NCBI lineage: Bacteria > Pseudomonadati > Pseudomonadota > Alphaproteobacteria > Hyphomicrobiales > Rhizobiaceae > Neorhizobium > Neorhizobium sp. P12A. The sequence continues at coordinate 30,162 of NZ_QOVX01000010.1, read as the reverse complement.
GCGATGATGTCCTGCTCGTTCTGAACATCCTTTCCGGGCGTCATTTCGTCGATAATGACGGCTTGCATTGCCGGCTGCTCGGCGATGCGGCGGATAAGCCGCACGCTGGCGAGCATGGACTGCATGTCCTCGGGCGTCGCGAGGTAGTTCGGTTCTATGACCGGGGATGCCTTGATGTCGGGCGATCCGATTTCGATCGATCCTCGGCTCGTTGGCCGGCAAGGCTGGATGCCGATGAAGAACCCCGGAAACGGATCCGGCATCGTCAGGCGGCGAACGCCCGGCGTCGGCTTGCTGTAGCTGACGGGCGAGAAATAGAGCTGCGTGTCCACATGCTCCTGATCAGGGCTGGATTTGACGAAGCCGCCCGCCTGATTGACGCTCAGCGACAGCGGCCCGTCGCGGAACAGGACGTATCGCGCGCCGAGCATGACACGGCCTGACCAGGGACGGAGAAGCGAATTGAGCGTGGGCCTGCGCGAGCGATAGAGATAGTCGATGCCCAGATGATCCTGCAGGTTCCGACCGACCGCCGGCATGTCCTTGACGACGGGCTTGCCGAATTTCTGGAGAAGCGCGCCAGGACCGATGCCCGAATGCTGGAGAAGCGTCGGAGACTGGACCGCTCCTGCCGACAGGATGACCTCGCGCTCGGCGAGAACCTGTCGTCTCTCATTCCCCTCCTCGAACTCGACTCCGATTGCGGTCTGTCCATCGAAGAGGATGCGTGTGACGAGAGCCTTGGTGATGACCTTCAAATTGGGCCGGCGGGACGCCGGATGGAGGAAGGCCGTGGCCGACGACACGCGAAAGCCATCCTTGGCGCTGATCTGATAGACCGAGATGCCTTCCTGTTTTTCGCCGTTATAATCCGCGATACGCTCGAAACCCGCCTGTTCGGCTGCCCGGAGCCAGTCACCGCAAAGCGGATGCACAGCAGGTGCCATATCGGTGACGAAGACCTCGCCCTCGTCCCCCCGCCAGGCATCCCCACCCCGTTCGAACGTTTCTATGGATTTGAAGTAGGGAAGAACGTCATCCCAACCCCAGCCAACATTGCCGGCCGCGCGCCAATCCTCGAAATCGTTGCGCTGGCCGCGCACATAGACCATGGCGTTGATCGATGACGAGCCTCCCAGCACCTTGCCCCTGGGCCAATAGCTCGTGCGCCCGGCCAAGGCGTCCTGCGGCCCGGTTTCGAAACGCCAGTTCACCTCTGGATTATAGAAACTATGTCCGTATCCGATCGGCATGCGGATCATGAACCGACGGTCGCTCCCGCCGGCCTCGAGCAAGAGCACACGAAACCGTCCCGATTCCGTCAGGCGATTTGCAAGCAGACAACCGGCCGATCCTGCGCCAATGATGATGAAATCAAAATCTGCCAATTCCGTCCCCTATGCTCTCACTCCTCGATTTAGCATGTGACGAAATGGTGGGGGTGAGCCATTTCCGGAACGTTATAAAGCCAATCCCGTGGAATCTTGCGTTGCTATAACGCCACCAGGAAGTCGCAACCTCCGCAGCTCCCGGCGGGACTTCGAAATGATCAGGCCGGCTACGTGCCCATTGGAACGTGCCGCTAAGTCAAGCGTTCCTTCGCCAGAAGGATACGAAGATGCCAATTGCAAAACTTTACCATTTGAACCGCAAAGCCGTCTGGATGCTGATCCTTGTCATCGGGGCGACGACCGCCGGTGTCGCCTCGTGGTACATCCATCTCAAGCCCCGCAAAGCTGACGATGCACCCTCCGGAATCTTGGCCACGGCACCCGCTGCGGCTCCAAGACGCCTCAATGCCGACGGCGCGCCGATGTCTGATTGAGTGGCGAAATCTTCGATTTGTTTGGTTTAGAGCGACGGTGAGGCTAAGGCCTCATTCGCCCTCTATCTTCGCTGAATCCTCAATCGGTGCGCGCCCAGAGTTCTTTCACCCGCTCCATCAGCAGCAGTGCTTCTTGCCACCGGTCGGTGATATCCTCTCCGTTGCGACCGGTGATGGCGTAGGGCTTTGGACCAAGCTCACAGGTAAAGGCAAGAATATCATCAGGCCCTGCCCGGCGTCGCCAGCTGCGAAAACCGTACTCCCACCATTCCATGAAAAGATCGAGCCATGGCCGATGATGTGGAAAGGAGATTTCTATCTGCACCTGTTCTCGCGAAGCGACGCGGCCATGGAAGGACCACGAACTGTCAAGGATGCGATGGATCATGTCATGGTTTTCCGCCGACACGGGCCAGGCGAATTCACGGCCGACAAGAAAATGCGATAGATCGCCGAGTAGCCGTAGGTTGGGAAGCTGATCCAGGAGGTCCAGCGTGAAGAAGAGATCGGTGGTCATCCGATCGCGATGGGTCTCGATATAGACCGGGATCCTCGCCTCCTCACTCAGCCGCTGCCAGCCTTCAAGCAAGGGAAGACAGTCTTCGATGCGGCGAAGCCGGACATCCGGCTGCAGACAGATATGAGCAACACTAAATTCGGCGGCATTCTCGAGCACTGGCTTCAGGTCGTCTACACTCCTAGGGAAACATTGACCTTCAGCCTTCAGACCGTGGGGCTTCAGAAGCGAATGCAGGCGGCTGACATAGCCGCGGTCGTACCAATGGGCGCTGACGCCACCGAAGCCAGCTTCTGCGATCTGCTCAATACTTTCCTCGAGCGAGAGTTCCGGCTGGATGGCGCTGCGGCGTTCCATGGCCCAGAGCGACTGGAAGACATTCAGGGACTGCATCGACGCCTCCTCAGTGGTCGTGTGATACTAGACATCATAAAGCTGTTCCGGTGGCGAGACGCTGCTTTGATTTCTTTTGATCAATTTAGCGACGCCTAGACGTTCTCAGCAGTGATCGTAAGGAAGCGTATGGGATCGGCGACGACCTCCGTGCGGATGACGCCGAGCTTATGAAGGATGATATCAACGGAACGGCGCGCCTGCACTTCCGGGGTCTGATCGATGCAGATGTTCATCAGTCCTGACTGGAGATACCGCCTCTTCTTCTCCGTCAGCTCGTGACCGACCCAGAATATCTCGCGTCGCTTCGCCCATTGCTGCAGGACGACCGCGACCCCTTCGTCGCCTCCACCCGCCGAATAGACCCCGATAATATCCTGGTCACGATGAAGCGCCTCCCCGAGCGTCTCGGCAATCCGCAACTCGTCGTCCTGCCCCAGGATCGTATGCGAGAAGTGGTGTTTCGACGATTGGCCGGCCGCCATGAAGTCCGAAAAGCCCCTTGTCCGGTCACGATGGCCATTGTAGGTGCCGCTATGGCAGATGGAAACGAATGACCCCGCGCGCGTGGAAAGCATACCGGCCATGTAATAGGCGGCCGTCCGCCCGGCAGCATAGTTGTCGATGCCGACATATGGGAGACCGCCGTCGTCGCAGCGTGTCACGATCTGGACAACCGCGACGCCTGATTCCTGCACCTCGCGAAGGGCACGGGTCACCAATGGGTCGTCCTGCGCGCATATTATGAGAGCCGAACGACGAAGGGTCGAGTTCGCTATGTGCCGCGCCATCGCCACCGGGTCGTTCTCCCTAACGAAGGTTCTGTGGAGGATGATCGACCGATCCAACGAAGCTGACATTCTTTCAAATGCGTGATTGAGGCTGGCGAAGAAACTCGAATCCGGCCGCACCAGAATGACTTCGATGCGCAACGCGCTACGATGCATCTCGCTATCGCGAATGCCGTAGTTGAGCTTCCTGACGGCTCTGGCGACCCTTTGAGCCGTCTTCTCCGTGACGCCTCCTCGCCCATTGATGACACGCTCGACGGTCGCAGTTCCAACGCCCGCCTCCCTGGCGACGTCCTTCAGTGTGGCCTTCTTCAAAGCGCGCCTCCGCCGCATGATCAGCTTCATCAAATCGCAGCCGGGACGATCATCCGGCCAGCATGCCAACCGGGCGGCCGGGCCAAAGAAATCGTCACATCTCCTTGTAGATCGGTCGGGGGCGTTTCAGAAGAGGGAGAGAGGCGTTCTGGGAGACGCCTCTCTCGCATCGGCCGGTTCCCGAGGAGGGTAGAGACACGGCCGAAGTTGCCCGGGCCGCCTTCAGGCCGCCCGCAAACTCTTTAGAAGGACCTTCAGGTTGACCGCCGGATCGGCCAGCTGCGACGGATCGGGGGATGCGCCGTTCGCGACAAGCATCTCGGCTAGCTTGATATCCTTGGCGCAGGCATTTCCGACCCCAAGACCCGCGGCCGCGACCAGGCGTCCATCGTCAAGGTAGAATTCCAGATCGCCGCCCTCGATCGTCCGCGAAACCTGCGCGTGCCCGGCTGATGGCAGACCGACGACCTGAAGGCTCAGATCATACTGGTCCGACCAGAACCAAGGCATCCCGTTGAAGGGTTCGTTTGCGCCTGCCATGTTCCGACCCGCTGTCTCACCTTGCAGGCGGGCGTTTCGCCAACTCTCGAACCGCATGTGTCCACCGCCGATCTGAGACACCGCCGAACAGTCTCCGGCAGCAAATACGTCCGGCGCGCTCGTCCGCAGGAACATGTCGGTCAGGATGCCGTTCCCAGTCGATATTCCCGCCCGCTGCGCCAATTCGGTGTCGGGAACGACGCCGATCGCACCGACAACCAGGTCGGCGGGCACTGCGGCTGCGTCGGTCAGGATGACCCCACGTTCCTGAATTTCGGATACGCCCTGCCCCAGATGGAACGTCACGCCTTCCTCCAGGTGGCGGACATGCAGCCTTTCCGCAAAGCGTGGAGGCACCGCCCTGCCGAGCGGCTTCCGGGCGGCCTCGATGATGCTGACTGCGATCCCGCGTCCACGAAGCACGGCGGCGAGTTCCATGCCGATCAACCCGCCGCCGATGATCGCAGCCGATTTCGCACCCTCTGCACGGCTGAACATGAGATCGGCGTCCGCATAGGTCCTGAAGTCGAGTGCGTGCTGGGCGCCAAGGCAGTTGAGACGCCTCGGGCTTGCACCCGTCGCAATCAAAAGCTTGTCATATTGAAGCACTGCGTCATCGGTCAGCCTGACAGAATGCGAGGCGACATCGATTGCGGAAGCGGAGACGCCTGGAAGATAGCGGATTTCCGTCGCTTCGAGGGCTCCGGCAACGCAGATCTGCTTCATCTGCACCATGCCGTCCGCGGGCTTCGATAGCGGAGGCCGTTCGTAGGGGAGATGCGGCTCCTTGCCGATCAGGGTTATCGGTCCGGAATATCCCGCCTCCCGCGCCGCAAAAGCCGCCCGTGTCCCGCACTCGCCCGCGCCAATGATAACGATGCCGTCCATGGTTCCTCCCTCAGTGGACGGACTGGCGAGCGACCGCGCGCCAGTCGCGATGGCCTAGTTCTTGTGGGCGTATTCGTTCATGTTCTTCGGCGTGACAAGCTCGAACGGAACCATGACTTCCTTCTCAACCGGTTTTCCGCGCGCAAAGGCGACAGCCGCGTCGACGGCGCTCGCAGACTGTCCCTTCGCATTCTGGAAGACGGTCGCAGCTAGGTCGCCGGCTGCCATGGCCGCAAGGCCGTCCTGCGTCGCATCGATGCCGATGACGACCTCGTCCTTCATCGACATGCCTGACGCCTTGAGCGCCTGCACCGCGCCGAGCGCCATCTCGTCATTGTTTGCAAAGACGACGTCGATCGGCCGCCCGGCGGTGATCCAGTTGGTCGTCATATCCATTGCGTTTGTGCGCTGCCATAGGGCCGATTGTTCGTCGGCAATGGTCGTGCCCTTGCAGTCACCGGCGGTCAGGGCACCCTTGAAAGAATCGGTGCGGTCGTGCGACGCCTGATGTGCGAGGTCGCCCATCAGAATGTAGACCTGCGCGCTGTTTTCCTTCTTCTTCGCCTTGAGCAGATCGCAAGCTGCCTGGGCTGCCAGCCTGCCCGCATCGGTTTCCTTCGAGCCTATGTAGGCTTCCCGGTCTGGAAGCTTTGCGACGTTGGAAGGCTCCAGGTTGAGATAGACCAGCGGGATCTTCGCCTTGTTCGCGGCCTCCGTTATGGCCGGGGCCGCAGAGGCGTCTGCAAGCGTCAGGATGATGGCGTCGACCTTTGCGGCGATGAAGTTGTTCACCTGGTTTATCTGCTTCGAGATATCCGTCTGCGCGTCCTCCACCTGTACGGTCACGCCGCCCACCTCGGCGGCGCGCGCCTGGATGCCCTGCCGCAGAAGGGTCTGGAAGTTGTTGTCGAAGCTCTGCATCGAAACGCCGATCGTCTCGGCAGATGCGGTGCCAGCCATCAGGGCGGCAAGGGCTGCCGCCACCAAAGTCATTCTCATGTCATCCTCCCATTGGATGCCGGTCCATCCAGAAAAGCATGCCGGAGGCCTTCGTGGCCCAAACGGAATCTCACGCGATCACGCGAGGGCCACGCAAACCTCACCGTCGACAACCTCGGCGGGATAGGTCTTGAGGTTCTCGCAGGCGGGCAGCCGCATCGCCTCGCCCGAACGGTAATCGAAGGCTCCGGAGTGCTTGGGACACTCCACCTCGAAATCCATCACCAGTCCGTCAGCGAGGTGTACCGCCTCGTGGGTGCAAAGGCCTGCGGTGCAGTAGACGCTGTCGTCCGGCCCCCGGAAGACCGCAAAGGTGCGACCCCCGTGGTCGAAGCGGATGACGCCTTCCTGTTCGATGTCTGAAAGCGGGCCGACCGATATCCAGTTGCTCATTTTGCAGCCTCCTGGACGTCGCCCCTCGCCTTGCGGACCGCAAGCTTCTCCTTGCGCTTGCGGTAGCGTTCCTGCATGCGCGCATCGCCTTCCGCGGAACCGTCGTGCCAGGTGCCGAACCATTTATCGAGCGGGATCAGCGCGTCGCCGTAGTTCACCTCGAAGAATTTGTGATGCAGGTAATGAGCATAGGCGTGGCTGTCGACCAGCCTGTCGTCGCCGACTTCGACCTTGTCGAAGCCGACATGTCCGGGGATCGCTCCGAAACCTGCATAATGAAGCTGGTAGAGCATGATGATCGGATTGGACGGCAGGATGAGATGATAGAACGCAGTTCCGAAATAAAGCAGGTGCTCCACCGGATGCATGGAAAGCGAGGACCAGGGCGATGGGTTCACGGAGTTGTGGTGCACCGAGTGGACCCACTTGTAGAGAAGCGGCGTGTGGATCAGCCGGTGGATGCAGAAGAAGTGGAACTCGTGGATGATGGGGACAACCAGCGCAACGCAAGCCAGCGTCCAGGGACGTTCCGCAAAACTCAGCCACGGCGCATAGCCATTGGCATAGGCCCAGAGCATCGCAACCTCGACCGCGGTCCAGACGGTCACGCCGGACAGGAAGGTCCGCAGAATGTTGTCAACGTTCTGGCTCTCGAACCAAAAGGCCTTGCTCTTCTGCTCCGACGGAAACTTTCCGTTGTATTTAAAGCGGTTCTTCTGCCTTCTCAGCACATAGAGATGGAGCTCGAAGGCGCCGAAGAAGAAGAACACGCAGATCGCGTTTACGGCGTAGAGCCACGCAATCCAGCCGACACCCAAGGTCCGCATCGTCTCCATCGGCGGGATGGCCCATGCCCAATAGGCGACGGCAGAAGCCGCGAAAATGAGATTCCATGGAAGGAAGTAATGCGGCAACCATTTCAGGATCGCCTTGATGCGGGTTGGGAAAAGGAACAGCGGCGCATACTGGACAGGATCGTTCGGCGCCCAGTCTCCGCGCTTGTTGCGAACTCCATATTCGAGGTCGTCCATTTCATCTCCTCCGGGCCCGACACCATGGCCGGCCAGCTCAACTGGAACTGAAGGAGAGGACTGATTGGCGCGTTTCTGCGAGCCGCCCTAGGGGACGGCCTGCTCTCCTCCTTGGAGAGAAATTAGCACTGCAGAGATTGCAAACCGAAAGGTAACTTGATCAAAAATGATCAATCGAGAATGGGCCTGGAGGTCGTGAGCGGAAGACCCGCTCGCGGCTCCCTGGAGCCGACAAGCGATCGCGTCCCGACCGGATCGCTTTGGACGCCTCGCGATGTGCGTGCCCGCGAAGAGGCACGCACGGTTTCAGCCTGCCGTCAGCGGAAACCGCCGCTGGCAACCAGTCGCTCGCCCGTCAGCCAGCGCGCATCGTCAGAAGCGAGGAAAACCGCGATCGCGGCGATATCGTCCGGTTGGCCGACACGACCAAGCGGCGTCTGAGCCACTGCATTGCGCTCAAAATCCGAACCGATGAACCCTGCGGTGTGAGTACCCTCCGTCTCGACAATACCCGGAAGGATGCCGTTGACCCGGATTTTGCGCGGACCCAATTCATGGGCAAGCACGCTGGTGATGGCGTCCACCGCTCCCTTGGTCCCGGTGTAGACGGAGGAGGCCGGCGGCGCCAGGCTGGTCACCACGGACGAGATATTGATCACGCTGCCGCCCTCACCAATGTGCTTGACCGCCGCCTGGGTCGTCAGCAGCAAGCCCAGCACGTTCACATCGAACATGCGGTGGTAGTGTTTCTCGGTAATTTCCTCGATCGCTCCGAATTCGTAGACGCCGGAATTATTGACCAGAATGTCGAGATGGCCGAATTCCCTGACCGCAGCATCTATCAGTCCCTTTGCCTGTTCGGCCTTGGAGACATCGCCCTGGACCGCGATCGCCTTGCCGCCGGCCTCGCTGATTGCCCGCACGACGGCATCCGCGCCCGCCTTGCTTGAAGCGTAATTCACGACGACCTTCGCTCCTTCAGCGGCCAGCGCCTTGGCGATGGCGGCACCGATCCCCTTGGAGGCGCCCGTCACGACGGCGACTTTTCCAGCGAGCTTCGACATGTTCGTTCCTTTCGACCAGGATTGCCGCCGGAATTGGCGGCATTGTTCCTTAGTTCAGAAATTCAGAACTGTTGATCCCAATGTCAAGTGCCCCTATATAAAAATTCATGAGACCGCTCTTTCACCCAGCAATCGAGGACGTTCGGCCCGAAGCGATCCTGTATGCCCTCTCCGATCCGGAGCGGGTCGCTATCTATGCGCAAATTGCGGGCATCGGCTCCGGGGGCACCTGCACTGCCTTTTCCAATTTGGGCGCACGCGTCATCCCCAAATCGTCGCTATCGCAACATATCAAGGTGCTGCGTGAGGCAGGCCTCATCCGGTGTGAGCGCCATGGCGTGGAGATGCGCAATCATTCGCGCTGCATGGAGGTGGACGACCGCTTTCCCGGTCTCCTTGCGGCGATTCTGAGCGCTTACGGACCGCCTCCCGGAGAGGCGAAAGCAGGTTGAAGCGGGTTGTTAGGCCTGCAAGCTACAGCGGGAACGCTTCCGGTTTGAGCGGATGGGACGAATTCGGAAGCGACGGCCTGTTGCGGTAGCTTTTCGGTAGCGCAGCAATCCCGGTTGTGGTTCGGCTCGAGTGAACATCCACCACATGCACTGTAGGATCGACGAGGCAGGCTAGTTGTCAGCGAAGTCGCGGGTCGGAACTCCCAGGATCGAGACCGACGGCATGGTGATCGAATTCGTCGAACTCGTTGAGAGCAATGCGCACCTCGACCGCCAGGATGATAAGCGCCGCCGCGAGGAGAGAAAGCGCGACCAGAAACAGGAAGCCGGCACCAAGCACGTGCTGCCGCCCGAAAAATGCGCTGATGAACGAGAAGATGACCAGAAGCGTGGCCACGACACCGCTGATGACCGCGTAGAATATGGCCCTGTTGACGAGCCGCGCCCGTCGCCTGAGCCTCGGCAGATCTGCCCTTAGATGGCTCATTGCGTGCTCGTTTTCGGGGAGCGTGTTCAGGTCGCGTATGCGGTCCAGAATCCCGTTCAGGCGCGATGACAACAGCGAAACGAAGCCTGCTACTGCCCCCAGAAGAAAGGAGGGGGCAATAGAATGCGAGATGACCTGAGAGACCTGATCGGGCGACGGGGCGTTGAGCAGATCGGATAGCACGGGGTTCATTGGAGGCCGGCCTAAATGTGGTGGATGGGATTGTCGTCCAGGTCGACCGCCTGTCCGTCCTTCAGCGCCGCAATTGCGTCCTTTGGAAGCAAGCCGTCCTTGAAAGGCGGGTCCGCCGGCGCCTCGCAACGCGCCTGTCGCAACGTGTCGGATTTTGTCGCTTCCTGCGCAACAGGGGGATTCGCCAACAAGAGTGCAAAAGCGAATATTGCCAACTGCCGTCTCATCACACCCACCCCGCTACGCCACTCCTGACTGAAGGCTGCACGAGCTTCCGGATAGCGATGTTACAGGCGATGCGTCCCAAGGGAAGTACATTACAGTAAATCCGTTGCGGTCGTCTGCGGAACTGATTGTCTTGAGCCGACAGCGGCCGCCAGACAGAAATCTGAATAGTGCCACAGGCCACCCGGTCCAGACCGGGCGACCGCTGTCCGCGCTTGCAGAACTGCGTCCTAGCGCCGGCCGCGACTGACCTCAGTTGGACCTCAGGCGGCTCGAAACCGTGGATTATGGCGACCCCTGCAGGGCTCGAACCTGCGACCTAGTGCTTAGAAGGCACTTGCTCTATCCAGCTGAGCTAAGGGGCCCAAGCACCGCCGTGCTGAGCCGGCAGTGAAAAAGGCAATAAGCGATAAACGCTCAGTGCGTCCAGGGCTGCGTGCGATTGAAGCGGAAATTGTCGGTGTAGGAAAGAACCTGCCTGATCGATTCCTTCGGAGCGATCACGCGGTATTCGATACCGTTGCGCTTGGCGTATTCTTCCGCCTGCTCCTGGCTCTCGAAGGTCAGCTTCAACTGCTGACGCATATCGCCGGACGAGGTGTAACCCATGATCGGGTCGATCTTGCGCGGCATTTCCTGATCGAATTCAAGAACCCACACGTTCGTTTTCGCCTTGCCCGACTGCATGGCCGTTTTCGCGGGACGGTAAATCTTGGCAGACATCTCTGCAGCGCCTCCTGATGACGCGGGAATTTCCCGCCTTGCCTCTATCGTCTCGCACCGAAAGGGCGAAAACCAATCCATTTCATTCCGATGCGGGGGCTGCTGACCGGAAGATCGAGCCACGGACCCCATGGGAATACCGATTTTGCTTAGCCGCGAATCCCTCTGCGTTCAAGCAAAAATGGCAATCGGAACAATGATAACCAGCCGGTCGACTAACTAACAAACATGGTTAATTTTTTAACACTTTCTCATGTATGATGGAACGCAGTCGAGGCCAAGACGTTAAAGCGGCGATCTGGAGGGATACGAATAATGATCTTCAAAATTTTTTCGACCAAGCGGGACGAACCGATCGAAACTGACGATACCGGCACCTACGCCGACGGGATGTTTCAAGAGTATAAGACGGGCCTGCGCACCAACAACAATGACCGGTCGTCCCACGAACGCGACTATGGTGCAGACCGGAAGATCGTGACCGCACCCGTCGGATTCGTTTGAAGGCAGTTCAATCGCAGCGTGCCGGTGGAAGAGCAATTTTAGCTGTTGCAGCAGAGGTATGAACCGTGTATCTCCGCTGCATTATCGGTACGGAGTGTAGCGCAGTCTGGTAGCGCATCTGGTTTGGGACCAGAGGGTCGGGAGTTCGAATCTCTCCACTCCGACCAATAAATCCCCTTAAATCGTTGTTTTTGTGTAAGAAGTAGGCCTACTTCTTCAGCCCCTTGGCAATCGTCGGGCTTGAGACGCGGTCGCCGACGGCGAGGCCCAGTTTCTTGACTATACCGCCGTTCAGTTCGATCACGTATTTCACAGGCTGCCCGGAATCGATGATGTCTTCCGAATAGGGCACCGCATTTGCCTGGATATGGGTAACGGTGCCCTTTTCATCCAGAAACAGCATGTCCAATGGCAGCTGGGTGTTTTCCATCCACATCATCACCTGACGCGATGTGCCAAAATCGAACAGCATGCCGTGATCTGCCGGCATGGATTTGCGGAACATCAGTCCGTATTCACGCTGCGCGTCGGTCAGCGCAAGTTCGACCGTGAACTTCCGCGCTTCGCCCTTGGCTGGGGTGATTGTCAGCGTTTCGCTTGCAAACTGAATATTCTGTGGCTGGGTGACCGCGGCATGCGCGTCGAAAGCGGGCATGGAGCCCAACAAAAAAAGCGCCATCGAGGCGCTTTTGAGGACGTTTACGTTATTGAATTTGTTAACGTGTGCAAATTTCACCATAAAACGTACCATATCGATATGTGTTGCCATTTTGGTCATTATGGATGAAATGCCCCTGCTCTGTCGATTCGGAAAGTCCTCAGAGACGACGACTCTCACCGAGATCTTAAGCCTTACACCCCTTGGCGTGCTGCTGATTCTGGATGGCCTGAACCTTCCCCTTTTCGACAGCGATATCGCCTGCCTTGTCGGCCCCAAATTTCCGTTGAGATTTCGGTTGTACGCGGTCAACTTTCCTAGACGGTATCCGGACCGGAAGGCGCATGCGATTTGCCATTTGCCATTTTTGAATAGTTTGGCATTGCGGCTTCGCATGGTCCTCAGCTATCGCCCTGGAAGGGTGGCCAACAAAGATACAAAGGGCAAGTCGTGCACAGCCACCAGGTCACGAAATTTGTCCAGAAGAGCTTGCATCGAAACCCGTTCGCTCTGCATCGCCATACCTTCGGCGTGAAGTACCCGATAGCCGGCGCCACTGAGCCGCCCAATAGATCTCCTTCACAAATGTATCTGCTATCCGAAAACCTTGTTCGACATGTCAGTCGCATAAAAGACTGGGGTTTGTTGATGGCTGCTAATTGATTTTATCGAAGGTAATGCAGCAGCCTCCAAGGCGCTCACACTGACGTTTGGTCCGTTGTCTCGTATGAGCTTATGAAGAACGTAGCTAAACGCGCCCCGCGGGCGATTCTCTGTCGGAACGGTTCTTAAATCGGCGGCGGTTTCGTCATCTGCGCAGGCCGAAAAAACGTTATAAGGCCCAATCAGAACCTCCTTTGTGTCCAGCGCCGGCGGTAACGGAATAGGAATAAATCTGTTCTGAACGGCGATCACCATCTCCTCGTTCTCATCGAATTCTACGTCCCTTATGATGGCGCCTGAGTGGCAACAGTCATAGATGCCGGTAAACGAGACTGAGGGCGTGACGCTGGCGGTGATCAGGTCAAACAATTGCTGACTCGTTATCAGCGAGGCGTAGTTGGCCTCGTACGGCACGATTGCATCTATTTTTCCATCTGGATGACCGTTTAGATCCTGTGTGACGATGCGCGTTCCATGACCTGAGTACCCGAAGACTAGTGTATCGCCGCTACTGCAGCCATTTACCAGTGAACGAAGCTCTGAGGTAATCCTTTCTCTAGTGGCATCCGCGTCTGCGATGATCGTAAAGTCCTCGCCGTGGAAGGCGAACAACTCCGTGAGCAGATCCCTCAAGCTCAATGAGTCATTTACACAACCAGACAGATTAAATTCTTGCTTCGAATACTTATTCAGTCCAACAAGTAATGCCTTCTTTGCCATGATAATCAACCTCAGGGTGAAACCGCCTCCAATCTCGCGACTGAAGGCGTTGCTGCTCTATAGCTCAAAACCAACGCTGATTGTCACGCCACGGTCACTTATTGCAACGTCCCCAGCTTTAGTTGCAGCCGCTTTAACCTCATTGAGGTGATCTACTATCGCGTCAGCAAGATAGTCGACAATAAAGTTCTTGAGATCAGCGTCACTATTGAATTTGGTAAGGTCTTCAAACTCCAACCCGATCGTTACCATGTTCCTCTCCACTCGTTGGGGTGTTTTTGTAAGTTGAATCCAGGCCTATTCTTTGCAAAGAATGGGTGTTGAGATTCCGGGCAATTCTAGCTGAGATTGCCATATTGTCGATCTATCGAAAGAGTTAATCTTGCCGATTTCATATAATCCAAGATAGCGATAAGGAGATTATCTTCATGATAATCAGAAATATTCGTATCATTACTAATAGATCTTCGTTAATTTCTGAAATAAACCATTTCTACTACTATATATGGGATCGCGAAGTTAAACTTCACAATTAAGGAATAAATTAAATGAGTTTTATCTCCTTATTCGACCGAAATTTCCCTCTCATGTTTTTCGGGAAAAAATAACGCAGGTTTTATGACGATCTATCTTAGTGAGGTTGCATGGATGACTACCCTTTTGCCCACCGAGCCGTATTCGTTAGCTGACCTAGCCTCGGTAGTGCTGGTGATGGTCGGTGGCGTCTTTGGGCTATGGCAGTACTACCGCACGAATACAGAGACACGAGCGCGAGCGGCGGCGGACGAATTCGAACGTTTTAATGGGGACGAAGCCGTAAGAACGGCTCTTCGCGTTATCGATTGGTATTCGGGAACGATTACTGTAGTAGACGAAATTGGTACAAAGCATAAAAGGGAATATACTCCCCTTGATTTCCATCTTGCGCTGCGACCGCACTCCAAGCGGAGATGCGATGTAAGGCAATATGTTGCTAGCGAGGATAAATTTCGGGCTGACCGCGAGAATCGAGGATTACCTTTTGACGACTATTTCTCTTATACAGAGCTATACTTGCGAGAAGTTTTCGATTTGTTTTTGGGAAGGCTTGAGCGAATAGAGATGCTTATTGAATGTGGGGTGATCGGAAAGGAGAATTTTGGTGACGTGTTCTCATACTGGCTTTATGTGATAGGTGACGAAAAGAAATCTGGTGACGAGCTCGATAATTTCTCAAACGCAAAACGAGAAACTTTGATTGAATATCTCAAGTATTACCAATTTCGCGGAGTGCTCAGACTGTTCGCGCGTTATGGAAAACCTCTGTAGGCGAGAGAAATTTTGTAGGATTTTTTCCCGTTCGGCAGTTTTGCGACGTATTAATGCAGTCGTGACCTGTTTATTAATTGAATAGCTAAACGGGGAAGAAAAAACGTGATTTTTGGTTCCGCGTAGCAAAACGCAAATCATCCCAAAGCGCTTCCTCATTTTCTCATCACCTGTGCGCTCGGTGATCTTTCTCAGATTAACCACCTGGCGCAACTGAAAGCGGTCGTGAAGCCTATCGCTCTGAACACGGCCTACGTTTGGTCCGCAGGTTGTTCTACGTCTGGCACGATAAGGACGGGCGGCTGCGTGTGTGCGCCTGATCTAGCGCCTGATTGCGGGACGGGTCGTCACCAATGCCTTCAAGCAGCTGACGTGGCCGAGCGGCGCGCATTACGCGCCTCAAAGGCAGCGGGCAGCGACGTCGTGAAGCCATCACCACCCGCCCCGCTCGACGGTTCACGCGCCAAGCGGCCCCCGCGGGGGTCTAAGAAACTGGTTGCAGTACCGATCCGAACACGTGCCTGTATGGTCGGTCGCCTTTGTCGAAGAGGAAAATCTTATAGAGTTCCCTGCCCTTCGCCGAGCGAGAGCGCTCCAGGACGATGGCAGGGGTCGATGCGAATATAACCGTCTGTCCAACGGCAAAGCGGTATGCGGAGACGTAGTTGCGGACGACTCGTCTGCCAAGCAGACTGCGCGGAAGAAGACTTCTGTGGGCGTGGGAGATGGGTGCGTGGATTGTCATGGCGCTCCTCGTTGCGTTTGTCCCAGTGTGTTTGTACACTGTACCCACAAGATAGCCGATTCCGGTTCATTGTCAACATGCATTTGTACAGGGTACAAAAATGAAGCCAATTCAATTAAAGATGGCACGAGCTGCAGTAGGCTTGGGCGTAAGGGAACTGGCGGAAAAAGCCGGAGTAACTGCAAATACGGTCACTCGAATTGAGAACGGTGCAGATGCCAAGCAATCGACGCTAGACGCTTTGCGAGCCGTGCTCGAGCGGGAGGTCATATTCCTTGAGGATGGCGCGACTACTCCCGGCGGCCCCGGCGTGCGCATGCGCGATCGGCAGGAGTAACGATGGCCAGCGAAGGTTTTGGGGTACGAGTTTTCGAAATCGAGCCAGACGGCACGCTTACGCCGCATATCTGTGCCGACGAGGACTACTTCTCTGGAACGGTTCCAAACGTGGGAGACACGATCGCCATGTGGCATCTCCACGACGTCTACCGTTTCTACAACGTGCAGCGTCGCTATTTTATAGATAGCCCGGATGACGACCGCGGGTGGTGCGTGATCGTGCGGTTAATTGACCCGGCGCCGCAACTTGAAAACGTCGTCACCGAATGGAGCGAAGATACCAAGTTCTGGCGAAGTGTTGAGGAGCAGGAGCGCAAAGAGGAGCAAGAGCGTATCGCTGAGGTGATCCGAAAACTCACAGTGAAAAAGCCCCGCCAAACGCCGCCAGAACAGGTAAAGAAGACAACCAGGAATCCGCGAAAGAAGGTTCTGAAGCCGCGGACGCCAAAGGCGTGATCTAAAGCGTCGCCTGGCCGTCGGGATTGCAACGTGACGTGCGGCTTCGGGATGGCTCTTGACCGCTCCATCTCACGCCAATAACTTCTAGTCGCGGCCACCAACCGCCACAGGCTTTACGCCCGCACCACCACATCTGAGGAGACACTGACAAGCTTTCGGCGTTCGCGCCGGCGGCAAGATCGTTTATGTTTCTACGGTATTAAAGTGGACAAATCTTATAACCAACGCGCTGCGCTCTATTATGCCCGTGTGGCACAGCCACTAGACCCTGATCTCGGCTGGCGAACCGAGGACGTGCAATTAGCGTTTCTGGCTGGAATTGAGTCGTTAGGCGTGCCTCGGCTTTTATCGCTGCCAGAGGTCGCGAGGATTCTAAGCGTATCAGCAGCGACGATACGCGACCTTGTCCGCCACGGCGAGCTTGCATTCGTCCACGCCGGCCGCGGCACGGTAAGAAAGCACCTGACCTTCAGCCAAGATGAAATCGTAAACTTCATTAAGCGGCACAGCGAGCGCATCCACTACAATCCAGGGCCGAAGACCGCTCGCTATGGGACGCGGAAACGCGCGCACGAACTGGCTGTTGAGCGGGCAACAGCTGGCGGTGGCCGGTTCGATTTCGCGGCCGAGCGGGCAAAGTTGGGTAAAAAGAAATGACCAATGGACCCCGCCCCACTGACGGTCATCTAAGATTTACTTTGCCGTCTTCGCTCTTTCTTGAATTTTGATGATCTGCTCACCCGTTAGCGGTGAAGAAAGCAATTCTTTCATGATTGCGATTAAAGACTGTCGATCATGAGACACGAGCTCACCTCCGTCAAACTCAATCGAAAACGGATATCCCGCGTCTCCTGGCTGTGCTTCGGCAATTTGTATTTCGTAATTATCCTTTTTGCTTTTAGCAACGATAGCCCAATAGGGCTTCGTCCGCGTCGGAGTTCCCATTGTTAGCATGGTTGCAACTGACTGCAGCGTTGGAGTTATTTTTTTATACTGCAGCGTGACGAGCGATTCTGTTGCCGCCTCAAGTGCTTTGGCAATCTCTTTCATTATGGCGGCAATTTCTGCTCGCTTTTTGGTCGCTTCTAGCGCTGCGGATATGCCGGCTTGAATTGCATCATCGAAGTCGCTCATTACAAATGCCTCTCAATCGCGCCTAAGACTGGATAGTGATCAAAATATTGCCGTTTGACTAAGCTTGCGCCCATTTCTCGCAGATCCAATATTCTGGTCTCCGCTTCGTTGAGGTGCCAGGATGACTCGCCAAGAAACGAGGCAGAGAAGATTATTTGGTCAAATACACGCCATTTGTGAACCGTATCCCCACGATGATAATAGGTTCCACTATGGTTTGTCTCTTGCGTTTCAGACGAGTACAGCGAACCCGAAACTAGGTTTTTCCAGAACGGATTGTACAACAAACGATAGTCACTTCTGACCCGTGATGCATCGCGAGATGCCATTAAGTAGTGCGAGATCGATCGATCGTAAGGTTCGTCATTAAAGTCGCCCAGTACAATTAGGTTCGCCCTTCGATCCACCTCAAGGAATTGATCGATTTTTCTTCGAAGCGCTTGCGCAACGTCGGATCGTTTTGCACCCTCTTCGACCTGATAAACGCGGCTTGGCCAATGCACGAGGAAAAATGACACCGGCGTGCCGTCTCTCAAGGCAACGGTCACCTGATAGTGAATTTTGTTACGATCACCCGCGATGTGGTCGACCAGATACGTGGTGGCTGTAATTGCTACTTCCCGCGGGTCGTAAATGACCGCCATATTGAAGGCAAGCCGGCCGTCTCTACCCTCAATCGCAAGGACGCCAATACCGTATGGCGAAAGTCTCTCGTCGAGCTTGGAGACGAAAGCTTCGTTGATCTCGCCTAGAAAGACAATTTTGGCTCCTTCAGCCGAGAGCATGTATTCTGTCAAAGTGGCTATCGTGAGAAAATGAGCCGGATCGCTCGATGCAGGGCTGTTAGGAGGAGCAAGGCGTGTGTTCCACCAGGCGAATTTCACTTCCATGCAGACCTTGTAGGGCTTAGGTGACCAAATGCTTACGACGTGTAGTATCGCGCAAAGTTACAATCAAGCGGCTCCAGTCACAAAGTACAATCTGGCGGCCTCGCAACCGCCCATCAGTCTTCAAATCAACCGGCCGTATTTTCACCGATACCTCCACTTGTACATTGACCCGCGGGCAATCAGCTGCGGTCAATATCACCCGCATCCTCCCGCCTCGCCAACTCGCGCTCGATCAGATCCCTTACAAACTCCGACCGCCGGTTCTTCCCAACCAGCGCGTCAATCTTTTCCGCTGTCCCCTTTGGAAGCCTCACTAGCACCGGCTCCAGATCCAGCCGCGGGCGTCCCTTCCCTTTTGTCTCATCGCTCATCAAACGCCCCGATTAACCATTAAGTGATATCACTTATTCCCATATTAAGCGATATCACTTAATCCTCCGTTGATTAGAACAGAGGAGGCTTGATGCTTACAGAGCACGGATGGAAGGCGGCCAACGATAACGAAAAAACTTTCGACGCCGCGGCAGACAGCTATCTGAGGATGGGCGGATCGCAGCGCTACTTGGCGCCGGTCATTGAGTATTTCAGGGGAAGATTGGTGGCGACGATCGTCTCTGCCGAAGTGCGGCAGATGGGGATAGAGGTTTTTCCTGGCTGCAAGGCCGCCACCATTAATCGGCAGGCGCTGACGCCGGCGAGAGCTATCCTCAACCATGCCCATGAGCTCGGCTGGTGCTCAGCAATCCGTGTTCGGTCCTTCAAGACAGAAAAGCCAATAAAGCTTCCGGCGGTCAATGGCGAGTGGATGAGCAAGTTCATTAGCCAGGCAGACGCCGACGGCCTCTATCATCTGTCCGCCATCGTCTTCTTTATGCAGGACTGCGCGGCGCGCGTCTCAGAGGCATGTAACGTGCTTGGTGAGCACGTCGACATCAGGAACAAAACGATCAGGCTGGCGAAGACCAAAACCGAAACAAACGCAACGGCCT
Organism: Neorhizobium sp. P12A; assembly: GCF_008365395.1. Lineage (NCBI taxonomy): Bacteria > Pseudomonadati > Pseudomonadota > Alphaproteobacteria > Hyphomicrobiales > Rhizobiaceae > Neorhizobium > Neorhizobium sp. P12A. The sequence goes on along the minus strand of NZ_QOVX01000010.1, from coordinate 10,918 downwards.
ATCTCACGGACGAGTGCGCCTACCGCATCGCTCACCTGCCGATGAAGGAGGGCGAGCGGGTTTTTCGCTACTCATCTAGGTGGTCTGTGAACGATCGCATTGCTGCCGTCTGCCGACGGGCACAGATCGAATACCGGCCATCACACACATTAGGACGGCGCACATACGCAACGCGCGCCATCAAGCTTGGTGTTCCGATTAAGGTAGCGATGGACGGCGGCCGCTGGAAAACACCCGCAGTCTTCTTGGGCTATGTCGATATCGACAATGCAGGCCGCATTGTTGCGGAGAAGATCAACTCTCATCGATATGCGAACCTCTGATTGACTCCGCTCAAAATGAGAACATAATAAGAACAAAAGAACGGAGGTTATCATGAGTGATATTGATCGCCCTGCCCTACAACGCGCGCCCGAGCTGGTCGCGCATCGCTGCCATTGTGGCGCCTACGCAGGATTCGGATTCTCCACGGCAAGTCGGCGGCACCAGATGGAATGGTGGTGCTGGGCTCACTATCCCTACAAAGACCCCGACGCCCGGCGCGAGGCCGGCGCAGTCGCCAAACTGCTGGCGTCGTAGGCAAGGAGAGAAGCCATGAACAGCCTTGCAGAATATGAACTGGCAAAAGGCCTCTACCATGCCCGGCCCGAGCCCCAAGAGCGGGACGAAGCAGATCCGAAGCTGTTGGCTGAAACGGCTGATAAGGTCGGGCTACAGTTTTTCACCACGTGCCTTTACGAATGCGAAGAATCAGTCCCGGTGGGCGAGCTCCACATCGCACTATGGCCCACTGGCGACGCTTGGGGCATGGCCAGATTCCAGGAAGGTGAGCGCGGGGCAACCCCGGTCCTTCAAGTGAAAGGCGAGACGATCGAGGATGTTGCGAGCAAGCTCTACAACCTACTTGGTTTCGCGGAGCTTGATTTGAACAGCATAGCCGAGATTTACGATAACGTTTCGGAAGCTTAGATCCGCACTCAGTGGGCCTTCTGCGCATCAATGGAACCACTACAGCTCAGCCCGCGATATAAATGGCGCAAGACCTGGCCGGCTGAAGCCGATCGCGACAGCTGGAAAACCGATTTCCAAGGTTGGGTGCGGGTTTCGGAAAAGTCCGGACAGGATTTCCGGTAATCTCCGGACACAGTTTTCAGTAATTCCCGGACAGTGATTCCGCTAAATCCCGGACAGTTTCCGGCGGCGGTTTGACGGTTGGTTCGCGGCTGCGCCGTCTTGTTGGTTAGGCCTCTCACTACAACGTTGAGAGGGGCCGATGCCGAGACGGAAGCAAGCAAGACGAACGACAGTGAGGGATATCCGGACTATTCTGCGCCTGACCCACGAAGAGGGTCTTTCGGTGCGCGAGATTGCCGAGCGGCTGAAGATCGGCAAGAGCTCGGTATCGACCTATTTGCTGCGAGCTCGGGAAGCCGGGCTTTCGTGGCCGTTGCCAATCGGCGCGGACGAGGATGCAAAGCTGGAGCGGCGGCTGTTCGGCCGGGCCGGTCGACCGCCGCGCGATCTCAGCGAGCCGGACTGGGCGCTGGTGGTTCGGGAGCTGAAGCGCAAAGGCGTGACGCTAACGCTTTTGTGGCAGGAATACCGTGCCAACCACCCTGATGGTTACGGCTTCACGTGGTTCTGCGAGCAGGTTGGTGCCTTTCGGCAGCGCACGAGTGTAGCGTTCCGTAATCGGCACGCGGCGGGCGCCGTGATGCAGACCGACTATGCCGGGCCGACTATGCCGGGCCGACGGTGCCGGTGATCGATCCGGCAACCGGTGTCCTCCATCCGGCCCAAATCTTTGTCGCGGTGCTGGGCGCCTCCAACCTGACCTTCGCCCATGCCAGCTTTAGCCAGCAGTTGCCGGATTGGATCGACGGTCAGGTGCGTGCTCTGACCTTCTATGGTGGGGTCACCAAGGCAATCGTGTGCGACAACCTCAAATCGGGGGTGGCCAAGGCCCTTTGGTTCGAGCCGACATTGACTGCGACGTTCGCCGCCATGGCGGAGCATTACGACACCACGATCCTGCCGACCCGCAGCCGGAAACCGCGCGACAAAGGCCGGGTCGAAGGAGCGGTATTGATCGTGGAACGCTGGATTCTGGCCCGGCTCAGGAACCGTACCTTCTTCTCGCTTGCCGCCCTCAACACGGCGATTGCCGAATTGCTCGAGGACCTGAACAACCGGACGATGCGCCATGTCGGCAAAAGCCGCCGCGAACTGTTCGAGGAGATCGAGCGGCCAGCCTTGAAGCCCTTGCCGGCGATACCGTTCGAATATGCGGAATGGAAGTCGGCGAAGGTCCATCCGGACTATCATGTCGAGGTCGACAAGACCTTCTACTCGGTGCCGCATCGGCTGATCGGATGCACCCTCCAGGTGCGGCTCACCCACCGGGTGGTCGAGATCTTCCACGACCACCAGCGTGTCGCCAGCCATGTTCGCCGCTCCCAGCGTTCCGGCCACGTCACCGTCAACGACCATATGCCCAAGGCGCACCAGCGCTATGCCAACACCACGCCGGCCAATCTGATCGGCCGTGCGACCCAGATCGGCCCCAATGCCGCCATCCTGGTCGAACGCATGATGCGCGACAGGCCGCATCCGGAACAGGGATACCGCTCGGCCATGGGCATTCTGTCGCTGGCGCCGCGCTATGGATCGCAGCGCCTCGAGGCGGCCTGTGAGCGGGCGCTCACCATCAATGCCATCACCTATTCCTCCGTCGCCTCCATCCTCAAATCCGGCCTCGACCGGGAAAGACCGCAGGCTGAACATGCGGCCCCCACGCCTGCGCATACCAATATCCGTGGCCGATCCTACTATCAGTGAAGGAAGCAAGAATGCTGACAAACCCCACCCTCGACCAGATGCAGGCCCTCGGGCTCACCGGTATGGCTGCCGCCTGGCGCGAATTGACCGAGCAGTCCAGCACCAATGAGCTCAGCCGCGATGAGTGGCTCGGCCTAATGCTCGACCGCGAAGTTACCCTGCGCGCCGACAAGCGCATCCGTAACCGGCTCGCCTCCGCCAAGCTACGCTTTGCCCAGGCCAGCATTGAAGATATCGACTTCGCCGCCGCCCGCGGTCTCTCGACCGGCGCAACACCATGGCGCTGGCCCAGGGGCAATGGCTCACCGCCCACGAGGGCCTGATCATCACCGGCCACACCGGCACCGGAAAGTCATGGCTGGCCTGTGCCTTCGGCAGGCAAGCGGCAAGGCTCGGTCACTCCGTGCTCTATGTGCGCGTGCCGCGCATGTTCGAGGATCTCGCGCTTGCCCGCCTCGATGGCTCCTTTCCCCGCCTCATCGACAAGCTCACTCGCGTCCAGCTCCTCATCCTTGACGACTTTGGAACACATGCGCTCTCCGATCAGCAGCGCTTCCACCTCTTCGAAATCGTCGAGGAGCGCTATCAGCGAAAATCCACCCTGATTACAGCCCAAGTCCCCGTGGCAAGCTGGCACGACCTTATTGCCGATAGCACCGTCGCCGACGCCATACTCGACCGCATCGTGCACAATGCCCATCGCATTACGCTGCGGGGCGAGAGCATGCGAAAGCAAAAGAACGCACCCCTCTTGACGGCTGCTGAAAACGGCGAAATCAATCAGCCCTGATGGTAACCAGGCTGCCGAGGGCCAACCTCGTCAAACTGTCCGGACTTTAGTGAAACTGCTGTCCGGGATTTAGCGGAATCAATGTCCACCTTTTGCGAAGCGCGCAGTTGGGACGGCGATATCCAGGTCGGCCGCATCCGTTATGAAGCGAATGGCCTGAAGAAGGGTTTCTGGCAATGGAGCGGCCACGGGCCACGTGTCCGTCGACGGCTTTTACCCCATCAGGGGTATGAGAGAGACCCGCGAGTAGCGGCGCTGAAGGCCGAAGACTATTACGACCGCCTGCTAGCGTTCAATGGCCTTGAACAAAAGCCGACACGCACCATTCTGTAGCCATGGATATTTTGCCTCCGATAGTCGCCGAAGATCACCCTGACCGCCTCGTATGGTGCGAGTTCGCCATGCAGGCTGAGTTTTTGATGCTGGTACAACGCGCCAAATCGCTCGGTTGGCGCGACGAGGAGATTGCCACCGCCCTGGTCAACCTCGCCGACAACAACATGCTCGCCTTGATCGCCGACGGACGAGTCAAAACAGTTCTGGACGAGATCAAGAAGCGGTAACTTCACTCCGCCAACAGCCCCAGCGCCTGATGGACAACTTGGTCGGATGCCTCGGAGAAATCCGCCGCCATCTTTTGATGTTCGCGATCGATCTTGTTTCCCAACGCATCGAGCCTACGCCAGCGGCGATCCTTACTCGCCCGGGAAGCCAATGCCGTAAAGTGCAAGCTCTTGCTGATCTCCATCAGCACCATGTCCCGCTGGTGAACCGTAAGGGTCGAAAACGGCTTGGGTCCGGCCGGTTCAATGTATTGAGCCATACGTGCCTCCACGGACGCTTCTGAGCAAGCGCGGCCTTGCAGACGCCAGAACGTCCTTCTCGAAGATCCAGACTTTGCCGTTCAGATCTTCCCCGCTGGATAGCCGCTGCAGCCATGTCACGGTATTGCAGCGCATATCGCACAAGTCGCCTACGAGATGCCTCCGGCGGATTGGCGGTCGCCTTCATGGCTTCTGCGGTGACCACAACAATCCAGACGGTCTTGCCATCGGTCACGGCGAGATGCCCGTTCTCAGCAAGCATGAACGGATAAGGTTCGCAAAGTTCCAATTCGATGAAAGAAGAGTCGTCCATTCACGCTGCCCCCTTCTTGTTTTTCAACTCGGCCTCCACGCTTTTGCGCAGAGCGTCCATGATATTGACCACGTTCGAGGCTGGAGCGGTCTCCTTCGTGCCCTTCGCGGTCTTTCTCGGCTTGAGGGCCTTCTTCTTCTCCTCGATGACGGCGAGTAGACCCTCCTGGATCGGATCGGTCACCATGGTCGGTGACCATCGTTTAGTCTTCGTCTTGATGAGTTCCTGCACGAGCGGCGCCAGGCTTGGATCGGACCTTTCGTCGATATCTTCGAAGTACGCATCCTCCGGGCGGACTTCGTCCCCGAACCGAAGGGTCCATAGAACGATACCGTCACCACGGGGTTCGAGAACGACTGCGCGCTCCCTGCGGCCCACCACCAGCTTGGAAACACCGACAACTTGGTCGGCAGCCATGGCGTCCCTGATGACGGCGAAGGCTTCATAACCCACAGGGTCATCAGGCATCAGATAGTGAGGCTTTTCGAGATAAATCCAGTCGATGCTTTCAGCGGGCACGAATTTATCGATGTCAATCGTCTTGACAGTGTCCAGCGCGACGGCGTCCAGTTCGTCGTCCGAGAGGATGACGTAGTCGTTCTCGCCGCGGGCATATCCCTTGGCCTCGTTCTCATCCTTGACCGGCTTACCGGTGACGGAGTCGACATACTGCGAAACAACCCGGTTGCCGGTCGTTTTGTTGAGCGTATGGAAACGGACCTTTTCACTCTCGCTGGTGGCTGGCATCATAGCCACTGGGCATGTGACAAGGCTGAGCTTTAGATAGCCTTTCCAATATGGGCGCGGAGCCATGATCCACCTCCTCAGCTGGCTTTGCGCTGCGACGCGGCACCCGTCGCAGACTTGGGAGATGCCCGGCGAGCCTTTGCGCGGCTGGAACCGGCATTCGCGTTTGCTACAGTGCGCTTCGCCTTGTCAGGTCCGCCACCAAGGACCCCCGCGCTTTCGCGGAGCGCCTTGAGAAGGTCGTTCGGCTCCGAGACCTTGACCGGCGCCTTCTTCGGAAGGGCCTTGCCCTCAATCTTCGCCTTTACAAGCTCAGCGACGGCTGCCTCATACCGGTCATCAAATTCGGAAGGTTTGAATTCACCCATCTTGGTGCCGATGATATGCTTGGCGAGATCGAGCATCTCGACCTGCGTTTTGATCTTCGGCATCTCCTCGAAAGCCTTCTTCGAAGAGCGTACTTCGTAGTCGAAATTCAGCGTCGTCGCGACGAGCCCCTTGCCGTGCGGTCTGATGAGGACGGTGCGCACGCGGCGGAAGAGAACGGTGCGCGCGATGGCGGCTACATTCGCCTTCTTCATGCCGTCGCGGAACGCGGTGAAGGCATCCGCGCCGACCCTGTTGGGTGTGAGGTAGTATGGCTTGTCGAAGAAGACGTCATCAACGTCCGAGCAAGAAATGAAGGCGTCAACGTCGAGTGTCTTGTTGCTCTCGGGGATTGCCGCCGCGACCTCCTCCGGATCAATCATGATGTATTGGCCATTGTCGATTTCGAAGCCCTTGGTCTGCTCCTCCTTCGGAACAGGCTCCTCGGTCTCGCCGTCGACAAATATGCGGTTGACGCGGTTGCCAGTCGCCTTGTTGATGGTGTTGAAGGTAATCCGCTCGGAGGTCGATGCCGCGGTGTAGAGCGCCACGCCGCAGGTGACTTCTCCGACCTTCAGGAATCCCTTCCATTGTGCGCGATGCCCAGATGCCATGCCCGTCCCTCCGACTCACAACTAACGCGAGTCAACGGCGACTCAGATGATTCGTTCCGAGCAATTTCGAATCAAATGTCAATAGGTTAGCGCGCCTTCTCCACTGCTGATTTGGAGCAATCCACACTAGCGGAAATATCGATTTCGTCTGGGAAAGTTGTATTATGACGAGGGTTAGGAGCGATAGACGGCTGCGTTGTCCTGCTGTTCCCGCAGACCCTTATATGAGGCATGGCGAAGCTTGCCGTCATCCGTCCATGCTCGATACTCGATTTCAGCTATGAGCGTTGGCTGGACCCAGACCACCCCCTTGCGCTTCAGATCGATCGGCGGTCGCGATGTCTTGAGACGGTCGAGATCGGCGCGGAGCTTCAACGTCGGACGCTCTTTAAAGCCTGTACCTACCCCGCCGACATAGACGAGCTCGTTACCCCTATAAGCGGCCAGGAGTAGCCGGCCGATCCCGCCGAGCGCCGCGGTCGAAGGCTCGTAGCCAACGATGAAGAAGCTGTCGCTCTGGATGCACTTGACCTTGACCCAATCGCCGAGGCGGCCGGAACGGTAAGGCGCATCACGCCGCTTTGCGATGATACCTTCGAGGCCGTGCTCGCAGGCCGCATCGAAGAGCGCCTGTCCGGTGCCTTCGAATTCCTCCGACAGCCGAATACCGCCGGCACGATCCTTAAGGAGGTCATAAAGGAGGTGCCGGCGGTCGCTCAGGTCAAGCCGCGAAAGGTCATGACCATCGAAATAAAGCAGATCGAAGGCGAAAAATATAGCCTCCGATGCACGCCGCTTTCCGCTCCTGCCGCCGAGGGCCTGCTGAAGAGCGCCGAAGTCAGACCGCCCCTGCTCATCCAAGACAACCGCCTCGCCGTCAAGGATCGCCGTCGTTCCGATCTTGGCCGCTTCCTCCGCGATCGTCGGAAAACGATCGGCCCAGTCGTGGCCGCCGCGCGTGCTGACCCGGACGCGACCCGCCTCGACGTGCACCGCCAACCGATAGCCGTCCCACTTGATCTCATACAACCAATCCGGGCCGGTCGGCACTTTGGATTTTAGGAGCGCCAGGCACGGCTCGATCCGGTCGGGCATCGGATCGAACTGCAGCTGGGGTTGATCCGGATCGCAAGGCATGCGCGGCCGGCTGCGCAGCTGCGCGTCAGTCTCTCTGAGAAGCGGTTGGGATGACTTACGCGGAACCTTTGTCATGTCCCGAAGTGCAACAGAGATCAGCGAGCGAGTCGAGTCTGTTTAATGGCAAACTTATTGGGAAGAACTGTCACTCGGGCCGTCGGCTACAAAATTATAATGGCCGGATTCTATTTTTTTTCGTGCAGCTGTGAAGCACGACTCCGGTGGAGTAATTGAAACACTCCTGGCGGAGTCAAGCCTGTCCATAAGATCGGTCAGTATCGCGCTGGCCTCTTTCACGTCGCCAAGGCTCTGCTCTTTGGCTAGGCGTCGGAAACGATCTTGAAGAGCTTTGAACTCGGACGCCAACCGCGAAATTTCTTCCACGCTTGTTTCAATTTTCAAAGCGTCGGCCAACGCAGGGAATAGGCTTGCAAGTAGCGAAGCGCAAGCAATTACCCACGCTGGTACCAAGTTTTGTAGAACGCTGAATCCAGCGAAGGCACCTAGGATGATAGGCGCTGCGACATAGAACTGCCGCTGCCGCCTCACCTGCCTGAGCCAGATGAAAAGTGTAGTGGAGGTCCAAAGGCAAGACTCGGCCTGGCGCAGTGCCTCGTCTACGATCTCACTGCGCTGCATCTGCTCTACGCTGTGTAAATCGGTATTCTCGGTCCGAATATCTTCTGCCATTCTTGCCCTGCGGTGACGTCATAGTCGTGGTATTCCCAATAGCAAGCTCTCAGCGCGTTTTCGATAGCGGTATCGACACGCGTGGCCCAGTCGGTTCCAACATAATAGGCTTCGCCGGTACCGGGAATGGTGAGATATGTCCCTGACTTCGCCCTCAGAAATTGGAAAAAGTCACGAACAAAATAGTCATACCAAAAGTAATCACGGGTTGCCCAAACGTATCCGTCCATGAACTCTGCAACTAAAAGCTCTAAGACGAAAGACTTGAGAGATGTTCGTTTCTCCCGATTCCAGAGCTTCACCATTTTCGTAAGTGCTCTGAGGTTGCCATTTGCCTTGGCGTCCACTCGCTCGACAAGCGCAATCTGAGCAAAAGGATCGACAATTTTCCAGCGCCCACCGTTGTTAGAATCAGGCATAAGGAATTGCCCGTTGGGATATCGAAACACCGGCACCAATTCGACGGTGATCGTATTAAAGCCGATCACCACGACCTGCCCATCTGCACGGATCTCGGTCTGGGGGTAAGGCCCCGCTAAGCTCTCGCGGATCTCCTGCAGGAGTTGAGACTGCTTATTATTGGCGCGCTGTTCGAAGCGCTGGTACACGCTCCAATCAAAATTCGCCATAATGTCGATGTCCGCAGACGGTCTAAGCTGGGTCCCTTTCCCCCAAGAACCAACAAAGAAAACTGGTGGAGTGTCGCTCGCCGTCCCAGTGTAGGCGCGCTCCAGTGCCTTTCCCACGTTAATAGCCTTGGTAACGCCGTCATCGATCTGCGACTGCGTCACATTAAGATCGACGTGAAATCGGCGAAATCGTTCCCTAACTGCTTTCCACATCAAACCCCCGCGGTTGATGAAGACTTTAGGTTGAAATGCCGATCTGTAAATGCCCTCTGGCACATAGTCCCCAGGTATTGGCACCAAGTTCAGCAACCCGCGCATAATCTCAAACTGACACATCCCACGCTTTCACCTCCCGCAACTTGCGCTAGATTACGCAAAGTAGAGAATCAAGTTTTACAGGAGAGATTATGAACCAGGATAAAGCTCTTGGCCTTCAAGCGACGGCTGAAGAAAAACGCGAGTTCGAAATCGCATGGCTACAACACAGAGTGAAAAATCTGGAGGATATCGTTCTCGAACTGCTCCGAGATAACGTCAATCACGAGCTCGTTGACGGATACAGGAAGGCACTCGAACGGAAGAACACCTTTACACCAAGCACGGCCGACATAAAGGATCGCGGCCGTTCCATCGCTGCTTTGCTCAACAAGGGCTATCCGGCGGATAGCACCAGGTGGCCTCCTAAAGGCGAGTAGCGTTCTATAGCTAGTTCACACCAAGAACATCGCGCTTGAGAAACTCAAGCGCGTCTGAAAAGCCAACCACCAATTTCTTCAACCGCCGACCATTACATAGGTCTATCCCAAATTGAGCATCCCCACCCCTATACGTGGTGACGGAACTTCCCCCTCAGCAAAGGCCGCCCCGGAATTGATTGGCAATACCCCACGTCTGTGAGCTATTCCTGTATAGGCCGTTGTTAGTTCTCGCTGGAGAACAACTTACCGGCCTCGTCGGAGCCCGCTTTGTACCCCTCAGCGGGCTCCTTCTGCCGCAAGGCCGCCACTGACTATTAGAACAACGGAACGATCGCCGCGAGGACCGAGCGCGCATTGGTCGACGCAACTTTTCGAGGCCTCAGAAGTTGGAGGTTCACGCAAGGTGAGCGGAGACCAAAATGGCGGCGTTTTATTTCCTCAGTCATGATCTCGACGGGGACTTCGTCAATGAAGAGCCGTACCAATTTAATGATTTGATCGGCGCAATCGAAGCCGCAAAATCTGCTCTCGCGGAAATGGCCGCGGACGGAATTCCCCTGCAGAACGGGGGTGTCATGTCGATCGAAGTCCAGAATGAAGGTCGCGTCACTGTCGCCCATCTTTGGCTTCGATTCTCGATCCACTTCATTCAAGGAGTGTCAACTTGAGCGCCGACGCTTGGGAACTGACCTCGTGCCACTGACGACCTAACTTTCGCTCTTGGCGGAGTGTAAGTCTTGAACCTTGAATGCAGATGCACAAGTGCTAGGTAAAGCTGCGTAACTTTGTCACCTCACGCCATTCCCGCTGCCGGGCATCTTTTCGAACTGTGCGCACATTTGAAGAGCAAATGAACCCTCCCGCTCCCCGCGACACCGCCCCTTCCCCTGTCTCCGTTACCCAGCATGTCGAGTTGCTGCGGCAGGAGATCGAGGAATTATTGGATTCAAAATTCCGCGCCTATGGAAGCGCAAATCTAAACGCCGCCGAAGTCGCTCGGCTCGATAGCGAAATTGAACGCCTCAATGCGATTATTGCACGTTATCGCACCCTCGGGCTGCTGGGCTGATCGGGAATGGAACAATGCCGCCGTATGCGGGTTAGCAGTATCCATCCGAGGTAGGCCGCAGGGATCTTTGCGGTCGCGCGGATCGTGCCCCAGGAGATGGTGTAACTGGCGGGAGATAGCAAAGCCGAGTGCCTGCGCGCTTCTCGTTGCGCTGTAGCGGGTGATCGGCTTTGCGGGCGGCCATCAGTGTTTTCCGCTAGGGT